>JAQUKH010000014.1 GCA_028719205.1 bacterium
CAAGTGTGTTAATGACCATATCGACATCCTCTTTAACACCGCGGCACATCGCCAATATCTCTACATCTTTTCTTATCTCTCCGCGTTTTTGGGCTTGAACGATCAACTGCAGGGCCTTACAATCGGATTCGCCGTTCACAGGGAACGCGACATCCATTACATGGACGCCCATATCACTCAAAAATTTTGCCATCTCCAGTTTACCTTCAGGGCTGAACGCCACACCAGGCATCTGCTCGCCGTCACGAAGCGTATCATCATAAATACGAATATCTGAAGGATTTGGAAATTTTAATTTTTTGGTGAATGTTTTTGGTAATCTGACTAATTTATCAATTGGTTCACGAAATTCGATCATTGAAACTCCCGTAGGGGCATCTGCCCAAATTAAGAGGGCGAACACATGGGTTCGCCCCTACAATATTATTTCGCCAGGTCATACCCTTTGCTTTTATCCCCGACAACGCCCCATTTTTGGATAGCCGCGTTTAATTCTTTATTTTTCTGACAGGCTTTCTCCAGCGGGATATTTTTCATTTCAGCTTCAATTGCCTGATGGAATGCCTTAACTCCTGCCTTAAGGCCCATCGGATGCCCGTGAACTCCGCCGCCCGCCCCAATCAGAATATCAGTCCCGACATCATTCATCAATTTCCCGATCAAACCGGCATGAATCCCGGCCGAAGGGCATGGGAACACCCTGTTCAGATGATAAAACGGCGAAAGTAATTCCTGCGCGATCCTGATGATCCTTTCTTTAAGCATTAACACCTTTCCGTAATGGCTCGGATAAACAACCATATCCGCCCCTGACAATCTCGCCAGTTTTCCGAGGACCAGATTTGAGCTCAATCCATAATTAGGCGATTCAAACATCGCACCGGCAAAATCCGGATGGCTTAAGATCGGAACATTTATGCTTTTATCTTCAGCCAGCGCGCTCATCGCGGAAAAACCAACAGTATAAGTGTTGACCATCAGGGAATTCGCGCCGTTCTTTATAGCCTTATGCGCCTTTTCAAACATCCTGTCATGGTTGTCGGTTATATTCACACTATACAAAACTTTTCTGCCGGTCTCGCTATAAATTTTTTCCGTCATCTTTAAGCAGATCTCCAACCGCTCCGGAACAGTACAATAATCCGGATCAGCCAGCAGCTCATCATCCTTTATAATATCCACGCCCGCCATGCCTAATTCAAAAAACATTTTACCAAGCGCTTTAGGCGCCAGGCCCACACAAGGCTTAAACATAACCATAACCAGCGGCCGGTCCTTAACCTTCAATAACTTTCTCATTCCCTCAACCCCGAATTTAGGGCCGTTATAATTTTTAATATATGATAAAGGAAAATGGATATCCAGAAGCTTTAATTTCCCGGCCATGGAAATATTCCCGTAAAGCGCGGTTAAAACCTGCGGTATCTGCCCGTTTATATTTACAACCGGGAAACCGAGCATAAAAACAAAATTCCTGACCTTATTTTCAGGCAGGGCATCTTCATAATTCGGTATTTCATAAAGCCCAAGCACCCTTGCCCCGAATTTTTCAATTACATCTTCAGTCTCTTCAGGGACTTTGGTCCAGGTCCCGGTTGACTGCTCTAAAGCCAGCGCCTCTACTTTTTTTAAAATATCATCCGTGGCAGTTTCGAGATGATATATGCCGATTATATAATCTTCCTGGTTTATGCCTTCTTTAATAGTAAAAAGTTTGCTGTTCAGATACATATTTTCTCCTATAATAAGTCACAAGTTTTAAAGTCACCAAGTCACCAGTTAAAAACAATAACTCGTATTTTGTGATTTGATATTATATCAATAAAATCCAAAAATAATCTATTATTAATTTTCCCAAATATAATTTTATTAATTTTTGTAAAAATTCAATATACAAAACAATCATTTTTTATTACAATATATGGAAAATAAGTTACAAAACCACCAGCTTTATTACTTGCTTGTGACTTGTGACCTTGTAACTTGCAACTTTTAGTGGGGCTGTAGCTCAGTTGGGAGAGCGCCTCGTTCGCAACGAGGAGGCCGTCAGTTCGATCCTGATCAGCTCCACCAGATTTTCTGCCTCCGGCAGAAAATCAGAGCAATCGAAAATTGAAAATCGATATTTGAACAAAAAGTTTTTCGATTGCGGTCAACTTTCGATTATCGATTTTCAATAATACGGGATCGCATTTTTTTTATGAAAAGAATATTCCTGCCTATTATTTTCTTTACTTTCCTTACAAACATCGCTTACCAGCAAACATCCTCAAGTATTATAATCGGCAGAATTATCGAGACAGAAGGTGAATATGTTTTTTTAGAAATAGATAAAAACAAAAAAATCGCACTGGGCATGATCTTTGGTATTTATAACTCTGAGAATGAAGCCGTTGGGGTATGCGAAATAAGCAAAATCGATAAAAATAATAATTATATTGCCCGTATTTTAACACAAACCGAAGAAATAAAAAAAGACTACACCGCGCTCGCGGATATCGAAAAAGAATATAAACTGAGAGAAAAAATAAAAGACCTGAAAACTTCCGCTAATTATTTGGACTCATATAAAAAATTTGAAGCCTCTTTAAATAAACCGATCAACATGACAAATTCTGATACCCCGGCGATAAAAGACAAAATACTGTGTAAAATATTTAATCAATCATTGACATATGTTGGCCTCCAGATCTATAAATTTTCCAATCCCTTAATGACAGAAAAAGAAGAAACTGAGATCACGCCTTTAAACATTTACAGGGATATAATAGATGAATCCAGCAAATTAAAAATAGATAATGTTAATAATAAAGTCAATATGGAAGCCAGTATTAATATCGGCAAACTGAAAAGACGGCTGCAAAGCAATGGATTTACATTAAAACCAAAAATTGTACGCCTGGTCTTCCCGACTGAAAATAACGCGGAAGTCATCAAACAGATCATTGATAAAATATTAAAATACTCAAATTACGCCTCGACAGAAAACGAAGATATAAAGGATATTACAAGCCCTGTTTCATTTATTATATATACTACTCCGAAAATTTTTGCCGATGAAATAAATACCTTTGATTTTGAGGATATCCGTATCACGCCTTCAAAAGTTTATGAAGATACAATTGAATTAAAAACCTGGTAAAACTTGACTGGAACCCATTTTAGGGATAGAATGTTGCTTCATGAAAAAATTACTGTTAATCCTGATCATTTTAGTTATTTTTACGAACGTCACCATCGGGCAAACATCCCCGACTATTATTCTTGGTGAAATTATAGATACAGAAGGTGAATATGTATTTATTGATATTGATAAAGATAAAGAAATTGTTTTAGGCATGATCTTTGGTATTTACAACCTCGAGAACGAGGCTATTGGCGTATGTGAAATAAGCAAGGTCATAAAACAAGGAAATTATATCGCCCGCCTTTTGACACAGAGCGATGAGATAAAAAAAGGTTATTCTGTGCTGGCAGACATTGAAAGAGAATATAAACTTAGAGAAAAAATAAAAGAATTGAAAACTTCCACTTATTATTTAGATTCATTTAAGAAATTTAATGAATCGGAAAATAAACCGGTTGATATGAGAAACTCGGATATCCCGGCAATAAAAGATAAAATACTTCGTAAAATATTCTGTCAATCAATGCAGTATCTGGGTATAGAAATTTCTAAATTTTCAAATCCATTTGAAAAGGAAGAAGAAATTATACCTCTGAACATTTATAGAGATATTCTGGATGAATCCAGTAAATTGAAAATTGATAATATTAATAACAGGATTAATATTGAATCTACAATAAATATCGGAAAACTGAAAAGACGGCTGCAAATTAAAGGATACTCATTTAAACCAAAAATTATCCGCCTGGTTTTTCCGAATGAAAATAACGCGGAAATTATTAAACAAGTCATTGATAAAATGTTAAAATATTCG
The DNA here is from genome assembly GCA_028719205.1 of bacterium. Classification (GTDB taxonomy): domain Bacteria; phylum JACRDZ01; class JAQUKH01; order JAQUKH01; family JAQUKH01; genus JAQUKH01. The sequence continues at coordinate 3,942 of JAQUKH010000014.1, forward strand.
AATTATATCGCGAAAGAAACTGAAGAGATAAGGGATGTTACAAGCCCTGTTTCATGCATCATATACACTACACCGAAAATTTTTGCCGACGAAATAAATACTTTTGATTTTGAAAACTTAGGCATTTCGGCATCAAAAGTTTATGAAGACACAATTGAATTGAAAATCTGGTGACAATGAAAAATAAACTTATTTGGTTAGTTTTTATCTTTTTTGTCTTTACCTCCTGTTATCAGGCAAGCGAATGGTATCAGACGCTCGAAAGTGATTTCAATATAGGGCTAAAAGAAAATATAGATACCCAAACTGATCCCGACCAGATCCAGCTTGCGATCAAAAACACGGGGAAAAAAGTATATAACCTGTTATCCAGAAAAAATGGCGCGATAACCCAGTTTTTCCCGAGTGAATATACAAAAAGTTTTGACTCGGGCCCGGGCCAATTCCTTTTTGTTAATGACGGCATAACTGACGCGGGGCTGAACAAAAATGCCAACTACCAAATAAGCGCTTACCTTTCAGATGACCTATCCGCTTATTCAAATCCTTTTCCTCAGGATTTTATATTTAGCCTTCCCGAAAAGCAAACGATCTCCACATTTGTCCTGTATAACGGGCCGGGCAGCGACGCGGGCGGCGCGGATTCTGAAATTAATAATTTCAAGCTGTATAGCAACAACGATGTTGTCACGCCGGACGATATACTTTCTATTGAAGAAGACGGAGGAGGCTGGTGTTATAAAGGTGTTTCAGGAGAGGATATTGTTTTTCAGCCGCTTTCGCCAAAAAATGTTTTTGGCGACATTCCATTCGCTTCAAAACAAAAAAGCAAAGAGTTCTCGCGCGATACATGGGTTCAATCTAAAGACCTGGAATTTAATTTAAATAAAGAAAATCCGAAATGGATCAAAATATATTTTAAAAAACCCACGGAAATTTCAAGTATATTTATCATGAGTGATGATGGGGCTAATGTTGACAATTTAGAAACAGATATATTCAATTTAGAAATTATCGTTCATTCTAACTCCTACGGGGACGAATCAGTATATGATAACAGCGATAATAAAATTGTGCAAAATGACTATTCCAAGGGCTTTTATAAAATATTCAATCCCGTATTGGCAAACGCGGTTACTATTAAATTCCACAGCCCAAAATATGTTGAATGGCAAAAACTGATCATTTTTAAATCCCCATGGAAGGAAATAGTATCCGCAAAAGCCGATATCAAAGACAAGGATTACTCTCCTCAAGTATTTACCTTTAATGCCACTGAACCATTTCAATATTTCAGATTATCGGTAGAAAGTAATCACGGAAACAAACGCTGGTTATCTTTTGGAGAAATAGAGGCGTATTCTATCCTTCCCAAAAATATTGCCTCCTCTAAGAACGGAAGGGCTAAAATAATGTATACCACGCGCGGAGAAGGAAAAGAAATGCCTATGTCCGTGCTCAATAACGGGAAAATAACCTATAATGAAGGTTTTAATTTCGGTTTAGAACGGCCTGATACACTGCAATACGCTATTCTTGACCTCGGCGGAAGAAAAACATTCAATCAGATCGCGCATTGGAATTGCGGCTGGTATGGGGCGCGTTCTGTAACGATTTATGCAAGCATGGACCTGGAAAATTGGAATAAAATAGGTTTGTATGAAAACCTGAATTTAAGCAGGCCTCAAGCTGTTAATAAAGACACCTTTAACTTTGAACCTGTATCCGCGCGTTATGTAAAATTTGAATATAACTCAAACAGCTGGAATTCTTATACCCTCAGAATAAGCGAATATGAAATTTTTTCCTGTCCGGTAGAATATGATCCATCCGGTTTGTATGTATCGCCTGTTTTAAACTGCAAGCAGCCCGTAAAAATGGAATCGATCTCTTTCAACCAGGAACCGGAAGGCGATATTCCGTTAAATACTTCTATTGAACTTACCATAAAATCAGGAACAAATAATAATTTATCCGGTACCCAAGCAATAAACACCTGGAAATTTGAAAATAATAACATCCCGAAAAGTATCTCTTTATCAGACAGCCATACAGGCAATCAATATTTCCAATATCATGTAAAATTTAACACAAACATTCCGTTCATTACTCCGGTATTCAGCGATTTTAACCTTATTTACAAAACTCCGCAGGAACTTTACGCGGACGCGAATTATTGTTATGATATTGAAAAATATGAAGAGGCTTTAAAAAATATAAATATTTTCATCGAAAACTTTTCCGGGCAAACATGGATAGACAAGGCTGCCGTTGACCTGAAAACCGCTATTTTACTCAAGATCGATGAAAAAGCTCAAAATATTTTTGATAAAGGAATGCAATCAGCCGGAGAAAATAATCTGGAAATGGCGCAAAGAATATTACAATCAATTATCGCGCAATATCCGTCAAATAGTTTTAACGATAAAATTAAAATCCAGCTTGAAGAAATTGAAGCTCAAAAACAATATCAGGAATTAGTTTCTTCCTTTGAGAAAGATCCTGAGAACACAAGCATAAAATTAAAAGGCCTGTCAAATAATTTTCCTAAAACCAAATGGGGGCAAACGGCTAAAGAAAAAGCTGAAGAATTTCTGGAAATAAAAATTAAAACATTATATGAACAAGGCATAGATCTTTTTAACGATAACAAATTCATCGCGGCAAAAGGAATATTTGAAAAATTAATTGAAAAATTTCCTTTAAGTTCTTATGTCCAAAGAGCGGAGAACCAGATACTGGTCTGTAATGATAAAATTTTAGAGGATATGTTTTTCAAAGCATCTTCTTTATATAAAGAAGGCAATACGAAAGAGGCCGGCGAAATACTTTTTGATATGATCCAGATAAATCCCGGATCCGAGTGGATAAAAAAATTACAAGGGATAATAGAAGAAAAAAATAATGAAAATAAATGAAATTAAACAAATTCATAATTTATTTTCTAAAAATCTTGCCGTTAAAAAGAATGAAAACATATTGATATTCACGGATGCGAATGATCTCCCGCCTGCCGTCCGCCTGCCGGACGGGCAGGGACGGGCAGGTTCGCCCCTGCAAGAAATCACACAATTGATCGCGGAGGAAGGAAAAAAATTCGCGAATATAATACTTCATGTTTATCCATCAACAGGATCACACGGAGCGGAACCCCCGTTATCGCTGTGGGAAATAGCTTTTGGCAGAGAAATAACCGGTAAATTCAGAAAACAAAAAATTCTCCGGCCGTTATTAAATAAAACGGCCACAGAAAAACAAATTAAAATGGCGCATCGTATTGTAGGGGCGAACCCATGTGTTCGCCCTGTACCATTACGCCCTGTTTTGGGCAGACACATGGATCTGCCCCTACATCAAAAAATAAACGCCGTCATCGCCCTGTCCCGGTTTTCAACCACGCATACAAATTTCAGAAAACTTCTGACACAGTCTCTTGGTGTCCGGTATGCCAGCATGCCTCTTTTTGACGCTGAAATGCTTTCCGGCCCGATGGCCGTTGATGTCAATAAAATGGCTAAGAAAACTATTTCCATGGCAACAAAGTTAAGCCGCGCGAATAAAGCTCTGATCACTTCTTCCGATGGAACAAATCTTCATTTTAGTTTAAAAAAACGCGCGGGACAAGCGGATACCGGAATATTAGTAAAGGCCGGCGCAATGAGCAACCTTCCCGCGGGCGAAGCTTATATCGCGCCGGTTGAAGGAACTGCGGAAGGAAAGCTTGTTGCCAAATTCAGCCAAACCAGAAAATTAATAAAACCTTTAATATTCGAAATTGAAAAAGGAATGGTTAAAAATATTTCCGGAGAAAAAAAAACCAGCGAAAGACTTGAAAAGATCTTTGATAAATTTCCTAAGGCTCGCGTTTTAGCTGAATTCGGCATCGGAACTAACGAAAAGGCCAAACGGCCGGATAACATCCTGGAGGCAGAAAAGATCCTCGGCACAATCCATATTGCCTTTGGAGATAACTCAACGTTCGGCGGGAAAAATAAAGTGCCGTTCCATGAAGATTTTGTAATCTTTAAACCAACCGTAAAACTCTATTTTCAAGGCAAAAAAACTTTAACACTGATCAACCAAGGAAAAATAAAACTACCGGCACGTTAGTATACATATTAGTTCATGCCCCTATGCTCCATGCTTTCTTCACTTGTGACTTGCCTGCCCGCCGTAGGAGGGTGACTTTGCAACTTCCGACTCTTTTTAACGCCATGCTCTATGCCCCATGCTTTTTATATCTGATCCCGTACCTCAAGATATCTTTCTTTGCCTATCACCCCGAATTTTTTATCCGGAAACGCCTTCAGAGAAAGCGTAAGCCAGAACTCCACGTCTTCCGGAATCCCAAGCTTCGCTATTTGTTTCCTGATGGAAAATTCAGCCTCCCAGCAATGAAGGTCGCGTTTCAGGGCGACTTTATATTGATCCAGCTTAAAATCTCTCATACGCGGGACATAAATATTATCGTTGCGAAAACTGCCGATGAAGCTGCCTTCCCAATACCGTGTAAGAGGAACCCTTACAAGTGAATCTACGGTAGCAAAACTATTATTCGGATAAAAATAGGTAAGGTTATGTTTATAGGTAAGATCCAGATACGTGGCCGGCGCGTAGTGAAGAGTGCTTTCAATGGATTTCAATTTACCCTTTCTCAAGGCCTGGACATTACCGGGATAAGTCGTATCGCTGACAGGATAAGTTATATCGGTACTGTCGCAATAGATATCGTATATTATAACCGTCTGCAGGTCGAAATAATCTTTAGGACGCGCGGTTATATTTATATTCAGGTCATTAAATTTTGATTTTCTGTTTTCAACCGGAACTTTTTCGTCTTCGATTATTATTTTTTTTTCAGTCGTGTCATAATGAGATTTACGTTTTCTTCTTATGTCATAACCGATGCCCGCGGTAATAGTCGTTCTATAAAAAATAGTCCTGGCATTAAACGGTGAATTCAAGGTCAACGAAGTAGATAAAGTATTTGTAACTATTCCTTTATAGGGATCTTCCTCGATCTCCTGCCATTGCCGCTTATATGAATGCGTGTTCTGCCATGTAATGTAATCTGTAATTCTTGTCGAAAGCGTTCCCTGTGTGTCAAAACTGCTCACACGCCGCTGATTAGGGTCAAGCAAGCTCTTTTTATCGCGCCAATCTTCGTTATAACCGACAGCCGGCATAAAAGAAATATTTATCAGCCGGCTTTTAAAAATTTCAAAATTAGTCTGCAATTTTTGGTATAAATTCGCGGTCTGGGTGCTGAATTTAGTAGCATACTTTATTGTGATCCTGTCCCGAGGATCCAGCTTAAACGGCCCGGAAAGTTTTCTTACCGTAATTTGTTTTTTTTCATAATCTATAAAAACTATTTCTACCGGAATGTTATATACTATTGGAGAATTAGGATTAATATTAAGATTCACAGAATTATCACTGGCAAACGCGGATATAGTTCCTGTAGAAGGAAATGTCGCAAGCGTGACAATATAAGTGTCAGTATTTCCCGCGTCCGGGTTAAGGTCATCTTTCACTACATCAAAGGACTCTCTTCTGTCGCCGCGGTCATAGTTTATTACATAAGTAGCGTTTAGACTGTAATTTATCGCCGGCGTTGTTCTCCCGACCTGCGTGGGTAAAAGAGTAAAAGAAACATCAGGAAGCCTTTCTTCGGTTTTTTTAAATTTCTTCAGGTCATCATCCCATAAATTTCTCTGGAACGTGGCTACCCGAAAAACAATATTGGGATATTGAACAGTCGTGATATCAAAACTGGAATTAATATCTTTCGTAGCGTCACTCGCGCTTTCAATTTCTTTTGTGTACGCCGTATTACTTCTATAATGCAGGTCTAATTTCGAATCTACTGTTAATTTATTTTCCTTTACCGTTTCTTTTACTATTGTTGTTTCTATTATCGTTGTATCTATCGCTGTTGTATCTATTGCCGTTGTATCTATTGTATTGTAGGTAGTTTCAAAACTTGTACTTTCATATAACATTTGTTCATAATTCGCGTCCGCCTTCCATTCTTCAGCTACAGGCCCGGTATATGAATAATCATCATTAGGATTCTCTGTTATTACCTTGCTGAAATATATAAATACTTTTCCCTTCCCTTTCCCTGAAAATAAAGTAAAATTGTGATCAATACCTGTTCCCCAGCCGACAAACTGCCACCAATCAATATAATAATTACCGCTATTATTATTACTAAAAAAATAGTCATATTTTGCCCGCAGGATAAGCCCTTTTCGTTTGTTATAGCCTACTTTATAATGCCAGCGGTTTTTATCATCTAATTTCTTTGTATAAAAAGGGAAATAGATCGTAGGAACATCTTTTATCATAAAAGATACTTCCCTGCATACTAACCTTTTTTTGGGATAAAGTATTATTTCTTTGGCCCTGAATTTATAATGTGGAGACGGATTATCGCAGGTAGTAAAAAGGCTCCTCCCTGAAGAATAAAACTCATTTTTATCCACCTGTTCCATTTCCTCATTGGTATATGACCACGGTTCTATCCTGGAACTGGATTTTTCCATTGTGCCCTGATTTTTCTTTATATTGTAATTCAATGCCTCGCCTTTAAGTGTATTATCTTTTTGAATAAGCGAAACATTTCCTTCCGCGTTGATATTATCAGTATCAACATAAAACTTCATATGATCTGCCTGGAGCCTTGTCTCCCCCTGGGACAGATCAACATTTCCCTCGCCGACAATAAGATTCTCCTCCTCAATGTATTCCAATTTGTCTGCTTTGATCTTTACAGGAACGCTCTCCGATGTATCGAAAGCATAGATTGATGGTGAAACTAATAATATTAAAATAATAAATAGTTTTATAGTTAATTTTTGCATAACGCCTTTCTCGCCTCTCCCACCGTGTAAAGCGACCCGGTAATGCAAATAATCTCATTTTTTTGGACGACCCCTTGCAGGCGCCGGATCAACCCTACCATTCTTTTGATCGCCTTTCTTATCGGATAAACTGCTTCAACATCTTTATGATACTTTCTGACGATCTTCGCCTGTTCATCTAAAGAAGATGCCCTGTCGCAATGGGGAGAGGTAACTATGATTTTATCCGCAAGCGGCATAAGTTCTTTCACAATACCGGATATATCCTTATCCTTTAATATTCCCAAAATAAAATTTATTTTTTTGTCAGGGAAATATCTTCTAAGGCTTTTAGCTAATACTGAAGCACCCGGTGGATTATGCGCGCCGTCTATTATTATCGTCGGGGCACGGCAAACAATTTCAAAACGACCGGGCCATTTCGCGTTTTTCAGGCCTTTTCGGATATCATTCAAATTTATTGTAATGGCTCCGATTTCGGAGTCCCTACCTAAGATTTCAATAACAGCAAGCGCCATTGAGGCATTTTGTATCTGATATTCACCTAAAAGGCTTATATCATAATCCGTTGAATTTTCATAAATACCTTTATAAGAAAATTTCTGGCTTATAGGGACCCGAATCCCTTTTTTCAGGGCGGGCACCTGCCTGCCGGACAGGCGGGCAAGACCCGCCCCTACAAAATCTTTGCTTAAAAGATATATTTTGGAATTCTTTTTTTTACATATTTTTCTGATGACATTTAAAGGCTCTTTTTCCGTAACCCCACAAACAAGCGGCACATTTTTTTTGATTATCCCCGCTTTTTCAAACGCGATCTTTCCTAATGTATTACCTAATTCCTTTGTATGGTCAAACCCAATGCTTGTAATAATGGAAACTAACGGCGTAATTACATTTGTCGCGTCCAGCCTTCCGCCCATTCCAACCTCAATACAGGCAAAATCGACTTTTTCCTCTTTAAAATACTCGAACGCGATTGCCGTTGAAACCTCAAAATAGGTAAGATCTCCCAATTTATTATTTGTTTTTCTCACCAGGGGGATCAGCTTTTCAACAATTTCCGTTAACTTTTTCCGGGGAATTAAAACACCATTGATCTGGATCCTCTCGCGGAAATCAACCAGATGCGGAGAGGTATAAAGGCCTGTCTTTAAACCCGATTCTTTTAAAACCGAGGCGATAAAACTGGAGGTTGAACCTTTCCCGTTCGTCCCTGCAATGTGGATCGATTTGAAAGTGTCCTGGGGATCATTTAATAACGACAGGAGATAGGTTATCTTTTCTAATCCGAACTGGATCCCAAACCTTTCAAGGCTGTATAAAAAATCGATTGCTTTATCATAATTCATAAATTTTCTAGTATTATAGCTCAATTCCATGTTTTTTTTAAGAAATTATTGCCAAAATTCACAAAAATAATTAGCTTTACAATACACAAAATCAGGTATATACTATATTATTAGAAGTTAGGAAGTGTATAAAAGAAAAATGAAGTTGTTATTGTCCTCAGTTTTTAAACCTTACGGGGTTGACGATGAATTCGGCCGTAAAGAAAATATTATGGAGCTTTTCCATAATCAGGTCACCAGAGAGCAGGGGATCTTTTCCTTCCGTTACCACCACAAAAGTTTTAACCTTTATTTATTAGCCGAAAATGTAAGCATACCAAGCACTGTTCTGGATTTCCCGTCAATAAAACGTTTTATCAGGGAGATCAAAAAAGGCTATGATTTTGTCGGCATTTCTTTTATCGCTCCGAATTACATAAAAGCCAAAAAAATGTGCGAACTTATCCGCCAATATTCCCCAAGAACAAAGATAATCCTCGGCGGACACGGCACACAAATACCTGAACTTGAAAAGATAATAGATTGTGACCATATAGTAAAAGGCGAAGGTATAAGCGGCCTTAAGAAAATACTCGGTGAACCGGAAGACGCTCCGGTAAAACACGTTGTGCTTACTTCAGCGGACAACAAAAGAATTATGGGTATACCTGTATCGGAAACCGCCGGCGTTCTTTTACCGGGGGTCGGATGTCCCAACGGATGCCGTTTCTGCTGTACAACCCACATGTTTAATTTTAAATATACCCCCTTCTTTAAAGACGCCCTTGAGATGTTCAACGTAATGCGAAAAATTGAAAATGAGCTGGGCTGCAGTGATTTCTTTGTCATGGATGAAAATTTCCTTAAATCCAAAGACCGGGCGATCGAATTATTGAATCTGATGAAAATCCACAAAAAAAATTATTATTTCGGAGTTTTCTCCTCAGCGGAAACTATTAATGAGATAGGAGTTAAATTCTTGTTTGAGATAGGCATAAGGTTTATCTGGATCGGAGTGGAATCCAAAGAATACTGCTATACTAAAAATAAAAATATTGACATGAAAAAACTTTTTACTGAATTAAGGAGCCATGGAATATCTATCTTGGCATCCACTATCCTGTTCCAGGAACATCATGACAAGAAAACCATTTGGGAAGACGTTGACTATACCCTGGATCTCAGGCCGGATTTTGTTCAATTCATGCAGCTTGGGCCTCTTCCTCAAACTCAATTATATCTTGATTATAAGGAAAAAGGGCTTTTACGCGAGGATATACCTTATGAGGAATGGCACGGGCAACATCAACTATGGTTTAAACACCCTAATTTTACATCAGAAGAGTCAGAAATATTCCTGCGCGACGCCTTTCTTAAAGACTACCGCGAATTGGGGCCTTCCATATTAAGAATGGCTGAAACATATATTCAGGGTTATTTTTACACCCAAAAATATCAGAATGATCCCTGGCTTAAAATGCGAAATGACCAGCTGAAAGAAAGCTGTATCAGGTATTATCCGCTTTTAAGTGTTTTAAAAACCTTTATGCCGAACGCCAAAACCAGAAACATAACGGAACAGGTTATCAGGTCATATGAGAAAGCCTTTGGGCCTAAAACTATAAAGCAGAACATATTAACACTTGGGGCATATCTATGCGCTATTAAGGAATATCTTAAAATAAATATAACCGGCGATATAAGGCAGCCTAAAACTTTCTTTACTAAATTTAATAAACCGGAATTTAAATTATTCCCCGCTGTATTAAAAGGAAAACTTCTTCCGGATCTTTCCCTGAACTTACTGGAGATCAAACAAAATTACGCCCTTTCCGGCAATAATATTTATCTGGAACTGCACGGAATCCTTGATTCGATAAACGTAAATAATTTACAGCACAGGCTCGCCGGTTTATTCAATAAAGAAAAAAAAGCGAACATCGTTCTGGACATTATAAATATTAATCGAATAGATGATAACAGCCTGTATAAATTACTGGAACATCTGAAGGATTTTCAATTCCGAACAAAGCTATGCTACTGCGCTAAAATTGAAAATATTTCCCAGATGGTCGAGGAAATAAAACTCAATTTTGACACAAAGCTTGAATGCCTGAAAGAAAATCTGATCCCGGAATCAAACACCGCGCGATAAACGTCCTGCCCTTTTTTTCGGATATTTAATATACGGGATCAGTTTGTCATTTTGATTTTTTCCCGTCCCGTCATAAGTCAGAGAAACGATCGGAACACCGGTGATCGATTCTATTGAAGAAGACATTGCTTCAGTGATCAAGCCCGCGCAGCAGAAAGCCGGGCTCAGCTGGACAAAAAGAGAAATGTCGGGGTATTGTTCAAGCAGGGAAAATACCGTAATAAGGTTATCCATTGATTCTCCCGCGTGTTCGGGCATTACATGAAAGTTATCCATAATATATTTAAGGTCAATAGGATTTTCCGCTTCCTTTTCCTGAAGTATCTCATTGAAATGTTTATAGTAAATATTTTCAATAGTACCCGCCATCATCATCGCGCCCTTGCTCGCTATGGCGTCTTTAAAACGCCCGTCCCAGAACCACCTTTTTACATACGAATTAGTGATCATTTTAGCGAGATCGCTTAAAGAAACAGTAATAACCTCACCGCCCGCGTCCTCAATAAATTTAATAAGGTTCTGGTTCATAATATCGTTATCCCTGACATAAAGGTCACCAAATAACGCGATCTTAGGCCTTAATGTTTTCTCTGTTTTTATACTTTTGAAATTCTCGACAACTTCAACCACCGCTTTTTCCAAAGGTTTTTTACCCATAAACGCGTCGTAAAAGACAGTTACCGCTTTTTTTACCGCCTCATCAGTACTGCCTTTTTCTTTTTCGTAGGGCCTTATTTTACAGGACATTTTCCTAATCATCCCGCCGAACATATACGCGAAATATGTTTCAATACTCGCCCTTAATGAAATGTCCAATAATGACAAGTTTCCGGTGTAAACAGAAATATGTTCCATCCCGTTACCGTAAGATTTGAACATGCTTTTTACAAGGTAAGGATAAAGCCTTATATTACAGGCAAGGCTGGAATTAAGCATCCAGACCATCGTATCCAGTGGATTTAAGTTGTTGTCTTTTATATAATCGATAAAACTCTGATATATAATGCTGACCGGCAGGCACTGGCCTTTATTGCTTTTTAATCCAAGCTGAACGGAATGTTCCGTAACCGGCACTATCCTCGCGTCAATTCCTTCTTTAATAAGAACCGCCTCGACCAGTTTAACGGTGAGATCATCCCAGCTTGGAAATAAAAGAGTTTTATTGGCTATTTTTAATTCTGTTTCAGGATTCACAGAAAGATAATTTTTAAAAACAACCGTTTTTTTCTGCTGATCAAAATGATTTCTGAACGCGCGTATGGCGGCCTCTATCCTGGTTTCATAACCTACATTTGATCCGTGTTCATCCAGGTCAAGAATAATATAAGGCTTTTCATAATCTTCCATGATCCGTTTAAAATATTCAAGGGCAAAAGAATCAGGTGAACATTTAAAACTTGAGATATACACAGGATATATCCCTTTTGTCTTCGCGACAATAACCGACGCCGCAAGGATCTTCGCGGTATAATTCCAATGGAACGCCTTTAATAAAGGTTCGATCTCCTTGACATCATCTTTGCTGTACGCGAGCATTTCATGATAGAAAGCCTTTGTTCTAAGATCGCTGAAAATACCGGGAATACCCTTATTCATATTATTATCCAGCACAACATACGGCCTTCCAAGAAGCATTATTTTTATATCATCGCCCTGCTCTATCTCCCGCTGATATATGTTTTGTATTTGGGATTTACTCTCTTTAATAAATTCAAGCGCCGCGTCATAAGCGGACGCGATCGACCAGTAATCAATACCCGTAGAGGTCCTTAACGCCCTGTAAAGCTCGACTTTTGTAAGAAAATCCCCGGGATGAATAGCCGGCATAATGGATTTATCAGCTAACTTTATACCTTTGGATGAAGATACCAGTGATACCGCGAATTGGGTATAATAACAATAGTGCCGGAATACATCCTTCTCTTTTTCTCTTGATTCAAAATAAACAGGTAAAAATACATAGTCCGCTTTCTCCGAAAGGTATTTGACCTGGCCGTAAAATTCCATTATCGGCACGCAGAACTCAGCTTTTGCTGTTTTCTTGCCAACCTTAAGCGTGTCTTTAGCCCCTTCACTTGAAATTGTTTTAATACCTAGCGTGTTAAAAAAATGGGTCCATAACACATTCTCTTCCGAAAGGTAAAGCCCGTGAGGTATACCGATAGTGATACCTGACTTGTATTTTTCGGGTTTATTATTGACTTTAAAGGCCTGCTTATATTCTTTAACAAGGTCAAAAACGGATCTTCTATTAACAGTATGTTTTGGACTGTTATAGTCCCTGCCGCATAAAAATCCGAAAGCGACTATTTCATTTTGAACAGTCACCTTTTTTATCTTGCAGTTATTATGGCAAAGGGAGCATACCTCCGACTCAACCGGTATCTCTTCTTTATAAAGCGATATACCGCGGAATTTTGACTGCCTGATGCTGCTTTCGGCAAGTATTAACGCGCATCCCAGAGCGCCCGTTAAATGGCAGTATTTTGAAACATGGATCGGTTTATTAAGCTTATTTTCAAACGCGGCAACAAGGGCCTTATTTCTCGCGGTCGCGCCCTGGAAAAATATTTTTTTCCCGATATTCGCTTCCCCCGCCACTTTGGAAAAATAATTATCCCTCACCGAATGAAGGACCGACGCGAGAATTTCATCAACCGCGTATCCGTCGCCGAGAAAATGATTAATATCGCGTTCCATAAAAACCGTACAGCGGTTGCTCGATACCGGAGATGGTTTATTCAAAGCCCTGTCGGAATATTCGCTTAAAGCGCACCCCAGTTTCTGAGCCTGTTCTTCGATAAAACTGCCGGTCCCGGCGGCGCAGACATTATTCATAACGCAAAAAGTTACCATGCCGTTCTTCATGGTCGTGAACTTTGAATCCTGCCCGCCGATCTCGATGATAGTATCAACCTCCGGGTCAAGTTTGAACGCCGCGCGCGCGTGTGAAGTAATTTCATCTATTATCTGGTCAGCCCCGATTATTTTGCCTATGAATTTTCTTCCGGCACCGGTCGCGGCAGCTCCCTTAAATTGAAAACTGATATTTTCCCGCGTTGAAATATTGTCGATCGCCTCAAAGATCAGTTGGGTTGCCTTTAAAGGCTGGCCCGCGGTCATCGTGTAAAATCCCGCGAGGATATCGGAGTTATCATCTATCAACACGGCCTTCGTGCTTGTAGAACCGATATCGATGCCCATATATACTTTACTTTCGGGTAAAAGTTTTTCATAGATATCAACTTCCACAGTACCGCCGTCTTTTTTTGAAGATACATAACTGAATTTCTCCAAACTTTTAAAATCAGGATAACCGGAAAGTTTCAATTCCAGCGGTTTATACCCGTATTCCAGTTTGGTTTTATTTTGAATTATAAAAGATTCGGGGGTGTTTAAATTCAGCGGGTTTAATTTTCTTTCATTTAAATATATCAGCGCCGCGCCTGCCGCGCCGTAAAGATAAGAATTTTCTTCCACAACCGGCGCGCTTCCCAAAAATTTAGTTAAATGTTTTATAACCGCTTTATTCCTGGAAACCCCGCCGGTAAAGATCACCGGTTTCCTGATATTCTCATCCCCGAAAAGCGTGTCAGCGATATTTTTTACCAATCCGTCGCACAGGCTGTCGCAGATCTGCTGTATCGAATACCCTTCCTGCTGGGCGTGAATGAGGTCGGTTTTCGCGAAAACAGCGCAACGGGAGGCGATCGGCGGGATAATATCTTTATTGGAAAAAGCTGTTTCACTGAACTTTTCGATACTTTCGATCTTAAGCCGCTTTACCTGCTGGTCCAGAAAACTGCCTGTCCCGGCCGCGCAGGTTGAATTTGTTTTATAACTCTCATATTCACCCGACTCGTTGAACGTAATTAACCCGAAATTCTCCCCCCCGACATTAAGGATAGTCCTTGCTTCAGGATGATATTTCTTTACAGCGGTTATTAAAGCCAACTGATTGTCATATTTGAAAGCCTTTTTAATAATATCAGGCGTGGACGCCGTAGACGCCACCCCGCCAAGCGTACTTATATCAATATTTTTCAATATATTAACAATTGTTTCCCTGACCGCCCCGTGATGCAGGCGGTAATCGGTTTTAACTATCTGCTGGCCTTCATTCATTAAAACAGCCGACACAGCCACGGAGCCGACATCAATTCCTAAAATCTGGAGCATATATTTCCCCTGAATTCAATAACTTGTGGAAAATTTAATTCCAAGATCTATTTTTGCTTAAACCCGAAACGTTTTTGATAAATCTAAGGCTCACTGCAGGCAATTTTAAAACTCGCTCTTCGAGCTCAAACATTAAAATTGCTTATCTTCCGTTTCGCCAAGATTTATTAACAAAAAGCGTTTCTATAGACGCAAAAACAGACCTTGAAATTAAACAATTTTCTAAACTCAAATCCTATGATCTATTTAAAAACATTGTATATCTGATTTTAGATAAAGTGTAGAATATTTAACCACTTTTTATATTTTTGCTCTTTCGTTAAACTTGCCATTGCGGGGCTTGTTGAAGGGAGCCTATGGTATTCAAAATCGTGATGGCTATTTTTTAATTCTGGCAGGACCCGTTTTTTGAATTCTATTTCCGCCTTTACGCCATTAAAAAAAACATATCTAATACCCGGATATTTTGCGAACAAAACATTAAAATTGTTTATTGTTTGATTTTTAATAGCCTGATCACTGCTGCCTTCCCTCTCGCACGCTTTTAAAACATCCCATATCGCTAACCCGTTTTTTATCACTATATTTTTTTTATGTTCATAACCGGCTTGCGGATCTATATCCAGCAATTTACAAATAATATGCCAGAATGCATTCCGGTTATGAGCGTAATATTGACCTTGTTTTAAAGATTTTTTACCGGGAAAAGTTCCTAAAATTAGAACCTTTGGGTTACCCCCTATTATTGGCGGAAAGCCTAAACAGCGAAAGCGCTCATTTTGCGTCATTATCTTTTTTATATCAAAATTTATCCAAAAAAGCAATATTGCTTTTTAAGATATTTGTCAAACCGTCGGATAATTTCTGAAGCCGCCATTCCAGGATTATCTCATCCTTAAATAACCGGCCCGCGGACTTTTCTTCATCGCTTAAAAAAGCGGTTTTTTGACAAGTTATTTTTTCAGATATTTTTTCAATTTTTTCTGTTGATCCCATAAATCCTCTTTTTTATTTTTTATCCCTCATCTTAAACAGCAACCTGAGTATTTCAAGGTAAAGCCATATAAGCGTGACCATTAAACTGAAAGCCCCATACCATTCCATATACCCCGGGGCACCGGACTTAGCGCCTTTTTCGATAAGATCAAAATCGAGCACTAAATTAAACGCCGCGATAACTACTACAAATAAACTGAAAATGATCCCTAAAGGCCCGCTGTCATAGATTAAAGGAACGCTTTTGCCAAAAAAGGAAAGAACAATGCCTATAAAATAATATAAAGCAATTCCTCCCGTTGCCGCAAAAACACCAAACCGGAAATTATCCGTCACTTTTATAATACCTGATTTATAGATCAATAATAAGGAAAAAAGGGTCCCGAAAGTCAGCCCCACTGCCTGTAAAACCACACCCGGGTATAAGCGTTCAAGAAAAACAGATGTTGAGCTTAGAATCACGCCTTCCAGAAGGGCATATACAGGGGCAGTAACAGGAGCCCATTCGGTTTTAAAAATAGTGACCATCGCTATGACAAATCCGCCGATTAAAGCAGGCCAGAAAAGAGGCAGGTATTTCCCGGGATTGTTCCAGACAAAAGAGGCACTTAATAATAACAGGAATAACAGGATAAATGATTTATTTACAGTACCCTGTATGCTCATTACATCGGACGGGTCATAAGACCGCGATTCCGCGAAAGTATCTCTGCTTAATGCCGGATTTCCTGTTTTCATAAATTACTCCTCCTTTATGGAAATTTAATTATATATAAATTGATATTTTATTTTAATTGGCAGATTCAACTTTTTATTGACTTTTCCCCACTCCATGCCCTATGCCTCATACTTTCTTCACTTATGACTGGTGCCTTTATAACTGGAGACTTTTTTAAAAATTAGTGTTATTATTTATATTATGGAACTTAAGTTTATCGTTGATAACATGCTTGGAAGATTAGCCAAATGGCTCAGGATCGCCGGTTATGATACGCTCTACTTCAATAGCATTGAAGATGATAAATTAATAGACATCGCTTTAAAGGAAAATAGGATAATTCTTACAAGAGATACCCGCCTGATAAAAAGAAAACTTGTAAAAAATTATATTTTAATAAATAATGACTTTTGGAACAATCAGCTTAAAGAACTTTCAGAAAATATTAAATTAGATCTTTCCTCAAATATCCTGACAAGATGTGTTTTCTGCAATGACATTCTTTCTCAAATCGAAAAAGAAAAAGTGATAAACAAAGTCCCGCCCTATGTCTTCGAAACACAAAACATTTTTTTGTCCTGCCCAAAATGCGAAAGGATCTTCTGGCAGGGAACACATTTCGCGGAAATAAAAAAGGTTCTTAATAATATCATTCCGTCATCATAAAAAGGTTAACCGGATCACAGCGCTTTTTACTTCCGCCGGTCTTTTCCGGGCTGCCCCATATACAAGACTCAAGCGGAAGGTTCTGGCTGAAAGCCAGGTTCTTTCCGCTTCTAGTCCTTGTTATCCTCGTAGGGGATATTATACGATTGCATCATGCTTACATTGTTGCCTTCGGTGTCTATAAATGTAGCATAAAGCCCGACACCGGGAATATCATCAGGCTCTCCAGGCTTCTGCATCCCGCCAAGCACTTTTCCGCCTGCCGCTTCAACGTTTTTCATTGCCTTTCTGATATCATCCACGGCAATCGTTATCCTGGTATACTGGTCCGGTTTCGTTTTCTGGTAAAAACCCCCGTTAATGTTACCGGGATTTTTGACCATGCGGTTTTCATCAGTTTCGCTAGTCGTTACAAGCACATATTCTCCCATATCGGGCCCCAATTGGTTCGTTTGCCAGCCAAACGCCTTCTCATAGAACCTGGACATCCGCTTTCTATCATTCGCCGGCATTTCAAAATGGACTACTGGACTTATTTTCATATTTTTACCCCCCAATCTTAATTTAGTTAATTTTAAACTGCATAAATTTATCAAGTTTATTTTAGTATGACAATGGCTTGAATCCGCTTTTTATTGACTTTTTTTATTCCATAGCTTTTTTTCTCATATTATCTGGCATTTTCTCTATCGCGTATCTTAACGCGGTGCGCGGCATTTTATTTTTGTGTTTGATGATGTATTCAAAAACTTCTTTTTGATGCAGCCGGCTTGCCTCCTTCAGCATCCAGCCGTAACCTTTCTGAACCATGTCATCCCCATCTAATAACAAAGCATCCGATATCTCAAATATATCTTTCAGGAACCTGCCCCTTCTGGCAGGGATAATTAATGACACCGCCGAGGCTCTTTTCAGCCAGCGGTTATCAGATTTTGTCCATATTTTTAATTTTTCAATTAACTTCGGATATTTATCAATAAAGTCAGCAACCGTATGATTGCAAAAGCTGTCACATTTCGCCCAGTTATCGATATATCTTTCGATCCATTTCTCACATATATAAAAATCTTTTTCTTCAAATTTATCTGACAGATTCGGAAGCCAATCCGCGGCAATAAACGCCTCTTCGCAAAAACCCGAAGAGTAAAGTTCTTCGCAAAGTCCGAATATCTCCTTTTTATCCAGCCCCTTTATTTCCTTCCAGTATTTTTTAGCTATCTTATTAACTATACCGGTCTTAACCCCATAATATATGACTTTTTCCTTAAAAAACCGCTGGAAGCTTTTTTTTGTGGTTTCATCAGAGTTGTTTTTTAATTCGATGCGGATTTGAGTAATAATATGGTTCATATAATTAACCGGTCTTTTTGCACCACCCCTTTAATCCCCTCCTTATTATATTAAACAAAACAAAAAGGGCCAAGTATTATTTAAAAACGGCTTTCTTTAAATCTCAAGGAGCCGTCTCATAGCTTTAAGCAATGCGCCGAAACTGGCCGTGAATAAAATGAAAACAGCAACCCAGCCGATAAATGGAATTAGAGAAATAATGGTAAATGCCAGAGTACCCCACACAGCGTTCAGCCAGGTAACCCGGATCTCGCCGTTCTTCTTTAAGAGTTTTTCGATAATCGCGCCAAGGAAGAAAACCATTATCAAACATGAAATAAGAGTCAAAAGCAAAAATAACACGCCGAGTATAATTCCGGCATATGCGCCGATAAGCGTAATAATGAGCAGGACTACCGCGATGGGAACAACCAAAAGTCCGGCTACGCCTACACCAAGATCGCTCCAAAAATTTTTGTAAGCGGAAGTCACCACTTCGGAAAGTTTTGCGCGGAAAAGCTTAATGAAAATAATTCCTGCCAAAAACAGAGCGAGCATTTTTAAAACAATAGCCACAGCACGGCCCGCGTATGGCATGTGTTTTTTTCCTTTCCACTTTATGAATTCAATCGCACCGATCTTAGCGCCTTCCTGTACCTGGGCTTCCTGCCGGCCATAATATTTAATTGGCCCGGCTACGCGAGCCTCGGGCCCAAACACAAGCTTTTTTCCCGCCCGGACTTCCAGCGGCCCTTCAATGGCGCCGTTGATAAAAATTTCACCGCCGGCAATCATCGCGGATTTGGCCACACTGCCGTTTAAATTAATAACACCGCCCGCCGCCCACAAATCGCCTCCAACTGTCGCGTTTTTTGAGATTGAGACCGTCCCGCCCGCCACAAGCAAATCTCCGGCAACGGGCGCGGTTATGGAAACATTACCTCCGGCTAAACGCGCATCATCACCAACCCGGTTAGACACGTTCACGTTGCCCCCAGCCGCAAAAAGGTCTTTTTCAATTTGACCGGCCATGTTCACACTGCCGCCCGCAACGAACAAATCACCTGAAACGTCTTTGTTAACGGCCACCGATGCGCCGGCTACATATAAGTTATGAAAAGTTTCCGAACCGCCGACCACCACCAAATTGCCCGGGGTCTCAAGGCTTTTGGGCAAATACTGCGCTGCGTTTATAATCACGGTGTGTGAGACTATTAAAACCGCAATTACTGTCAGAAATAATTTTTTTGTCACTTTAGCACCTCCATTTTTCATTTATAACCACCGGATAATGAACAGGTTTAATTTTATAATATTATTACAAATAAAATAATGGCTTAAATCAACTTTTAATTGATTTTTTCCCGCTTATAACTTTTTTATTGAGTGAAAAAAGTCAAAGGCCAATTGCACAACCATCCCAACGACCATGTTGTATATGTAAAAAGCGATGCACGGTTCAAATTAAGCTTTCCTGACGGAAAGAGTTCAGTATTTGACCTCAAGGCAGGACAAGTATTATGGCTAAAAGCAGGCCCTCACGAAACAGAAAATACAGGCACAACAGAGGGAGATAATCTTGTAATTGAAGTGAAATAAGGATTATATTTTTTTCCCGAGCGCTATTGCCTTTTCGCGAATGCCTTTCAATTTGAGTATTTCCCCTGATTCTCCCGCGTCAGGGACAAGGAGAGATTTGAATTTCATCTCACTATATCCGGCTATCAGGGCAAAAGATTTTTTCACAATATCAAGCCCTATATTTTCGTAAGCGCTTAACAACAAAACCATAGTCTTTCCTCTCATCGGCGACTCAAACGTGTCAGTCGAATTATCCCATTTATAGAGTGAAAACATCCTGTCTATTATAAGCTTGAGCTGGGTGCTCGGCCCATAGAAATATAGCGGAGTGGCAAAAACAATCACATCAGCCTTTGCCATTTTCTTAAGAACCTCTTTTACATCATCATTAATAACGCACTCATACTCCTTGAGCTTTTGACATCGCCGGCAGGATATACACCCATTTGATTTAGACTTAAGCAAAGCAGTTCGGATTATCTCCACCTTACCGCCATTTAAACTCGCGCCTTGAACAAACCATTCCACAAGCGTAGAAGTATTGCCGTTTTTTTTCGGGCTGCCATTAAGAATTAAGATATTTTTAACCATGGGCTATATTATACTATTTTTTGATTTATTTAATGCGGATTTTATTTCGGGTGATGGAAAGATTTTTCGTTTGAAGCATTTAAGCAATTCGTATACCTGTTTTTATTATTTCATTAACGAAAGGATTTCCGTCATTAAAATCTTTTTCAGATATTGGATGTGGCTCTATTATGGGATATTCAAATCTCGCGGCTATTCTCATTAGTTTAATTTGTTCATCAAAAATATCTTTAATTGAGTTATCAACGATTAGCGCCAAATCTATATCACTGTCTTTGCGATGCTTCCCTACAGCATAAGAACCAAAAAGATAAGCGCTTTTAAAATCAAGCCCCTCTGCCTTTATAAATTGCATAAAGTTTTTTGCTATTTTGATCGCTATTTTTTGATTTCTGACTTTAACCATTTTCTAAATTCCTCAATTTTCTTGATGTATTTTTTAGAATAATCCGCTGTGCATTTATTTTTAAAATTTGCTTTATAATTATCATATCGGGCATTAATATTAAAAGTAGTCAAATCCGCAAGAAAAGATAATTTTTCCGCAGTCATAGCTAAATTGGATTTTTTAGCTATCATAACCAAATTATGCGTATAAGGTATATTTTCATCTGCCATTTTAACATAAAATGATTTCAATAACTTTTCTATTACAATATGTCCCATAAATAACGCCCAGCTATAAACTTGAGTTAATCGGAAGGTTCTGGCTGAAAGCCAGGTTCTTACCGCTTTTACTCATTGTTATCCTCGCAGGGGATAATCTTTTGATTTAAACAAATGCTTCATAACTTTATAGTCGTTATCAGAAGATTTAGTCCAATATTCTATTATTTCTTCTTTTGTCATGATTTGTATTTTAACATAATCCGCAATTGTAAACAATGGTAATTAAAGGGTTATGGATTTTGTCATAATAACAATTTTTGCAAAAATTCTAAATTAAAAAACTATTTTTCAATCAATCTACTGATCGTTGAATAATGCATACGTAAATAGTCCGCTATTTCCTTCTGGCTGTAACCATATTTTTTTATCGCCTCATTGATCAGCTCATTCCTGGTTTTTTTCTTAATATCTTTATTTCCAAATAAAACTTCCAAATCTGGCCTGGCCAGATATCTTTGTTTTTTTGGGATTTCCTTTATATCTTTATTGCCTGCCAGATATTCTATCAGTTTATCCGTGAATTTCTGCCCTCCCAATATACTCTGGCCTTTTACTTCTTCCCATATAGATCCCTGCCCTTTACCTTCCCTTACAAACTCCATATACTTTTTTCTCGCTTCCTTTTCCCTTTTCCCGAATTGGCTCAATATCCAATCCACAGTTAACCAATTCTCAGTTGTTTTCAGCCCCGCCGTACTATTGTAACTGCTCCAATTCCATTTTTTAGCTTTCTCTACCATTCCCGCTCTTACCGGATTCAACACTACATATCTGCTTACTTCCAATAAATAACTGTCTCTCTCTATCACTATTGCTTTATATCTCCCTTGAAATATATGCCCCGCGCTTTTATGCCGTTTATTATAAGCTTGCGTATATACTCCATTTATATGCCTCATCCCTTTCGATAAATTACCATCCGGGGTTTCTAATATCAGGTGAAAATGATTATCCATTAAACAATAGCCGTGACATATCAGGTTGTAAGATATTACAGCCTGTTTTAATATTTTTATAAATGTATTCCGGTCAATATCATCCTTGAAGATATCTCTCTTAGCATTGCCTCTGGATGTTACATGATATATCGCTCCTTCATATTCTATTCTTATTGGTCTTGCCATGTTTATATTTTATTCCTTCGATTGGAAAATGTCAAGATTAAAGACCTGACCCCAATATGAAAGCAAAGCAGCACGGATTATTTCCACCTCACCGCCATTTAAACGCGCGCCTTGAACAAACCATTCCACAAGCTTAGAAGTATTCCCGTTTTTTTTCGGGCTGCCATTAAGAATTAAAATATTTTTAGCCATGGGCTATATTATACTATTTTTTGATTTATTTAAGGCGGATTTTTATTTTAGGAGATTGGTTAGGGGACAGACGGTTTAAACGGCTTTAGTAAGTTACTCTAGGAAACAACGGCCTATAAGTTACAATCCCTTGAGAATTCCCACTAAATATTTTTGTGATCTTTTTGGATTATCCTCTGCTTTATTTGAAATTATGTTTATTGCTTTTTGATATTTATCGATTCCATATTCATTAATTAATGAAATTATATCCTCAACGACAACGAGGTCGTTTTCTTCAAAAACAACTTTGGCGAATTCTCTCGCCTGATCGACCTTTTCCGCGCCGTACAAATTTTTTAAATTCTCGAATTTTTTAGCTTGTTCTATTGGATCGTATAGATCAAACAATCTATATTTCGATGGCCCTCTTGATTCATAACCGTCTTCAATATCAGAATATTCTATATCAATAATTTCAAATTTTTTTAATTCCGTCATACCGCTGCTTATAGTCTTTGTATTTGAATTAAAATGATTACTAAGGGTCTCGCGAGGGTAACTCCACCAAGGGATATCCTTGTTCAGGCTTGCTTCATATAGATTGATCAGGTAACAAAATTTACCGGTAAAAGAAAGCCTTCTGTCCCATCCATAACTGAAATATTCTCCGGGCAGGGTAAAATACTTTTCTTCGGGATATTTATATGGTTTATCATTATTTTCCGGATCGAGTAATGTAACTTTTGCGTTCTCTCCGTATTGCGTTTCATATTTTATAAGATTATATGTGTCCTTTAACTTCTTTAATGTTTCGGTGATCAGGCTTCTGTAAGGAGTTTTACCCGTATCTTTATCGATTCCCAGATACTCTGCCATTTTTTCAAAATCAAAGTCAATAAAACCATCTCCCTTAAATTCCCGCAATAATAAAAGATAAAGGTCAAACGCCCTTTCATCATGTATATTTAGCATTTTGCCGGCTAAATTTTCATTTTCTAAAAAATATCTATATATTGCAAACGAAGGTTCCTTTTCTTTTATATCTCCGCTCATCTCATGATCAATAACAATTTCAGAAAAATCTTTAATTAGTGATCTTGCCAGTTCTTTTGATCTTATTACTACAGATGCCTCATTATTTTTATTAAGTGCGGAGTCCGACCAGTTGGTACTTCCCAATATAACTATATTTTCGTCCACGACTATGACCTTGCTATGTGTATGTATGGCCTTTGTATCATATAATACATCAATCTCATTTTTCTTGAAAAACCTGAAAGCATTTTGATTTCCCCCCTCATTCTGCCATTCATCCCCGCTATCCAACCGCTTGTAATCAATAGTCTGATCCAATATAACCTTAACTTTAACCCCGCGCTTTTTTGCATTAACCAGGCTTTCGCATAGTTGATATACTTCTGACTGCGTATTTTTTTCGTCAATGCTGACGAGGTACATGGCCATGGATATGGATTTTTGGGATTTATCAAGGATTTCTTTGACAGCGGGATAATATTTTCTGCCGCTGATATTGGTAATTTCCGCTTCCCGTAGGGGCTCAACATTTTGAGCCCTTATTGAATTGGATGTAATTATGGATATTAGGAGAAATAGGATGATAAATATTTGTTTTGTATTTTTACACATTAGAATATTATACATTATATGAATTTTCAATGGTGGGATTTTTAACGAATACGGAAAGATTAAATTTTCTTTAATAACAAAATAAATTTAGATGTTCTTTATAAGATTATTTTGTACTCTTTTTAGCCAGAACATTTTCAGGTCCGCCATGCCAGCCAAACACCGAGACTATAACATTTGTATCAATGACTACTTTTGTTTTCTTGCCCACTCAACAGCCTCCTCGACAACAGCAGAGCTTAATTTCTGTTTTTCAATAACCTTTTTAGCTTTGGCTGAAACCTCTGTAAAATCAGGTTTTTTGAACAGCTTTTTTAAAAAAAGAGTGTCTATTATTTTTTTCACATCATCCTGCGGCAATTGTTCTAAAGCACCTAATAATTGTGAACTATCCAGTTCAATTACTGCTTTTCTCATTTATACATCCTCCATAAAATATTTTCATTATTATAACACTAATTATAACGTCTATTAATCAAAATCTTTTAATAATTATACCACACTGATGGAATGAAATATCTTCTGCCCGAAAATCCCTGTTATTTAAAGAGATTTTTCTTGTAGGTGCATTTTAGCGGCTCAAGCTGTTTAAACGGTTCAAGCGGTTCAAACGGAATTTATTTAAAACAGTATATTTATTCCAACAGACACGCTGATATGGTTTTTAACCGCATCTGACACACTTTCACCTTTGAGGATACTTGCGATCGTTTTTTCTGTTCCTCAAACTTCCGACTTCTGATCTTATGACTTTTCCTAAACTCTATGCCCTATGCTCTATGCGCCATGCCTCTTCACTGGTGACTGGTGACTTTACAACTTGTGACTTTTTTTGTTGTCTATATTTTTTCTGATGAGTTTTTTAACTTCGTTCCCAACAAGCTTTGGGATTTGTTTTTTGATTTCATCGGTTATTTTTTCCATTTATTTTTTCTCTTCTGTTCTTCCTAGCTTTTATCTTTACTTGTGACTTGTGATCTTGCAACTTGTAACTTTATTCCTGCTGGTGACTTGTGACCTGGTGCTCTGGCGACTTATTAATAGATTATATCAAAGATTTGGATTGGTATTAGAATATTTTTTATTCGTAGGGGCGATCCGGCGGGTCGCCCTTTTAATGTATTTTTTGAATAATTTTGAAGCAGATTATAAAAAGTCAACTCTTTTAATCTCTTAGCTACGTGATACTTGATCTATTATGTCTTTGGCAATTTATTTTTATTATTTTGAGACTCACTTAGATCATTATTGGTAAAAGTAGTGGTTTGGAAGTTCCGTATAACAAAATATATATAAAAAGGAAAAAGACTGGCATAAAAAAATCCCAATACAATTGCACCCAAATTATCATATTTTTGAACTCTAAAAAAAGCTAATGTAGCACCCCCTGCATAATACAATGCAGATGCAATAATAACTGAACAGAGAAAATACTTTTCAGCACTGCGATTATTTTCTCCGTGTTTTTCAAGAAATTCTTCCCATCCAATTATATGTTTTGATTTTAGTTTCGGTTCAATATGTATACGAATATAACGTCCTGCTCTCATAATACTATTTTGTTCAAACGAAAGCATTAATACAACAACTGCTGTAATTATTGGACTTACAATTATTACAAAATCTAAATTAAGTTTTTCTCCAGCAGCAACCAAAAGTGGAATTCCTGATATGGAGATTGTTTGAGTTCGAACAACTCTTTCTTTAAGCGCCAATATTTCTGTTCTTAGAGTATTAAACTGATTAATAAGAAATTCTCTATCTTTATCGTTTGCAATTTCGTGATTCATACAACCTCTATTTTTAAAAACTCTTAATAAACTGCATCTTTTTTAGTCCATATGATGCTGCGCCAATTAAAGCTGATTCATGGTTAAGTACTATATACACTGGGATTTTTGATATTAGTTCTTTCATTTTCCCCTTTTGTTTAAAAGAATTCATAAATTGCCCATTCTTCAAAATTGATAGAATCCGGGGTGGAATCCCACCGCACACATAAAGACCAGCCGTAGATAATGTTTTCAAAGTTAAATTACCTGCTTCTGCCCCTAGAATAGAAATAAATATGTCCAACGCGGCTGTGCATATATCACACTTTTTATTTAGAGCAGCATCAATAATAATCGGAGTTATGTCAATATTGCTATTTTCATTTATTTGTTTAGTTAACCAATCGGGTTCTTTATACTTATCAGAATTTCTTAAAAAATAATAAATATTTGATATCCCTTTTCCGGAACAAACAGTTTCATAACTAACATGGTTTAATTGAGTTAATAGATAATTTAATAATTCTACTTCTATAGAATTGGTCGGAGCAAAATCAGTATGACCTCCCTGAGAAGGATAAATAAAATAACGATTTTTTCCCCATCCTAGAAAGGATTCACCTAATCCTGTACCAGGAGCAATAATGGAAATATTTCCATTATGATTTTTTTCACCTAGGTTTAAAGTATATATTTCAGATTCTTTAAGATGTGGCAAAGCATAAGCTGTTGCTTCTAAATCATTTAATATTTTAACATTTGAAATATTCAGTGATTTTTTAATATTATTTTCATCTATTGTCCAATTTAAGTTTGTTATTTTAGTTTTTCCTAACATTATAGGCCCTGCAACACCAAAACAGGCCATATTTATTTTGTAGTTTGTTTCGCTAAGAAAATCTTTTATTACACTTTCAAAATTGACATAATTTGAATTTTGATATAATTTTTTATTTAAGGTGTCTATAACTCCAGCTTTGAGCCTAAAAATCCCTAGTATTGTTTTTGTTGCACCAACATCGCCTGCAATTATCATTATTATTTTCCCTTTTTGATATTTATTTTATAGTTGAAAATAAATTTATTTAATTTAGCTATTATTTCATTAATTAATCTTATCTAACAATAAATAAGATGTCAAGGAAAAATATAAAAACCAAAAGCTATTTATACAACTTTAATTTTCAAAAATATTCTTCCTTTTATATTAAAGTGTCTCGGAAATAGAGACCAATATAAAAGCTCAATATTTATTAATTCCCACCCAAAAATGACTTCCTTACTTCATCATTATTTAAAAGATTTTGACCGGTGTCTTCTAAAAATATTTTTCCAATTTGAAAAACGTATCCTCTGTGAGCATATTCTAAGGCTGTGTAAGCGTTTTGTTCGACGAGTAAAATAGTGGTTCTGACCTACCCCCATCTATTATGCCACTAGCAGCTTAGTAATTCCACTTTCCAGGTTTTCTAAGACCGTCATTGATGTGAATAATCTTCTAAATTCGGGGACGATTGAAAGGCCTTTTTTTATTATATTTTATTGCAGGTATGGCAATCAATTTATTATTGCTATAAGAAAATCGGCAAAATTTGTATGTATTTGATCTAATTTAATTTTCATTCCCTTTTGATTGATTATATTTTTTATTTCTTCTTCTTCGAATAATTTTTTAAATTCCTCACCTAATAAAAAATTTCTTCCAGTATCTTTTAAAAAATTTATATAATATTTATTTAATAATTTAGAAACCCGTCCTGTATGTTTTGGATCTTCACAATCAAGAATAATTATTTTATTTTTAGTTACTCTTATTAAATGTACAATTGTTTTACATATTTCGTTATAATCTCTCATATGGTGAAGCGAATTTTTACAAATACTAATATCAAAATAATTATCAGTATAAGGTAAGTCTGGAGCAGCATGATTCGTCAAAAATATATTTTTTATTTTTTTTAGTATTTTATATTCAGTTAATATTTTTAGGGATACTAGGGACACGTCATTCCCAATTATTATACTATTTTTAGGTAATTTTTCATTTATATTAAAAAGAGATCTATCTTCCCCACAAGATACATCTAAATATTTTATAGGCTTATTATCTATTGTTGATTGCTTAATTTCATTATAAATAATATTTTTTATTTTTGATTTTCTAAAAACAAAATTAAATATAGGTTTCATTATATAATTGTGGATTGCAATTCTATATTTTATAGATTGACTTGCTTCTGTTTCAATAGTATTTGGGTCAATATATTTATTTTTATGTATTTCTTTACCTTTAAGAAATGTTAATCGTTCGATTCCATGGCAAAATAAGTTATCATTTATTGAATTAATATCCACCAAAATACCTTCTGTTTTTTCTGATCTTTTATTGAAAAAATCATTCGAAGAATGACTCAAATAACATGTAAATGCAATACCTTCATGTGAATGATATTTATTATCTGACGTATAATAATGATTTTCAAAATGCATTATTGGACGAGCTTCTCCAATAGAAGCACCTTTCAGTTCCTTATTGGCTATTCTTTGGACAGCCTCTATAATAGATTCCCTCATATCATATATTTTAACTCCACCAGATGGTAGTGAATATATAGCCTGTTGAAAAAGGCTATTATTTAATGGTAAATCATTAAATATTTGTGGACTCAAATGATTTAATAGAGGCGAACATATATCAATAGTATAATTTCCATTAGAAAAATTGTATTTATTATTTTCTTTTTTATCAGTAAGTTTCAGCATCATTTTTTCATAATTTGAATTTTGAGATAAGGTATCTTTTTCTGTTATAACAAATTTTGAATGTAATTTTGGAGCAACATAAATTTCATAGCGGTGTGTATAAATAAATAATATTATAAAAAAACGCCTTTTTTGACAATAAATAAAAAAAGGGTTTGGGGTATCCCTAATAAATGAATGTTTTGTGGGAAGAGAATACAATTCTTTATATAGCTTAAACTCTTCCGCAACTTCTTTATCAAAAAATCCAGTGATTTGTTTATTATTATTTTTGTCCATAACAATTTATTAATTACACCATTTTCCCTATTATTACCTTCTAATTTATATCATAATATTTTTATTGTACAATTATTTCTTCAGATATTGATAAATGATGAATAAGCTGATAATATTTAAACGAAACTGGATAAATTTCCAATATTTCTATCCTAATATCTTTACCTGCAATATTAATATTTTTCAAATCACCCTTTTTCATGCCCATCAAATTGTGTGCAAGAGGACTATCATAAGTAATTAATCCATTTATAGGATCAGACTCTCCGAAAGCTCCAATAGTAAATTCTTCTTCTTCTCCATTAAAAAGAATTTTAGCTGTAGCACCTATTCTTATTGCTTCCTTTTGCTCGTGTATTTCAATGATATTTACCCCATCTAAGAGTGATTTTAGCTTTTTTAAAATTGTTGATTCCATTTCTAGTCTACGTTTTGCATCTTCATAACTAAAATTATCATGCCAATCGCAACTTATACCTGCAGCATCTCCCATTTCCTTACCAATATTTTTAACTTTTTCCTCTTGCTTTTTAATTTTTTTATTTACTAATTCTAACCCTTTTAGTGTAAAATATTTTTTCATATAATTACCTTTATAACAGAAACAACAAATATTATGATGATATTAATTTGAAACAATTGTTACTTATTTTTTGAATAGGTATATTTCCATCAATAATATTATCACACATGTCCATAACTTTAATTAACTGACACCCATTATCAGTATCTGAGTTTTCTTTCTCAATATAATTAAGAATATTGTAATTATTATTCGAATCTATTTCCCTTTGTCTTTTTTTTATCCTAATAAGACGTGTTGCTAAAGAAACTTCTACTCCAATAAGAAAGAAATCATAGAATTTATTTCTAAATAAAATAACTTCTTCGGTAGTTCTTATCCCATCAATAATAAATCTTTCTATATTTTCACGTTTAATCTTTTCGATCGCCATTTTGGCAAGGATATCATTCCCCTTTTCTTCCCTCATTAAATTTGCAATTGTAAAATAATCTATTCTGTCGGATATTTTTATACCTTTAACATATGCCTCGTTTTTTATAAAATCCGAAAGAGAAATTATTGAATAATTTAGTCTAGATATTATTTCGCAAATTGTTGATTTCCCAGATGCTATCCCTCCAGCAATACCTATATGTTTTTTTGTAATAATATTTGTTTCTATTCTTTCCATAAGCCACATCAATGATTTATTTATGATTTAATTGTATGTTTATTTTTATTATAATCTAAATATTATTATTTATATTTTATTTTTATCAAATGCATTGTACAATCAACGCTTTAATCTCACCGGTTCAAGGGAGTAGAAGACCGTAGTGGATCTGTTGTGGCAATTGTGTTAGCGACTTTAGACCCCGTAGCCTTAGTCTTTGCGAATGAAGTCTTTACTAGTTCATCGAACTCACTGTCTTTGATTCTTACGAGTGTCATATGTGTCTGTGTAAGAATATCAGCCATATCTACGAAGTATCCATTCCCATACTCAACATTCCCATTAGCATTTTTGTAGAACTTGATATACCCATAGTTGCGTATACGTTTACCATCTTTAAGTATGGTCGCATCAGAAGTAAACGACATCTCTTCTTTCTCTTCGTCATAATGAATGTCCCGGCTAGTCCATTCGGCACCAATCGTACCATCTGCATTTATCCCATACCCTTTATAGACATAGTCTCTGTGTGAAAAGTATATCTTACATATACTGATGGGTCTTTCTTGGTTGTTAGTCATACTAATTATCCATGTTCCTTCAACCTTATTAAGAGGAGACAACCGACGCGCCAAGGACTTACTACCACCAATAAGTTCATAAATCACCAGAAGTAGTACTCCTACAGCGACTGCACCTGTTAGCGCAGCAGAAACCGGCCATTGAAGGATTTTAGTAAAGAAATGGTCATAGGCTATTGGTACTAGTAAGCCAATTATAGCACCATATGCAGCAGCAATAGTTTTCTTCATTTTTCACACTCCTTTGAAACCGCCAAACAACGAGTCATCTTAGTTCGGTGTTAATAAACGCAGTGTAAATACCATATAATATTAGAAAATAAGGTTTTTAAATATAAATTTAATACACTATTTTAAACAATCACATTACTAATCGGTTTACTATAGCAAAAACTAATATACACAATATCTAGTCATTAATAATTTTAGATTATATCCACAAAATTTATCTCAATTTATTGTAGTTAAGCATTTTGTAAATTTTTATTAGATTTAGACCTTCAACTTAACTTAAACATTTTATTTTAATTTATTTTATACCAGACTTTTTTAAAAATTTATATATTCGTTTTATCTAAATACTAAAATTATGATTTTTTGCGAAAATATCTCGAGACTTGGCTGAAATGATAGACAAACCTGCTTACGGCAGGTAAGAATGAATAGATATGGCCACTTCTCGTCCGCCTTTGGCGGATTTACACAACGAAACAATTTTATAACTTATATCATAATTTTTATTTATGTTCAATAAAATAATTTAACAATAGAGGCTTTAATTTGATTTGGATAGAAAGTCGAAAATAGTTTTTAAAATCAGAATCACATTTTGGTACACCAGTCTTGCATCTTTCCCATGGGACTTGGTCTTGTTCATATCAAAAATAGCAACTAATATCCATTATCGACCGTGTTTCTAAGATACATATAGGATTGAGGTGGAGAAGCGTTAAAGTCTTGGCGTATACATAGTGGTTTTACATATTTTTTATTATCTCCAATTTTAATAGCATGGGCAACATTTCTATCAGTGAAGTATTCAAAGAAAAAGTCCTCGGAAATACCTGAATATTTTTTAGTCTTTTTCCAAAGCATATCAGGTGTTAGGCTGATTATATCTTCAATTTCGAATTCTCCGATAACTTGCTGAACTGGCGATGATGCGTAAACAACTACAGTCTTTATGTTTGGATTTTTGAAAATGATTTTTCTAAATTCAAATTTCTTAGTGCCTTCAAAAATCTTGGAAGCATATTCGGGTTTTATTGATAGTAATACTCTCATTTTTTGTAGGCAAATTTAACTAGTGAATTGAAATGTTCTCTATTCATTTTTATAAATCCTCTTGGCATATTTGTTATATCGGGTATTATTCCTAAAATATTTAAATCATTTAGTGTCGGCTTTGGTGTTGGAAATGAATGTGCGTAAAGAAAATTGATAACAAATGGTTTGTAATCAGGATATTTGTCCCAATATTTCGTTTTTAATTCATCTTCTGAAATAACGGTTCTCTTCCTACAAATCGCGAGTAATTCTTCAAAAGATGTCAAATTATTTTTTACATTTTCCACTATACAAATAGTTGTAACGGTACTCGAATATATTTTTGGAGTAGTTTCCCCCTTCCTATATATTACCAATATATCACCAGATTTTAGATATCTATCTTTCGAATGAGAAATATATACTTTGCTAATAGCATTTCTATATGGTTTATTTTCAATAAAGTCCTTTGGAGATTCGATAGTAAGAATTGAATCAGGAAATAATTCGGTATGGTATTGTGGTTCAATTTTTATAATGTAAATGTTTGTTTCTTTCGAAAGAAAAGGAAAAGTATATTTAGGATTTTCAATATTTGCCGGTAGGTTTTTATCAAAATGCCTTACATAAACTTTTTCTTCCTTATTTTGTGTAATCTTTATACCATGATATTTAAAACCCCATTCTTCTAGTAAAGCAATCAGCCTTTGATGTTCTTCCCTTTCATCAAAAATAGTTACATAAATTTCATTTACTTTTTGCTTAAGGGCATTATCAAAAATAATTTTTAAAAATCTTTCCCCGATTTTATAGCCATTATTTACAACTTTAAACGTTCCAATTTTCAGTCTTCTTTTCTTTATAAAAGTTGGTGTGATATCTGAATAGTTTTCATCTTCATTTTCAACTTTGATAAATAAAAAGGCTGATAAAATTTCGTCTTTATAACAGACATATGAAATTTCATCAGATTTTTTTCTGAACCATTTATCAAAATCATGATAATCTTCCCTAAAACTGTCGAAGAAAGTATCAGATAGATTTACTTCCCCAAAAAATTGTTTTCTAACAGCCAATATCTTGTAGTCAACAAGATCAGGGTTTTCGGCCGTAACTTTTTCGAGAAAAGTATCTATACTAAACACCTTTTCAGAAATATTCAGAATTTTTGCTTTTGTATGTATTTTTTTGTCTTCAGAGATGAGAATATCTACTCTCTCGCTAAATACTTCATTTAAAATTCTTGAATCACATACATCATTATCAGTTATATCAAATTTGTCACTAACTTGCTTTATGATTCCATTAAATGGCGTTTCAGTTTTTAAAAGATAATAATTTTTGATTTTAATGTTTATAGTTTTTACTGTTTCCAAATCTTTGCTACGATTCAATTCTTCGACTGTGATAGGATGAATACATTTGGTGATTTTTAGTTTCGTGTTGTCGAGCCAATGGAACAAATACCCAATATCTGGATTAACTACCTTACTGGCTTCTCTGTGAATGATTATGTTAGTATCAAGTAATACTCTCATCTTGTAATATAATCTTTTAAGGCTTTAAAAATATCTGAAAAATCTGAATGATTTCCGATATTCAAAGTTATTCTCAATTTGTTAGATACTTCCTTGGCATAGTTAATTTCACTATTCTGCATTTTTTTTAACAATAAAATGTCATATGGCCGTTTATCTCTTTCTTCGAGTCTGTGTTTAATCTTAATTATATCATCTATTACTAAATTCAACGAGATAGGATTTATATTTCTAAACGTTTCAATTGGCACATTTATAATATTACTTTCTTTATCAAACAGACAGTAATGACCATCAAGTAAATAGTAATGATTTTCCTTTACTTTGTTTATCAATCCTTGAATCAAAATATATTGGGCATGAGGGATATCCATTACTTTTTTGTTTTTGGAGTCACTACTAATTTCTTTCCATTTTAGCACTTCGCTTGCTGATAAATAATCAATCTTTAAGTCATTGCATATTTGTCTGCAAATAGTGCTTTTTCCTACTCCGTGAATTCCTCCTAGAAAAGCAATATTTTTTAACATATCTGTCTTTTTTCTAGAAAACATATAATCGCTCTAATTGTTGATACTAATATGTTTTCTTAATATCCCTAAATATATTTAGAAATTTTTGTAATATTCTTTAATAGCTTTAGTAACTCCATTTATATCGTGATCGAGTGGATTAAAAGTCTTTTCTGGTATCCACCTTTTAAGTTCATCAAAATTGAATATAGTTTTCCAATTCCCCCCGATAAGCGAACTTCTTAATAAGTTTATATAACTAATAACTTTTTCTGAAGCATCTTTTATTGATTCATCACCATTATTTATTATGAAATGAGAACTTTTGAATGTTTCGCCCATTGATGAGTTTACAAATCCACTCCAAGCAGCAGCAATACATTGTGGTGCCTCAATTTGCTTTGAAATATTTTTTAGTTCAAGATAGTATCTAGGGAGTGTATATTGTTTTAAAAATTGTTCTGGCACAAGCCGAATAAGATCTTTATTCCATTCAGAAGGAATTTCCGTCAATATACATTCTAAGTCCGCTTGCAAACAGTTTTGATATCTTTCAGCTTCAAGAATTTTGCTTTTATATGTTTTGTCATCAATTAGAATTGGCAATCCAGTAAATGTAAATGGGGTACTGCAGCAGAGAAGATGTCTATTGTTTCTTGAAAGAACACGAATGGATGCTACACCACTTTTGAATTTATATTCAGTATCAAAAAGCATTTTTGCTTCCACTTCACCATCTTCATCTTCAACATATCTATCTAGTCGTTTGCTTTCTTTGTCAAGAGATTTTATTGCTTTTGAAAATATTTGTCCCGGAAGGACTGGAATCCATCTCGATAATATAGCATTATTAACACAAACAACATCCCCAGGATAAATCTTTTTAATATTGTCTGCTATCTTCCAGCCTTTCCAATAATTATCGCTTAGATAAAAATCTTTACCAAGTATACCTTTCCAAATATTGGCACTATCAATAGGATTAATAAAGTCAAATTCATGGAAATAACCCTTTCGTTTTTTCTCAGCCTTTTCTATCTCCCAATTAAAATAGTTTCTAATTTTTGAAACGATGTCAATGACTGTTGGTATATTCCAAATAAAATCTAACATTTCTTTCTATCCGGAAAAGCCGGGAATATTATTGAAAACATTTACTTGTCCCTCTAATTTTAAGCAATTATTTAATTTCTATTTTATCCCTTTTCTCCTCATAATTCCATTCATTTTTAAATAATTAAGAGGGCGTATGCCACCCGCCTGCCGGACGGGCAGGTACGCCCCTACGAATTAAATACGGACAAAAAAGGGCGAGTTTAGAACTCGCCCCTACAAAAACAATAATTATCCAATTCCTTATAAAATTAAACTACCGCCCCCATCCTTATAATTCAAAACGCTCGCCAGCGTCAGCGGATTCGGGCCTAAAGGCTGATTACACAGATTTCAATGCTCGATTACACAGATGCCTTACGGCTGATTACACAGATCCACCACGGCGGACAAGTTTAAATGCTCGATTACACAGATGCCTTACGGCTGATTACACAGATTTCAATACACGATTACACAGATTTTCAGGAACATTGTCCATTTTGTCTAATATATACCGGCATTATGCTACTTTTAAATTAAGCCCTAATGAATTAAGTATATGCATAACTGTTGAAAATTTGGGATCGCCGTCTTTGGATAACGCTCTGTATAAATGCTCTCGGTTTAATCCCGACGTTTTGGAAAGTTTTGTAAATCCGCCTTTTATTTTGGCAACAACCGCAAGTGAAGCAAGAAAAGCTTTTTCATTGCCGTCTTTTTGGTATTCCTCCAAAGCAACTTCAAGATATTGTTTGATCTCTTTGGGATGCCTGGTAAAATATTCTTCTTCAATTTCGTTTAATGTTCTAAATTTTCTTTTGTTCACGGTATTCCTCCCAATATTCCAATGCCTTTTTTATATCCTTATCCTGTGTACTTTTGTCGCCGCCAACTAATAATAATACCAGATCATTTCCATCCTCACCGCAATATACTCTGTAACCTTTTCCGAAATCAAAACGCAATTCTAAAATTCCGCTAAATCTTTTATGATCGCCGTAATTACCCTGTTCAACTCTTTTTAGCCTTACAAGAATTCTCTTTTGGGATACTTTATCTTTTAAAGAATAAAGCCAATCTGTAAAAGGTTCTTCATTGTCTTGTGTTTTATATGAAATTATTGTTTTCATCAGTATTGTAGCTTATAACCTACATTTTGTCAAGAGGAATAATCTTATCATTAAAATAATTCAACTAATCATTTGAGTTATTATTTTACCACTAAAACTCAATAATATTTTAATTTTTTTAATAATGTATGGGCAGGCAGGTTTCCCGTTCAAATCCTGAAATTGGAATTATATAATTCTTAATGATTTAATGATTCTTGAGAAAGATACTCTCTCAACATAGACTTAAGAGTGGTTTTACCTTTTGTGCTTTTAAGATATTTTTCTCTTCGCAAAGCATCGTATTTATTTCTGTAAGATTCATAAAATATTAATTTTAAAGGTAATCTTGGAGCCGTGGCAGGGACTTGTCCCTTTTGATGACGCAGAAATCTGGATTTTAAATCATCGGTAAAACCGATATAAAGATTTTTATCTTTTAAGCTCTGCAAAATATATACGTAATAAAATACATCACTCATCGTTTAATTAAATTATTTTTTGATCCATCTATAGAAGAAGGATAGTTCAAATACATTTTCGAATTATATACCTTTTAGATGGCTATGTCCAGAACCGTATGGTTCAAGAAGGAGCCCTGTACCATCTATAAATATCATATACAGATAAGATGGCGGAGCCCTGTACCGTACGGTACAGGGCGGAGAGATAGGGAGTTGAACTCGCTACGCTCTCCATAGGGGCTCAGCCCCTCTGGCGTTACGTCCCGATAAATCGGGACTCCACTGTCACCCCTTGAAGGAAACTCCCGTTTCCTCCAAACCTCTTTCCCGTTAAAATCCCTCTCTCCCAAATAAAAAAGCCTCAAATGGTTTTTAACCACTTGAGGCTTATACTGGCGGAGAGAGAGGGATTTGAACCCCCGGTGGACTTTCATCCACGCTAGTTTTCAAGACTAGAGCCATCAACCGCTCGGCCATCTCTCCGGAGAAATAAGTCACAAAGTCACAAGTTACAATGTCACAAGTAACATAAATAAGGGCACAAGTCACAACGTCACAATGTCACAAGCAACAATCAAAAAAAGTCACAAGTTTCAACGTCACAAGTGACATACAAAAACAGGTTACAGGCTTTTATGGAAATTCCATAAAAGTTTTCCGACTTCCTGACGTAAGGCTTGCAACATTCTATTTGTTTTTTCGTCCAAATATCCCAACTTTAAAGAAAAATCTAATAGGTACTCAGTTTCCGCAAGAGAACCTAATGCTATATTTACAAACTGCTTTAACTCTTTCCTGCCTTGTCGGCCGGATCCTTCAACAATATTAGTTGGAACTGATAATGCGGCTCTTCGCAATTGTGAAGTAATCCCGTAAATTTCTTCCTTTGGAAATCTTTTTGTTTCTATATATACCTTAAATGCTAATTCGTCCGCCTTGTTCCAAACCAGCAAATTTTTATAACCATATTTTACTACTTCTTTTTCTTGTTGTTGACCTTGTAACCTTGCTGTTTGTAACATTTCGATTTTCACAACTTATTTCGTTCTTCACTCTTTACCGGTGACGTTGTGACCTTGCAACTTTCAACTTTTCTTGCTGGTGACTTTGTGACCTTAAAACTTGTGACTTTGTGCCCTTGCCAAATAATTAAAAGCAAAAAAATAATTCTGCCATAAGCGGTCAGAAGAACCGTATTCATTATTACAGGCAAAGTAATCGGCTAAGACTTCATTAAGCCGGGTTAATTCCCTGAGCCTGTTTTTATTTCTACCATCGGAAATAGTTAAACTTAAGAGTTCTAAAGCGCGTTCAAAAGCCAGCCTGCTATATTCAGGATTATTTTTGTTTTTCCAGTTAATAGCCCTGAATACTTCACTCCCGATATTTGCCATTTGTGATGGGAATGAAAGTTTAAACCATTTACCGTTTGCCAATTCCTTGTGCTGATAATTTCTATTAATCGTGATTTTGTCTTTTATAATTCTCATTTTTTTCTCTTTGCCTGTGACTCCCGCCGCGGCGGGCAAGTGTGACTTTGCAACTTCAACTTTTCTTGCTGGTGACGTGGTGACTTTGTGACTTGTGACCTATCTCACCCTATTGTTTCCACTCCACCCATATAACTCTGTAAAGCTTTAGGTATCCTCACTGTTCCATTAGCATTCTGATAATTCTCCAATATCGCCACAACCGTCCGCCCGATCGCCAATCCCGATCCGTTAAGAGTGTGGACGTATTTTAATTTCCCGTCTTTCGCGCGAAATTTTATGTTCGCGCGGCGGGCCTGGAAATCGGTGAAATTACTGCAGGAAGAAATTTCACGGTATTTGTTCTGGCTCGGCACCCAGACCTCAATGTCATAGGTCTTGGCTGAACCGAAACCCATATCGCCGGTGCATAATGCTATCACGCGGTATGGCAGTTCCAAGCGCTTTAAAACCTCTTCCGCGTTATTCGTTAATTTTTCAAGTTCATCAAAAGAATTTTCAGGATGAGAAAATTTTACCAGCTCAACCTTGTTGAACTGATGAAGCCTTATCAATCCTTTTGTATCCTGGCCGTACGAACCCGCTTCACGCCTGAAACAGGGCGTGTACGCTGTATATTTTAATGGCAATTTATCTTCAGTTAAAATTTCATCGCGGTGAATATTCGTTACCGGAACTTCAGCGGTCGGGATCAAAAACAGGTCATCCCGTTCGCACCAGAAAAGCTCCTGCTCAAATTTCGGCAGTTGGCCCGTTCCTGTCATCGACGCACGGTTCACAAGAAACGGCGGAAGCATCTCTTCATACCCATGCTCTTTTGTATGCAGGTCGAGCATAAAATTTATAAGCGCCCTCTCCAGCCTCGCGCCAAGGCCTTTATAAAGAACAAACCTCGCGCCGCTTAGTTTCACACCTCTTTCAAAATCTATTATTCCTAATTTTTCTCCAAGATCCACATGCGAAAGAGGCGTGAAATCAAATTTCGGTATCGCGCCCCACTGCCTTACTTCTTTATTATCATCACTGCATTTTCCTAAAGGAACACTCACATCAGGAATATTAGGAATAAAAAGTAGTATATTTGTCAATTCTTCATCTTTAAGAGTTATCTGCCTGTCAAGGTCTTTTATCTTCTGCGAAACTTCTTTCATACCCGCTGATTTTTCAGATAAATCTTTTCCTTCAGCCTTCAGCTTTCCGATCTCTTTTGAGACTCTGTTTAGTTCCTGCTTCAAAGCATCCGCCTCTTTCAGAAGGCTGCGCCTTTCTATATCTACAGCAAGGAACCGGTCCAGACTGGTAGCGTCATTCCTCGAAGCGAGGGATTTTTTTACCAGTTCTAAATTTTCTCTAATAAATTTTGCATCCAGCATAAAATAAGTCACCAGTGCACAAAGTCACCACGTCACAAGTAATATAAATAGATTTTGTAACCAAAAATATTTCAAACTTAAAGCAGATATTATATCAATTATCTTGGCATAATCCAACTTGAATTTATTTTTAATTTATTAAAATCGGTTTCGAGGTCCAAAAGCTTTGGCTCGTAATAAATTGTATACGGCAAAAACCCGAGGAAAATGAACGGTTTTTCATCAAGCATTATATTCTCGATCTCCTCGTAAGATTTAACCGCCTCATTTTTATCAACTGACTGCTCGGCAAGATGTAAAAAATTGGTTATTTTTTCACTGCTGTAATACGTGTATGGTAAAAATTGATTAAATAAATACGCGTAGAAATTCTTCGGCTCTTTGTTCTCGATCGTAAACGCGGATAAGAACAATCCCGGTTTATTCTCTGAAAGGGCCTGAAGGAAACTCTCTTTCGGTTTCAGCTCCATCTGGATATTAAATCCAGCCGCCGCCAATTCATTCCGGATTTCAGAGCCTATTTTCTCCAGTTCCGGTGAACCATCCGGAACATAAAGTGTTACCAGTTCATTTTTAACAGTGGAATATTCTTCGTGGTTCAAAATTGCCTTTGCCTCTTCCTGATTTAATATAAGGTCTTTTTTTGATAATTCCAAT
Source organism: bacterium (assembly GCA_028719205.1). GTDB lineage: Bacteria > JACRDZ01 > JAQUKH01 > JAQUKH01 > JAQUKH01 > JAQUKH01. The sequence continues at coordinate 44,048 of JAQUKH010000014.1, forward strand.
ATATCAGGAGCGATCCCCCTGTTGGATATCTCAAACGAAGCAGAAACCGTATCCATAATTTTTTGCCTGTCAATAGATAATCCTGCCGCCTCTCTTAAATATGGTTTTTCAAACAGCTTGTTTTGATGATTAATACCCAGGAAAACCGTTGTTAACCTGTTTAGAACCAATGATTCGCTCGATTTGGTATTTTCTTCGGGAAAAATACTGAACCGTATATCATTCAAATACGGCCTGCCTTCAAAATACTCTTCATTCGCTTCCAATATTATTTCTTTTTCATCACTGCTTACAAACCTGAACGGCCCGCTTCCGACAGGCGCGTCCCAAAACTCATCCCCGGCCTCATTCAGGTTTTCAACCGGTAAAATGGACGCCGCGCAAAGCGAAAGATCCTGAAAGAAAGAATTATCAAGATATCTTAAATTTATTTCCAGAATGTTCTGGTCCAAAACCCTGATACCCGCTATTTCACCGGCGGAACCCGAACGGTATTCATCCACACCCTGAACAGCGTTAAAGATATAACTGTAGGGCGAATTAGTTTTCGGGTTTGCCGCTCTTTCAAAACTGTATTTAACATCGTACGCGGTCAATATCCTGGAATTCTGGAATTGTATTCCCGGAAGAATATTAAACACCCACGACAAGCCGTCCTTAAGGCTGTTATAGGATTTAGCAACTTCAGGCAGTGTGTTATAGATTTTAGAACATACCTCTTTTTCATACGGGCTTACCGCCTTCGCCGGATCCAGACTTTGAGGCATCGACCCAACCCCTATTTTCAAAGTCCCGCCGTATCTGGGCAGGGAGGCGGCGCTGGCAGAACAAGTAAGTATTAAAAACAACATAAAAACTTTCTTCAACATATTTTCTCCAAAAAGGCCACTAGGCTTAAAAAGTCGCAAAGTCACCAGTCACAACGTCACCAGCAAATACAAAGAGGTCGCAATGTCACCAGTTTTAAGAAGTCGCAAAGTCACAATGGTTGCAACGTCACCAGTATTAATTCTTACTTGTGACTTTGACACTTGTCACCTACGACTTATTGTGCTTGTGACTTGTGACTTTGAAACTTGTGACCTTTTTTACTTTATTCCATACACCTGTATATAGTTCTTCTCACCCTTCCGGGTTATCGCCACAAACTCCATACGTTTATTATTATCAATATCGCCCGGATGAAATTTTAAAATACTGCCCTCTATCTTCGGGCTTTTCCATAAAAGGACCGGCCCGATCTCGTTCCATTCAAGGATATATATATAGTCAAAAGATTCTTTTGTTACAGGCTCGTTGCTGGTCATGACTAATTCAGGCCTGCCGCTGTCGTCAAAATCGATTGACTCAAAATAATTGCCGAACATATCCCCGCTCTGCCAGATCTTTTTCTTGTCTATATCAAATACTGTCAGGCTTCCGTTATTATCCAGAACGCACCATTTTTTTTCTTTAGATCTGTCAGGCGCTATCATCGCTAAAGAATAAAAATCCACCGGCAAATATATATCCGAAAACTGTAATTCACCCATTGAATCCGCCTGCAGATATTTTACCGCTTCGCCGCTGTAATAATTTCTACCGCCTAAAAAAGAACTCAGCAGCAGGAATGCGTAAGGTTTTTCACCTGTCCCGGCCACGATCTTATCATTAAGATCAGCTATCTTCTGAAATTTGCCTTCATTCCATTCAAAAACCTCTCCTCCATCGTCCTGGAACGAAGATAACGCTATTTCTTTTTTACCATTGTGATTAAGGTCGGTTATAAAAATATGCCCTATTTTTTCCCTTGACCTTATTTTTATATCAGTATTTACTGAATATGGAAAAGACATGATCTCCTCAAAAGCCGCATCCAGATGGAAGATCCTTATATAAGACGGTGTCAGAGCGATAAAATCGTTTATTCCGTCATTATCAATATCGCTGATCTCAAAATCAAGGATATCATAAGGGAAATGCACCTCTCTTTTCAGGGATAAATAATCTTCCGGCAGATTGAACCTCGGCATTTCGACCGCTGTCTGCAAAAGATAGGAGATCTTATCATCTTTTTTTATCTCTTTTTCCAGAATCGCGGATATATCTCCTGTTACCCCGTTAAATACCTGAAAATTAATATAAATATTTTCGCCCAGATCCATGATCCTGCCCGTGACTACAATTTCTGATCCTAAATTTTTGGCGACCTCTTTCGCGAATTCCGCGTTTATGAACCCGTTATACCTGTTAATTCCCAACTTGTTTTTAACCTCGATCAATTCCTTTTCATCCGGAAATATAAATTTACCTTCTCTTAATTTAGAAGCGAACATGTTCGACAGGGTACCCGAAAACACATCCATCCGGTTGGGATTAGCAGGCACCAATCCCAGAAAAACAACCTTGTTGCTTTTTATCTTTGATAACACCTCTTTAACAAGGCTGTCAGATAACTCCTGAAACTTTATTTCATCCGCCGGTAATAAAGGGGTTAAACTAAAAAATAATATAATTAATAATGTTTTCGTTAAATTTTTCATCATTTTTTTAAAACCAATTCTTTATACAAATTATAAAAATCACCGGCCGAGAGATCTTCAGCCCGCAAATTAGTATCCAAATTTAATGAACCGAATACCTTTTCAACGTCCTCTTTTTCTTTTTCCAGATGCCCCGCTATAACCTTCGCGGCTTTTTTTCTCCTGAACTGGAACGATTTCCTGACAAAAGAAAAAAACGTTTCTTCATCATCCATAGCGATCAGCGGTTTTTCCCTGACCGATAATTTCACGATCGCGGATTCTACCTTTGGCGGCGGTTTAAACTTTTCCCTTCCGACAAAACCGACTATCTCAACATCCGTATAAAACTGCGTAAAAATGCTTAAGGAACCGTAATCTTTGGTCCCCGGTTTCGCGCCTAATCTTTCAGCCACTTCCCTTTGTATTAAAAATACGATATGGGTAAAATATCTAATATTTTCAAGTAACTTAACTACCAGAGGGCTTGTAAGGTAATAAGGGATATTCCCTATAACTATCGCCTTTTCAAATCCATTTTTCTTTATCAAAGACGGAAGATCCAGTTCCAGGATATTTCCGGATATTATCTCTAAATTATCATGTTTTGTAAACGAAAGAACCCTGACCAGGTCTTCATCAAGCTCGACACATAAAACCTTTTTAGCCCGTGTTATCAGATGTTTTGTAAGCTGTCCCTTGCCCCCTCCGACTTCGATCACAAGATCATTTTTAGTTATCTCTGCCGCTTGCGCGATCTCTTCAAGCACGCTTTCATCACGTAAAAAATGCTGGCCCATCGGACTGCCCATTAATTTTTGCCTCCGGCGGCAAAAAGCATGGCGCATAGAGCATGGAGCATGGGGGGAAAAGCATAGAGCATGGAGCATAGAGCATGGCGTTTAGGTTTATATGTTAAACCATACGCCATGCTCCATGCACTATGCGCGTTACCTTTGTCTCTTGCTATTTGCACCATATTTTTATTCTTTACTTTTAACTCTTTGCGCAATGCGCTTGCTTTTCTCTCTTTACTCCATGCGCCATGCCCTATGCTCCATGCGCTTTTCTCTTATCTTCACCCTATGCTCTATGCGCCATGCTCTTTACCATTTGTGTTGCGAGCTTGATCGCCGCTTCCATACTCCCCGTACCCGCGATGCCTTTTCCGGCGATGTCGAACGCGGTCCCGTGGTCAACGGAAGTCCTTATGAACGGGAGGCCCAAGGTTATATTTACCGCGTTGCCGAAAGACGCCATTTTCAAGGGGATCAAACCCTGGTCGTGATACATCACTATCACCGCGTCATACATACCCTGATTTGCCTTTACAAATAAAGTATCTGACGCAAACGGGCCTTCCACGCGGATATTTTCTTTTTTCGCTTTTTTAATGGCCGGCTCGATAAATTCAGCTTCTTCCCCGCCAAACAACCCGCCTTCACCTCCATGAGGATTTAAACTGCAAACAGCGATCAGCGGCTTTTTTTTACCGAACCACTTGGTCAATCCCGCGTTCGCTATTGAAATCTTCTCATAAATTTTATCCGCGGTAATATTACGCGCGACATCCCTTAGTGCCATATGGGTCGTAACCAGCACCACCCTGATCTTTCCGCCCGCGAGCATCATCGCGAATTTTTTAGTCTTTGTTAAATGCGCCAGATATTCCGTATGCCCGGGGAATTTCAGCCCCGCAAGGCTAACCGATTCTTTATTTATCGGGGCCGTTACCATTGCCTGGATATCGCCTTTTCTAATTAATTCCACGGCTTTATCAATATATTCTATAGAGGCTTTCCCGGCTTGAGCGCTTATTTTACCAACAGGTATTTTTTTGGGATCGGCATTTTTCAGGTCAATAATATTTATTTTGCACAAGGGCGAACGGCCGTTCGCCCCTACAACAAAAAACCTTTTATCGCCAATAACCAGAGGAACACATATCCTGTTAATATTTTTGTTTAATAATATTTTGCCGATTATTTCAGGCCCGATCCCGGCGGGATCGCCCATTGTTATGCCAATAACAGGTTTACCCATTATTCCACCAACTTTATTTCAATAACCGCTTCTTTCTTTAATTTTTCGACCCACGCGGAATAAACTTTTTCCATTTTATCCTGCGTAAGCTTATTTTTTATATTAAGCTTAACGGCGGCAACCTGATCTGGAGAAAGGGTTTCTTTGCTTACCACCTTAATAATATGGTAACCATAATCAGTTTTAACAATATCGCTTAATTCCCCGATCTTTAAATTAAAAGCCACATTTTCAAATTCAGATACCATATCCCCGCGTTTAAAAAATCCCAAGTCCCCGCCGTCCTTAGCGGAAGGCCCTATGGATTTTTCTTTCGCGAGTGTTTCAAAATCCTCTCCCTTCTTCAACCTTTCAAGCAGGTCCTTTGATTCTTCAAGGGTTTTAGACACAATATGAAACGCGTGAATTCTTTCCCCGGGCTCAATTGTTCTTCTGTCCTCAAGCTTGATAATGTGATACCCGAACTGAGTCTTTACCGGGCCCGCGATTTCGCCCTTCTTCATTTGGAATACCTTATCTTCGAATTCCGGAAGCATATCGCCTTTGCGGAAATATCCGAGGTCACCGCCTTTTTCAGCCGAAGGCCCCTTGGATCTTTCTTTCGCGAGTTCATCAAAATCCCTGCCGTTATTAAGTTCATTTAAAACCGCGTTTGCCTCTTCTTCTGTGTTAAGCAGGATATGTTTCGCCCTGAGTTCTTCCTTCTGTTTTTCAAAATAATCGTCTATTTCTTTTTCACTTACCTCTATCTTTGATTTAACCTCCTGCTCAACATATCTTTGAATTACCAGCTCTTCCTCGATCCTGCTTCTATACGACCTGCGCAGTTCAGTTAAATTTGTCTGCCTTTCAACTAAAGCGTCTTCAAACGCCTTTTCATCAGGAAAATTCTTTTTCATGTTGGTTATCGCTTCTTCAACATAACGGTTAACCTCAGCCGGAGAGACATCAATACCCGCCTTTTTAGCATTCTGTAAAATAAGTTTGTTTTCTATCAAAAGATTCAACATCTTTTTCTGTTCAATTTTTAACGCGTTAGCCTGCTCTTCAGGAGGATAAACCTTCTTAACCTGTTCCCTGACCTGAACCAGTTCATTTTCCAGTTCACTCAGCGTAATGATCTCTCCGTTCACCTTCGCGGCTATCATTTCTACTATTTTAGCGGACAACGCCGTACTTAAAAAAATTATCATGCTTAAAATAATAAATATCCTGATTTTTCTCATAATTCCTCCGTTAAAAGTTCAACAACCCTGGATCTTTGACAAAATTATACCATATTCTTGACAAAAACCAAAATCTTGCATTTTTTTGAAAAGTTAAGGCTCTTAAGTCTTATCTTTTATTTGTTCGTAAATTTTTTCGAATAGGCCTTCAGTCTCTTTAAAGGCAGCTAAAACTTTCGGGTCAAAATGGCAGGGCATCAGCCTTTCATCTCCTTTAGTGATTATGTCACAAGCTGTTTTATGATCATAAGGAGGTTTATAGACGCGTTTATTTCTTATAGCATCATAGCTATCCGCGATAATTATTATTCTTCCTTCAATCGGGATTTCTTCTCCTTTCATACCATATGGATAACCGCTTCCATCCCACTTTTCATGATGTGTAAGGGCGCCGGCCTTTCCAATAGCGAATCTTGCATGCTCCCCGATTATCTTTGCCCCAAAGAGAGTATGTTCTCTTATTATCTTCTGTTCCTCTTCAGTAAGCTTCCCCGGCTTTTTCAAAATGTTGGGAGGAATATGCAGTTTCCCTACATCATGCAATACGGACTGAAGCCTGATCGCTTTTATATATCCTTCTGACATGCCTAATTGCCTGGCAATAACCGCGCAATACTCGCCCAGTCTCAGAATATGGTTACCTGTATCTTCATCATTGACTTCAGCCGCCCTTGCTAAGGCATAAATCGCGTAAACAAACCCTTCCTCAGCCTCTTTAGCCCGGACAAGCATTTTTATCCTCGCTAAGATCTCGTGCGCGTCAACCGGTTTTGAAATAAAATCCTCCGCACCGGCTTCAATACTTTCAATACGGTCTTCTTTTGACCTTAATACTGTTACCATAATTACAGGTATATTTTTAGTTTTATCATTTCCTTTAATTTTCTTACAGACCTCATAACCGTCCATGTACGGCATCACCACATCCAGCAAAATAATATCCGGATGGTAAACTTCAATTATTGATAAAGCTGTTTTTCCATCCCTGGCAAGCTTTACTTTAAAACCTTTTGGAACTAATAATGCCTCTAAAAGCTCAAGGCTTTCCACATTATCATCAACACATAGAATTTTAACTATTTCAGTTTGTTCAAACATGTTAAACCCCCATGCCGCGTACAGTATTTCTTTAACAGGGAAAAATAAACTTAAATACCGACCCTTTTCCCGGGCCCTCAGACTCAACCCATATTTTTCCATTAAGTAATTTTATTAATCTTTTCGCGAGAGCCAGCCCTAATCCAATCCCTTTATATTCTTTTTTTATGGAAGAATTTACCTGATTAAACGGTTGGAATAATTGATCCATATCCTTTTTTGCAATACCTATTCCCGTATCATAAACAGAAATTTCGATTTCCGAATTGATCCTTTTTGCCCGGATACAAACCTTCCCTCCTTGCGGTGTAAATTTTATAGCGTTAGAAAGGAGGCTATATATTATTTGTGTCAATCTTTGTTCGTCGCAATTAATTTTCCCGATATTTTCATCCACTTCAAGGGAAACCTTAAGTCCATTATTAGCAGCCTTTTCTCTGGTAAGGATTAATAAATTATTTATTGTATTTTTTAATGAAAAAAAGGAAATATTCTGTTCATAATTATCTGTATCTATTAAAACAATGTCAAGGATAGCGTCTATTAATGAAATTAATTTTTTCCCGCTTGTAAAAATATGTTCAGCGTAATTTTTCTGTTTTTCATTGAGCGGGCCGAAATCCTGGCCGATCAAAACTTCTGAAAAACCGATTATTGAATTAAGCGGGCTGCGTAATTCATCCGACATATTAGCGATAAATTCACTTTTCGCGCGGTTTGCCAGTTCAGCCTCTAATTGAGCCTGTCGTAATAGTACCTCCATTTGTTTCCGGTGTGTAATATCAACCAAATAGCCGATGATGTCCGTGGGGTTGCCGTTTTTATCCCGAATTAAACGCATATCATCGAACATCCAGCGATATTCCCCGTCTTTTGAACGAAAACGATATTCATAGGTATAACAATCTTTTTCGAATAACCTCGGTATCTCGGAAAGGACACGCATTTGATCTTCATAATGAATACGATTGCTCCAGAGGCCGGGATTATTTATAAATTCTTCAGGCCTATAACCCAGGTATTGCGAAACATTGTTACTTATAAAATTAATACCATAGCCGGCATGGGGTTTGCGGGTATAAATTATTGAAGAAGAAACTGACATGAGAAATTGCAATCGTTCTTTTTCCATTATAAAACTCCCAATTTATTTCTTTAAAAGATCCGCCACAGAATAACATTTATAAAGCTTACAGATATTTTCAATTCATGGCTCATATTGGTGAAAAACAGATTTGGCTGTATCATCTGAATTTGTTTGCAATGTCTTTAATTCTTTCGTGCTTTCTTCTAATTTTTCCTCCACTTGCCGCCGGCGAACCTGTTCTTCAGCCTCCTCCAATACCCGGTTAATCGCTGGAGTAATGTTTGATAAATTTTCTTTCATAGTTAGCCGCTCCTTAGGGCGTCAACAGCCCGTTTCATTTCAATTTAAAATTTTTATATCCCCACACCCAGAAAGATACTGATATTAGGCTGGAAAACAACTCACAGCCATTTTCAAAAAAACCTTAAAAGCTCCAGTTCTCCTGAGTACAGAGGCATTAGATCCTATTTTTTTATATTGTAAACTATAATTTAGCAATTTCAAGTAAAAATTAAGTATGGGTTATAAACATTAAGTATGATTTAACATTATACACAAAAAAATCACGGCTTTTTAAAAGATATTTCAAATAATTCGACTAAAACTTTTAAAAATATTTTTATTCATATTTTTGCGATATAATTCCGTGATATAGAATGGTAATTTGCACATTATTTACTCTTTTAAAATGCCCAATATTTCATTCATTCTCTATTTTGGAAATAAGATATTTGCCTAATTCTTCAAATTGTTTTTTATTTTTGGAGTAGAAAGGAAGCAAGCGGTGATATTCTCTTACCTTTTGAACATTCTTTATCTCATTAATTAGGATATCTTTGGATAATTTGCGTTCGGTATTATGATAAGCGCCGATAAAAAGTATTCCTGTCTGGCCGTCTTGCAAGGTATTATCTATCCTCCGGGCAATAAATTTGTCCCTTTTATTTAAAATAATATTTTTAGTTAATTTATATCTTATAAATCCAAATAATTCCTCAAACTTTGTCTTAGCCTGAGTCATCTTAAGCAAATTATCGCGTTCTTCCTTGACAAGACTGAAATCTTCAGTCTTTACTAAAATGGCTCCTCTTTTAAGAAGGCTCACGACTAATTCGTAATTCCTGCTTCCTGAATTCGCGACTTCTTTAGCTATTTTTTCTCCTATTTCCCCTTCAGCTGCCATTCCATCCTGATATATTTTCATTTTTGATACATCTATTGAAGCAAAATAATCTATTATGACATCCCAGAAACCCTCAATTGTTCTGAGATGTGCTTTCCAAAATTCTTCCCCTAAATCCGAAATACCTCTCTTAGTTATTTCCCCTGCCAAAGAACCAAGGTCTGCGTTTGTATGAATAATAGGAACCAATATTAATGTTCTCATAGGCTACCGGGTTATTTTTTTATTTATCTTCGCTTCCAGATGCTCTACTCTTTTCTTCAACGTTACATTCTCTTTTTCCATCTCCGTGTTTTTTGCCTTTGTAGACAGATACCCATCATCCTGCCACCAGTTTATACCCATCTCCATAGCCTTATCTACAGACGCGATCAAAAGCCTTATTCTGATAGTCAAAAGGTCTATATCAGCAATCTGGATCTTGATATCTCCGGCAATCACTATTCCTTTATCGAGAACACGTTCCAGGATATCAGCAAGATTAGTTGCCTCAGTAGCATGTGTCATTTTTTGTTCTGACATAAGATTATTTCCTTTCTTACATTAAATTTCCTAATGGCCCTAAATCTAAATTCAACTCGTCATCTTTTATACCGAATATTGCCTGGATCTCTTTTATCTTCATTTTAACTGCCTTAAGGCTCAATCCTAATTTCTGGACCTCTACAGGAGAAAGTGTTTTCCCCTTTACCCTCCTGAATGCCTCTTTTTCCATTAACCTTCTGATCAGTTCCACGATACTTAAAATTAATTTGGCCAGCCCCTGTTCTGTTTTCCCGGGGCAGTCAAAATCAATCAGTTTTGGAATATTTTCTTCCGCTTTTCTTATTTCTTTTTGTAATTTTTCGATATATTCCATATCTTCAAGGGTAAACTCTTTATCAGGGTCCCTAAAACTTTTACCTGATAATTCCTCCGCCCTGGAAATGGATGTCAAAATAATCCTAAGGCCCAAAAATACAAGGTCTACATCCGCGACCCTCAGGACTAACTCTCCGTTGATAACAGCTCCTTTTTCTAAAACTGTATCCAATACATCCACTAACGCGACTTTGTCATTTTTATTAATCATATTAAAACTCTAATGTTGTAAAATTATATGCCGGCCAGGGCCCGCTATATCTGAGGGAAAACCCTTTCGCCTGAATTTTATGATTTAAATTTTCGACTTCTTTTTTAAAATCTCCGATTTCACGCTCAGAAACCAAATATGCGGCATTTAAAACCATGGTTTCGCTTTTGCCGGTTAACTCTTTCTGCAATATTTTACATTTGGTTGAATTTACCGCGTATTTTTTTAAATCTTCAAAAATGGATTCTGTAATATTATCTAATTCTTTACTCACTTCTTTGGAAATAATATCCTTTAATTCCTCTTCCATAAAATAAGCCGTACCTTCCGGCAAAGAACTTATCTGCGCTTCTTTTATTTTTATCAGCGTATTTTTCCTTCTTATGTTTCCCCTGAATATTTCCTTATTTTCTAAAAAAATCTTTAAACCCCATTCCTGTTTTCCGCGAATTTTATCTAACACACCCATTATCCCGTCATAATTCTTTTCTAATGATGCTTTTAGCCCTGTTTCATCCTTATAAATAATACCGAATCTCATTGGTATCAGGCTCAAGAACCTCCCGTCCATCTTCATCGCTTCGTCTATAACCCGTCCATGAATAACTGCCTTTCCCTTGATCCAATTTAAATCCTCTCGAGCGCTTTTTTGGATCTTACTCGATGCAAATTCTTCCAGCGGGACCTTGCTTACCACAGCCTCTAACTCGCGACAGAATAAAATATAAATATCATTTTCCTCATCGATACCTTTTATCGCTAATGTCTTTTCACCGTCAGTTTTTTCTCTGATACAATAAAGATATAATCCGTCCACAACTATTCTCCACGAAGCCCATATGATTGAACCTCTAAATTTTCATCTAATTTAACCGCATAGATATTCCTGTCCTGCACTCTTGTAGAAAGACCAAGAGATTTTATAAAAGAACTCTCCTCATATGCCTCTGCCTCGACATCCCAACCTGAACCTGCCCTTGCCGCCTTAATAACCTTTACATCTTTAACATTAAGAATTTTTCTCAAAAATTCACTAACTGTCTTTCTGACTGACTCCATATTAGCCATATTTACACTCCTCCATCTTTTAGTTTTCTTATATCATCCAACTGTTTTAAAATCACCTTTTCCTTTTCATCATATTCTTTTTCACTTATTTCATCCAGTTCAAAACGCAGCTGCAGTTCCATAAGTTTTTCTTTTACAAGCCCCTCATCAGATGCCTCTTTTTCTATAACACCATTAATCTTTTCACCTATCCAGATTATGCCTTTTATTGGTGACAGTAAAATACTGTCAATTAAAAACATTAATGGCTCCCAGTTTCTATTACCAAATTAATAAAATTAAACGGCGGCAGTGTCCCGACATACTTAAATTTTATTTCACTGCCATATCTTTTATCCAACTGCTGAACCTTTAAATCAAATTCTGCTTCTTTAGATTTATCCACTAAAAAAGCGGCATTGATAATCATCAACTCGCCGTATGTATTATTGACTTTCGAATCACAACAAAGCGGTAAGAGAGTATTAAAAATATCATCTTTACAAATCTCTTTCTCTTTTTGCAGCGCCTCCTCAACCATTCTTCCAATTTCCACTTGTTTATAATATGTTTTTTCAGGAGCTAGATTTACTAATTTTTCTTTCAACGTGCGGATATCCTGATATTTTTCCAATATTTTGCCATAGATAATATCTTCTTTAAAAATCGCCTTTAATCCCAGCTCCCTTTTCCCAATAAACTTTTCCAGTAAATTTTTAAATTTATCATATTCTTTAGATAAAATCTTATTAATCCCTTCTTCATCTTCGGCAATGGTACAAAAACGGACCGGCAAAACCGTATGTTCTTTCATTACTTCTTCAATGGCCTTCTCATGTGAAATCATATTTTCTCTCGACACAGGATACTTTGTTATTGGAGAATTGCTCACAACCGCGGATATATCTTTAAAACAAATACTGTATAATTCATCGCCCCTGCCGCCAATCCCAAAATGGCCAAAAGACTTCGATTTTGAGCCCTGGATCATACAATAAATATATTTACCTTCCTTAATATTTTTGTCCATTTTATTTCTCCCATTCCTCAGGATAAATAACAATATTCACAAAATTAAACACTGGCAGAGGCCCGGTGTACATAAACTTTATCCTGCCCTTATATTCCTCACTTAGATCACTCATTATATTATCAAATTCCTTCTCCCTGCCTCTATCCACCAGGAACGCCGCATTCATAAACATCTCATCACCCATAGTCTTGTTAACTTTATGATCACAGGCACTTCTTCTTAGAAGGTCTATTATAGTGTCTGCCTCTTTACCTTTTTTATTCTGCAGCGCCTCTTCCACCATCTTACCGATTTCCATTTTAGCCGGAACATTTTTATTTTTGCTGTCTTTCTGTATCTTTTTTTTTAATTTTTTTATTTCTTCATTTTCCCGCGTGATCTCCTTAAAAATATCATCCATATTTTCCCAGATCCCTTTAACACTTAACTCTATCCTATGCTCCACATTGACCAGCGCGTTTTTAAATTCTCTATATCTCCTGTCTAAAAGGTTTCTTGTTTCATCGCAGGTCGCGGCTACAGTCCCGAACCTGACAGGAAGCACACTATCGAACTCCTTCATTACCTCTTCAATTACCAGCTCATGGGCCAGCATATTTTCCCTGCTTACAGTAAACTTAATTATTGGATGGCTGCTTACAACCATGCTTAAATCCTCGTGGCCGATGGTCAAAACTTCATCTCTTCTGCCGCCTATGCCTATGGGGCCGAAATTTCTTTCCTGCGAAGTTTTAATGATACAATAAATATATTTACCTTCTTTTGCCATATTTACCTCACCCTTTTAACCTTACTAATAAGGAATTATTATTAAATTCCTCCTCTATAAAAGAGCAGGAATCGTATTGACCTGCCTGTTCGGCAGACAGGCAATATTCTTTTAAGATCTCATGCGCGTTTGTTATATCTTCAAATTGAGTTTCAATGCCGGGAACATTCGGATTATTATCAGGATGGAAAGTAACAGCCAGTGTCTGATACGCCTTTTTTATCTCGTCCTTAGTTACAAAATTATTCATAAGCAGCATTTTCCTCCTTGCCCAATCAATTTTCCCAAAATTCAATTTTTTTATCTCAAGGGTATAAAAACTATAAGGAGGTAACGGCCCTATGCATTTAAAATTTAATTTATTTTCATATTTAATATTTAATAATTCAATCCCTTCCTCAAAATCTTTCAAATTTCGTTTATTTATTAAAAAGGCGGAATTTAAAACCATCCTATCATCCATAACATCATGGGCTCTCATATCCTCGCTGATCTTGTTCAAAAAACAATGTATCCCTGAAGAATATTCTTCCCTTTTTCCTTCTAATCTCTTGCTAATCATTTTTCCTATTATTATCCGATCTTCTATGGCTATTTCTGCAGAGTGAGCTAGAAGCCTGTCTTTAAATTCCCTGATTTCACTTTCTTCGCCTATCTCTTTTATGAATGAAGGAAAATCATTCCACGTAACAGCGACATCAATCTCTATCTTATCGTTTATTTTATCCAAAACATCTTTTATGAGGTTATATCCTTTATCTAAAACATGTTTGATCTCTCCCTCATCCTGAATAAAGGTCCTTATCTTTACAGGGATAACCGTGATCCCGGAATTCATGATTC
>JAQUKH010000015.1 GCA_028719205.1 bacterium
GGTTTCTAAGTATACCGCCTGAAAGGCTGATAAAGACACTTTTTTATAAAATTGACAAAGAACTGGTGGCTGTTCTTATTCGCGGGGACCTGATCTTAAATGAGGCGAAATTATCAAATCATTTTGGCGGGAAAGAAGTAGCGCTCGCGAAAGAAGAAGAAATAATTGGAGTTACCGGGTCTCCGGTTGGTTTTATAGGGCCTGTTGGTTTGAAGGATATAAAGATCCTGGGTGACCGGTCAATTGAGAAAATAGTTAATGGTGCCGCCGGCGCGAATAAAAAAGATAAACATATAATAAATGTAAATTATAAAAGAGATTTTTCAGCAAATGAGCTGATCGATCTTGTAAAAGTCAAATCGGGTGATATGTGCCCGCGATGCCGTGGAAAACTTGAGATCGTAAAAGGGATCGAGGTCGGGCATGTTTTTAAGTTGGGGCTTAAATACAGCAAAGCGCTTAAAGCGGTTTTTCTTGATGAAGACGGCAAGGAAAAATTTATTGTTATGGGATGTTATGGAATAGGGGTAAGCAGGACAGCCGCCGCGGCGATCGAACAGAATCATGATAAGGATGGAATAATCTGGCCTATGCCTTTGGCGCCTTACCAGGTTCTTATCACGCTTTTGGATGTTTCCGATGAGATGACAAAAAAATTGGCGGAGAGTTGTTATCAGGAACTTATTCAAAGCGGTATTGAAGTTTTATTTGACGATCGCAACGAAAAACCGGGAGTAAAATTTAAGGATGCGGACCTGATCGGGATTCCTATAAGAATAACGATCGGCGCTAAACGGGCAGTTAATAATGAGGTTGATATAAGGTTGCGGAATACCGGTGAAGTTAAGATAGCAAAAACAACAGATTTACTGAGTGAGGTAAATAAAATTATTTTGCAAAGCAAGGGGGCATGACCCCTTGTCCGGAATTGTTTATGTTTGATAAAGAAGCTTTAGAAAAAATAAAAGAAATTATCCGGCCGGTTATTGAAGGAGATAACCTGGAATTTGTGGGTATTGAGTTTAAAGTAGAATGCGGGCGCAAGATCTTAAGAATTTTTATTGATAAAGAAAATGGCGTTAATGTGGAAGATTGTGCTAAAATAAGCGGCAGGATAGATTCTTTATTAGATAGCTGTGCTTTTGTTTCCGGAAGTTATTGCCTTGAGGTTTCCTCTCCCGGGCTTGACAGGCCTTTGTTTGGAGAACCGGATTTTAAAAAATTCGAAGGCAGCCTTGTTAAAATTAAGATTAGCCACGCGATAGACGGGCAGAAAAATTTTATCGGATATTTAAGAGGTTGTAAGGATCAGAATATAATATTGGAAGAAAAATGTTCGGGAAAAAATTTTGAGATAAATCTGAGTAATATTTCAAAGGCAAAATTAGAAATAGATGTATTGTAGGGGTTCAAAATTTTGAACCCTTATGAAGTATCACGGGAGACAGAGATGACTGATAAGTTAGTTGAAGCGTTAGAGCAGTTAGGCAGGGAAAGAGGTTTGGATCGCGAGGTTCTGATAAATACCTTGCATGTAGCTTTTTTATCCGCCGCGAAAAAGACTTTTGGATATATCATTAAAGCCAGCAGCCTTGAGATCAAAGAGGATGCGGACGGCCATATTAGTGTCAATTGGATAAAAAAAGTCGTTGATGATCCTAAAGAATTTTTTGAGATAGACCTGAAAACCGCCAAAAAGATAGATCCGGAAGTAAAATTAGGTGATGAAGTTAAGGTCGCGTTATCTCCCGCGGATTTTACAAGGACCGCGGCCCAGACGACAAAGCAGATAGTTATCCAGAGGATCAAAGAGGCGGAGAGAGATAATATTTATAAGGAGATCAAGAAAAAAGAAGGCGATATCATTACCGGGAATGTTGAGAAAATAGAACGGAATTATATTAATATATTGTTAGGAAAAGTAGAGGGTGTTTTATCTTATAGAGAACAGGTAAAGAATGAAAAATATATGGTGGGTGACAGAATAAAGGTGTATGTGGTTGAGGTTGTTAAATCGAGTAAAGGCCTTCAGGTAAAACTCTCGCGGTCTCATCCCGGATTAGTAAGAAGGCTTTTTGAGCTGGAGGTTCCCGAGATCGGGGAAAAGACCGTAGAAATAAAAAATATAGTTCGTGAACCCGGAGAGAGGACAAAAATAGCGGTTTATACTAAAAACGCGAATATTGATCCGGTTGGGGCATGTGTAGGTATGAAAGGGAGCCGGATACAAGCTATTACGAAGGAATTAAGAAATGAAAAATTGGATATTATACAATGGTCGGAAAATGATACCGAGTTTATTATCCATGCTTTAAGCCCCGCGAAAATAACCAGAGTGATACTGGACAGGGAGACTAAACGGGCCTTAGTCATAGTTCCGAATGACCAGTTATCGCTTGCTATCGGCAAAAAGGGACAGAATGCGAGGCTCAGCGCGAGGTTGACTAATTGGAGAATTGATGTAAAAAATGAAGATGAATTTAAAGAGGTTCAGCGCCAGACTTTGAGCAAGATATTTAAAG
The DNA here is from genome assembly GCA_028719205.1 of bacterium. Taxonomy (GTDB): domain Bacteria; phylum JACRDZ01; class JAQUKH01; order JAQUKH01; family JAQUKH01; genus JAQUKH01. The sequence continues at coordinate 2,523 of JAQUKH010000015.1, forward strand.
ATAACCCGGATACGCAGGAAGATGTGTCATTATCTTCACTCGAGGGTATAGGCGAAAAAACCATTCACAGGCTCGAGGCGGCCGGAATGCACAACCTTTCAGATATTAAAAAGGCCGGAATAGAGCAACTTGAGACTATTGAGGGAATCGGAAAAAAGACTGCGGAAAAACTTTTACATATGGCTGAAGAAAATACAGGTACTGAAAAGCAGGAGCCTGAGGCGGAAAAAGAGGCGGATGATAAAAAGGATGACAATTCCGGGGCAGAATTTAATAAATAGAAAAAAGGCAGGTATAATGAGGGTTCACGAGTTAGCTAAAAAAATAAATGTTCCAAGCAAAAAACTTATTGACGGGCTTAGGCAGTTAGGTGTTGACATTAAGAGCCATATGAGTGTTCTATCTGAGGACACGATCCAGATGGTTCTTACTGCTATGAATGATGAGAAAAAGAAAATCAGTGAGCCCGTTAAAGCGAAACCGGTTAAGGAAACAAAAATTTCTCCTGTTACTAAAGCTATTCCCAAAGTCTCAAAAAAAGAACCTCTGAAAAAAACGGAAACTGAAGAGCAGATAACCGAAGACATATCTGAAAAAAAAGAAATTCTGAAAGAAACAGCGAAAAAAGAAGAAATAAAAGAGAAAAAGAATGTCTTAAAAATCAGCGGGGATTATATTATTGTAAGTGAATTAGCGAATAAATTAAATAAAGAACCTTCCGAGGTTATTAAAAAATTAATTGATTTTGGCGTCATGGCAGCTATTAACCAGCGGATAGATATGGATACCGCGGGAACAATTGCCGCTGAATATGGATTTGAAATAGAATCAGCACCTCTTTTTGGAGAGGAAATTATTGTAAAAGAAGAAAAAGAAGATCCCGCTAAATTAAAACACAGGGCTCCTATCGTGACAATTATGGGGCATGTTGATCACGGTAAAACAAAACTTCTTGACGCTATCAGAAAAACCAATGTTGTCGATCAGGAATCAGGCGGTATTACACAGCATATCGGGGCATATCATGTAAAATCAGATAAAGGAACTATAGTTTTTCTTGATACACCGGGCCATGAGGCATTTACCGCGATGCGCGCGAGGGGAGCAAAGGTTACTGATATTGTTATTTTAGTTGTCGCCGCGGATGATGGAGTAATGCCTCAGACAAAAGAGGCTATTGACCACGCTAAAGCGGCTAATGTGCCGATAATCGTGGCTATCAATAAAATAGATAAAAAAGAAGCTAATCCGATGCGGGTAAAACAACAGCTTAGTGATTACGGATTAAGCCCTGAGGATTGGGGCGGAAAAACAATTTTTGTGGAAGTTTCAGCCTTGATGAAAAAAGGTATTTCAGAACTGTTGGATATGATCCTTCTTCAGGCAGAGATGCTGGAATTAAAAGCTAATCCGGATCGCCCTGCTAAAGGGACCATAATTGAGGCTTCAATGGATAAAAAACGCGGTGTTATTGCCACAGTTCTTATCCAGCAGGGAACGCTTCATGTAGGTGATCCGTTCATCAGCGGGCATTGTTTTGGAAAAGTGAAGGCAATGGTTGATGATTGGGGAAAAAGATTGAAAGAAGCGGGCCCGTCAACGCCTGTTCAAATAATGGGAATTTCAGAATTGCCTCAGGCCGGAGACCTGTTCTATGTCGTGAATGATGAAAAAACGGCCCGTCAGATAGGTATAAAACGCAGAGAGATGGATCGTGAAAGAGGCCTTGGGGAAAAAGGGCATATTAAACTGGGTGAGGTATTCAGCAAGATCCAGCAGGGTGATATGAAGGGCCTTAATATTGTAATTAAGGCGGACGTGCAAGGTTCGATCGAGGCTTTGCAGGGGTCATTAGAACAACTCTCTACTCCAAAGGTTAAGCTCAATGTTATCCATAGCGGAGTGGGAGCAATTACTGAAAGCGATGTTTTGCTGGCGTCCGCGTCAAACGCGATCATTATAGGATTTACTGTCCGTCCCGAACCGAAAGTTAATGATCTTGCGGTAAGAGAAGGTATTGATATAAGGCTGTATAGGATCATATATGATATTATTGACGATGTCCGCAAGGCAATGGTAGGATTATTAGACCCGAAATTTAAAGAAGTAGTTTCCGGCAGGGCTGAGATCAGAGAAGTATTTCGTATTCCAAAGGGGAACATAGCGGGGGTATATATAACTGACGGTAAAGTTACAAGGTCCTCTTTTGTCAGATTGCTTAGAGATAATGTTGTTGTGTTTGAAGGTACGATTTCATCTCTTAAAAGATTTAAGGAAGACGCGAAAGAAGTGTCTGCCGGATATGAATGCGGGCTGGGCCTTGAAAATTATAATGATATTAAACAAGGCGATATTCTTGAGTTCTATGTTAAAGAAACAGTAGCGCAGGAATTGTAATTAAAAATGAAATCGATTAGATTAGAAAAAATTAATTCACTTTTACGCGAAGAGATAGGCAGTATTATCCAGAGAGACCTGAAAGATCCAAGAATAGGGTTTGTTTCAGTTCTTGAGGTCAGGACCAGCCCGGACCTTCGCGAAGCCAGGGTTTTTGTCAGTATTTTTGCCGATGAGGAAAATAAACGGAAAACAATTAAAGGCTTAAAAAGCGCATCCGGATTTATTCATAAAGAAATTAAAGACAGGTTGAGGTTAAGGAATATCCCGAACATTATTTTTGAATTGGATGATTCCATTGAAAAGGGCGCGCATATTTTGGAATTAATAGATAAAATTTCCCGGGAAGAAAAGATAGAATAATGAACGCGTTAAGAGTCATTGCAGAAACGATTAAAAAAGGCAGCAGCTTTTTATTTGTAAGCCATATAAATCCTGATGGGGATTCCATTGGTTCACAGTTAGCTCTTGGGAAAGTCTTGGAAGGTTTCGGGAAAAAGGTAACTATTTTAAATCAGCATCCGGTTCCGGATATATATAATTTTCTTTATGGAAGCGGGAAGATAAAAAATGAAATTTCACCTTCGGAAAGTTTTGATATCGCTGTTGTTCTGGACGCGAGCGATAAAAATCGCTTAGGGGATGTGGTTAATAAAGCCCTGGAGAAGGTTCCTTTTATAATAAATTTGGATCATCATGTAAGCAACAATAAGTTCGGGCAATTGCAGTATTTAAACCAGCAGGCGTCAGCCACAGCTGTTATTGTTTATGATCTGATTGTTCTTTTAAACGGAAAGATAGACAAAGATATCGCGGAATGCCTTTACACGGGTATTTTGACTGATACAGGTTCGTTCCATTATTTAAATACAGACGCTAAAAGTCATCAGGTGGTGGCCGAAATCCTTAAATATGGAATAAGTCCGAACAAGATCTATGAAGAAATATATGAGATCTTTAATTTAGTTTCAATAAAACTTTTAGGTTTGGCATTGTCAAGTATTGAGATGGATAAGACGGGAAAGATTGCCTGGATGAAAATAAGGAAAAGTGATTTTAATCTTTCCAGCCTCACCAACGGAGAAACGGAAGGTTTTATTAATTATGTTCAGATGTTAAAAGGTGTAAAAGTTTCTCTTTTCTTTAAAGAACTGGTGAATGATAAGAAGCAATTGGTAACTAAGGTAAGTTTTCGTTCCAAAGAGGATGTAGACGTAAATAAGATCGCAAGCGGGTTTAATGGCGGCGGGCACGCGCATGCCGCCGGTTGTGTAGTTTTGGGTGATATGGATACCGCGTTGGATAAGGTTATTAAGGAAGTGGAGAAATACATTTAGTGGATGGTATTCTAAATATTAATAAGCCCGCGGGAATGACATCTCATGATGTTGTTGATTATATTAGAAGAATTACTAATATAGAAAAGGTTGGGCATACGGGTACGTTAGATCCTGACGCGACCGGAGTTTTACCGGTATGTATCGGGCGGGCTACAAAGATCGTTCAGTTCCTGATAAATGAGAATAAGTCTTACAGAGTAACTTTATTACTCGGTGTTTCTACAAGTACTCAGGATATTTCAGGGAACGTTGTAAAAGAAGTTAAAAATTTTAATATTACTCAGAAAGATATCGAAGATATATTAATTTCTTTTACAGGGGATATCGAACAGATTCCGCCTATGGTTTCGGCTTTGCGTATAAATGGGAAAAGGTTATATAAGTTAGCCCGCCAAGGCAAAGAGGTGGAAAGAGAAGCCAGAAAGATTACTATTTACAAAATAGGCCTTTTGGAAGTAAAATTACCTTATGTAAGCCTCGAGATCGATTGTTCAAAAGGAACTTATGTAAGAACTCTATGTTCTGATATCGGAGACCGGCTTGGAATGGGTGCTTGTCTTTATGATCTTGTCAGAACAAGATCGGGGAGATTTGATCTTAATAACGCGGTTGGATTAAAAGATATAAAAGATATAGAAACTTTAAAAAATAATTTAAAGCAAATGAATGAGGTGCTTGATCATTTGCCGATGATCAGGGCATTGTCAGGCGGAATAAAATTGCTCAGGCTTGGAAAGCCTCTGACGGAAAATAATATTTCCTTTTTTCCCGGTATATCAGGTACTCAGAATTTATATCGTTTATATCAGGATAAAAGTCCGGAGCTTTTGGGTATAGTTGAAAAAGTTTCTAAGGAGGGTAAAATTTTTAAGATCGTAAAATGGTTATAATTAAAAATTGGGGTTTAATTTTCAGGAAAGGAAGGAGTTTTTATGTCATTAACTAAAGAAGTAAAAAAAGAAGTCGTTGAAAAATTTAAAAAACATGATAAAGATACTGGATCTGTGGAGGTTCAAATTGCTTTGTTGACCCAGAGGGTAAATGAGTTGACAGAGCATTTTAAAGCTCACATCAAAGACCATCATTCAAGGCGGGGGCTTTTAAAAATAGTCGGCCAGAGGAGAAGGCTGTTAAATTATCTGCAGCAGAAAGATCAGGCCAAGTATCAGGAGATCATTAATAAATTAAATATTAGAAAATAAAAATAGCAATAAGTAGTTAGTGTCGAATAGAAAAGGAAAAAATATGAAAAAAATGGAATTGGAATTAGGCGGTAAAAAGTTGATCATTGAGGTAGGGCATCTGGCCAAACAGGCCAATGGCGCGGCGTTAGTCAGATATGGAGATACTGTTCTTTTAACTACAGTGGTAATGGCAAAGGAACCAAAAAAGGATATAGATTTTTTCCCTTTATCAGTTGAATACAAGGAAAGGACTTATGCCGCGGGTAAGATACCCGGAGGTTTTTTTAAACGGGAAGGCCGGCCGACGACAAAAGAAATACTTACATGCCGCCTGGTTGACAGGCCGCTCCGTCCGCTTTTCCCGAAAGGTTTTAAACATGATGTGCAGATCGTTCCTATGGTGCTTTCCGTGGACGGGGTCAATCCGCCGGATATATTATCTATTATTGGCGCGTCAGCCGCTCTTACTTTTTCAGATATACCTTTTTATGGGCCGGTCGGCGCTGTAAGAGTTGGAAGGGTTAATGACCAGTTTATTTTAAATCCGGGTTATGAAGATATGGCAAAAAGCAGTTTAAATATTGTTATTGCCGGTAAAAAAGATGCTGTTTTGATGATAGAAGCTGAAGCAAATGAGGTTGCGGAAGAGGTTATTATTGACGCGATAAATTTCGCCAAACCTTTTATTACGAATATTATAAAGTTCCAGGAAGAATTTGCCAGAGAAGTCGGCAAGGCTAAGAGAGAAGTGATAATTTCCTCAATATCTGAAGATATAAAAACTAAGGTTGATAACTTTGCGCGGGAAAAAATGAAGAAGGCTCTTGATACTTCAGATAAAAATCTTATGAAGGAGAATTTATCAAATCTTGAAAAAGAGGCGATGGAGCATTTTAAATCCGGTTTTAGCGAAGATGAAAAAGGTGAATTGATAATAAATAATATTCTTGAGGAAATGGAGAAGGGAATAGTCAGGAATAAGATCTTAAATGAATCAAAAAGGACGGATGGACGTTCTTTAACAGATATCCGCCAGATAACCTGCGAGGTAGGAGTATTGCCGAGGACTCATGGTTCAGGCCTTTTTACACGCGGACAAACACAGAGTTTATCCGTCGTTACGCTTGGAACAACGCAGGATGAACAAAGAATGGATGATCTTGAAGGTGAATCTACCGAATCTTTTATGCTGCATTATAATTTTCCTCCTTTCAGTGTGGGTGAAGTCGGAAGATTCTCGGGGCCCGGAAGAAGGGAGATCGGCCATGGCGCGCTGGCTCAAAAAGCTCTTAAGTCTATTTTGCCTACGTCAGATAAATTTCCTTATACGATCAGGCTCGTGTCGGAAATTTTGGAATCAAACGGTTCATCATCCATGGCTACGGTATGCGCCGGGACATTGAGCCTTATGGACGCGGGTGTTCCTATAAAATCTCCTGTTGCGGGTATAGCGATGGGATTAATCAAAGAAGGCAATAAAGTAGCGATACTTTCTGATATTCTCGGACAGGAAGACCATCTGGGCGATATGGATTTTAAAGTCGCGGGAACCAGAAACGGCATAACAGCCTTACAGATGGATATAAAAATAGACGGGCTTGATGAAAGTATTATGAAGACCGCGCTGAGCCAGGCAAAAGCAGGAAGATTATTCATACTTGGAAAAATGGAAGAGGTAATTTCAAAACCAAGAGCTGATATATCGAATTACGCGCCGAGAATAATAATAATCCAGATCGATCAGGCGAAGATCAAAGATGTTATCGGGCCCGGAGGGAAGATCATCAGGGGAATTATTGAGCAGACGGGAGTAGAGATAGATATCAAGGATAGCGGACAGGTTTATATATCATCTGTGAGCGTGGAATCAGCGAAGATGGCGCAGGATATGGTGGAATATCTTACCCGTGATGTGAATATCGGTGAAATATATACCGGAAAAGTTACCCGGGTAGTTAATTTCGGAGCCTTTGTCGAGATCCTTCCCGGAAAAGAAGGATTGGTCCATGTTTCCCAGTTGGCGGACCATCATGTTAAAAATGTTGAAGATATTGTGAAAGAAGGCGATGAGATTTTAGTTAAGGTAATAGAGATTGACAATCAGGGAAGAATTAATTTAAGCAGAAAAGCCGCTCTCACACCCGAAAAATTAAGGGATGAAAAAAAGTAGTTTTTATTCCCACGAGACTTTAAAGAACGGGCTTAAGGTAGTTATGGAAAAAATACCTTATGTCCGTTCTGTTTCTTTAGGCCTGTGGGTTGAGGCCGGGTCCCGTGATGAAAATAAAAATGAAAGCGGTTTTTCACATTTTATAGAACATCTCCTTTTTAAAGGAACAAAGAAGCGGGATGCGCGCTCTATCTCTTCTGAATTAGAAAGTGTCGGCGGACGGCTGGATGCCTTTACCGGCAGGGAATATACCTGCCTTTCCGCCAGGGTTCTCGATACCCACCTTGATCTCGCGCTTGAGCTCATCTCGGATCTTTATCACAATTCAACTTTTCCAAGAGACGAACTGGAACGTGAACGGCAGGTGGTTCTCGAAGAGATCAAAATGTCGGAGGATATCCCCGAGGATTTTATTTTTGATATTTTCAATGAGTCCATTTATCCGGACAACAGTTTAGGCAGGCCGATCCTTGGCTACCGGGATATTATCCTGAAATTGTCACGCGATAAAATTTTTGATTTTTATAAAAAATATTACGATCCCTCTAAAACTATTTTAGCGCTCTGCGGAAATTTCTCAGAGAAGCCTTTTATTGAGAAAACAAAAAAATATTTTAAAAGTCCCGGAAGTAAAATAAGTTTTCCGGCGAAAATTACTCCCGAATATCACCAGGGAATAAAAGTCCATACAAAAAAGTTAAATCAGGTCCATATCTGCCTTGGAGCCGAAGGATTAGAGTTCGATCATAAAGACAGGTCGGTAATACAGGTTTTGAACGTGATGCTCGGAGGAAGCATGAGTTCCCGCCTTTTCCAGGAGATCCGTGAGAAGAGGGGCCTAGCGTATTCAATATATTCCTGCCAGAGTTCGCATAAGGACAGCGGCGCGATAATGATCTACGCGGGCACTGCTAAAGACAAGGCTAATGAGGTGGTCGCTCTGATACTAAAAGAATTGAATAGCGTTAAAAGAGGAAAGATAACTCAGGCTGAAATGAATCTTTCAAAAGAACAGTTAAAAGGCAACATCGTTCTTGGCGCTGAAAGCACTGAAAACAGGATGATGAGGCTTGCCACTTGTGAATTTTATATGCGTAAATATATTTCCCTCGAAGAATCAATAGCCGAGATCGATAAGGTTAAAAAAGACGACGTGATAAGGTTAGCCGCCCAAATTTTCAATCCCTCAAAATTAAATCTTACCTGCCTGGGCCCGGTCAGTAAAAAAGAAATTTCATTCAATAATTTTAAATAAATAACGCTGAAAACTCAGGCGCTCCGATTTATCGGAGTCGCCTGAAGTGCTGTTGTTAAAATTTTAATTTATGTTAATCTTTTATATTTTTGTAAATTTTCTTAAATTTTTATATTTCTGTTTTTATTTAAATATTTCTTCTGTTTTTAAAATATTTTTTAGCCAGGAAGTTAAATCTTTTGCGCTATCCGATAAATTAAAATAAGACCAATCTCCTTCCACGCAGAGTTCAACCACTTTATATTTGTTTATTTTTGGATCAAATAAGTAAGCGATATAATCAGTGCCTCCCTGATCAGCACCCATTCCAACCCTTTCAGAATAATTTCCTTTGCTTGCTGATTCAATAAGTTTTGATTTTTCATTTAGGATTTTAATGTCAATTACTTTTATGAGCTTTTTCAAATGACTATATTTTTCTGATAATTCTTCTTCAGTATAAAATTTGTTTTCATTAAAATCAAATTTCTTATCATTTTTACTATATTGGTAACTATAAATACTTCCTTCATTATCAATATAGAAGCCATAGTGATTATATCCCCAAGCAAAATTTATATGCTCTAATTCAAAAAGAAACTTTTGTTTTAAATCATTTGATTCAATTGCACTTACAGAATTATCCCAAGGCATGTTACAGCCAAAGCCAAAAATAATAATTACTAATAAGATTAAACAACTAAAATATTTTGTAATATATTTCATTATTATCCTTTATTATTTTTTACTTTTAACGGAAAAGCTCACCGGTTTTGAACAGACGGCATCTTTTTGCCGGCTGTTCAAAATCCGGTGTAGCACCTTGTTAAAAGCTTTTATTTTATATACTTTTAGGAACACCCCTCAAGACTTTTAAGTTCCTGTACATTTTCTGAACCTTTTTTTAATTTATATTTTTATTCCCCTTTAGCTATTAATTCTTGCAATCTTTTTGGAGTAGGGATTCTATAAAGTGATTTTTCACCAGTTATTGTACTTGACTTGCAAAAATATAACCATTTTTCGTCTGATGAAAGTTTAGGATCATTAAAATTAAATTCTTCGCTTTCCCAAATAACTTTTTGAGATGATAAGCTATATAAACTAATTTTACATTTATTCCCAGATCCTATAAATATTATATACTTACCATTATTACTCCAAACAGGATTTCTATTATTATTTATAATGTTTAACAATTCTGTCTTAATAATTTCATAATCAGGTGAAAAATATGTTAAAGTGTATTCGAATATATGTTGCTCAGTTGTTTTGCTATTTATACAGATTAAATTATTAGGCGACCAAATACTCTCATTATATGAAAACATTCCATTAAATTCATCACTCTTATTTTTATTATAATTATATATAAAACGCTTTGCCTTTCTTTCAACTTTTTGCTTTGTAGGTTTAGTTGAATATATTTCAGGATCAGGAACCGAATATGCAAAAGAGTTATTACGGGGTAGCCATTTGTAAGCATAAGAATTTTTTTCTTTAATATCTTTTAACTCGTGTGTTTTAGTATTATATATGCCAATATAATAAAAATAGGTTTTGGAATCTTCAGATCCTTTATAATAATATTTTTCTTCTGCTTCCTTACTTCTTTGAAAAACTAATAATTCTCCATTTGGTGACCAAAAAGTACTATAATCAAAACTATTTGTTAAGTTATTTACTAGTTTTTTTTCTTCACCTTCGATTTCTTTTAGCCATAATTCATCATTTCTTATTCTATTATTTTCTAAATAAACAATTTTTTTATAAGCAACCATTTTCCCATCAGGACTTGATATTGGATAAATTCCTTCTGCCAATCTTTTAATACCGCTCCCATTCATTTCGCTTGTCCATATATAGTTACTTTTTTGTTCTACTTCTCCATATATCTCTAATATTTTATTTTCAGCTGCATCTTTCTCAAAAAGTATTTTTCCATGCGGAATTAATTTAAAACTTTTTACATCTGATAAAACTAATTCCCAATCATTTTCGAGACTTTCTAACTTCCTCACTTCTTCATCACTTAAAAGTTCAAAAGAAGCTTTTTTAATTTGATTATTATAATGTTTTATTTTTTTAATTGTTTCCATTTTTATTATCTTACCGCTTTCCGGATCAAACCAACTTTTCCCTTTCAGTGATATTTGAGCCCAAATCTCATTTTTATTACTCGCACTTCTTATGATTCCTGACTCTTTATCATTTGATCCATCTCTCGCCTCACCAATTTTTGTTTCAATTATTATACATTTTTTACCTTTAACTATTTCTTCGCCTAAAATTTCATAGTGAGCCGTTACACCATTGTACATATTAACATCCTTAGACCATTTATTTCCTAGTGGTATTTTTTGCTCAAATTGAGGCTGTGTTATAAAGAAAAAATGGAAATCTGGATGTAAATTCCCTATTATAGCCCCATTTTTTTTTATTATATATGATTTATCGTTTGGGCCCGATAATAGTTCACCCGTGAATGACAAAATTGCACCATAAGGACCCTCATGACTTCTTTTTGGCTCTTGCCATATATTATTTCCCATGCTCCAACCACTTTCATTTTCTTTGTACTCTTTAACTTTAAAAATCTGGATTCCTTCAGTGCTTTCTGAAAATTTAAATAGCGATGGAAAAATTCTTCCAAACCTTAGCAAATAAAATAAGCCGTTATATAAACGATATAAATAATATGGCTTATAATCTGCCTTCAAGGTTTTTTTATAATATAAATTTTCGCCTTCTTTATATTTATATTCCAATACATTATCTGTTTTTATTGAAACTGATTTAGCCTGATTAGCCAAAATATTTGTGCTAAATAAAAATATTAATATAACTATTTTTAAAAATATGTTTGTGTATATTTTCATTTTTTATTATTTTAACAATTTAATAGACGCAATACCTGTTAATCGTTATTTTTGTTAATATTTAACAAATTTTAATTTTAACAGGCTATACTATAACAATCAGGGTTTCTCTTGTCAATAAATAAAGATATGTGGTTATTTATATATTGGGTGTTTTTCGTGATTACTTTGTAATAGCAGGAAATACGCATTGCGTATAAACTTGAGTTAAACGAAAGATTTTGACCAAAGGTCAAGTTCTTTCGCTTTTACTCATTGTTATCCTCGTAGGGGATATTAATGGATTTTTGTCTGATCACACAATCCCAACATACGCAGGGAAATCTTTGACTGTGATCTTTCGTATTGCCTCGGGGCCGAGTTCTGGGTAGGCGACCAGTTCGTTTTTTGTGATAAATTGGCGGAGGTAGGCGCCGGCGCCGCCGTAGGTTACAAAATATACGGCTTTGTGTTTTTTTATGGCGTTCGTTACTTCTTTTGACCTTGTTCCTTTTCCAATTGTTCCTTTTAGCCCGTGTTCCAATAGAATCTCTGTAAATGGATCCATTCTTTTGCTTGTAGTAGGGCCCGCGGAACCGATAATCTCTCCTTTTCTCGCGGGAGTCGGCCCGCAATAATAGATGATCTGGCCTTCAAGCGGGAAAGGCAATTTTTTGCCTTTTTTGATCAGTTCAATCAACTTTTTATGCGCCTGGTCGCGGGCGATGTAAAACGTTCCGGTTATTTCAACTTTATCACCGGGATTTAGGTTTTTAATTACTTTTTCATTTATAGGAGTAGTAATTTTACTGGTATCCATGGTAAAATTATAACACAAATTTAAAAAGGAGTTAATATTAAAGATATTGTTAATACAACCATAAAACACGCGAAAAGAATAGTAATGGTAGTTATTGGATTTACTGTATTACTTATCGGAATTGCAATGATAGTTTTGCCCGGGCCGGCGATACTGGTAATACCCCTGGGGCTCGCGATCCTGGCGGGAGAATTTTTATGGGCAAAAAAACTTCTGGATAGGGTCAAATCGGGAGTTCAGGATGCTAAGGATTATGTTAATTCAAATTTTAAAAAGAAATAGAAACCTGATATTGTGGTATTATTAAAATTATTGACATGGAATAAATGTCAATTTATAATAAATACGAATATTTATGGTTAAAAAATGAGCACATTAATACGAAAACCGGCAGTTAGCGGCAGATTTTATTCGGGTACGGAGATCAGGCTGAAAGAAGAATTAGAGGCCTGTTTTATGTCTCCTTTTGGTCCCGGAGATAAAAAAATCGGTTTAACAGGTTCTATTTTTGGCGGAGTTGTTCCTCACGCGGGGTATATGTTTTCAGGCCCGGTTGCCGCATGGTTTTATCAGGCGCTTAAAAATAATATCAAAGAAAAAGTTACTTTTGTTATTTTGGGGCCAAACCATACAGGGCGGGGGAGTTATGTAAGCCTTTATCCGCCTGATGGTGTTTGGGAAACCCCGTTGGGGAAAGTGAAAATTAATAAAAAGCTGGCGGAGAAAATAAGCGAGTGCAGGCTGGTGGAAATTGATGAAACGGCCCATATTTTAGAACATTCGATCGAGGTTCAACTGCCTTTTTTGCAATATATTTTTCCCTCCTCGTCCTCCACGGCGGATAAAGCGGGCAGGCCGGATTTTGATTTTGTGCCGATCTGCCTTATGAAACAGGACCTGACAACAGCTTTAGAGTTAGGCGCGTTTTTAGGAAAGGTTGCATTTGATCAAAAAATAGTTTTTATTGCGTCTTCAGATTTTTCTCATTATGTTCCTCCTGAGGCCGCTAAAAAGAACGATTCCTTGGCAATTTCCGCGATCGAGGGACTGGATGTTTCTCTTATGATGAAAAATATCCAAAAATATGATATAAGTATGTGCGGATATGGGCCTATCGGGGCGGTTATGAGCGCGGTAAAAAATTTAGGTTCTAATAAAGGGAAGCTTCTGCACTACGGCCATTCTGGAGATATTCAGCCAATGGATAAAGTGGTGGGTTACGCGTCAATTGTGTTTATTTGAAAGGATGATATGTTTAATAAAGGATTTTTCACGCGATGGTTGTCAAGCAGCCTGGCATTGCTTGTTGTTTCTTATTTTTTTAAAGGCATAGAGGTCACTGATATTCCCAGCGCGTTTATTGCCGCGTTCATTTTAGGCATAGTCAACGCTGTGATCAGGCCTCTAATAGTTGTTTTTACACTTCCATTTAACATTATTACTTTAGGATTATTTACGCTGGTGATTAATGGCTCGATGCTTTATCTGACTTCGTGGTTTATGGGTGCCGGGCTTAAGATCGACGGTTTCTGGTCCGCGGTTTTGGGGGCTTTGTTTATCAGTATTGCCAGCGGATTTTTAAATTATTTTATCAGTGATCAGGGGAAGATAGAGTTTGTAAATTTTAATACCGGAAAAGGAGCAGAAAAACAATATAATAAAGAAGACGCGGTAGAAGCTGATTATGAAATTATTGATGAAAAGGAAAAAAATAGTGGAAAATGAATATCTTGAAAAACAGGTTCATAAATTAAATAAGATAGGTATCGCGTTAACCAGCGAACAAAATCTGGACAAGCTTCTTGAGATGATCGTTTGGGAAGCAAGAAATCTTGTTAATTGCGACGCGGGAAGCCTTTATATAAAAAAGGATGATCTTCTGGATTTTGTTGTAAGCCAGAATGATACGATGACAAAACGGTTAGGTGAGGCAAAAATTAAGGAGTTATTTAAAACTTTCAGTTTGCCGATAACTAAAGAGAGTGTCTCGGGTTACACGGCTTTGACCGGTGAGATACTTAATATTCCTGATGTTTATGAAATATCAAAAAACAGCGAATATAAGATCAATCTTGATTATGATCGCCGCAACCAATATAGGTCCAGATCTATGCTGGTTGTTCCCCTGAAAGATAATGAGAACAAGGTAATAGGGGTGATCCAGTTAATAAACGCGCTGGATAAGGCCGGGAATATTATTCCATTTTCCGGGGCAATGGCTGAAGAACTTATTTGTTCATTAGGCTCGCAGGCTGCTGTCGCGATAAAAAACGCGCAATTGACCAAAGATTTAAAAGCCGCGTACCTTGATACTATTTATTGTTTATCAGAAGCAGCGGAATCAAAAGATAAAGACACAGGTATGCATATACAAAGAGTAAGTAATTATTCTGTGGCATTGGGAAAAAAATTAGGCCTGGCGGAAAGAGAGCTTGAGCTCATTCTTTACGCAAGCCCGATGCATGATATTGGTAAAGTTGGAATTCCTGATGCTGTCCTGTTAAAGCCGGGTAAATTGGACGTGGAGGAAAGAAAAATTATTGAACAGCATACTGTTATTGGCGGTAATATTTTATCTAAGGCAAAAGGGCCTTTTTCTAAAATTTCAAAGGAAATTGCTTTAACGCATCATGAAAAATTTGATGGAACCGGATATCCCAACAAACTTATTGGAGAAGAAATTCCGCTTTCGGGAAGGATCGTTGCTTTGGCGGATGTATTTGACGCGCTTATAAACAAAAGGTGTTATAAATCAGCAATGTCCTGTGACGATGTGATTGAGATCATAAAAAAAGAATCCGGAAAGCATTTTGATCCGAAAATAGTGACCGCGTTTTTTGATTCTTATAAAGAAATAATAGAGATATTTGAAAAAAATAAAGATACACCCCTGGAAAATTCAACTAAAATTTAAAAGAATGTTTAATATCTCTGGAAAATAAAAAATGGATAATTCTATTCATTACTGGAAAGAAAAACTTATAATAGCCGCATCACTGATAATTTTTAATTTTTTAATTATTGCAAAACTTTTTTATTTCATCGCGGATACCACCCTTTTATTCATTGGGCCGCAGACTAATTCCATCTTCCAATTTTTTGTCTATGTCTTACTTACTATATTTATACCGGGAATAGTGATCAGTCTTGGGATCTTTATTTGCATACTTATATATTATATTTTTATCCGTTCTTTATGGTTAATTGACGCGGAAGACAGTAATATCCTTGGAAAACGCGCCAATGACATTTATCTGTTTTCATTCAATGTTTTAACTAAAATATTGATATTTATCACTTTATTTTCACTTGTGAATGTTGTTTTATTTATAATTTTAGGCGGTGAACTGGGATATTACCGGATCTATACTTTTTATTTGAATAATCCAAATAATCTGATCTATTTTGTCGCTTTTTTAATAACAAATCTGTTTTTTATTGAAAGTGAGAGTATTCTCTCTAAACGACTGAATTTGCCAGCTATTTTCCCGAGCAAAAGGAAAGAGGTCGAAGGCAAAAAAATAAATATTAATATTTTGTTTAAATACTATTTTAATAATATTTTATTAATAGTGGTTATTAATTTAATTTTAGTGACAAGCATCCAATTTATCGGCGGTATGGCAAATCAGCTTAATTTAAAGGCACAAACAATATCAGAAAACGGATTTTCCGTTGATCCTTTGATTAAAGTGGAAGTCGCGATAAAAGGAGTCACAAATACCGGCAGGGAAAATACTATCCCGATTTATCTTGGCCGGATGAACAGGTTATATCAGAACGCGGAACAGGAATTTGCTTCGGGGAATTATTTAACGACAATTAATTTGCTGCAAAAAGAATTAGATATGAACTCTAATTTTTCTATTGCGGTTTATAGCGATAGGATGTATCCATGGCTCAGTAAAATGTTGAGTAATAAAATATCAAACAGCGGGCTTTTCCTTAAGGATAGCCTGACAGATTCTTTGGAAAATATAGAATATGCTGAAGATGTTGAAAAAATGGGCAAAGATGCCGAGCTTATTAATAAAGATAAATTCAAGGAATATTTCTTTATTCCTCTTGCAATGAATGATGAACTAAAAATTAATATTTGGAGAAACGCGCGCGGTGAATATTCCCAGGTTTTTAAGAAAAGTGAACTCTTAAATATTTCACGGTCGCATATTAACAAAAAGATCGGTGATTGTTTCCTGCTTTTAGGCAATTACGCTTCCGCTAAAGATTATTATATCCAGGCAGTGGATAAAAACAGTTATTATCTTGAAGTCAAAAATAATTTAGGTTATATCTATATGAAAGAAAATAGTTTTAATAAAGCTGAGCATGAATATAAGGATATACTTAATATCAAACCTAATTATTATTTGGCCAGCATTAATCTTGGTAATTTATATCTGAATAACGGGCAAATTGACCAGGCATCTAATATTTTACAAACAATTAATTTAGAGAGCGGCATGTCGCAAAAAGATAAAATATTCTATTATCAGGTTCTGGCAGAAGTATTTTATAAAAAAGGAGAATTTAATGAGGCAGGGAAAAAATACAGTAAAGCTTTAAAAATTGATCCGTATTATTATCCGGCATCAATAGGGTTGGCCAGAATTTATTGGGAAAAAGGAAAATTTACGGCCGCGAAGAAAATTTATGAAAATATTTTAAAGAAATATGATATCGCTCTGGCATATATAGGAATGGCAAAATATTATGTTCAGCAGAAAGATAATAATAAGGCAATGGAGTTTTATAACAAGGCTATTAATCTTGGCAATGACTATGAAGCAGTAAGAGAAGGTTTTATCGGGATAGGCGACTTATTTGCCGGAAAAGGCAATTTAACCGAGGCTGAAAATTATTATAATAAGGCTATTAGTATTGATCCATACAATTATTCCGCTTATCAGAAATTAGGTGAAATATTTTTTAACGCTAAAAAGTGGGAGAGCGCTAAAAATAATTTTTTAAAGGCAATTGAAATGTTTCCCCAGAATGAAGAAGTACAAAAACATTTGGAAGTAGCGTATAAAAATATCAGTAAAGAAACACAGGCTAAATATGAAAAAATAGTTGAGAAAGAAAAAGCAGGCAAAGATAAGGAAAAATTAATATACTCATATAAAAATTTAGGATGGATCCATTTAGGTAATGGAAATTATGAAGGCGCTTTAAAAAGTTTTGATCAGGCTATCGCGGTTAATCCTGATTATATCGAGGCACTCCAGGGGAAAGGGATGCTTTTTTTGAAAACAGAAAAATATAATGAAGCCGAAAAAATATTCCAGAAGATCATAGGTATAAACAAATCTTATGCTTCTGCTTACGTGGGACTGGGCATTGTTAATATCAAACATAACGAAATAAATAAAGCCATAGAAAATTTAGAATATGTTATGAAATTAAATGATGCCGATGCTAAAATACAGTCCTGCCTGGAACTCGGGGGGCTTTATTACGGCCAAGGCAATTATGCTCTGGCTCGCAATAAATTCCTTCAAGCGAATACTTTTAATAAAGATATCCCTGAAGCGTACTACGGACTTGGAGTTATCTATGAGGTTAAAAAACTTTATAACAACGCGATTATAGAATTCCGTAAGGCTATTTATTTAAAACCTGATTATACTCAGGCTAAGGATGGATTAAAGAGAGTTACAAGCCTTATTTTAGAGAGAACAAATAAAAAAGTAATATCTTCGCCCGAAAATATTGAAAAAGAAAACTTTTACAAAACAATTGAATTCGCGATAAATAAGGGTGAATTAGAAAAAACTCAAAACAGTTTATTGGAGATCCTTGATGAGACACCTGCTGATACCAAGGCCTTGAAATATTTGGGCTTGGTTTATTTACAGAAAAAAATGTTTGCTGAATCAAAAAAACAATGGGAAAAAATTCTTAACATAAACAGTCAGGATAGTGAAGCGCTTAATTATATAAAAATGATAAATGAAAAATTAGCGTCGGCTAAGATCAGTGAAGAAGAGTATTTTATTCCTCTCCTTTCGGAAGGCGTTAGTTATTATACTAAAGGGGAATATGAAAACGCGAAACAAAAATTTTTAAAAGCTAATGCTTTAAATAATACTTCGGCTGTGGTTCATAAATATCTTGGGAAGATCTACTTTAAAAACAAAGAATATGATAACGCGATCAGCGAACTGAAAAAATCGTTAGAACTTGATCCTAATCAGCCGGAAATAGAAAATACTTTAATCAAGCTGCATACGGGATACACCGTGTTTAAAGGATTGGACTAGCCTAGTTATTTTTCTGTAAGATTTCAAGCTTTAATTTAGCTTTTTCTGTCCATTTCCTGTCAGAAAAAACAGATATAAATTTATTGAGGTTATCAATAGCCTTCGTTTGTTCGTGTCTTTCACTATAAGCATCTGCCAGGCTGTAATAGGGCGGCGCGAAGTTTGGATTTATTGTTATGGATTGAATGAAATTTTCAATAGCTGTTTCACTCTGACCGGATAACTCATAATTCAAGCCTAAATTAAAACAGATAATTTCCGAATTTGGAAAAAATCCCTGGGCATTTTTCAGTACTTCAATTGCCTTGGAATAATTTCCCTGTAATGTATAAGCCTGACTTAAATTCAGCCAGGCATTCAAATTATCGGTTGTGATAGAAAGAAGATTTTCATATTCGCTGATCGCGATAGAAAAGGCTCCTAATTGATAGAATTTATTTGCTATTTCAGCAATTAGATTTAAATTTTTATGGGAAGATTTAAAATAATTTTCATAACCTTTAATCATAACATTAAAATTATCAATATCAGTTGAAAGTTCTTCGATCTTTTTGCTTGCAAGGATAAAATTCGGGTCGATCTCAATAACTTTTTTATATTGCTCCAACGCGGCCTGGATCCAGCCGTTTTCTTCATATAAGATACCGGTATTATAATAAGTCATGATATTTTGGGGATCATTCCCGGTTTTATCTTTTATTTGTTTATAGGCTTTTGAGAAATCATATATTTTGAGATATGTCAGGTCATGTGTAGTAGTTGTTACCTTAATAACATTATTTTTAGATTTTTCAGAGGAATAGTATTTAAAAAGAGCAGAAATTGAAAACACAATGAAGAATAAGATCAACAGCCAGCGGATCAGCCCCTTTCTTATAAGGGATCCGGATGGCGAGGGTAATTCTTTTTTTTGTGTTTTTTCTTCAGTTACATCTAATTTTTTATCAACGACAAAATTAGCAAAATTAATAAATATTTTCGCGAAATCACTGTTATATTCTGCTGTTTGTAACCTATGCCCATATTGATAAGATAAATATTCAATCTTACGGTTATCTAAATTTGCTTCATAGAAAAACATTTCTTCTTTTGAACATTCATGGCATTCAATAAGGATTAAGTAGGGGTGAAGAGATAAAAAATTATTATTTTTACTTGTTTGTGACGGCGGTTGTGTTTTTGATGTACTGGAATATGTTGAATAAAGTATCAGCTGATGGTCGGGAAGAGGTATTTCCGCGTTAATTAATTCTTTTTTAAATTCAGGATGCGGGCCCATACAGTTGGAAGCATTAAAAATAAATTTTCCAGATTTAAAACCGATACTATTAATGGTGATAAGTTGATAATCTTTCAAAAAAACCAGATTTTCCATAAGAGAGATAATTAAAGGGTATAATTCATCTATCAGATTTTTATAAGCTCTGGGAGAAAGGGTTATTCCATGACCCTTGTTCTTATTTCTTATTTCGATAATACTTTCAATGATCTCCTTATTTTTAGATCCGGTCCCGTTCGGACCGAAATAAAATAAAGTAAATTGAGGAATGAAAGGCATTATATTTTCTTTTTTAAAATATAACATTATTTCCTGAAAAATATGATACCAATGGCCTATTGACGGGCGGTATTTATTAAGCATGAAATCTATACTGGTTTCTTTTTGTCTATTCCTGATATAATCAGAGATCATAATAATCGTATTGTATTTCAGGATGCATTCATACAGATCTATAATGCGGTTAAATTTCACAGCTTCTTCATTAGTATTCTGCATTATTCTGAATGAATATGCCAATGGGAACGGGAATTGATTTATCCAGCTATCGGGTTTCTCTAATAGGTTTGATTTTAATGTTTCCATTAGTAAGGGAATATAACATTTATATAAAAAAAAGTCAATAATATTAAAAGCTTTTGGCAGGCTAATTTCATTTTTCAATTGAATATTTTCTCAATGGAGTTATAATTGATTCAATTAATATGTTTTTAAAATAAAAAATAGGAGGATTCAAAATGGATATGGTTAAAAAATTAATTATGGCGGGTTTGGGAGCTGCTGCTCTGACTGAAGAAAAAGTTTCAAAGATTGTTGATGAACTGGTTAAAAAAGGAGAAATTTCTGAGCATGAAGGCAAGGGCGCGGTAAAGGGTATTTTGAGCCAGGTTGAAGAAAATAAAAAATTTGTTGAAGAAAAGATCCAGGAACATATGGATATATTTTTGAAGAAAGCGAAAATCGCGACACTTGCGGATGTGGAAAAACTTGAAAAAAGAATTGAAAAATTAGAAAAAAATAAATAATATATTTAAGTCGAAAGGTAAACTTTGTGAATATAAGCGAGACCTACAGCAATATAGGGCGTGTCCGCCAGATAATTAATGTTCTGATAAAACATGGTTTTGGTCAAATAGTATCATATTTACATCTGGATAAATACCTTTCATTTGGAAAGAGATTTTTTGGATTAAAGATCGAAAAATTGTCTGAAAAAGAGATAGATCTTTCTCCCGCGGAGCGCCTCACGCTGGTTTTAGAGGAATTAGGCCCCACTTTTATTAAATTCGGGCAGATCATGAGTACCCGCCCTGATTTGATGCCCCTGGATTTTGTTGAAGCTTTTACAAGGCTTCAGGACAGGGTTAAACCTTTCAGTTATGAAGAAGCCAAAAATATAGTTGAAGGTGAATTAGGCCAGCCGATCGAGAAATTATTTAAAAGTTTTGATAAAGAGCCGATCGCGGCCGCGTCCATTTCTCAGGTCCATTACGCGACGCTGAATACAGGCGAAGAGGTAGTTGTAAAGATCCAGCGGCCGGGAATACAGAAGAATATTCTTACGGATATTCGCATCCTTTATATGATCGCTAATTATATTGATAAAAGATTAGGCGATGATAAATTATTTGAGCCGTTATTGCTGGTTGAAGAATTTGATAATTCGATACGCCGGGAGTTGGATTTTGTCATTGAGGCAAGCAATACGGAAAAATTGCACAATAATTTTAAGGATGATCCCAATATCCGGTTTTCTAATGTATGGTGGGATTATACTACATCGCGTGTGCTGACGCTTGAGAGGCTATCCGGTTTTAGAATAGATGATGACGAGAAATTTAAGCAATATAAAATTGATAAGGGAAAGCTGGCTGAAAAAATAATTTACGCGTATCTTAAACAGTTTTTCGAAGACGGATTTTTTCATGCTGATCCTCATATGGGTAATATTCTGATATCGCCTGAGGGAAAAATCCTTGTTCTGGATTGCGGGATGGTCGGATACCTCCACAGGGAACTGAAGGAAAATTTCGCGCAGGTATTTGTCGGTATTGTTACACGCGATTTTGAAAAATTAGTGGATGCTTATATAAAGCTTGGTATGATGACTCAGCCTATTGATTACGTTTCTTTTCATAAAGACATTGTCGCCTATATGGAGAGGCATTTGGATGTTCCTATAAAGCAATTTAAGATTTCTGAAGTTTTTATGGATACTCTCGCGAATGCGCAAAAATACAAGATACGTGTAAATGTTGATTTTTTACTTTTAATGCGGTCTTTGGCGATACTTGAGAATATTTCAAGAAAACTTAAACCTGATATGAACATTCTTGAAATAACCAAACCGTATGCCTTCGACCTGTTAAAGAAAAAGTTCACTTTTAAAGATATAAAGGGAGGATTGCTAAAATTAGTTTTTGATTTGACAGATACGTCCCGTGAGTTTCCAAAACAAATAAAACAGATCCTCCGTAAAGTTCAGACCGGAGGTTTGAGATTTGAAATCACAAACCCGATGGATAAAAAGATCGAGGCGGGTATGGAACGGCTCGGAAACAAGATTTCTATAGGTATTATTATTGCCGGGCTTGCTATCGCGTCAGGTATTGTTTTACAGAATTCGACCGCGCCGGCTTTATTCGGCATACCGCTGCTCACGCTTCTTGGTTATTGCGGTGTCGGGTTTATAACCATATTCTTAATCGTATCCATCATAAGTTATAATAAGGGTTAATTGCCCATTGTTTCCGCGATCTTTTGCGCGGTCAATTCCGAGTTATGGATGCAATCGGCAATTCCAACCCCTCGTAAATAATTTCCGTTAAAAATAAGGCCGGGATGATTTGCCGCTAATTTTTCGATTTTTTCGACTGTTGTTTCATGGCCTATGACATATTGCGGCATGCCTTTTTTCCAACGGTATGCTTTTTGAATTACCGGTTCCGCGGAGATACCCATTATCGCGTTCCATTCGCTCAGAACAGTTTCAATTAATTCTTTTTCCTCTAAGTCAGCCATTTTTTCATTCGCCGCGCCGCCTAAAAAGCCCCGCAGGAGGACGTAATCTTTGTCACAGCGATGGGAGAATTTCGATGAGGTCCAGGTAGTTGCCATGATCTTTCTTCTTTCGGTCTTTGGAACCAGGAAACCAAATCCATGAAGAGGATGTTTTATATCTTTTCTTTTGAAGCCGACTGAAACAGTTGCCGCTGAAACATAAGGGAAGTTCGAAAGAATAGATGAAAGTTCATTGTCTAAATTTTTAACAAGTTCCGCAGCGGCGTAAGCGGGGGTAGTAAGAATAACTGTATCAATATCTTTCATGGTAAAAACATCGGTTTTAATCTCATAAGATATTTTATCCCCGTTTGTGATTTTGTTAATTGACAGGGCATTATTTTTTATCATGATTTTTGTATTGTCCAAAAGATTTAATTTTAACGTGTCTATTAACTCTATTAAACCTTCCTTTAATGTCATAAATAATGTCAATTTAGGTTCGCCGGTTTCCGGTTTTTTTGTAAACTTTTTAGCTTCATCCATTCGCGCGATCATTCCTTTTATAAGTGAGCCGTATTTTTGCTCCATCTCAAGAAACCTGGGGAAGGTGTTTTTTAAACTCATTGTTTCAGGATTTCCCGCGTGAATACCAGCAACCAGAGGTTCAGCGATCTTATCCAGTGCCTCCTGGCCCAGACGTCTCCGCACGAAACTTCCAAGTGTCTCGTCGGAACCGTCTTTTTTAGCAGGGATAAAAAGATCCATCCCCATTCTTATTTTTCCCGGCAAAGAAAATAATGGAGTTTCTAAAAAAGGTTTTATCTTTGTCGGTATCATTAACATAAGGCCTTCAGGCATTTCTATTAATTTTTTATTAACCAGTATAAACGTTTTCTTATTTTCTTCATTGGTCCCGACAACCTCTGCTCCTATTCCGAGTTCCCTGCATAATTTTAATGCCCACGGCTTTTCCGATATGAAACAATCAGGCCCGCCTTCAATAATAAAACCATTCTTGTTTAAAGTTGTGATATTCCCTCCCAAATTGGTTTCTTTCTCAAAAATATGAATTTGGGCATCAATTTTTTTTGCTTTAAGGAATTTATTCAAATAATAGGCTGTCGAAAGCCCGCTTATACCGCCGCCAATGATTGCTATTTGTTTCATTTATTATCTTCCTTTCTTAAAAAAACTATCCATATTTAAATGATACACCGGATCCGCCATGAGGATATTTCCAATCGATGTTGTCATGTGGACAGGCTATTTTGCAGGTACCGCACTCAAAACAGTTCTCAAAAGCAACATGGATCTCTCTTTTTGTTTCTTCCCAGGTATATGTAGTTACCGGACAGGCATAAGTACATTCTCGATTTTCACACTTCAGGCATTCCTGCCGGTCAATAATTTTAAGGTGCGGTTCCTTATCGGCATTTATTTTAGTAAGATAGATCTTATCCTCAAGGCTTAATTTTTTAGACTCTTTAAGGTTTACGCTCATAGTTATTCCTTTTTTTATTCTACCAGTGCGTGGCTACAAAATCCTCTATTTTTTTGGAGAATCCGTAGTAGAATGATTTCATAGCGTTGCGTAATTGAACAATTTTGATTATAAAAGGGACAAATCCGATCTCATAATTAAATTTGTTCATAATATTCTCTTCCACTATTTCTTTGGGAGTTTCAGATATCGTAAAGACTTCAGTAAGAACGGACGCGAGCCCTCCAGGCCATTTATTAAAAAGCTCAGGGCTGTTTTTTAAGACTTCAGGTACATCACTGTATTTTTTCATATCCTTAATTACAAAACTGTTTTCCAGTTTGTCTATATAACTTGAGAGGGTAACAGAAGAAAAGTCATTTTTTCCTATTGCCTCAATAACGGTTTCCGCGGCCATCATTCCTGAAGCCATAGCAAGGCTTGAACCTTCATGAAGAGGTGAGGTGCTGATAAAACCGGCGGCATCGCCCACTAATAAGAACCCGTCTTTGAAAAGTTTCGGTATTTTTTTATAACCTCCCTCCGGGATCATATGCGCGGAATATTCTAAAGTTTTACCGCCGCGAATCAAAGGTTTTATACAGGGATGCTCTTTAAAATGTTCAAGAATATCATTCGGATTGAGTTTAGCATTCATGATATCATTGATCACTACACCAATACCGATTGAAATGTTTGTTTTGTTGGTATAGATAAAGCCTGATCCGAATAAGCCTTGTACCGCGTCACCATAGTATTCAAAGGCTACACCTTCGTTTCCTTCCAGGTGGAACCTGTCTTCAATTACATCTTTAGGCAGTTCAATGACTTCTTTAACAGCAATAGCCATGGAATGCTGATCAAATTTTTCCCGCATTCCTTCTTTAAGGGCAATAGTGGAATTAGCTCCTTCGGCGCAAATGATCACATCCGCGAAGATCTGTCCTTCTTCCTTTGGAGTTCCCTCAGTGACCCTGGTTTGCACGCCGATCACTTTTCCATTTTTATCTTTTATGAGCTCATCCGCAACAGAATTACATAGAAGCATTACTCCGGCTTTTTCAGCCTCTTCCGCGAACCATTTATCAAACTTTCCCCTGAGAACAGTGAATATATTATTATATGGCGGCCGGTTAAATTCATTATTTTTGAAACTGAAAAATATCTCTGACTCGGGTGTGAGAAGAGCAAAACACCTTTTAGGGATATTTCTTTCAACCGGAGCGCCTTTTTCCAGGAAATCAGGCATGATCTTATTCAATATTGTGGTAAATATAACTCCGCCCATTACATTTTTTGAGCCGGGATAATTTCCCCTTTCTAAAAGAACAACGTCTTTGATCCCTCTTTGCGCTAAAGTCAGGGCGGCAGTAGTTCCCGCGGGGCCGGCACCGATAACGATAACACTAAATTTTTCTTTCAAGGTTATTCTCCCTTAAACATACATTTTAATTAATTCTTTTAAAGATTCAATAAAAATCGGATTTACATTCAAAGAAGGTGTTCTTCTGAAATTTAGTCCGAGCTTTTGGGCTTCATTTTTATATATAACATCAATATCATATAAAGTTTCAATATGGTCACAGATAAATCCTACAGGAACAAGCAGGACATTTTTTTTATTTGTGTCCTTGATCTTTCTTAAAACATTAGATACATCGGGTTCCAGCCACTCTCCGGGGCTTGCGCCTTTACTTTGAAAAGCCAGGTGATATTTTGTAAAGCCTGTGTTATTTAAAATAGCTTCTATAGTTTCTTTTATCTGTGATAAATACGGGTCGCCATCATCTATGAATTTTTTAGGAATACTGTGAACGCTGAAAATAATTTCAAGGTCTTTATCAGCGAATTTATTTTTTTCTTCAATGATCAATTCACTGAATGCTTTTATAAAAAGAGGCTGTTTATGGTAACTTTTTATAAAAGTATAATTTATCTTATTATCAAATTCGGAAAAGCTTTTAATAAAATCATTAAGATATCCTTCCGTACTGATGCGTGAATAATACGGCGTCATCGGAAGAACTATTATTTTTACGATATTTTCTGAAATAATCTGTTTTACGGTATCAGCGATAAAAGGATGCCAATATCTCATTCCTACAAAAACTGAAAATATGTTTTCAGTTTTATTTAAGCTATCTTCCAATGCTTTAGCCTGTTTTCGGGTTATTTCGAGAAGCGGCGATTTCCCGCCGATCTGTTCATAACGTTTTACGACTTCCTGTATTTTATCGGAAGGGATCCTCCCGCCAGTCACATTTTTAATAAACGGTTCAACCTCTTCAAAAGAAGCCGGGCCGCCAAAAGCTAAAAGTAAAACGGCTATTTTATTTTCTTTTACTGTATTCATGGACTGTATTTGCTAAAAGGATCACATTTTCTACAGGTGTTTCCTGCAGGATCCCGTGCCCGAGATTAAAAATATGCCCGGGCTGGTTATTGGTATAATCTAAAATTTCTTTAACTTTTCTTTTTATTTCAGCGGGTTTCGCGAAAAGGACCGTCGGGTCAAGATTTCCCTGTATCGCTGTGTCTTTACCCAATCTATCCCATGCCTCGTCAAGATTTATCCGCCAGTCGATCCCAATCACATCGCCTCCGGCTTTTTTCATTAACTCAAGTAAATGGCTGGTTCCTGTGCCGAAATGAATGCTTGGAACATTAAGTTTTTTAACCGCTTTAAAGATCTTTTGTGAATAAGGTAATACGAATTCCGTATAGTCATTTACAGACATGCATCCAATCCAGCTGTCAAAAAGCTGGATAAGGTCAACGCCGCTTTTAACCTGCGCTGAAAGATATCTAATGATTATTTCAGCAAGCTTATCCATCATTTTGTGCCATGATTTGGGATCGGTGTACATCATTGTTTTTGTTTTAAGATAGTCGCGGGAATGGCCGCCTTCGATCATATAGCTTGCCAGTGTGAACGGCGCTCCTGAAAAACCGATAAGGGGGATTTTATCGTTAAGTTCCTTTTTGACTAATTTAATTGCCTTTAACAAATAAGGCACGTCACTTTCAGGTTCGATCACTCTTATTTTATCCACATCGTGCGCTGTCCTGACCGGATTTTTTATTACCGGGCCTTCGTTCTTGCCGAAATAAAAATCAATTCCCATGCCTTCCAGAGGCAGAAGAATGTCGGCAAATATGATTGCCGCGTCAAGCGGAATTTTTTTGATCGGCTGGAGGGTTACTTCACACGCGATTTCAGGATTTTTGCACATCTCGATGAAAGAATAATTTTCGCGTATTTTCCTGTACTCTTCCATGTATCTTCCTGCTTGTCTCATGCACCAGACCGGCGTATAGGGTGTTTTCTCTCTCCGGCAAGCTTTAAGAATTGTATCGTTTTTCATCAGGTCCTCCATAATAGATTTATTTAAATAAATTATATCACATTATATTATCCCCTACGAGGATAACAATGAGTAAAAGCGGGTCCCGATAAATCGGGACCGTTTAACTCAAGTTTATATTTTTATCGCCAACCAGAAAAATTTTCGGACGTTTTAACAGGTCAAAAATAAAAAAATCCTTTATATCTTTTTTAAATATAAATTCTTTTCTGTTTATGCTATATATGTTTATTTTTCTTTTTAATTTCTTTTCAAGTGTACGCATGGAACCTGAAATTTTTTTCTTGTCAGGCTGTCCGATAATAAAAATAAAAACTTCCGCTTTAAGGTTATTTTCACCTTTGGCGATAGGTCCGTAAATAAAAGCTGTTTCTATACCTTTGATTTTGGCTATTTCTTTTTTTATCTCATCAACAAGGCCGATCGTTTTATTTACGATCTGTTTTAATTCATTAAAGAGAGGATATTTCTTGTCTAAATAATAAAAATCCAGGCGCCCCTTTTTATGGGATAAAAAAATACCGGCCTTCTTAAGATTCAATAATTCCCGCCGGATGTTGCCGACAGTTGCCTTTAATATTTTCTCCAATTGCCTGAGATAATATTCATTGTCCGGTTCAACAAAATAAAGCCTGAGTATCGCTTCCCTCAGTTTTGACTTCCCAAGATTGAGCAAATCCATTTTTGTTCCTTATTATTTATTGTAGTCAATTCTGACTACAATTATAAATAAAAAAAATATTTTGTCAAGATAAATTTATATTATAAACTTTTTAAAATATTTTATTGTTTAAAGAAAAAATAACTGGTATTATCCGCTTAATGCCCAAAATAAAATCCTTTATTTACCGGAAATCCCGTTATATATTTATTTTGGAAACGTTATTTATTATTTGGGGAATAATAGTTTATGCTTTTTATCCATGGAAAATCGGCCCTCAGAAGTTTATCGCATTTTCAAAAATATTATCAATTTTTGTATTAAACGCGAAAATATCAATATTAATCAAAAGTATTTTGCCGTTGATCTTTATTTTATTCCTTATTATCCTTTCTTTTCTTATTGGAAGGTCAATAATCCGTATTTGTAAAATAGAATTGAAAACGGGCCAAAAGACAGTAACATATTGCGGTTTAGGCTTGGGCTTTTTGTCGTTTTTGATGTTTTTTTTGGGAATGACCGGTTTATGGTTTTCGAAAGTAATAACAATTATTTTAGTGTTTTTATTTGCCAGCTTAAGTATATATAATATTGATCTGATCAGAGATAAGTCTTTGATTTCAAATGTATTAAGGCCTATTAAAAACATAAGCATTATTGAAGCAATTATTGCCTTTTTTATTTTAATATTTTTGTGTTTAGGATTTTTAGGTGCTGCCAGCCCGGAGATATTTTATGATTCTTTGATATACCATCTTTCACTGCCGAATCTTTATCTTTTGGAACATAAGATAATTTCCACCCCGCAAAACCTTTTTTCAGGGATACCTTTTTTAACAGAAATGCTTTATGGCTTAGGCTTGTCGATGTCCGGAGTGGAGGCTGCGAAGTTGATCCATTATTTATTCGGTATATTAGTTTTAAGTGTGATCTGGTCGTTTACTTCTCATGGTTTTTCGAAAAAAACGGTTCTTTTAGCGTCTTTTATTTTTTGTTCCACACCCATAGTTATATGGGAATTTATGGAAGCCGCGGTTGAGTTGTCATGGACTTATTTTACTTTGCTCGCGGTATTACATATTTTAAATTTGTTTGACGCGTCTGAAGAAAAATCCATAAATAATAACCTTATTATGTCAGGGATATTCAGCGGATTCGCGATGAGCACGAAATATCCCGCATGGCTTATTTTCCCTGTGCTGGTTTTACTTATTTATTTTATTGGAATTAAAAAACAAATGGTATTTACGGGTAGAATACGGCAAATTATTTTGTTTACCATAGTAACAAGTGTTTTAGTTTTTCCATGGATCGCAAAAAATACATTTTTTTACAAAAATCCTGTTTATCCTTTTTTGAATGATTATATTGCCGGTTCCTCAAATGATGACCCTGATTGGAGAATGCTTGGAGCGGAGGCCAGAGGAGAAAATATAATTACTAAACTTAGTTCTTTCCAAGGTGTAAAAAACTATATTAAATATCCATGGAATATAACTATGAATGGAATCTCTAATCATGATTTTATTGGAGCAGTTTTTCTTTTCTTTTTACCATGGCTTTTATATCCCGGAATAAAATCACAAAAATATAAGTATTTACTTTGTTTCTTTATTGGTTTTTACATTATATTAAGTATAACGACAATTTATATTAGATTTTTTATACCGGTATTGGCATTATTATCTATACTGCTTTCGGTAATAATATGTGAATTTAGCCCGGGATATTTAAAGATATTTGCTTTTGTTTTTATAATATTATTATCCGGCTATAATTTTTGTTATACATATAATATTTGGTTTCAGACAGATTCCTGGATGGTATTTACCGGGCAAAAAAGCAGGGATGTATACCT
Organism: bacterium; assembly: GCA_028719205.1. Classification (GTDB taxonomy): domain Bacteria; phylum JACRDZ01; class JAQUKH01; order JAQUKH01; family JAQUKH01; genus JAQUKH01. Next base: position 32,435 of record JAQUKH010000015.1, read on the forward strand.
TTCGGAAGCTCATAAGACATATCCTTCCCCTTATTACCAAACAGCTGTTTATATTAATAAAAATTTACCGGAAGATTCAAAGATCCTTATTGTGGGGGACGAAAGAGGATTATATTATCAAAGAAAATATAATGCGTCATCCGTGTTTAATAAACAGCATTTTTTAAAAATACTTGAAAAGTCGGATAATAGCGGATCGTTCTATAATAATTTAAAAGAAGAAGGATTTACGCATATTCTTTTTAATATGATGGAGATCTACCGGTTGGTTCCGACACATAAATCAATTAAAATGCTATATACTGGTTTGGACAATAATAAAGTATCTATATTAAATGAATTTTGGAGTAAATATATTCAGGTAGTTCATATCGAAAGTAATGATTCTTCAGCGGGAGACCGGCGGTTTGTGATTTTGTATAAATTATTACCTTTACAGGAAGCAGAACAGCCTCATAATATACCGAAAAATCATTTTTTGTCTATTTTAGACCAGGTAAAAAAATCTGAATAAGTTAATATAACCTTTGGAATATTATGATATTATGGACAAAGGTAATTTTATGGAAAAAGCATTATTAGTTGTTCCTCATAACAGCAGAAAAGACGAATGGGATATTGAAGATACAAGATCTGAATTGAAATCTTTAGTGATCTCAGTCGGTGTCGAAGTCCTGGACCTTATGGTTTGCCCGCTTAGGGAGATAAACTCCTCATATTATATCGGCAAAGGAAAGGCTAATGAAATAAGCGAGAGGGCCAAGGCGCTTGACGCGGGTGTTGTAATTTTTAATTGTGAACTGTCGCCTGCCCAGCAGAGAGGACTTGAGGATATTCTTGAGGCAAAGGTAATTGACAGGACCCAGTTGATACTTGATGTTTTCGCGAGGCGCGCTAAAAGCAATGAAGGAAAAATTCAGGTTGAGCTTGCCCAACTGAATTATTTATTGCCGCGGTTAACCGGAAAAGGGATTGAACTTTCGCGTTTGGGAGGCGGGATCGGGACCCGGGGGCCGGGTGAGCAAAAACTGGAGATCGACCGTCGCAGGATCAAAGAAAAAATTTCGCGCTTGAAATCCGGCCTGGATGTTTTACGCGAGAGAAGAGATAATTTGAGGATCCAGAGAAGGCGGCATTCATTGCCTTTGATAAGCCTTGTAGGATATACCAACGCGGGCAAATCTTCGCTTCTTAACGCGCTTACCAAGTCGGATGTTGAGGTGGATAACCGTCTCTTCAGCACGTTAGACGCTGTAACAAGGAAATTATCGCTTCCTAATAATCAGGATGTTCTTCTGACCGATACCGTCGGTTTTCTTCATAACCTTCCGCATGGCCTGATTGAATCATTCAAGGCTACTTTGGAAGAGGTCGAGGGCGCGGACCTTTTGATCCATGTCATTGATATTTCCACTCATCTTCTGGATGAAAAGTTCAAATCCGTGAACAGGGTCCTGCAGGAATTAGGCACGGACCAGAAACCGGTCATTAATGTGTTAAATAAGACCGATCAGGCTTCATCAAAGAAATTCATTAAAAGAATGTCGGATGAATTCCCGGATTCCGCGGCTCTTTCATGCCTGACGGGTGAAGGTTTGGATAATTTGCGGGATCTTATTATGAAAAAATTGGATTATCTTAATACCACGATAAAATTATTTATTCCTTTCAGCCGCATGGATATTGTCAGTGAAATATCCGCGAATGGCGATATATTTGAAAAAGAATTTACCGAAAAAGGGGTAAATGTCAGCGCGAGATTGCCGAAAATTATTGCTGATAAGTTGAAAAATAAATTAACTGAAAAATGACAAAAAGGTCACAAGTCTCAAAGTCACCAGGTTACCAGTTAAATAAATTTATATTTGCTTGTGACGTTGTGGCTTGTTAGCTTGTGACTTTTAAAATTATTATGTTTTATTTTACCAAACAGGAAAAGATCGTTATTCTATTTTTGACCGGCGCGATAATTCTGGGTTCAGGTATCCAGTGGGCGAGGAACAGAGGAAACCTTAAGGCAATTGAATCTATTAAAATAGAGGGGAAGACGAATGCCCCTGCGAACGGAATAAACAAAAAAATAAATATAAATTCCGCGTCCGCCAGTGAATTGGACGCTCTTTCAGGAATCGGGCCGAAGATCGCCGCGGAAATCATAAGTTATCGCGAAAAGTCCGGGAAATTCAAGGTTATAGAAGATATTAAAAAAGTACGCGGGATCGGCGGGAAAAAATTCAATGAAATAAGAGATAAAATCAGCATAAATGACGAAACAACCATGCCTTAAGGTTCTGATCATTTTTATTTTTGGTATTATTTTAGGCCGCTATTTCTCCCTGCCGTTTTCTTATATTTTTCCGTTCCTGATCATTTCCTTTTTTCTTTCACTTCTTTTTTTTGTCAAACAAAAAGAGATAATTTGTAATATCTTTTTTAGCCTGGCTATATTATCCTCAGGTTTTATTCTCACTATAAATTCTATTCAAAGCCCCGGATCAAAAAATCTTAAAAAATTTATCGGTGGTGACGTGGAAATTATCGGGAAAATTACGGATGAGCCGAAAATATATCCCCGTTGGGTAAGTTATGATCTGTCAATAAATAAAATCAATAATGAAGAAATAAAAAGGCCTGCCCGCCGTGGCGGGTTTGTCAGGCTCAGGATCTATGGCGGGCGGATATTCTCTTATAATGATATTATTAAATTTAAAACAGTGCTGGAAGAACCTCCTTTTTATTTTTTAAGCGAAAATATCAGCGCGGTTTCAGACATAAGCGGTTCAAAAGTAGAAAAGACCGGGGAGGACAGGGAAAATATTATAAAAAGCGCGAGCATATCTTTTAAAAGATATACGCAGAATCTATATTTTTATTATCTTCCGAAAATGGAATCTGCTCTGATAAGCGGGATCGTTTTGGGCGGGGATCAGAGTATTCCTGAAGGGGTTCAGAAAATATTCAGGGATACAGGGACTGTCCACATCCTTGCGGTGTCCGGTATGAACGTCGGCCTTATAGGCATAATTTGCTTTGTGATCTTAGGTGATTTATTGAGGTTGCCTAAAAAAACAGCGGTTGTTCCAAGTATTTTTCTGGTTTGGTTTTATTCCATGGCTACAGGGATGAATCCGCCTGTTGTCCGTTCAGCCATTACATTGACCATCATTTTTCTTTGATATATCCTGGAGCGGGATGGTGATGTTTTAAACAGCCTGTCTCTGGCTGCTTTGATCATTTTATTGTTAAGCCCGCTGGCCCTTTTTTCTATAAGCTTTCAGCTTTCTTTTATTTGTGTATTATCCATGATCCTGATATACCCTGAACTGGAAAATTTTCAGATAAAAGAGATAAATAAAGAAGATAAGAAAAAGAAGGAAGATCTGGGAAAAATAAACAAGGATTTTTCGGATAATTATAAAAATAATTTTTATGATAATACAAAAAAACTTTTTTTACTTTCACTTGCGATCCAGATAGGCATATGGCCGATAGGTGCTTTTTATTTTCAACAGGTTAGTTTAATATCAGTTATAGCGAATATTTTTGTTGTGCCGCTTGTCGGTATTATTTTATATTTGGGTGTTACTATGGTTATTTTTTTTAAAATTTCTTTTCTTGTAAAAATATTGTCAAGAACCAGTTGGATTTTTTTGGTAATATTAGAGAAAATAGTCCTCTTTTTCGCGAAACTTCCTTATTCTAATTTTCAGATACAAAGTCCTAGTTTATTTTTTATTTTGTGCTATTATATTATAATAATTCTATGTTTAAACAGGGGGAGGTTTTATGCCGGACAAAAAGGATGATATATTTGAAGAGGCAAAGAGAAATCTGGAAAAATTAGGAGAAACGGTAGTCGGGCTAGCGAAGAAGGGAAAAGAAGAGGGAATAAATTTATATCATACGGGAAAATTGAGACTGGATATAGTAAACTTAAAACATAAAGTTGAAGGCAATTTTAACGCGATCGGTAAAAAAGTATATAAAAATCACAAGATCGAAGATAATGAAATCATTAAATTATGCGCTGATATAGATAAATTAGAGGCCATGGTAAAAAATAAAGAAGCAGAGATAGAAAAAATTATTAACAGTAAACAAAATAACAAAGACACGGGTTTATGATGATCAATGGTAAAACCAAAATAACAGGTGTTTTTGGATATCCGGTTGAACATACATTATCGCCTATAATTCATAATACCGCGTTTGAATATCTGGGTTTAAATTATGTTTATCTTCCGTTTTTGATCAAACCTGAGGATATTAAACCCGCATTGTCCGGCATAAAGACGCTCGGTATTTGCGGGGTCAATCTGACAATTCCTCATAAAGAGACCTGTATCCCTTATCTGGACTCTATTGATGACGATGCGGGTATTATCGGCGCGGTAAATACAGTAAAGCTCGAAAAAGATAAATTGAGAGGATTTAATACTGACGCGGAAGGTTTTATTCTCTCTTTAAAAAATGAAACAAGTTTTAAAAAGCCGAAAGGAAAGACGGTTTTTATTTTAGGCGCGGGAGGTTCCGCCCGGGCGGTTGTTTATGCGTTAGCTAAAGAAAAATGCGGGCGGATCATTGTGGCAAACAGGAGTATTGACAGGGCGGAAAAACTTGTACAGGAAATAAATAAGAAATTTCCAGGCTGTAAAATGGAGTCAGTTCCGCTTGGAGAAAAATCTGTGGAGGGATATTTGCAGGAAAGCCATCTTTTGGTAAATACCACTTCCGTAGGATTGAAACACGGTGACGGATTATTAATTAATACAAATTTTTTGCATAAAGACCTGTTATTTTACGACCTTATTTATTCTCCGTTCGGAACAAAATTGCTTATTGAGGCAAAGAAGAGAAAATTGGAAGCGATAGACGGTTTAGGAATGTTGATTTACCAGGCAATATTAGCTTTTGAAATATGGACAGGCAAGAAGCCGCCGGTCAAAATAATTCAACACGCGGTAAAGAATTTCATCAAGCAGAAGAAATAAAATTACGATAATAGCGTGGAGGAACAAAAAATGATCGAGAAATCAACTAAACAACTTGGCCAGATGCTTGTTGAGGCCGGGATTATTACCGAGGTTCAATTAGGAAAAGCATTAGAGAACCAGCAGAAGGAAGGCGGGACTGTTGGTAATAATTTGATAAGATTGAAATTTGTGACTGAAGAAACTATTTCCGCGTTTCTTGGAAAACAATATGGAATTGGATCTATTGACCTCAGCCATTATGATTTTAATAAAAACATACTGAAACTTATCTCCGCGGAAGCCGCGCAAAAATATCTTGTGATCCCTCTTGAAAAAAAAGGCAATGTTTTATCTGTCGCGATCGCAAATCCAAAAAATATGTTTGCCATTGATGATCTGAAGTTTATGACAGGCTGTGAAATTTCCCCCCTAGTTTCTTCAGAAACCGCGATTAGAAAAGTGATAGAAAATTTTTATGCCTCTTCCGGAGCAATGGAGGAGGTTTTAAAGGACATGGATAAAGAAAAAGGAGAGGGAGGGGAACTGGAAGTTGTTGAAGAGGAAGAAGAGGTTGATGTTAATAAGCTTAAGGAGGCAGTTGAAGAGGCGCCTGTTGTAAAACTCGTAAATTCCATACTTTCTGATGCCGTAGCAAAGGGCGCGAGCGATATTCATATTGAACCCTATGAACAGGTTTTTCGTGTCAGGTTCCGTATAGACGGTGTTCTTTATGAAGTTATGCAGCCGCCTTACAGGCTTAAAAATGCGATTACTTCGCGTTTAAAAATTATGGCTGAACTGGATATTGCTGAAAGACGTTTGCCGCAGGACGGCAGGATAAAGCTTAAATTAAAAAATAAATCGATAGATTTGCGTGTTTCAACTCTGCCTACGTTGTTTGGAGAAAAGATCGTTATGCGAATTCTGGATAAGAGCTCGCTTATGTTAGATTTGACTCATCTTGGTTTTGAGGAAAAAGAGCTGAAAGATTTTGAAAAGGGTATTCACAGCCCGTATGGAATGGTGCTGGTAACCGGCCCTACAGGAAGCGGAAAGACCACTACGTTGTATTCAGCCCTTGATACGATCAATTCAATAACTACAAATATTATGACAGCGGAGGATCCGGTTGAATATAATCTTAAAGGGATCAATCAGGTGCATATGAAAGAAGATATCGGGCTTACATTTGCCGCCGCGTTACGGTCTTTTTTACGGCAGGACCCGAATATTGTAATGGTTGGTGAGATCCGGGATTTTGAAACGGCTGATATCGCTATCAAGGCAGCGTTGACGGGGCATCTGGTTTTAAGCACATTACATACAAATGACGCGCCGAGTACTATTAACCGTTTGATCAACATGGGTATTGAGCCGTTCCTGGTTGCTTCTGCCACGGTTCTTATCCTTGCCCAGCGGCTTATCCGGAAAATATGTCCTGAATGTAAAGAAGAGGTGAAATTTCCTGAGAAGGCATTGCTTGATCTTGGTATAACCGCGGAAGAAATTAAAAATACCGTGTTTTATAAAGGCCGGGGCAAAGATTGCCCGAATTGTAACGGCAGAGGATATAGGGGGCGGCTTGCTATTTATGAGGTAATGCCGATATCAGAAGAGATCAAGGAATTGATCTTAAATAAAGCCAGCGCTATAGAGATCAGGGATCTGGCAAAAAAACAGGGAATGAATACATTACGCGACAGCGCGTTAATTAAGTTCAAAAAAGGGATGACTTCGATCGAAGAGGTTGTCCGGGTTACATTTGGAGGACACTAGATATGGTTTCTTTATCAGATATGCTGAAAACCATGGTTAAAGAGCGCGCGTCTGATTTGCATCTTGTGGTCGGAGTGCCTCCGCAGATGAGAATTGACGGGTCCTTGATATCTTTTGGAGAAGAAAAACTTACTCCGGATACCTGCCGTGAATTGGTTTATAGTATTTTAGGTGAAGATCAGAAGAAAAAATTAGAAGAAAACAGGGAATTGGATACTGCGTTTGGTATAAAAGATCTGTCCCGTTTCAGGGTAAATGTTTATTATGACAGGAACTGTATTGCCTGCGCGATAAGGACTATACCCTATCGCATACTTTCCTGTGATGAGCTGGGACTGCCGAATGTTATAAAGACATTGGCAAGAAAACCCAGGGGGCTCGTTTTGGTTACAGGCCCTACCGGAAGCGGCAAATCGACAACATTAGCCTCTATCATAGATCTGATCAATACAGAACGTTCCTGCCATATTATTACAGTTGAAGATCCTATTGAATATGTTCATACGCATAAGAAGTCTATTGTTAATCAGAGAGAGGTTGGCCAGGATACTTTTACATTTGTCAGCGCTTTAAAATATGTTTTACGGCAGGATCCGGATATAATTCTTATTGGTGAAATGAGAGATCTGGAAACGATCAGTGCCGCGTTAACTATCGCGGAAACAGGACATTTGGTGTTTGCCACACTTCACACTAATGATACGATACAAACTATTAACAGGATCATAGATGTTTTTCCTCCTCATCAACAGCCTCAGGTCAGAATGCAGTTATCTTTTGTTATGGAGGGTGTTTTGTCCCAGCAATTGATACCAAAAGCAGGAGGAAAAGGAAGGGCGCTGGCGTTGGAAGTTTTGATCCCGAATGCGGCTATAAAAAACCTTATAAGGGAGGAAAAGGTTCATCAGATCTATTCGACTCTTCAGACAGGCCAAAAAGCGGGGATGCAGACGATGAATCAGGGATTATTGAATCTTTATGCCACGGGAGTAATTAGTTATGATGAGGCTGTTAATCATTCGTTCAATCAGGAAGAATTTTATCAGATGCTGGGAAAAGGACGATAATAAGCATAGTGCATGGAGTAAAAAGTAAAAAAAAGATAAGAGGTAGGTAAAAATGGCGAGTTTCACATATTCAGGAAGAAGCCGTGAAGGCCAGATTATGAACGGTGTAATGGATGCGGATAATCAGGGTTCTGTCGTAACCTTTTTAAGGGCAAAGGGTATTACACCTATTTCTGTTAAGCAAAAGGGAATAAATTTCAATATAAATATTGATTTCGGCGGCCCGTCCATAAAAGTAAGAGATGTCGCGATATTTACCAGACAATTTTCTACAATGATAAACGCGGGGCTGCCTTTAGTCCAGTGTTTAAATATTTTATCCGCCCAGATGGATAATGTGAAATTTAAGAAAATTCTTGAGCAGATAACGCAAAAGGTCGAGGGAGGGGCTACGTTCGCGGAATCGCTTGCCAAGCACCCGAAGATTTTTGACAACCTTTTTGTGAATATGATAAACGCGGGAGAGATCGGAGGGGTTCTGGATGTAGTTATGAACCGTCTTGCCCTTTATATGGAGCATACCGAGAAATTACAGAAGAAAGTTAAAAGCGCGCTGGTTTATCCCGTAACAGTTTCTGTTATCGCTTTGGCTATTGTAAGCGGGCTTATGCTTTTTATTGTTCCCACATTTGCCAATATGTTTTCTTCTTTTGGCGGAAAACTTCCCGCTTTGACACAGTCGATGTTAGATGCCAGTAATTTTATGAAAAAATATTTTGTGCTGGTTTTTGGTTTTTTCGGAGTTCTGGGTGTACTTATTTCGAGATTTAAAAAGACGGATAAAGGCAGAAGGTTAATAGATAAATTTGTTTTAAAAATGCCGGTTTTCGGGATCCTTCTCCGCAAAGTAGCAGTCGCGAAATTTACGAGGACCCTTGGAACGCTTGTCGCCAGCGGTGTGCCTATAGTTGAGTCATTATCTATAACGGCTAAAACTTCGGGCAATACAGTGGTGGAGACCGCGGTAAATAACGCGAGAGACAGTATACAAAGAGGGGCAAATATAGCAGCTCCCTTAAAGGAAAGCGGTGTTTTCCCGCCAATGGTTACGCAAATGATCTCTGTCGGTGAGGAAACAGGCGCGTTAGATCAAATGTTAACAAAGATCGCGGATTTTTATGATGAGGAGGTTGATACAGCGGTAGATGGGTTGACTTCTTTAATTGAGCCGCTTTTAATGGTATTTTTAGGAACCGTTATAGGTGTTGTAGTTATAGCCTTATTTTTACCGATAATCAAGATGTCGTCATTAGTTGGTTAAAATAATATTTTGCTTGACGTCTATGAAGTTATGGAATATAAATAAAATAGATTCAACTAAAGTTAAATTTTTTTTTACCGAAACTAAGTCTAGTAATGAAAGGGGGTGAATCAATATGAAGAAAATGTTTAAGAATGAAAAGGGTTTTACGTTAATTGAACTTATGATCGTTATAGCAATTTTAGGTATTTTAGCAGCAGTGGCAATCCCTAATTTCTTAAATGCGAGAGGTAAGGCTCAGGATGCGGCAGCTCTTTCCACGCTTGAAGCGGTAAAAACAGCGATGGAAATGTACGCGGCTGATAACGGAGTATATCCTACGCTTACTGGTGGAGCTAATACCGGTCATGACTTATCTATTGCTTTAGGCGCAGATTTTCCAACAAATATTAAGATGGATACTACAGTAGCCGGTGCGTTGAATGACGTTGTAAGTGCTACTGGCACATACACACTATGGGCAATAGGCAGGGACGCTGATCATTATTTTAGCTTGACAAATGCTGGTGTAAAGACAGGCCCAACTACGCATTAAGTGATGGTTTAGTTTAAGAGCTAAGGTTGTTATATGTGATGTAAAGTTAAAAGATAGCGGCGGCCGGGAAAAGGCCGCCGTTGTTTTTTTATGGAGTAAGTAAAAAGGGGCCATGCCTCTTGTGTGGTTAATTATGCCATTAATAGTATTTATCTTTGGATTATGTATTGGTAGTTTTTTAAATGTCTGTATCAGCCGTCTGATACATGATGAATCAATAGTTTTTCCCGCTTCGCACTGTCCAAAATGCAGAAAAAAAATAAAATGGTATGATAATATTCCGGTTGTAAGTTTTTTATTATTAAAAGGAAAATGCCGGAATTGTTTTGAGCGGATCTCATGGCAATATCCAATTGTGGAAATATTAACGGCTGTCATTTTTTTGTGTATATTCACTAAATGGGGATTTTCAAGAGAGCTGATTGTTTACAACCTTTTTGTCTCAGGGCTTTTGGTTATTGCTTTTATTGACGCGAAAACAACTTTTATTCCGGATGTTATAACCATCCCGGGAATGATAGCCGGTTTAATTTTAAAGGTTATTTTTGCGTTTATTGACAAGAGTTTTACAAATTTATTTGACGCGGGTTCAGGTATGATCTTAGGCCTTGCGGTTTTTGGGTTCATTGTAATAGTAAGCAGAGGAGGAATGGGAATAGGCGATATTAAATTGGCGGGATTAATTGGAGTTTTTTTAGGGTTAAAAAACACTTTTTCAACGATCTGGCTTTCGTTTATTTTAGGGGGAATAGTTGGAATATTCCTGCTTGTTTCAAAGCTCAAAGGAAGAAAAGACGCGATCCCGTTTGGGCCGTATTTGGTAATGGGGGCTTTGATCTCAATGTTCTGGGGAGAGAATATTTTAAACTGGTGGTTAGGGCATTAATTAAAAAACTCTTCAGTTTGTTCATTTTCCTTCCGATAAATTAACAAGTATGATTTTTTATAATATTTAGGAGTAACAATGTTTGGTAAAAAAGATATTAGTGTCGGCCTGGATATCGGTACTGACGCGGTAAAAATGGTTCAGCTTTTAAAGAAGAAGAATGAGGTTGAACTAATTAGTTTTGGTTCAGCTACGTTTCCGCCGGAGGCGATAGCGGACGGAGTCATTGTCGATCCTAATTCAATTGTCGAGGCTATCAGAAAGGTTATTGCTGAAAGTAATACTAAAATAAAACAGGTAAAGGTGGGCCTTTCAGGCCGTTCGGTTATCGTAAAAAAAATAAAAATGCCTTTAATGTCAGAAGAGGAATTAAGAGATTCGATCCATTGGGAAGCGGAACAGCATATACCTTTTTCAATTGACGAGGTTGTTTTGGATTTTCAGATCATTTCGGATGAAAAAAATGAAAAACTGAAACAAATGGGTGTGTTATTGGTCGCGGCCAAGAAGGACAAAATAAAAAGCTATATGGATATTTTATCTCAGTTAAGTTTAGAACCGGTTTTAGTTGACCTTGATTCATTCGCGATCGCTAATTCCTTTGAGGCAAGCTCAGAGATTAAAGATGATGAAGTTTTATGCCTGTTAAATTTAGGGGGAGAGCTGACCAATCTGAATATAATGAAAAAAACAAGCCCATATTTTGTCCGTGAGATATCAGTAGGCGGCAACCATTTTACAAGGGCGATACAAAAAGAATTTAATGTGGATTTTAATAAGGCTGAAGAGATGAAGATAAATATTATGAAAAGCGGGTTACAGATATTTAGTAAAAAGGCAGCCTACATTGATGAAGGCATGCAATTTATACGGGGCGCCGGGGAATTGGAAGGGAGCAGAACGGATTTCAAAGAAGCAGAAAAAAAAGAAGAAATTCCCGTAGGGAAAAGCGAAGAAGAAAGAATGAAGATGGTTATCGGCAGTGTTATGGAGCAATTGGTCAATGAAGTCAGGCGGTCATTTGATTATTTCCATGGTATGGGAGAAGAAAAGGAGATCAAAAAAATAATTTTGAGCGGTGGAACATCCAGAATGATTGGACTGGTTGATTATTTTTCTGATATCTTTAAAATATCTGTTGAAGTCGCGAATCCGTTTGCCAATATAAAAATTGATGAAACTAAATTTGATATAGTTAAATTAAGAGAATTATCGCCTGTTATGGGAGTAAGTATTGGATTGGCGTTGAGGTAGAGGAAAAATGATCAAAATTAATTTATTGCCACCTAAAAAGAACTTATTTGGGCCGCTTCAGCAGGAAATAACCTTATTAATTTTTGTTATGATCCTGGTTTCAGTTTTAGCCGGTTTAGTTTCAGCGTACGAGAGAAACAAGATAGGAGAAATAAAAAAATCAATTGTTGTATTGGAAAAAGAATTGGCAACGTTAAGCGAGGTCGCGAAAAATGTTGAAAAATTAGAAAAAGATAAAGCATTATTGCTCCAGAGGATGAATGTTATTAAGAAGATCGTGGTTGACCGTAATATATGGCCCAGATTTTTTGATGACCTGACACAAAAATTACCTAATGGAGTTTGGTTTACAAATTTAACTCAAAATGACTCGAGAACAATAACAATTAACGGATTTTCATTTACAAATCTTTTATTGGCAAAGTTTATGCAGGTATTGGAAACTTCATCTTTTGTTCAAAAAGTGGACTTGGACTACGCTCAAAAAGTTGTTCAGAGCGAAGAAGATACTGTTAAATTTCAGATAATAATAATTTTAAAACAGGAAATGTAAACCTATGGCTAAGATCAGTAAAAGACAAAGATTTGGTTTATATATGTTAGCGGTTCTGGTTTTAATCGGAGGATATGTTTACTTATTATATTTGCCGAAAGAAAAGGAATATGACACTTTAATAGAAAATAGAAGCAATAAAGAGGTTCAGTTGAGAAAAGCGTCTATTCAGGCAAAAAATCAGGAACGGCTGAAAAAAGAAATAATAGATTTGGAAGACAAACTGACAAGCGTTAAAATGCAGCTGCCTAAAGAAAAGGAAATACCTGATCTGCTTAAAAGCATTGATGCCAAAGGCAGGGAAGCAAATGTCGACTTCCTGTTTTTTAAACCTCAACCTATTATAGCCAAAGAATTTTATGGTGAGGTTCCGATTACCATTACTGTTGAAAGTGGATTCCATAATTTAGGGATTTTTCTGAATAAAATTGCCGGTTTGTCCAGGTTGATAAATGTATCAAATATAAAAATAAGTAATATATCCGGGAAGGATGAAAAAATTACAATAAAGACAGAAATGATAGCTAAAAGCTATATTTATCTGGAAAATGTTCCTGTTAGCGTAAAATAGCACAAGTCCGCCTCAGGCGGACAGGGAGTTAAAAAATGAAAAACATATTATTAGCATTAATTTGCGGATTATTAATTGGATGTTCGGGCAGCAACTATGGAGCTAACGGGACTTTAAAGGGTAAGATCTATAAAGCTATTGATACACCCCCGGGGGACACTAATGTCGCCGAGGTTGTTCTTGAAGGTAAAACCGGTTATAGCGGCCAGCTCTTTGTGCCGGTAAATCCGGCTGATGGTACATTTGAAATAGATATTAATCTTGGGACAGAAAGTCTGGGACCTCCCGTTGTTTATGTTAATGCGGCAACTTTTGATCTTAAACTTAAAGTTAATGGTTTAGGGTGGTCGGATGATACTACATCCAGTGAAGCTAAAGCGTTTGTGACAGGTGTGAGAGTTGAAGCGAAAAAAACTACAGATATAGGTATAGCGGTATTAAGCGGTCCGTTTTGGAAATAAAAAAAGTCAGTGTTTAATTATGGGATTATCTATGAAAAAGGAAAGAGGTTACACATTAGTAGAGCTTATATTTGTTATATTTATTATCGGTATATTAGCATCTATAGCTGTCCCGAATTTTTTGACTGCCAGGGATAAAGCCCGGATCGCGGCCGGTAAAGGTAATTTAAATATAATTATTAAGGGCATAAATATGTATTTTGCGGAATATGGGAATTATCCGGTTCAAGCATCTATGGATAATGCCACCACGATACCTGTTCTTCAAGAAGAATTAAATAATCCGGATAGTTACCTGCGGAATTTTTATGATAGCAAAATTCAACAATATAAGGTTCCACCTCTTACTGCCGGAGAAAGTTCACCTTATGAAATTCTGGTACGCACTAACGCGGAACCAAATAGAGAAGGTAAAGTTTGCTGGCTTTACTATTCAGAGTCAAAAGATTTATTAGAGGTATGGGTAGCTCCATAATTGAAATATTATGAAAAAAAATGTATTTCTTATTTTCATTATCTTTGTTTTCGCCGCGTGCGCGAAGCCGGTAGTTAATACAAAAAAAGAATCCGAAGAAGTAAGGGCGATAGTAAGTAAAATTGCCGGAAGAAAGGTAAGTACTTTACAGGAGACAAAGGTTGTTGATGCGGCAGTGCAGAAGGAGGTTAAGTCAAAGGAATCGGAATTTTCGATCCTGGAACCTTCGAAATTCATATATCCTTACGAAAACCGAAAAGATCCTTTTTATTCGCTTATGCTGGAAAGAGAAAAAATAAAGGCGGAATTAGAAGAAAAGAAAAAGAAAGAAGAAGAGGAAAGAAAAAAAGCCGAATTAGGAATGAATATGGTACAGGGAGCATGGGAGAAAGTTGAAATTGCGGCGATTTTAGGCGATGGAAAAGGTTTTTTGGTGCTTTTTGGAGGAGATGATACCATTTATCAGAAAAATGATTATATAGATAAGGATAAAAAAATAAAGATTGAGGATATTAACAAAAATTCAGTAAATTTAAGTATGGTTGAAGGCGGCAGGGTGTTAAATAAGCAGATCGAAATGAAATTACAAAAATAACCCATAATTTGAGAAGGGGGGGAGATAAGTGAAAAAAAATATATTCCTTTGTTTTTTACTATTTTTTGTTTTAGTTTATTTTGGAAATAACCGGGCTGAAGAGCTGGATGTCCAGGTTAATAGCGTAGATGTAAGTATAGTTGAAAATTCGTGTAAGATCGATATAAAATTAGACCGTGAAGCCGATTATAAGCTGCTGGAATTGAAAGATAAAAAATTTCTTGTATTTGATATTTTAGATTCCGTTTCAAATTTAAAGAGCGCTAATCAGTACCTGAGCAATTCATTTATTAAAATAATTCGTTCAAGCCAATATCAGATCACTCCAATAAAGATCGTAAGGCTGGTTTTTGAATTACAGGAGATGTTTCCATACAAGATCGAAAAAAATAATTCAGGATTTACGATTGTTTTAGAAAAAGGAGATCCTGAAACCATATCAAATAAAGTTTTGGAAAATAAAGAAGAGCCGAAAGCAGAGAAAACAAATATGACAGAAGGGACGGAAGAAAGCGGCTTAATTTCGATGGACTTTCGTGAAGTGGATATTAATAATGTCTTGAGAATGTTTTCGTATAAAAGCGGATTAAATATTGTCGCGGGCAGTGAGGTACAGGGAAAGATTACCCTTAGATTGTCCAAGGTTCCCTGGGAGCAGGCCCTAAAGACAATTCTTGAAATAAACGGTTTTACATATGAAAAAACAGGAAATATAATTCGGGTGGCGTCTGTTGCCAAAATAAAGTCAGATCAGAAGGCTCGCGTGGAAGAAGAACTGTCTAACCTTAAGGCTGTGGAATCCGCTAAACCTTTGATACCTTTAAATACCAAAACTATATTTGTCAGTTACGCCTCTGTTGATGAAATGAAAGAGACACTGTTGAAAATAATTAGTGAACGTGGAAGTATAATGACTGATAAAAGAACTAATTCGATGGTTATAAGCGATATACCTGAAAATATTAAAAAGATCGAAGAAATGGTTGCTATTCTGGACAGAAGGACTCCGCAGGTAATAATTGAAAGTAAATTAATACAAATAAAAAGCGATGATACAAAGCGTTTGGGAATAAACTGGGGTGCGCCTGATGGAACAGCCGGCGGGATAAAGACAATTAATCCGAATGGCAGGGCGAATATTGATGTCGGAATGCTTCCCGCAGTTTCAGGAACAAGTAATATCACGGTTGGCACTGTATTTGATAATTTCGCGCTTAATGCCGCCTTGCACGCGATGCTTGATATGGGAACAACGGAATTATTAGCTAGCCCTAAGGTTTGCACGCTGGATAATGAAAAGGCAATTATTACTATTGGTAAAAAGGTTCCGATAAGGCTTTTAGATGAAGACGGGCGTCCGGTAACAAGATTAGTTCCTGTTGGAATTAAATTAGAAGTGAAGCCTCATATTACTGCTGATAACCATATTTCGATGCAAATCAAACCCGAGGTTAGTTTTATAGAACCTCAACCTGTTTCGAAGGGAGAGATCGAGATAAATACTACTGAAGCGGAAACTTTTGTAATGGTTAAAGATTCCCAGACTGCTGTTATTGGAGGATTGATAAGAAAGGATATTAGTGAAACAGAAAACAAGGTTCCGTTCTTAAGCAATATTCCATTCCTTGGTTTTTTATTTAAAAACAAAGCAAATTCTGATAGCCGCAACGAACTTTTGATATTTGTTTCTCCGCATATTATTACAGATGATGAAATGCAGAATGACGCGTTCCTTGGGTTGAAGAGGATGGAGGAAATTGACCTCGAGAAAAGTCCCGAAGAAATTGAAAAACAAAACGCAGCGAGGGAAAGTAAATTTAAAGGGAGAAGCAAAGCCAAAGAAGAAAATAAAGTTAAAGAGGAAAGCAAATAAGGATAGTATGATTAGATTTTTAACTGCAGGTGAATCACATGGCAAGAGCTTAACCGCGATAATAGAAGGATTACCGGCTGGTTTGAAAATAGATTTTGCATTTATCAATCAGGAATTAGCACGAAGGCAGATTGGTTATGGCCGCGGCCCGAGAATGAAATTGGAAAAAGATACTGTGGAAATAACAGCCGGCGTACGTTATGGAAAGACGTTAGGAAGCCCTGTTGTTCTTACCGTTCCGAATCTTGATTGGCCAAATTGGGAAAAGATAATGTCTGTGTCTTTGGATCCGTCAGGTGACTATAAAAGGATCACAAGGCCGCGTCCGGGACATGCTGATTTTGCCGGGTCTATCAAATATCATTATGATGATATTCGCAATGTTCTTGAGCGTTCCAGCGCCAGAGAAACAACTATGCGTGTGGCGGCAGGGGCTGTTTGTAAGCTTTTTTTAAAAGAGTTTGACATTAATGTATCCGCGAAAGTCCTTGAGATCGGTGGAATAAAAGCATCTGATACAAATTCCGGAAAAAAGATAGAAGCGAAAATTGATAACGCGGCAAAGAATGGTGATAGCCTTGGCGGAATCTTTGAGATACTGGTTATTAACGCGCCGATCGGTTTAGGAACTTATGTCCATTGGGATAGGAGATTAGACGGGAAATTAGCTCAGGCGGTAATGAGTATCCCGGCGATAAAAGGAGTAGAGATCGGTTTGGGATTTGAAGCAGGCAGAAGGCTTGGTTCAGATGTCCATGATGAGATTTTTTATAAGGGCAGGCCAGGTGAGGGGGAGTATTACAGAAAGACAAATAACGCGGGCGGCCTGGAAGGCGGGATGACAAACGGTGAAACAATAATTATCAAGGCTGTAATGAAGCCGATACCTACCTTAAAAAAACCTCTTTCTTCTGTTGACATGCAAACGAAAAAAATGGTAGACGCGGGTTATGAAAGGTCCGATGTATGCGCGGTACAGGCGGCATCAGTTATTGGAGAAGCAATGACTGCCATTGTTATGACGGATACTTTTATGGAAAAATTCGGGGGAGATTCAATGGATGAAATAAAGGCCGGATTTTCTTACTTTAAAAAGTATGTTAAGAAATCGTGAGACGGGTCATTTACATCCTGTTTACTATTCTTTTTTTTCTTTCAGTATTCTTAAGCTCCGGCGCGGGAATTGTTTCTATTAAATCCCTTGAAATATTGACCTTTTCACTGTTGTGTGTTTTCATATACCGTTCATTTCATCAGAAAAAAGTTGTATTAAAAAGAACAAATTTTGACCTGAGTATAGCCTTCCTCTTTATTTTTTCAACATTAAATTATTTATTGAATTTTAATTCGTTTTTCGCGCGCGAGGAATGGATCAAGATAATCAGCCTGATAATCCTTTATTATCTTCTGGTAAATTTTATTGAAAGTGATAAAGAAGCGGAAAGATTTATTAATATTTTTCTTTTATTTGCCTTTGTTGAATCAATATTCGCGCTTGGTAAAAAATTTTATTTTGGGGAGGCCCGGCTGGCCGGAACCCTGGCAAGTCCGAATTTTCTTATGGGTTTTCTTCTGCCTTTATGTGTATTTATTCCTGATAAAATAGTAGCCGGTATAAAAGATAAAAAAAATATTAAAATATTCTATTATTTGGTTTTATCAGTTTTAGTTTTTATTTCATTGATATATTCACGATCACGCGCGGGATTATTATTGCTTTCATTGATCATCTTATTCCTGGTTTATGAGAAATTCAATTTTACAAAATGGTTTTTTGCGATTCTCAGCGTTTTTGTCCTGGCGATATTCTTAACTCCAAATATGAAAAGATTTCTGGATTTTGGGAACCAGGATATTCTTTCATATTACCGGTTATCCATATGGAAAAGCAGTATCCGGATGATAAGTGATAATTTCTGGACAGGCGTTGGGCTTGGTAATTTTAAAAACAGCTATCTTGCCTTTCGCCTGCCTATTAAGGGAGCAATCAGCCAATACGGGAGATTCGCGCAATTCGCGCATAATGAATTCCTGGAATTAGGCGCGGAAATAGGTTTTGCCGGTATTATTATCGGCCTCATATTTCTGGCTAAATATATTCTTTCCGTGAAAGAAAAAAAGAATAGTAAATTAGTTATAAATATTTACATTGCAGGCGGTTTAATTTTATTCCAAAGTATTTTTGACTATAATTTTCATCATCCGGGAATTGCTATTTTATTTGTTTTCTTATTGGCATCACAGGAGAGTTTAACCTGTAAAGAAGAGAAAATAATTAATTTACCAAGTTCTTATTTATCCTATTTAACGCTTATACCGGTTGCGATGTTTATGTTTTTTACTTATTTTCCCGTTTTTGCGTTTTATGAGACAAAACTGGGATTTAATGATCTGCAAAAAAATGATGTTAAATCGGCCGCGGGGCATTTTGAAAGGGCTATCAAGTGGGCTCCTGATATTGCTCCAATTAATTCTTATTTAGCGGAAACAATACTTCTGGATAAAAATGGCAGATCAAAAGAAGAAAGAATAGTAACAACCGAAAGATTTTATCAGCAGGCTATATATTATGAACATGATAATTCAGAATTTTATTTTAAATTAGCATCTTTTTATTATTATAATTATCCTAAGGATATGAATTTTTATTTAGCCGTCGCGACAATACAAAAAAGTTTTATTTATGATCCTTATAACGCTTTTTATCCTTATTATCTTGCGCAATTCTATCTTTCCAGATTAAAATATAGTGAAGCGGAAAGATATTTCCTGAAAAGTATAGAACTTGAACCGAATCTTTTAAGGTCAAGGATCTATTTGGATTTCATTTACGGTAAGGAAAAAGAATATGAGAAGTCTAAGAAAAATTTAGTTGAAATAGTCAGAATTGAAAAATTGAAAAATATGGCAATTACTGATTTTGAAATAAAATTAGTCAGCTGGCCGGAAGAAGACGCGGAATTTCTAGAAAAAGTTAAACAGGAAGAGGTTAAAAAATGAATATTGTTTTAATTGGTTTTATGGCAACAGGGAAAACCATTCTGGGTAAATTACTGGCTGAAAGGCTGAATATGAAATTTATTGACACGGATGTTTTGATCGAAGAGAACGAAGGAAAAAAAATTTCAAAAATATTTGAAAAAGAAGGCGAGAAATATTTTCGTAATTTAGAAAAAGAGGTTATTAAGAAAGTTTCACGAAAAAATAATACGGTTATTTCTACGGGCGGCGGGGTTGTGCTTTTACCCGAAAATATTGAGCGGCTTAAGCGAAAAGGCATAATAATTTGTTTGAAAACAAGGCCAGAAGTTATTTTAGAAAGAATAAAACTGCAAAAAGGTATTCGCCCGCTTTTAAATAAACCTGAACCGCTTAAAGAGATCAAATCCATTCTTAAAAAACGCGCGCCTTATTACAAACAGGCGGATTTTACCATTGACACATCGGATTTTGAGGCGGAAAAAATAATAGACAGGATTTCAGGAAAGATTTTAAATAAATTTTGACTTTTGACATAAAATAAATTATAATACAAATTCTTTAATAAGATAATAATTGTCGAATAAGTATTTGTTGGTGCCGGGGTGGCGGAACTGGTAGACGCAGTGGACTTAAAATCCACCGATGGGTAACTGTTGTGCCGGTTCGATTCCGGCCCCCGGCACCACTAATAAAAAAATAGTAACGGGTAAATATCTAGGGTAGAAGTAAAAAATAAGGTTAAAAGGCCGGAATCGTGGGAAAGAGGTTTGGAGAAAACGGTAGTTTTCTTCAAGGGGTGACAGTCCGCCTAAGGCGGACGCAAGAGGGGCGGAGCCCCTATTGAGAGCGAAGCGAGATTTCGGCCCCCGGCACCACTAATTTTTTGCGTTAGCAAAAAATTAAATAATTGTTAGTTTGAAGTTATAGTAAGATATTGAAAAAATAAATTTTGAAATACAAAGTATATTCTCCTTAAGTCCTTATATTTCTTTCCTAATAAGCTCCTGATTATCTACATCATATTCAGTTCTAATGTGGGTATTCGTTTATTAACCCAGCTTCTTATTAAATCTTCATTTTTTATCGACATATCCTTTCCGAGTATAATACTTGCTAAAAGTTCAGGTGGTTCTATTTTAATTGGAGGTTGTATTAATGAAGGAGTAACAATTCTAATTTCTTCTTCATTAATCCAATCATTTTTTTTGTTGAAAAAGAATATGAAACTCATAGGCATATTTGTGACGTCTATTGGTGTAATATTATCAGTATAATTAACTTCAAAGGCTGTTTTAAATATACCATCATTAAAAAATTCAAGGCAATATCCTTTATGACTATCTGCATAGTTTGCCCATAAACTCATATTGTTCCAACGCTTTGATAATGAATATATTCGATTATTCTTATCTAATTCATTATACATTTTTTTACAAAGGTCATTACGTAATTCATCACCTTCTGATTTGTTTACCATATTTTCAATTATTTTATAATGAAACACTCTTTCTGTAAGGTTTAAATTAGGATTATCTAAAATAAATGAATCCCATATAAAAGTTATAAATTTATCTTTTGGTGAATTGGACAATTTTGGTCTTCCCTCTGCAGGATCATTTAGTTCACTTGGACGTGGGAAATATAGTTCATTTTTTAAAATAATTGATTCTAAATAACTAATTTTGGAATCTTTTGCACTACCATATTTATAAAGATGTTTTCCTTTGGGTTTAATTAAATTATCCATATGCTATAAGTTATGCACATAAAAAAACAGTCAGAATATTTATAAATAGGAAAATATTTTTCATAGAATAAAATAAATTATATTCACTTTTTCAAACAAAGGCAAGAAAAGAAGTTGGAAAGTAATATGAGCAAAAATAATTTGACATACCACTGTTTTTAGGATATTCTCAAAAAACTATATCAAAAAAAACTATATGAAAACAGCAATCATTCAAACACTAACAAACAACTTTGAATCTTATGCCAAAAAGACCGAAAGCGGAGTAGAGTTTTGGCTTGCTCGTGATTTGCAGTCTTTGTTGGGATATACAAAATGGGACAATTTTCTCAATGTTGTTTCAAAGGCAAAAACTGCCTGTGAAGTATCAGGCCATGAAATTTATGACCATTTTGCCGACGTCGGGAAAATGGTTTCTATTGGATCCGGAGCGGAAACTGAAATTTCCGATATTATGCTTACCCGCTACGCCTGCTATCTCATAGCCCAAAATGGTGACCCACGAAAAGAAGAAATTGCCTTTGCTCAAACCTATTTTGCTCTCCAAACAAGGAAATTAGAAGTTATTGAGCGAAGATTACTTGAATCTGAACGGCTTTCTGCAAGAAAAAAATTAGCCGAAACAGAAAAAGAGCTTTCAGGGGTTATTTTTGAACAAACCGGAAGCGACAAAAATTTTGGGATTATTAGGAGCAAGGGGGACAAAGCATTATTTGGCTACACTACCGAACAAATGAAAAATAAGTGGCAAGTACCAAAAGGAAGAGCTTTGGCAGATTTTGCTCCAACAATTATTCTTAAAGCTAAAGATTTTGCCACTGAAATAACAATTTTTAACGCAAAAGCAAACCAGATGAAAACAGAACAGAAAATTTCCAATGAACACATTACCAACAATAAAAGCGTGAGAAAAACTTTAATTGAAAGAGGAATTAGGCCGGAAAGTCTGCCCGCTGAAGAAGATATTCAAAAAGTGGATAGAAAATTAAAATCAGAAGACAAAAAAGGTTTAAAAAATCCGCCCTCATTAGATAATAAATAATTCTATAAACCAACAAAAACCCTTTGACATATCGCCATTTTTAATATATTCTCTACAATCATGCCCAATCTAAAAATCGGAAAAGTTATACTAGGCCGCGCCCCCGTTGTTGTCGGGACAATAACCGATTCAGAGGTAAATTCAGGTAAGCTCAAGGATAATATATTCAAAAAAATAGATATAGTCGAGATCCGCATCGATAGATTTAAAGATGTTTCCATTGATTACATAACCTCCGTGGTAAAAAAATTGAACGCCTCCCTTACTAACCCGATAATTGTCACAATAAGGGATAAAAAAGAGGGCGGGGAAAAAGCAATTACTGATGATGCAAGGTTTGAAATACTAAAGAATATTGTTCAATACATTGATTGTGTTGATATCGAGATAAATTCGAAATTGTTTAAAAATATACCTTCTTTTTTCCATTTCAAAAAGAAGATCGTTATTGCCTCATATCATAATTTTAAAAATACACCGTCCAATGCTGCACTCGAAAAAATTCTTGCGAAAGGTAAAAAAAGCGGGGCGGATATTATTAAGATCGCTGTAATGGTAAATTCCAGAGATGATCTCGCGCAATTGATCAATTTTACTATTAAAAACAGGAAAAAAAATATTATAACGATCGCGATGGGGGATATAGGCCGTATTTCAAGGATCCTGAACCCGATATTAGGTTCACTTCTCACTTATGGATATGTAATTACTCCATCGGCGCCGGGGCAACCGCCTGTTAATGAGATCATGGATCAGTTAAAATCATTTGACCCGGAATATAGTAAAAATTAGTTTTACTGATTTTTGCTTGACAATTCCTGGAATATAGTTATAATACATCATTATCGAAGAAGAGGCAGATCCGCTTCTCACCTTACAGCTCAGGCTTGTTAAAGGTTAAAAAATTAAATATTAATTAAAAATTAATTTTATTTTTCACGTTAAAGCGGATAGCAATATCCGCTTTTTTTATTAATGAAGACATTCCGATATGATCGGGATAGTCTGAATTAACCCCGATGTTACATCGGGGTTCAATTCGTACTGTCATTTTTGTTCGTCCCGATGTTTTTCGGGACTTCATAAATGATGTTCTCATTGAAAGGAGGTGTTAAAAATACAATTTATAAAACATAAGATAAATTTCAGAATAAAAGCCAGGGATGTTCAGGTTATTGGGATCGATGGCAAGAATATAGGCGCGATTCCTTTAAGAAATGCCATTAAAATGGCAGAAGAATTAGGATTGGACCTTGTCGAGATCGCTCCTAATACAAATCCTCCGGTATGTAAGATAATGGATTATGGTAAATATAAATATGAACTGCAGAAGAAGGCAAAAGAGGCCAAAAAACATCAAAGAGTTATAGAGGTAAAAGAAATAAAGATAAGGCCTAATATCGATGAGCATGATTATCAGGTTAAAGTCAGAAGCCT
>JAQUKH010000016.1 GCA_028719205.1 bacterium
ATAAACCGGATATAAACGCTATGATATATAATGCCAGGCTGATATTTGAGTCAATAAGCAAACAATATCATATTAATGGTAAGTAAAGTGCTTCATTCATGCTTCCCGAACGGTAACCGTGCAGGTCCAGTGTAATATAAATAAAACCCAGTGATTTTAACTTATTAATTACTTTCACGCGAATATCTTTTTGAGTGATTTTTTTGATATCTGACTGTTCAACCTCAATTCGCGCAAGGACTCCATGCGACCTTACGCGAAAAGATCTAAACCCCAGAAGAGAAATAAATTCCTCGGCTTCTTCTATTCTTACCAGATTTTCTTTTGTTATTTTTTCCCCATAAGGGATCCGGGACGAAAGACAGGCAAGTGAAGGTTTATCCCATGTAGAAAGCCCCATATCGCGGCTTAAAGCCCTGATATCTTCTTTAGTCAGCCCCGCATCAAGAAGCGGGCTGAGCACTTTAAACTCCTTTGCCGCCTGCCTGCCGGGACGAACATCTTTTAGATCATCTTTATTTGTTCCGTCGCATATCCATTTTATGTTTTCTTCTTTTGCGATATGATCCAGTTTCGAGAATAACTCTTTCTTGCAATAATAACAGCGGTTAGGGGGATTAGATATAAAATCGTGGTTATTCAACTCTTCAGTTCTTATAACTTTATGCCTTGCGCCGATAATTTTTGCTATTGCTTTCGCCTCCCGCAATTCCGCGTCAGGATATGTCTCCGACCGGGCTGTAACCGCCAATACTTTTTTACCTAAGACATCATATCCGGCTTTTAATAAAAACGCGCTGTCCACTCCGCCGGAATAAGCCAACACGAACGAACCCATATTTTTTATATTTTTTTTGAGCCTGCTGAATTTTTCTTTTAATGGATCTTTCATAATCACGCGACTAAATCGTCTCTGACCTTAGACAATTTGCCCTTTAACCTTAAAATTGCTTTAGTATGCATCTGGGATACCCGTGATTCAGATACATCCATCAGGTCTCCTATTTGTTTCAATGTCAACTCTTCAAAATAATACATGGAAACCACCTTTTTTTCCCTTTCAGGTAATCTCTCTATAGCCTGCTGTAAAACTTCTTTTTTCTCCAGGGTTTCACTCTCTTCTTCCGGATTTGGGATCTTAAAATCCTCCACCATATCAAGGATCTGCACTGCCTGATCATCATCCTTAACTGTCCAGAATTTATCCAGGGAAACAATGGCTGTATGATTCACTTTTGTAACCAGATCATGAAAATCATCCATATTTATACCCATCGCGCCGGCCATTTCAGAATCAGTAGCCTGACGTTTTAACACATTTTCCAACTCACTGCAAGTTGTCTCAAATTGTCTTGCCTTCTGCCTGACTGAACGGGGAACCCAGTCTAATGACCTTAATTCATCTAAAATCGAACCCCTTACCCGGGAAATTGCGTAAGTTTTAAACTTTATACCTCTATCCGGATCAAATTTCTCGATCGCGTCCATAAGCCCTATAATGCCGCAGCTTATCAGATCATCTGATTCACTATTCGGTTTGTAAGTCGGCAGGCACATTTCAATACGGCTGACTACATACCTAACAAGATACATATTTTTCTTTATAAGTATCTCCTTAACCCTGTAATCTTTTCTTTTTTTATACCGGGCCCATAATTCGCTGTCATCCTCTGATCCGGAATTTTGTTCCTTGGAAAAAAACAATTTTGATATACTTTTCATCCCGCTCCTCCTTTTAAAACTTATGAGTTAGGAACATATTTTTTTTCAATTTTCTTTTTACATAATTCCAAAAGTTCTTCTTCATTTCTTACCGACTTAGGATCTATATCAAGCCAGAAAAATAAATCCAGCGCGGTCCGGCACATTTCACTATCGTTGAGCTGTACTCCATCAATATTTCCGCTGTGAAAAGCAAATTCCCTTAATTTTCTTATCTGATCAATACGCAGCTGGATATTCTTCTGCCTGATCTTAAAAACCTTTCTGGGGGATTCATCTTTTATCTTTAATTTAAAACCATTATCCTGTGACAAACTCAGCTTATTGATCATCACTTCTTTTTTCCCGTCCTTTAAATATTTTTTGTTAATTGTATTAAAGTTCATAGTGTAATATTATAATATTGTAGTATCATTATAGTATAATATACTTACATGTCAAGAGAAATATTATTATATTTTATGCATAGTTACAATTTACTAAATAATAAATACAATAATATAATCATATTATCGTATTATATAAAATTAACTTTAATATATTGTTGAATAAAATTTATAAAAAGATCAGGGGGGATTATTTTCCCTGGGGATTGAATTGTACCATCCAGCTTCTGATATTTTGCGCTTTGGGAGAGTTCGGGTCCAATTTCAAATATTCATTGAATTCCCTGATAGCAGAATCAATCATTTTTTC
Source organism: bacterium (assembly GCA_028719205.1). GTDB lineage: Bacteria > JACRDZ01 > JAQUKH01 > JAQUKH01 > JAQUKH01 > JAQUKH01. The sequence continues at coordinate 2,419 of JAQUKH010000016.1, forward strand.
CTCGTAATATAAAAAACCAAGATTATAATATGCCTCAGAATTTGGAAATATTTTATTGGTTAATTGGTATTGATAGATCGCTAAATATGCTTTTTTTTCTTTTAAATATTTACGCGCCATATTAATGTTAAAGCTGTATAACTGGCGTAATATTTCATTGTCTCTGACAAGGCGGATAGATTTGTTATTGCCTAAACCTCTATAGCAATAATTAAACCATATTTTCCCGTTAATAAGATCCAAATCTTCATTTGTATCCTGCCAGAGAATACCTCTATATTTTATCGGTTTATCTTTTGGTAAAAAATCCTTTGTAAAGATCGTATAATAAAATTTATATTCCGGATTATTTAACATAATATCATTTGTAATGATCTGAGACCTCGCATCAAGATAATCATCATTATTCCAGTCCGAAAATTCCGGCCTTGTCAAAACTAATTTGGGTTCATCCTGCATCATCTGGGCATAATACCAGGGCAGGGCAGCCATTTTTTGATGCACTACAGCTAAATCTCCTCTCCTCCCCTCGGCATACCTGTAATACCAGAAAGGAAAGGTATCAATTGATATAGAAGTAAATATTACACTTTTTTCCTCAACACTATTTGCCATATTTGCCGCAAAATCATACGCGAAATAATTCCCTTTAAAATCATATGCCTCGTAATGATCTAAAAGTGATGTAGCTGGCATAAGGAAAAAAGGTATCAAAATAAAAGCCCATGCTGTTGAAGAGACCGGTTTTATTTTTCCCAGATATAAATATATTTTCTCAATAACAAACGCTATCCCAAAACTTATCCAGATAGCAAACATAGCATACAACGGCAAATAAAATGTTCTAAGAAGGGCGAAAATTTGAGTAGGGATAGGAGGATCCACTAAATAAATAAAACCTATACTGCTGCAAAAGGTTATCAATGAAAAAGTAATAAATATTTTTAAATTTTTTCTAAGCAGCCGATATAAACCAAAAAAAGAAAAAAAGAAGGTCCAAATACTGACCTGTTCAAAAAAACCAAACAGGTTTAACTGTTGAACCCATTTTATAATATCCCTTGGTACTTCCGATCCTCCGATGTATTGCTCCCTTCTAACAGCAAATAAAAATCCCCGTAAGCTTTCCGCATTACTCCAATCTAAATAAGGATTTTTAGCAGAGCGTAAAGGTAAATAAACATAAATTAAAAGCCCCAGGCCAAACAACATTATTATGGAAATCAGATGTTTTATTTTAAGTATTTCTCTCCAATCGGTGATTAATAAAAAATATATGAATGCCGGGAAAAATAAAACAGCCTCTTCATGGTTCCCTAAACTCAGGCCATAAATTAATGAACCTAAAAAAACATAACGAATATCCCTTTTAATATCCCAAACCAGCATAAAATAAGTTAAAAGCATCATAAGAAAAAGATTTAAGGTGTAAACTTCTGTGGTTACGGAATGAAGCCATATCATACTGGAAAAACTTGTAAGTAAAGCCGCGATTACTGCCGGGACATAACCATTCAGTAAGGGTTCAAAATTTTGAACCCCTGCAACTTTATTTTTTCCAATAAAATCCCTTTCTACTTTTAACACAATAAAATAAACCATCAGGACACTTAAAGATCCAAAAACCGCGGTGGCTAAATTAGCCCTGAAAGCAATATTGCTTATAGGTAAAAGAGTCATTAAAACTTTCATTATTATTGTATAAAAAGGATAACCTGACGGATGGGAAATGCCTAAAATATAAGGAGTGGTAATTAGTTCCCCGCTATCTTCGTAAGTTATACTGGGAGCTAAGGTATGAATATAAACACCTAAAGAGATAAGAAAAACCAAAAGGCCTATTAGATGAGTTTTGTCAGCTTCTTTAAAAATTTTCATTTTTATTTAATATAATAGCGCGTAGGTAATTATATTGATACCCATTTCAAACGCCTTTTCTCTGATCGCAGGAGGATCATTATAAACCTCCGGGCTTACCCAGCCGTCACTAATATTCGTATTGTAAGTGTAAAAAAGAACTAATCTTCCTTCATGGAATATACCAAAGCCCTGTGGACGCCCGGGATAGTGTTCATGGATTTTAGGCAGGCCTTGCGGGAAATCGTAGACTAAATGATAAATAGGATGTGAGAACGGCAATTCTATTAATTCATTATCAGGAAAGATCTTTTTAACTTCCTGCCTGAAATATTTATCCATTCCATAATCATCATCAACATAAAGAAAACCGCCATTCGCCAGATAAACGCGAAGCCTGGCAATTTCCGGATCAGAAAATTTTATATTCCCGTGCCCGGTGGCAAACAAGAACGGATAAGAGAAAAGATCTTCATCTTCGATCGAAACAACCTTTTCTTTTGAAGAAATATTAATATTCGTATTTTTTTGAATGTTTTTCGCGAAATTAGGGATCAGCGACGGGTCATTATACCAATCTCCGCCTCCGCTATATTTCAATCTTGCGATGGTAAATTCTGACCCCGCGAAATAGAATTTATTTAAGGTGAAAAATAAAATAAATAATAATAAGAGCCTATTTCTTAGTTTCTGCTGCATTCATACTCAATTCTTTTGTCAAAACTGACCCATTATGAATGATTGTTAAAAAAACAGTTTCACTTAATTTTACCTGGCTTGTTACCTCGCCGAATTCTTTTAAATTCCTGAAAGTTTTCCGGTTTATTCCCAGAAGCAGATCTCCTTTTTCCAATTTAGCGTTATAAGATAATGAATCTATTTTTATATCGGAAATAACAATATTGACCGGTTTATCTGAAACTTCTATAACCTTAACTTTAAAACCAAGTTTATCTAAAATATCTCTTACCTGGTTCCACGTATCTTCCAGCGTAACTTCTATTTCTATTTCTCTTGTTTCACGCATGAGCTTAATTTTAATTTTATCTCCGACTTTTTTAGCATAAATCGCGTTTTCAAATTCAGTTTGGTTCATAACAGCCTGGCCATCAATAGATTTAATAATATCACCTTTATTAATTCCTGATATTTTGGCAGGGCCCTTTTCAATAAAATCATCCACCAATACCCCATCCGCCTCTTTCTTTTTCACCTTTTCTTTTAAATAATCTTTGGTAATTAAACCGGTCCATGGAGTTTTATTAATCTTTTCTTCCAAATCAATTCCCTTATTTACATTAGAAGTATCAGATTCTATCGCGAAAACAGAACTAAAACTAACAGCAACCAAAAATAAAAACAACATACTATAATTTTTCATCACCAATCCCTTTCTAAAATATGATCCGCCAGAGTTAAAAGCGCCTGTTTTATATTTGAAGCTGGAAATATATCCAGTTCTTTTTTTGCCGACAGAATATATTTTTCACCTAAATCAGCCACTTTTTCCAATATTTTATAACCATCCATTTTATTGCGTATAGACAGAATATCTTCCTCGCTCAAACTTTCATTATCAAGCATTTTATAAAGCCAATCTTTATCAGCTAAACTTGCTTCCTGAAGAAAATATATCAAAGGAAGCGTATACCCTCCCTCACGCAGGTCGTTCGTTACCGGTTTACCCAGTTTTTCTTTTTTTGCTTTCCAGTCCAGAGTATCATCAATTATCTCAAAGGCAATACCCAGATTTAAGCCAAATCTTTCTAACGCGTCGATCTTATCCTGTGATAAACCGCCGCACATTCCGCCGGCTTTTGCGCAGGCCGCGATCAATCCCGCGGTTTTTGCCCGTACAATATATAAATAATCTTCAAAACTTACATCAGGATCGTTTTTTACCGCTTCCTGAAGAACCTCCCCCTCAGTCATATCATTAGTAGCCCCAATAACTAATCTTATTGCTGCTATGTCCTTGTCTTTTAAAAGCAAACGGCATCCCTTAGTGTATAAATAATCTCCCAAAAGCACAGCAAATTTATTATCCCATTTCGCGTTAATAGAGGGCTTTCCCCTGCGTATATCAGCTTCATCCACAACATCATCATGCACCAGTGTAGCGGTATGAATCAGCTCAATAGCAACAGCCAATTGAACACTTCTTTTGCGGTCGAATTCACCAAACTTCGCGCAAAGAATTAATATTGCCGGACGTATTCGTTTCCCTCCGGGCAAAAGAATGTGAGAAATAACAGGTGAAATCTTTTTATTGTCAGCCTCAAGTTCTTTTTTAAGCGCCGTTTCAACTTCATCCAACTCACTCTTTACTAAATTATACAAAAATATTAGGTTGAACAAAGTTTACTCCTAAAAACTTATTTCAAGCTCTGTTCTTAATATATTACTGTCAAATGTCCTCATCCCGTCAGGCCCGATATATTTTAAATAAATGATCCTGAAATCTGAATTCTCCGCTAAATTAAACTCCAGCTGAGGTGAAATCTCCTTATATTTATCCCACCCGGAATAATGCAATATTCCCATCACCCTTTCATAAAATCTATAGTTCATATTTATCCAGTATCCATAAGAATATATATCTTTACTTATTGGACTGACTCCCAGAGGATCAGACCCGATAACAAAATTTTTAAATTTATCTTTTTTAATGTATGCGGTATATTGGGATTTAAAATCAAAATCATGCCCGGTATATATCAAATAAAAAGCATATTTTGACACATCGCCTTCCGCGTCTTCCGCGATCCTGTCATTGTAGTAAGATCCTCCTACCCTGATCCCGTTTCCGGCCTCAGTTGAAAAATCTATACAATAATCCTTGCTTGGCCTGGGCCTGATACTCGTTGTAGTATCATGTCCAAAACCGTCAATTAACGCAAAAGAATAATCTACAACCTCCGCCTTTCCGTTCAGGAGCAATTGCCAATGCCTTGTGTTAAAACGTTCAGGGCTTGTACCTCCTACCCCTAACTCTTCCGCAAAAAGCGCAGGGTCTATACCAAACTTAGGCTTGTTATAAGATACTCTAAAATCACCAACAACATCTATTTTGTGGCTTATATATGTATCTCCTAAAACTATATCGGTCTGTCCTTTTCCCGCGCCGGAAAAACCAATACGGGAATCAATTTTTTCATTTACTTTAGAATCTATCCATAAATCCAATCCGGTTCCGGCATCAAAAGACCTTTGTTCAGCACCGGTATATATATTCTGAAAATCAAGATTTTTTTCATTATCACCGCCGACAATAACTGAAGTGGTAGCCATAGGGTCAGCTATTACCTTTTTAAATTCATCCGCGTCACCCATATCCTGCCTTACCGTCATTTTCCCATGGACGGAAAAATTAAAGGCCCGCGCACTTGAAGCCATAGCCAAAACAGACAAAACACATATAATGCCGCTAACTTTTTTCATATTTTCCTCATTTCAAGAAACTCCCCCTCACCCCCTCTTTAAATAAAGAGGGGGGATTGATGGAATTGATAGATTATATCAAAAATATTGCATAATTCAAGAAAATAATCACTTTACACCTTCAGGTTCATAAACCCCATCATTAATAACCTCCTCTAATATCTTAACTATATTCAAATCATATTTATCTTTTTCCTTTTTGAAAATGTCAAACGCGTCTTTAATATCCATAGCCCTCCTGTATGGCCTGTCGGAAGTTAACGCCTCAAACACATCAGCTACAGTAATGATCCTGCACATTTCAGATATTTCACTGTTTTTAAGGCCATCGGGATAACCGGTTCCATCCAATTTTTCATGATGCCCCCGTATTAAAGGCAAAGTTTCTGCCAGAAAATGGATCGGCTCAATTATTTTCTCTCCGATTAAAGGATGTTTCTTAATTATATCGAATTCTTCTTCGCTTAATTTTCCGGGTTTTCTTAAAATTGCCTTATCTATGCCGATTTTACCGATATCATGCAGGACCGCGGCATATTTTAATGTTACCTTGTCATGTTCCGATAAAAAGATCTTATCCGCAAGACAGGATACAAGTTTATCTACCCTCTCCGTATGTCCGCTGGTATAGGTATCTTTCGCCTCAATAGCATTCACCAATCCATACAGAGTTTCAATATAACTCCTCTGTAAATCATTATAAAGCGCGTCTCTTTCCGCGGATACAGCCGAAAGATGTGCCAGATTTTTTTTAAGATTTATATTAACCTCTTCCAGCTCTTTTTTTGCCTTAAGAAGCAGTGATGTTTTCTCATAAAATCTTTCTTCTAAATGTATATTCAGGGTCTCGAGTTCAACATTTTTATGTGATATTTCCATGTTTTTCGAATTATATCTCTCCATATAATTATATCTGTTTACAGCCATGCTTATAATATTTTTAAACTCTTCCGGCGATCCCGTACTGGAAAGAATATTATATACCTCGCATTCATTAATTACTCTGGCCAGGATATCAAATTCCTTTGCTCCGCTTAACATCAACCTTATAACATCAGGATATTTGGCTTTTATCTTTTTGAAAAATTCTATTCCATCCAGCCCGGGAACATGATGTTCACAAATAACTAATTTAAGTTTATTATTTTTCAGGATCTGTAACGCGTCATTTGTATTTTGAACAATAAATATTTTATATGGCTCTTTTTCAAGTAAATCCAAAAAATAATCATACAACACGACATTATGTAAAACTATAAGGATCGGATTTTCTTCCGTTACATTCATAATTTCTTCTCCTTTTTCAAATACGCCTCAATAAAAGGATATATTTTACCGTCAATTACAGCCTGTACATTCCCGCTTTCTAACCCTGTTCTATGGTCTTTAACCAGCTGATACGGTTGAAATATATAAGACCGTATCTGGCTGCCCCATCCGATCTCTTTTTTATCACCTGATAATTTAGCTTCTTCGGCTTTTTTCTCATTTTGCTGCAGGTCATATAACTTTGAACGCAGCATTTTCATAGCCATGGCTTTATTCTTAAATTGCGACCTTTCATTCTGGCATTGGACCACAATACCCGTGGGTATATGTGTGATCCTGATCGCGGAATCTGTTTTATTTACATGCTGGCCGCCCGCTCCGCCCGCGCGGAAAGTATCTATCCTGAGATCTTTCTCATTTATAACTATCTCAACATCATCTTCTACTTCAGGATAAACGAAAACTGAAGCAAAAGAAGTATGCCTGCGTTTATTTGAATCAAAAGGTGAAATACGCACCAACCTATGCACCCCTGTCTCCGCGTTAAGATACCCGAAAGCGTATTGCCCCTCAACAAAAACCGTGACACTCTTTATTCCTGCTTCTTCTCCGGCCAGATAATCAACGATTTCCGTCCTGTAATTTTTAATTTCGGCGAAACGCATATACATCCTTAAAAGTATTTGAGCCCAGTCCTGCGACTCCGTCCCGCCAGCTCCGGGATGAATGACCAAAAAGGCATTATTGATATCCTGCGGGTTATTTAAGACTGCCTTTAATTCTAATTCATCCAGCTCGCCGATAAGTTTATCAAGCTCAAACATTAATTCTTTACCGCTGTCCTCTTCATCTCCGCTCAAAACAGCTAATTCCGACAGATCTTCCAGTTCTTTAGTCAATTTTTGGAATATTTCAACTATATTTTTAGTGTTTTTTAATTCTTCCACTTTCTTCAGGGCCACGTCTTTTTGATCCCAGAAAGAACTTTTCTCCATTTCTTTCTTTAACTCGTCAAGCCTTTTTTCACTTTTATCCAGGTCAAAGATACCTCCGCAGGCTAACGATCTTCATTTTCCCTTTATTTATTTTATCTTCAAGTTCTCTAATCATTATCTTTCCTCACTTTCCATATCCATTATATTTTTTTTACATATTTTAATAAAAACCTCGAGGTTTATCCCTTTTACGAATTTATCCTTATCAATATCACAACCTTCTTTATTAAGGTATTCCAGAGCATTATTAAAAGACATAACGGCATTTTGATAATCCCCTGTTTTTTGATATATATTTCCCAAATAGTAATGCACTAAAAAATATTTAGGATTGATATAAATGACTTTTTTAAACTGGATAATAGCGTCCTCAAGCTTCCCGGCATTATTATAGATCAAACCTAATAAAAAATAAGCGTTCCATGCAAGAGGATCCAGATTTTCCGCTTCAAGACAGAACTTTACAGCATCCTCGATATTCTCTTTATTTATGGATCTCTCCGCGTTTTTCAGCAGAATTTCGATTTTTTTTGAAAGATCATCTTTTGCTCTATTAATCGGAACAACGCCGGGAGATGAAGGAACATTTTTTTCTCTGCCGTCCAGGTTTTCCCAGGAAAATAAATCCTTTTGGAATATTCTATTATCAATTTTTCGTAAAACATTATTTTTTACATAATTAAGCTCTGATTTTATTTTCTCCCGGCCTGTTTTGCAATAAAAAAATGCTCCCCTGGCTCCGACTAATTCAAATTCATCAGAAATATTGCTTAAGGTTTCAGAATGTCCTATAAAAAGATATCCTTTCCCGGCAAGGCTTTGGTAAAAATTATGTATGACCCGTTTTGTAGATTCCGGTTTAAAATAGATCGTAACATTTCTGCAGAATATTATATCCCAATTTTCCATTTCATTCAGAGGATACGGAGTTTCGACCAGATTAAAATACTTGAATTGCACCATTTCTTTTATACTGTCTTTTACCGCGTAACAATCCTTGTCCCTTTCATCATCCCTTTTTTCAAAAAAATTTCTAAGGAAAGAATCATCCACTCCCCTTAGCGTCCTTTTTGAATAAACACCTTTTTTCGCAGCCTCTAAAACACGATTAGACACATCCGTCCCTAATATATGGACCTTCCAGCTTTTCCTGTCCAAAAGGGAGGACCAGACGGTCATAGCGATACTGTAAGGCTCTTCTCCGCTTGAACATCCCGCGGCCCAGATACGGATAGTCTTATCTTTCGCGCATTTTCTATTTATGATCTCAGGAAGGACTACCTCTCTAAGCGCTGTGAACTGGTCTGGATTTCTAAAAAAACTGGTTTCATTTATTGTAATTAAATTCAGTAATTCCCTGAATTCATCTTCACGTAACACGTTAAACTTTAAAAAATCATAATATTCCGCGTAACTGGAAATATTTTTTTTAGTTACTCTGGACAAAAGGCTCATCCTTAAAGAATCCAGTTTGCTTTTATCAAGGTAAAGACCGCTTTTTTCATGAATAAAATCACGAAACAATTTGAACAACTCTAATGATAATTCTTTTTCATTTATTATTCCGCTATGCATACGCGATTCCGCCCGGATTTTTTTGCCTTATAAAGCGCTTCATCAACAAACGCGATCAGTTTCTTCCCATTATCATCAACCAGCTCTTTTGTACAAAGCCCTACGCCAAGGCTTATAGTCACATTTAAAGTCCCCTTCTCACCCGGAAAAGGAAATTTTTCTATTGCCGCTCTTATCCGTTCCGCGACATTTTTCGCTCCTTCCAAATTTATTTCCGGCAGGATAATTATAAACTCCTCGCCTCCGTAACGGATCGGTATATCCATTTTCCTTATCTCCTGCCTTGCTATCTTTGAAACCTCGCGCAAAATAATATCTCCCTGCAGATGGCCGTAAGTGTCATTAAATTTTTTAAAGAAATCAATATCAAACATTATTATTGAAAATACGCGGTCATACCGCTTTACCCTTAATAATTCCTGTGGAAGGACCTGTCCCATATACCTTTTGTTATACATTTTTGTTAACTCATCAGTTATAGACAAAGATTCCACCTTTTGATACAGCCTGGCATTATCCATTACAATGGAAGTCTGATTCACGATTAACCGCATTAATTCGTTATCTTTATCCGTATAGCCGTCTTCTATAAAACGTCCGATCATCAAGATCCCCATAATACGGTCCCTTGTTGAAAGTTCAGACGCTAAAAAGGATTTCAGCTCCTGGCCTTCATTCCCCTGATCTTTTCCGCATGATTCTTCAATAAATTCAATATTCAATTCATTTTTAGCAATAGACTGTTCCATCAATTTATTAAAACGGCCTAACACGCGTTCTACTATTAATTCTTTATTTTTTTCAGACAAATTTCCTTTTTGACATATTAATATTTTCTTCTCTTCTCCCAAAAAAATAAGCCCGACGTCAAAAATAATTATTTTCTGGAGCAGGCTGAGTATGGAAGACATTGTTTTTTCGACATCGTAAATTGTCCTGCCGAGATAACTGATCTCATTCAAAACCGTTGATTCTAACAGTTTTTTATCCATCATATCATTTACTCTGGCAAAAACCCCCGAATCATCGATCTCGGTACCGGGAGATTCCGTAGTTTCTCTCTTTGATTTTATCTGCAAAAGCACTTTTACTTTTTTTTGCAGTTCATCCGATTTAAATCCCTGGATAAGATCCTTAAGCATATATTCATCAGCCCCGGTCTGCATACCCCAGAATTTGTCTATCGGTTTATCCTCGCTTGTTAAAATAATTATAGGGATATGCCTTGTTAAATTGTCATGCTTTAATAACCGGCAGGCCTGATAACCGTTTAATTTCGGCATGCGCAGGTCCATAATAATAAGATCAGGCATCTGGCTGTAAACTTTTTTTACAGCTTCAATACCATCAGAAGCCGTGATAACCATATATCCTTCTTCTTCCAGGATATATTTAACCATCATAACAATGGTTGCCACATCATCAGCAATAAGAATTTTTTTTAACATTTTTTACACCAATTTCAATAATTTTATTATCGTCTCCGGTATCATATGGAGCGGGACTACCTTATCAATAATTTTTCTGTCAATAGCCGCTTTGGGCATCCCGAAAACAACGCAACTATCCTCATCCTGCGCAATGGTTCCGCCTCCGCTTTTTTTTATCACTTCCATGCCCCTGGCTCCATCATCGCCCATTCCCGTCATTATTACTCCGACAAGCGAACTGCCGTAATATTTCGCGACTGAAGGAAATAAAATATCCGCTGAAGGCCTTACTCCGCCGACAGGGGGAGAATTTTCAAATTTAATCCTGCCTTTTTCATCAAGTATAATATGACAAGTATCAGGAGAAAACAAAACCTCTCCCGGAGTAATAATATCATTTTCACGAGCCACGCGTATTTTAATCCTGCTCAATTTTTGGAGCCAATCAACCAAGCCGCCGATAAAACCCTGAGAGATATGCTGGACTATAATTATCCCCACGGGAAAATCCTTAGGCAATAACGGAATAATTTTCCTCAATGCCCCGGGTCCCCCCGTGGAAGAGGCTATAGCTACCGCTTTTTTTCTGTCAATATTGGATTTTGTATATGTTAAAATCCTTTCTTTTTCAAATTTCGCGTTTAAACTGCTGCTTACCTTGGCCTTAGAAAGAGCTTTAACCTTGTTAATTAAAATAGACGCCTGAATAAAGTCATTTTCCAAAATGGATAAAGACGGTTTTTCAATAAAATCCAGCGCTCCGCACTCAAAAACCTGGAACATATTGGTGCTCGTCGAAGAAATTATTAAAATAGGAACAGGAAAATATCCCATAATGTGGCGGACTGTCTGAAATCCATCCATATCCGGCATCCTAAGGTCCATCAAGACTATATCGGGTTTCAAAACAGGAATTATATCAATTGCCTGTTTTCCCCCGTTCGCCATTCCAACGATCCTGATCTCAGGATCCTTCTCTAAAACAATTTTCAACAGTTCCCTGACTGTCGCAACATCATCCACGATTACAACTCGGATCATTTCAGCCCCCTATTTCTGCCTGCCTAACAGGATTTTGACGATTTCTATAAGATTTTGCTGGTTAAAATCGGTTTTTGTAAGATAAGCGTCCGCCCCCAGCTTAATTCCTCTTTTTTTATCCTCTTCACTCCCCAACCCCGAAACTATGATAACCGGAATATTTTTCATTGAATCTTTTGATTTTATATTTTCCGTAAGCTCCAAACCGGTCATCCTTGGCATCTCAATATCAGTAACCACCAGATCAATTTGTAATTTTGATATCTTTTCCAGCGCTTCAATTCCATCTCTTGCCTCTTCAACATGATATCCGGCTGATTCAAGTATGCTTCTCTGCAATTGCCTGATGGTCATTTGATCGTCCGTTACTAAAATATTATGGCCCTTGGTAAATATTTTTTTCCCTTCTTCACCTGTCAAACTCTGGGTCTCTTTTTTCCTGGCGGAAATAATTAATTCAAAAGGGTCAAGAATAAATACCAATTCTCCGCTTCCCAATATAGTCACTCCGATAATATTAAAAATATCCTGGAATTTTTCTCCGACACTTTTTATCACTACCTCGCATTCATCAACCAGCCGGTCAGCGACAAAAACTACTCTCTTATCTTCTCTTCCGACCACAACCGCTGAAAGAGGATCCAGTTTTTTTAGCTTTTTCTTCTTCCTGTTTATTCCCAAAACCGTATCCAGCCACGCTAAGGGCAGAATATGGTCTCTTATGGAAATTGCCTCCCTGCCTTCTACCGTGTGGATGTCTTTCATTGTTATTTCCAAAGTCTCTTCAACGGATAATGAAGGTATCGCGAATAACTGAGATTCAATTTCGAAGATCAAAATATTAGTCGTGGCTAAAGAAAGCGGTATTAACAAAATTATCTTTGTCCCCGCGTTTTTTTCAGTCTCAACATGCAAAAAACCGTTTAATCCCTTAATATTTTTTTGCACAACATCCATACCCACTCCCCTGCCGGACACCGAGGTTATGATCTCAGATGTGCTGAAACCTGGCCTGAAAATAAGATTAAGCAGGTCTTCCCGTTCCATTAATTCGATCTCTTTTTCCCTGTAAAAACCTTTTTTTACCGCGGACTTCTTGATCTCTTCAATATCTATTCCGTGGCCGTCATCCGAAAATTCGATCTTCAGATGGCTGCCCTGATAACTTATTGATATTTTTATCTTACCGACCGCGGGTTTTCCTTTTTCCGCGCGCTGAGCGGGCCCTTCTATTCCATGATCCACGGCGTTACGCAAAAGATGGATCAAAGGGTCCCTTATGTTCTCAAGTATTTTTTTATCGATCTCTATTTCCCCTCCCTCAATAGAAAAATCGATCTGCTTGCCGAACTGATTTGCCAGGTCATGAACAAGCCTTGGAAAAGTTGAAAATAAAATGGATAACGGAAGCATACGGACTTCCATGATCTTCTGCTGATAATCAGCGACTATAATATTATGGTGCTGAATAGTCCTGGAATGGTCATTATAAAAATTAATAATGTGGTCATTTAGAACAGAAATATTCCGGATATTTTTATCCAGATGATCTCCCAGGTCTCTAACCCTTGTATCATCAGTTTTTAAAAACAGTTTTTGAAATTTCTTGCTGAAATTCTGCCATTCCTGGTTTTCTTTATAAACCATATCCTGTATATTTTCCATGTCCTTAAGCTCTTTATTCAGGCAGATCCGGTCAATGATCATCTCGCTCGATAGATTTAAAAGATAGTCCAGCCTGTCCGTGCGGATCCTTACGGAATCCTGAATTCCTGACGGAATGATCACCGCGGTATCAGAAAGCTTCGCTTGAGGGGCCTTTGTTTTTTCCGCCGTTTCAACTTCCAACGGCTCCCCCTTGGCCATCGCGTCCAGTTGATCCATAATTTTAGCCGCGTTAAAATCTGTTTCCCGGTTTTCTACAACTGCCTTTAAATACAGGTCAATACCGTCTACCGCCTGTAAAAAGGTGTTCATCATTGAAGGAGAAAAAGAAATTTTTCTGTCAGAGATCATTTTAACGATATCTTCCATGCGGTGGGATAAAGCCCCGACATTATCAAATCCCATCACCCTGCTTAACCCTTTCAGATTATGGAGGCTGCGCATAACATCCTCCAAAACCTCTTTTTTTAAGGGGTCTTTTTCTATGCTCAAAAAGCCTGTGTTAAGTTTTTGTATTAACTCCAGGCTGTCTTCCTTTAAGGCTTTTAAAATAACAGATTTATCTGGCATTTCTTCTGTTTTCCTCTATTTTAAACTTACCGATCTCTATTTTCAGTTCTTCAGCCAGATTATTAAGTTCACTCGCCGAAGATGTGCCGTCTTTCGCTCCGGCGGCAGACTGGCGCGCGACGGTTGAAACCTCTTTCATTGACATGGCAACCTGTTCGCTCGCGCTTTTCTGCTGCTGCGTCGCAACATTGATCTGGTTTACGGATTCCGCTGTCTGCTTCGCTATTTCCAGGATCTCTTTCAATATATCTCCTGCCTTACGGGCAAGCCCTACTCCATTTTCTATCCCTTTCATACCTTGTTCCGTAGACATGACCGACGCGTTTGAAGAAGATTGTATCTCTGTAACAAAATTTTTTATTTTAGTCGTGGATTTTACTACATTTTCCGCTAATTGCCTTATTTCCACGGCCACCACAGCAAAACCTTTTCCATATTCACCGGCCTTAGCCGCTTCGATCGCCGCGTTCAAGGATAACAATTTCGTCTGATTGGCAATATCATCAATAATATCAATTACTTCACCGATCTTCTGTGAATGTTCTCCTAACGCGATTATTTTTTCCGCGGTTTGCTGCGCCTTATTTTTAATATCTTCCATCGCGCTGATCGTATCCGCAACGGCCCTTTGGCCTATCTCAGCGCCTTTTAACGTTTGTTCAGTGATCTTTACCACACCATTCGCGTTATCCGCGATCTGGCTGGCGGAGGCGGATAATTCCTCAACAGTAGCGCTGATCTCACTGACTGAGGCGGCCTGTTCAGCGGCACCGCTGGCCTGCTGTTCCGAGGAAGCCAGAAGCTCATTTGAAACCGTGCCGATCCTAAACCCCGCGGACTGAATATGTTCAACTAAATTTCTGAGATGTTCAACCATATCATTAAAATGGCTGGCTAATTGTCCGATCTCATCATTGGATTTAATATTGATCTCTTTCGTCAGGTCTCCCGAATCTGTTATCAAATTTGAAATTGCTGAAATACTGTTTATTGGATTTACAACAAACCATTTTATATAATAATAAAGAATGATCATAATGATCCCGATACCCACCATAAAAATAAGGCCTAGCATAACCTGCCGTCTCTTTATCGCCACATCGCTTTCTTTTAAAGACACTGCAACAGACATAGCGGCTATTACTTCATCCTGTTCCCCTTCATGGCACTTCATACAATCTTTTTCAAGTCTTAATGGTATTATTTCTTTGAAAAATCTATTGTTACTTTCTGAAAAAGTTAACTTAATGACCTCACCATTAATAGCCCTCGCCTCATCATTACCTTTTGGTTTCTGAGCATCCGTTATACCATATTGTTTTCCCAAATGGCTGGACTTAATAATTTTAAGATCCGATACGACATTTGATTCAGCCAGCTGTTTCATATATTCCCGGACACCTTCATTATCACCTTTAGCCATAAGAATATACGCGCCCTTAAAAATTACATTATTCACTAGGTCGATCTTTTCTTCTACCTGCTGATTAAACTGTCCTGTTTCAGAAACAAGGGTATAGAGCATCACACTACCCCCGCCCATAATAAGAATAAGGCCTATGGTCAGCATAAATTTAAAATTTATTCTAGTCCATTTTTTATTCGCGTCCATTTAACTTCCTCCTTTGATATCTTTTAATATTTTTTTTTCTTGTTCTGTCAAAATTCTATCCTTATCTAACATAAGAACTATATTTTTTTTAAGGTACGCAACAGCCCAAAAAACACTGACATTCGATCTTAATTTGATAGAACCAGGAAATCCAAGCAACTCTTTCATAAAAACATTAAAGATCTCATCCACTGAATCCACTAAAATCCCGACTAAGTTTTTTTCAATTATAACAATTATTATACTGTTTCTATCCCGGGACGATAAAACTTCCCATTTTTTGCTAAGAGAAATTACAGGGATATTCTCATCTCTGAACCTGATTTCTCCTTCCAAAAAAGGAAAATCTTTTTCAATTGGAAGCATTTTTGGAAAATTAATTATTTCTACAACCTCTTCGATGTCTATCCCTATAAAATATTCTCCCGCTTTAAAAGTTAAAATCTCAATACGCTCCGGGCTCATGATCATTTCCTTACAGTTAGAATATCTTTAATGATATTTTCTAAATGGATTATCGCTAAAAAACGGCCGGATGTTTCTTCTTTTTCATCAGAAGACGATGCTTCACTGATCTTTATCTCTCCATATATAAATTCGGACTTCACCCGGTCCAATGTTGATAAAGGGGAATCGATATGAGACATTTGAATATCGATAACTTCAGAAACACTGTCCACCAGCAAACCGATCTTTACCTTATTATTCTCAACAATTAAAACTCTTGCTTCACCGCTAAGATCGGAAACCGGTGTACTGAAAAGCTTCCTCAGGTCAATAACCGGTATGATCTCTCCCCTGATATTTGTAACTCCAAGTATATATTCCAGCACTTGAGGTACAGCAAAAATTCTCGGTACCTTAATGATCTCTTTAACATCTTCTATTTTGGTGCCATACCATTCTTTAGAAAGATTAAATACAACGAGATACATTCTTTTATCTTCTGATATATCTTTCACGCGGTTTTTTTGGACTGACATATCCTCCTGCCATTGTTCTTTTTTAGACTTAGCCCGGTTAGGATTATTATCACTTTTTATTTCAGTCATATTTTATTCCTCCAAGTAAACAAGTATATAGCGTTTTATCGGCAAAAAGCATTTACTTCTAAAACATATTTTTCTAACTAATCACTGGAATATTATGTTATAATTATATATTACAATGGTCTTTTTAAGATTAATAATATTACTATTAGCGGTTATCATCCCCTTTTCGGTATCTCTTGCCAATTGGTCAAAAGAAACAATCATAAGCGATAAGAATCTTAGGTCAACTAACCCCAGCATAACATCGGATAACAAAGGTAATATATACGCGGTTTGGCAAACTAACGGCGAAGAATCACAGGACATTTATTTTTCCAAATATGACGGCCGGTGGAGCCCGATCGACAAGATAACAGAATCCAAAGGCAAACCCCAAATGCCTGTAATAATATCAGATGTTTTTAACAATCTGCATTTGGTTTGGCAGGACAAGATCTCATCAAATTATAATATTTATTTTGAATCTTTTTACAAAAATTTTTCTAACGGATGGCTGAAAAACATAAAAGTATCGAGGGAAAACTCCCAGGCTGCTGATCCCGATATCGCGGCTGATAAGACCGGGAACATCCATGTTGTCTGGAAGGCTTTGGAAAATGATAATTATGAAATATATTACAAAAAATTTGATCCCGCTAAAGGCTGGGAACCTGATATAAAACTCACGAAAGGATCTGTATCTGCCGCGAGCCCGAAACTCGCGGTGGACAAATACAATAACCTGCACCTTGCCTGGCGGGATAACCGCGACGGCAACTATGAAATTTATTATAAATATTTTGACGGAAAGAACTGGAGCGATGATTTCCGCATAACTAACGACCCCGCTTCATCGGAAAACCCTGAAATAGCGGTAGATAACTACCAGAATGTCCATATTGTCTGGCGGGATAACAGGGATAAAACTTACGCGATATATTATAAAAAATGGAACGGTAAGATATGGGAACCCGATCAGAGGATCTCAAATATTACTAACGCCTCCGCTTCAACAACTAATCCGGCTATCACTATAGATATTTTGGGGGTGATCCATGTTGTCTGGCAGGATAACAGGGATGGGAATTACGAGATCTATTACAAAAAATTCGACGGGAAATGGAGCGAAGATTCACGCGTTACAAATGATAAATTCAATTCATATAATCCCAAAATAATTTCCGATTCCGTGGCTAACCTCCATCTGGTATGGTACAACCAGGAAAATGATTCATCTTATATCTACTACAAAAAATTCGTTTCCCCGAGGCCTTTGATCAAAGCGGTAAAAGATACCAAAGTGAACAACGATACCGGCGCGGCAGGCCAGGCAGAAACGAGTTTAGCCATAAATACGTACGGGGAAACTTTTATATGCTGGGCCGATGTCAGGCTGGGTGAATTTAATTCAGATATTTACGCGCAATTTTACAACAATGATTTTATAAAAGCAGGGGACAACTTTCGCGTGAATAATGATAAAAAATCCGCTATCCAGGGGCATCCGCGCGTGTCTCTTTTTTCAAATGATTATTTTGGTGTTGTCTGGCAGGACGAAAGAAATGAAAACTCAGATATCTATTGCCAGGTTTATGATGTCGGCTGTGAACCAAAAGGCGATAATTACAAAATTAATGATGACAAGGCAGGATCAGACCAGGATCAGCCGGATATTGCCGGGTTAAAAAATAAACCGGCGTTAGTTGTCTGGCGGGATGAAAGGGACGGACAGCTTGAAATTTACGGGCAAATATTAGATACTACAATCTCTTTTATAGGAAAAAATTTTAAAATCACCCAGTCACCAAAAAAAATGTATTGCCGGTGGCCGACGGTTTCCGCTTCCGGCCGCGAATTCTATATAGCTGCCTGGGCGGATAACCGCGGAGGAAATTGGGACATATACGGGCAGAAAATACAAGCTGACGGTAAATTAACAGGAAAAAATTTTAAAATAAATGAAATATCAACAGAAAATTGCAATCACCCGTCTGTCGCGTGCGACCTGAACGGTAATTTTCTTGTTACCTGGTGGTCAAGCGGAAAAGGGAACACAGTTGTTGTTTACGCGCAATTTTTTGATGAAAACAGCAAACCTGTCGGCAAGAATTTTCTGGTCGGTGATACTAATAACGGAGATATCAAACAAATTGATCCTGTAACTGACATTGATACGAATGGAAATTCCGTTATAGCATGGCTGGATTACCGCAATGGAGATCCTGATATTTACGCTCAGAGATATGATCCGAAAGGAACAAACATAAATTACAATTTTCAGGTAAATGATTATACAATAGAACAAACTCTAATTAAAACCGGCTCAACACCTATCTATGAAGGAATTATCCAAAATGAACCGGAAGTAAAATTTCAGCAAAAAGGAAATATTGTTTTTACATGGGTAGACCACCGTTTGGGCAATCCTGATATCTTCGCCTGCCGTTTTGAACCTGTAAATATGCTGCCGATAGCCGATCCCGGTTCAGATCTCATGTGGGAGGTAAATATGCCGGTTACTCTGGATGGTTCAGCCAGCCGCGACCCTGACGGAGACACTATCGTAAGTTATTCATGGATCCAAACCGCCGGGCCCGCGGTTACGCTTGAAAATCCGCAGTCTTCCAGGCCGGGTTTTACACCAAAAGCAGTCGGACAATACACATTTAAACTTATAGTCAATGACGGCCTTATAAACAGCGAACCCGCGCTGGTCAATATCACAGCCGTGGATAATACTCCTCCAACTATCACAATTGAAAACATTTATCCGGTGAATAAAGAAAATATCCAGCCTATAATTAAGATTGATGACAATTCAAATCTGCCTGTCGACATAACAATTACATTGGATGAAGGGTCTTATACGCCGGGAACAATGATCAGCGCAAAAGGCAACCATATACTGGATGTAATCGCGGTTGACAAATGCGGGAACACTTCCTATAAGCAGATAAAGTTCAGTATTGAATAATTTTTTTAGAACCAGATATTGAAAGCAATTAAAAGAATAAATACGACCGCGATACCTACTTTTGACATAATCTTATCCATAAGAAGCTCCTTTTTAGATTTTTATGTTTTTGCCGGCAAAAATAATAAGTTCTCCGATACAAACTAAAAACCTCCTTCCTTTAAAAACCAGGCTGACTCTCTACAGTTTCAAAGGCTAATGCTTTAAGTGATTTCTTACTGGATTGTGTCTGACAATGTTAAAATGCCGTCTTTGGATTGGATTTTACGCGTTCATCCTTTTCAGAGATTTTCGAGGCGCATAAGAATACCTCATAATAACACAAATAAGCAGCCGCAAGTATTTTATTTTAAAATTGGTGAAAATTATTGTACTCGAAAAAAAACGTCTCGGATACGGAATACTACTTCCTCGGGAAATTATTAATACCCTTTGTTATTTGTTCCAGATTGACCAACATCCTAAACGCGACGCATTGCCCTTTTTCTGAGAACGTGTCGGTCATAATATACCACGCGCAATTATTATCACATGAGAACTCACGGTTTATCGGGCATTTCTTTTCTGCTTTGTTCATATTTTACCTTCCTTTTTTTATTTATTTAAGAGTACCGCAATTAATTATATCAAATATTTATATCAAGAATAGATGAATTGATGGTGGGATTTTATTGTAGGGGCAGGTTCTAAACCTGCCCTCTTGATCTGTTTGTTTTTTTGTTAATAGTTATGAAACACCGGACTCCATGCCCCATGCTCTATGCG
Organism: bacterium; assembly: GCA_028719205.1. Lineage (GTDB taxonomy): Bacteria > JACRDZ01 > JAQUKH01 > JAQUKH01 > JAQUKH01 > JAQUKH01. The sequence continues at coordinate 22,644 of JAQUKH010000016.1, forward strand.
CCATGCTTTTTTACATCTGCGCTTTTACAGTCTTTTACCCATTTCATCTCACTAAGATATTCATATTTACCGCCGCATTTGCACGACATTTTACAATCATCTAGTTTTACATTTTCGCATTTAGGGCAAATAAGAGACGGCCTGAAGGTGAATAGCGGGCGTTTCATAATTAATTGCCACGCATATAAGCCTAAAAATAGAAAAAATGTAACGACGAAAATATCAGATAACCAATGTAATAAAAACACATCCAACGGCATCATATTTTTAATATTATTACCGTATCCGGTTAATGTTAGTACAGACATAAGTAAAAATGCAATAAGAGAGCAGAACAAAGGCCATTTAAGACTCTTATATTTTCTTTCTCTTTCTTTTCTATCCTTCTCGATCTCTTCATTACTCATACGGATCCACATATAACTGATTTATCCTCCATTTTCCAACTTCCGCGCTTCCAAGCTGTATTATTTCTTAAAGAGCGTTTTTAAATTATATCAAAGATTTGGATTGGTATTAGGGAAATTAAACAATAATATTTTGGTGGGTGCATTTTATTAAAATGGTTAAAACGGATTGAACAGTAATTAATTCACACTAGAAAACAACGTGGACATTACGCTAAATTATTGTGATTACGGTTGGTATTTTTTTCAGCTTATTGAATATTTCATTTCTTTTTTCTTCGCTTTCGACGGTCACTGTCAAACTAAACGAAGTATATTTACCGGTCTTGCTTTTATTACTAGTACAAAACTTATAACTTTCATTCCCCATGATTGACGGCATGGCCTTTTCTACAACATCTCCTTCAAAACCGATGATCTTGTAAGTCCATTCGCAGGGATAATCTATTTTTGGTTTTTCCATATGATAGAACAGTATACCAAATATATTTTTACAACGCAATGTCTCAACAATTTTGTTTTATCGGTTCAAATCAGTTTAAATTGTTCAGACGGTTTAAATGGTAATTAATTAAATATAGCAATAACATCCCAAATAGTTAGTATCACTGGGAACCAACGTTTCTGACACAAATAAAAAGATTTTTCTTGTAGGGGCGACCCTATGTGGTCGCCCGCTTGATCTGTTTATTTCTATTTTTTCTCCCAAATAATTTAGGGAAAGGATCCCACATGTCACGATACGCGTATACATATTCCACTGCGACATGTTTATCTATTCCATAATAATATCTACAAAGTTTTCTATACAATTCAACCATGTTTTTATCAAAACAAAAACCCAGCATTCCATCAAGGGTACATTCAATACGATGTTTATCACTACAATCAGAAACAATAATCGAATTTACTTCCTGCGAATAAAAAGTTTCAGCTTTCACCGCAAGCTTATGAATGCCATTCGCTAAATTTCTGATATTATTAACAAATTTGGTATTCAATTTTTTTAATGCCATTATAATCCTAAAAACAATATTTAAAACCCTCTTTACGAAGCCGTTCACGGCGAATTTCATAATCAGGAATAATTGTACCAAGAATTTTCCAAAAATCTTTTGAATGGTTTACATGTTTCAAGTGGCAAAGTTCATGAACTACAATATAATCAATTAACGATATTGGAGCCATAATTATATGCCAATTAAAACGGATACAACCTTTATGATTGCAGCTTCCCCATCGCTTGCTTTGATTAGCAAGAATTATTTCCGGTACAATCAGTTTTAATTTTTTTGCATATATTTTTACTCTTTTAGCCAAAATTATTTTTGCATGTTTTTTGTACCAATGTATAAGCTTATTTCTAACCTCGGCTATCGTATTTAAATCACTATTGAGATTAACTAAAAATCTTCCACCTTTCACGGTAATATCTGACTTATTTTTAGACTTCAATATTCTCAGCCGTATTTGCCTCCCCAAATATAAAAAAGTTTCACCGGTAATAAATTCTCTTTTTGGCAAATTCTCCATAACTTCATTTATTCGGCGTTGTTTATCCAAAATCCACGCGGCTTTGGAATGTATCAATTTTGAAAGGAACTTAATAGTTGGTTTTAGGGGTGTCCTCAAAAATACTCCTTCAACCGGATCAACAAAAATACTTATGGTTTTTCTTTTTTTACTGCGTTTAACAAAGAAGTTGATTTTTCTTTTGCCAAATAAAACTGTTCCCTTTTCTACTATCATTTTGCAAGCCTCACTCTTGCCAATTCCATAATCTTAGCTGTCAAAATTTCAATTTCTTCAAATTGATAACCTTTTTCCCTTAAAATTCCTTTTATCTGTTTTCGCATTTCACGCTGTACATCATCTTTATGAATCCAATCTATAACTGCTAATTTTTTCAGCGATTCAAATATAAAATGCGTCAATTCCTTATTATTATCCTTTTTATAATTATATTCTGAAGCATCTTCTTGAAAATTGTCTTCATTTGAGTCTTCGTCAGATTTTGTTGCAGGAATATTGCTCACAATAGCCCTGTTATTTTCTTTAAGAATTTTATATAAAGCATATTCCGCTTCAGAAAAACCGAGAGAGCCTGCAATTTTTCCAACATTCTGAATTTCACTTACCAAGAACTGTAAATGTTTTAATTCTTCAATTGCGTTTAACCGTTCCTGTTTTCTTTCATCAATAATCTGCTCAAGGCGTTCTTTAATTGACTGATAAAAAACCGGATTTTCTTCTGAATGTATATGTATTTCATAACGAATGGCATGTTCTATCTCGCTTGCCTTTGCTTCAGGTGTTGTCAATGCTTCAACTACCTCGTCAAATTTTTTAGAGAAAATTGACACCGGTTCCAATAGCTTCTGAATTCCATTTGTTTTTATATGATCTTCAATAAGCTCGCGCACTTTTGCACCGCAGCTTGATAAATCTAAAGTTGAATCTCTAAAACGGTTCTTCGCGGCATTTCTTACTTTGCCGAGCCATTTTAAATCCGCGCTATATCGTAAAGCTGACGGATCAGGCAAAACCATGTCCATACTTTGTGAAAAACGCCTGAAGGCAACATCAAAATCGTATCTTATGTCTTCCGGCTCTAATATTTTTATACACGCCTCGAGGTCGGATTTATCCACCCTGTCAAAGAACCGCATAGCCGATCGATGCCTCGCTTCAAGACGAGGAAGCTCATCAGTCTTAAGATTAAGCGCACCAATTATATCCGCGGGCTGAAACACCGCGAGCGCTTCCTGTAATTCCCTGGATATTCCCCAATAATCAACCACAAGGCCATAATCTTTTTTGTCCGCTGTCCTGTTAACACGGGCAATAGCCTGTAAAAGCGTATGGTCTTTTAACGGCCTATCGATATACATAACTTGTTCAACAGGCGCATCAAATCCGGTTAAAAGCTTATCGCAAACAACAATAATGGCTAATTTTTCTGCCGAATCTTCTTTAAAACTTCTAATAATTTCTTTTTCCTCTGCCTGTGTCTTATGGTGTTTTTTAAGACGCATCGGATCGTTATTACTACCTGATATTAAAATCGCTGATGGCGGCGCGTTTAATTTATCAAGTATTTCTTTATAAATAATTGCCGCCTCCCGGCTCGAAGTAACAATCTGGGCTTTAAACCCGTTTGGCATAATGAATTTCTCATAATGTTCAATGATATCAAGACATATTGTTTCTATTCTTGTAGAAGCAAGCCCGATAATTTCTTCTGTTATATATTTTTTCTTAATTTCCTCACGTTCATTTTCGCTATAATCTTGAAAATACCTGTCAAAAATAACATCCAGATTCTCGCCCTGCACATGAACATCTGGAAGCCTGCCTTCATAAAATATTGGAACAGTTGCTTCATCCTGAACAGCCTGTTCAATGGTATAAGTGTGGATATATGGGCCAAACGTCTGGATAGTACTGCGGTCGTTTTTATCTATTGGTGTTCCGGTAAATCCTAAAAAACACGCGTTCGGCAATACTTGCCTCATATTAGCCGCCAAATTTTTATATTGTGTCCTGTGCGCCTCATCAACCAGAACAAAAACATTTTCATCCTGAAGGGGTAAATCCCCGTGCCCGCCCTGATCTTCAGTTAATTCCTTGAATTTCTGGATTGTGGTCATTATAGCCTGGCCATTGCCTGCCCGAATTAATTCTCTAAGGTGTCTTACACCCTCCGCCTGAACAGGATTAGGAAAACCGCAACGTTGAAAAGTTCCGACGATCTGGTTGTCAAGATCAATCCTATCGGTAACTATAATTAACATTGGATTTTCGAGTTCTTTACAGCGTTTTAATTTTACAGCAAGCCATAACATCGACAGCGACTTGCCTGAACCCTGTGTATGCCAGATAACACCTCCGCGTTCTTTTTTATTTTCAGCCTTAATAATCCGTTCCATAGCATTATTTACCGCTATGAATTGTTGATATCTGGATATCTTTTTTTGAGTCCGCCCGTTTTCAACTTCAAAAACGATAAAATTACGGATAATATCTAAAATATTTTTCTTTTCAAATAATCCATAAATAAGAATATCCTGTGAAAGAGGAGGTTTACCAAAAATACGGGAGGTATATTCTTTATTTAACACATCTAGGCTGATCGGATAAGGCTCCTTCCATTCTGAAAAATGCCTGTAAGGCGCGCATATTGTAGCAAATTTTGCTTTCTGTCCGCAGGCCGCGATAAGAATCTGAACAGTTTCAAATAATCCAGGCACGCCCCTGTTTTTGAATTCGTCTTTTAATTCTTGATATCTGGAGAGCTGTTCAATTGCTTTATTTATAGGTTCGTGAATTGTGGGGCTTTTACATTCAATAACCGCCAAAGGTATCCCATTAATAAAAACCACTACATCGCAAATAATATTTTCTTTCGGCCCTGAAACTTTAAACTGCCGAGTTACAATAAATTCATTTTCCTCAGGATGTTCAAAATCTATAAAATAAACATTATGACTTTTTTTACCTTTCCCATCAATGTCCTGTTCAAGCGATAATCCATGCACCAGAGAAATATAAATCTTCTCGTTTGCTTCGATCAAACTGGACGCGGAAACATTAGTTATAGCCCTGACCGCCTTTTTAAGATTTTCATCAGAAAGCCAAGGATTAAGCTCTTCGAGCTTTTTTTCTAAGCGATGAACCAAAACAGTATCTCTCAAACTCTCCCGTTCCGCATCCAATTTCTCTGACACCACAAACGTATATCCGAGCTTTTCCAAAAATTCAACCGCCGGATTTTCAGATAAATTTATTTCATTCCAGTCTTGTGTCATTTTAATCCTTTTATTGTTTTTTCATCATCTCAAATAATTTCTTGCATATGCTGTATAAGTTTTTCAAATCACCTTTACTTAATTCTTTTGCAAAAATCATATTTTAATTCAGGCCATTTATTTTTTATAAAGAGCCAACCTAATTTTGTTACATGTGTTGCCCAAAAATATGATCCATCTTTTTCAGTAAAATGAGTCCAAGTCATTCTTTTTTCCAACAATTCTTTTAGTGCTAGTTGGAACAAATTCGCAGAGGCTTCCCCATATTCCTTCTTAAAAAATTCTGGCATTCTATATGGATAAAACAGGCCTGGAGCGCCTCCAGCTCCTTCTTCTGTTTGATACCATGACGCATACTCATATAAAGTTCTTATGGCATCTGTAGTTAGACTTTCAGACAATTGTGTAACGTAAGCACTACGTTCTCGTTCAAAATTTTCACCAGCTGACAAAAATGCTTTTACAATCCCATCAACATTTCCATTGGGACAATTATATTCAATAACATTATTAGTTTTAATATCAAAATGTAGTTGGTCTAACGGATCTTGAGTCACAAGAATTATTTGATCGTTTGACTTGAAAGCCATTGCTATCCCAGTTTCTAACATCACTCCTGCATTTCCACCTGTTAAATCAGCAAAGAAAAAATGAGAGGCTAGAATTTTTTTGACTATTTCATCAGTAATTACATTTGCTGTTCCAGAAAAATGTAAAGCAGTTTCTGGTTTTAAAAATTCTTTAAGCCGTGCCCCTTTCTCTATATTTGCCTGGTCAACAGCCTTAAAAATTACCTCGTTAAATATTTTTTCTACAGAATAATTAAATCTTTCCCTAAATGGCATAGCTACAAAGGTCGTATAACTATCTGAAGAAAACATTTCGGCTAATGAACTATCGCGGAAATTTTTATAAATAATTTCAGGATTCATTATTTTCTTCTTTTCCTTTCATATTTGCACCCTCTTGCATATTATCCTTTTGGCGGATGAGGATCGTTCCCATGGCTATCCGATTGTGAAATTTTTCCATCGCTATTATGAATTACAAATTCTGTTTTCTGATTTTGGCTAACTTCCCTGCCTTGTTTTACTGCTTCTGCTTTGGTATCGAAATGTCCCGAGGCTCTATCTGCCCCTCCTTTTTTAACATCCCAACCACCATTTGGATTATGAACTACATGATGACTTTTTCTTGACATTTGATTTCACCTCCTTGTTCCTAAGTATTTTTTATAGAATTAAATCCACTATTATTTTGCATTATATTTTTTAATTATGATTTTGCTAATTCCGCTATCGCTTTTATATGTTCCCATGATATTGCCATAAAAATATTTGCATCCCCTGCATCCTTAGAAGGACTATCAGACAATACACCAATAACTTTCGTGGGATCATTTTTTAAAACTATTGGTGAACCACTAAACCCTCCGGTTACCGCTCCTGTAATTTGAATCTTTTTTACAAACCCTGTTTGGCGAAGCTGTGCACCAACAACACCTTCAGAAAAAGTAGGCATATGTGCTGAATCAAGCAGTTGTAATCCCAAAGGGAATCCAGCATATTGAACTGATTCCCCTACTTCTGGATATCGTCCAGCTAATTCTAAACCATTTAAATATTCTTTTTCTAACATTTCTTTCGGAGTATCAGAAGACAAACGTAATATAGCTAAATCATGAGAAAAATCTAAAGATTCTACATGTGCCCGCTTGTAATTACCCTTATTACCAACAACTAGCAAACCAGCTATTTCTAAAGGTGCGCCAACAAGATCCTTAACTACATGAGCACAAGTAATTAATATATTGTATCCTTTCAACCAAAACGCCGTACCAATAACATTTAAGGAATCGGCAAACACCTTACCTGAATTAGGTTGGAACTTTGGACGAAATATACCAAGCGCTCTTACCCCACTATACACAATAGGTTCATTACTCATAAATATACCTCCTATTTTTTCGTCCTTACCTTTCCCGTCAAAAGCACCTGCATAAGGGCGTATTTAAGGTTGTTTAAATTTTTTATTTCTTTCAACATTTTGTTAATATAATTATCTAAACCTTCTAAAGATTTTATTATTTTTACTTGTTCTTCAATTGTAGGTATAGGCATTTTTGAAATAGTGAAAAAATCAGATTGTACTCTTTGCTGTCCAGCCGTACCAGTAAAATAGTTTTTTGCAATATTTCTAAATGATTTTTGAGCAATATAATAAAATAAAAATTCTGGAATTAAAACATTATTTTTTACCCTTAAAACGTGAAATTCTGTTGAGCCAAATCCAATACCATTTTTCAATCCACAAGCAACCACAGATTTGCCATTTTCCATACAAGGTGTAATCTTTGCGAATAGAACATCTCCATTTTTAAAATATGTATAACCTGTTTCAACATCTAAAATATTTCTTTCATATTGACAAATAATACCCTTCCCTTCCTCTTGCACTGATTTCATAGGTATAAAAGAAACTTTTATATCTTTGTTAAAATGAGAAATTTCTTTTTTTGAAGGATTAACTACACAAACTTCAGATATTTTTTTAAGCTCCCATCCATTCGGGGTCACCCCAATTTCCGTTTTTTTAAATTTCCTATACCTTCCTGGAATGCCGCGCGTAAACAGCTCCTGCACCAACCCGTTTTTAAAAATTTGGGTTTGCTCAATTATGGCTTGAGTTTTATCGATAACTGCGTCGATAGAAGATAAAATACCATAGATTTTATGTTGTTCAGATACTGGAGGAAGCAAAAAAGGAAATCCTGCGAGTGAAGAATAATTTAGAGAATCTCGGACTGTTCCCTGCGTACCGGCTTTAACAAGATTTCTAAAACAAGGACTGGATATCCAATAATCTAAATATTTTGCATCGAGCCCTTCTTTTGCTTCAAAAACCACATACATTGGGCTTAAAAGCCCTTTATCGTATTCCTTAAGACAAGCAATTGAGCCAACATTGACCCTTGAAGGATTATAGGCAAATTGGCCTTTCCGAATAACTTTATAATTACTCAGGTCTTTACTGAATACTTTTTTACTAAAATAATCTTCTGATATAACAAATCCTGTTTTATTCGTAACACTTAAAACCGGTGTGTTATTATTATTTTTATTTCTCTCACTAACCTCTGTTAATAACTTCCCAAGTTTAATTGGATTCCATCCATCCGGCACTTTTTTATTTTTCATTCACGAGTCCTTTATCAGAGGGCATAGCACGCTGTACCCCTGCATTCGCATCAATCTTTTCTTCTGTTTTTACAAATTTTCCGCATCCGGCACAATGATAAATTAGTAATATCTTTTTTATCGCCTGCATTTTTCTCATGTGCGATTCAGTGTATTTTTTACAATACGGGCACCAATCCATTTTTTATTTCCTTACATTTTTTATTAATTTTTTATCTTCTGATTTTATCTGCCGTTCCAGTTTTTTAATATCGTCTTCGGGTGGTAATTCTTCTGGTTTTATGCCACTTTTCCCTAGTAATTCCCGCACATCTCTATTATTTTTTACATGTTCAGAAGTTATTATATGCTCCCCTCGCAAATCGTTCTTTTTAGTATTAAATCCTGTTATTTCCGCGGCCAAATCTTTCGCCTTTATGGTTATGGTTGGTAAAAAATCTGCAAGAGGCCTTTTCCCTGGCAATTCAAGTTTCCGTTTCATTTCCATAGTTGTATAACCACCAAATAATGCTTGGTCTCCCTTGCTTCGCAAACGGGCAAATCCCTCCCCATCAATTCCGCGTTCATAAACTACCCCGGAAAGTTGAGCCTCTGTATCTGCAAGTTTTTCACGCGCGCTAATTCGTTCTACTAAAGCAATTCGTTTTTCTATCAATTCCTGTTTACGAGTCTGTATCGCAAAATAACTTTGCGCAAAAGCAATTTGTTCCTTGCGAGGGTCACCATTCTGAGCGATTAGATAACAGGCATAACGAGTAAGCATAATATCGTCGACTTCCCTTTTGGCACCCTTACCTAAATCTATCATTTTGTTGACGTCAACAAAATGATCCGCAATATTTTGCCCAGAATTTGAACAAGCAATTTTTGCTTTGTCTATAACAAGCAAGAAATTGCGCCACTCCATATAATCAAGTAATTTTTGCAAATCACGTGCCATCCAGTATTCAATTCCATCCTGGATAAAAACTGAATCTTCAAATGTTTTATTAAGTTTTACAATCAATTCTTTTTGCATAGATCCTCCTGTTCATCTTCATTATACAAAATAACTATCATATTGTTGACGTCAACAAAATGATAGTTATTCATAACCCAATTCTTTCAAACACTCATTCATTTTTTTCTCTGCCTTATCCCGCTCTTTCTCAAGCTCCCTTAGCTTTTTAAGCGCATCTTTTACATCAATTTTTTCTTCAGGTTCAGATATATCAACATAACGGCTGATATTAAGGTTATGGTCATTTTCCCTGATTTCATCAAGGGAAACGACACGGGAAAATTTATCAACATCTTTATATTCGTTGAAGACTTTCACTATTTTTTCTATATCTTCATCACGCAGCCTGTTTTGTTTTTTGCCTGCTTCGTAATATTCTGAGGCATTGATAAATAAAACTTTATTTTTACGCTCTTTTGGTTTATTGCGGTTTAATATTAAAATTGCCGCTGGAATACCTGTACCATAAAAAAGATTTGGCACCAGCCCAATAATTGCCTCAAAAAAATCTTCTTCTAACAAAGCCTTTCTTATCCGACCTTCCGACGCGCCCCTGAAAAGCACACCATGAGGCATTACAACTCCAACCATACCGTTATTATTTACTGTCGCAATCATGTGCTGAACAAACGCGTAATCACCTTTTGTTTTAGGTGGGATACCATAGCGGAACCTGCCAAAACCATCATTCTCGGCTGCTTCAGTACCCCATCCATCAAGACTAAAAGGCGGATTGGCTATAACTCTGTCAAAAAGCACTAATTCCCCGTCTTTTACAAATTTCGGATCACGGATTACGTCACCTTTTTGAATATCCGCATCAGGGAAATTATGCAAAAGCATATTCATTTTGCATATGGACCACGTTCCAAGATTTTTTTCCTGGCCACATAAAGAAATATTTTTCGCGTTTCCTTTTTTTCTTTCAACATAATGCGCGCATTCAATCAACATACCACCAGAGCCGCAGGTTGGATCACATATACGCATACCCTCTTTTGGCTTTAGTATTTCAACAATAAGTTGAACAACTTTACGTGGAGAAAAAAACTCCCCACCTTTTTTGCCTGCATCATCTGCGAATTTTTCAATCAGGTATTCATAAGCCTGTCCAAGGATATCAGGATCTTCAAGATTTGAATTTTTTAGATCAATTTTAGAAAAATGGTTAATAAGACGGGATAAAACAGAATCACGATTTTTAGAATCTCCAAGTTTATTTGAGTTGAAATCTATATCCGCTAAAACTCCTTCCAATGTAGGATTTTGATCTTCCAATACTCCGCAGGCTTTATTAATCCCTTCCCCAATATTTTGAGAAATTTTTCTTATTTCAGTCCATCGGCTGCGTTTAGGAACAAAAAATTGATGTTCATCAGGGTCATCCTGTGCTATTTTTTGAGCTTCAGATTTTGACACACCCCTTTTCAATTCTCTTTTTTCAATCTTTTCCGCCTCTTCATCAAAAACATCCGACAACCGTTTTAGAAAAAGAAAACCAAAAATATAATTTTTGTAATCCGATGAATCAATTGAACCGCGCAAAATATCTGCGGCCCCCCATAAATAATTATTCAACTCAGAGCTAGTCAGTTTCGCCACGGTAATCCTCCTTATTCATTAACATATCTGTTACTATTTGATTTGTAATTTCTTTTCTTAAATTTGCTGATTCAATACTTAAACGATATTGTACCTCTGAAATATTAGCAAGATTAGCTATTCTTTTCTGTAAATCGACAGCTGGGACCGGAACATTAATCTCACTAATATTAGATACATTTAATACAAGCTGCATTGTTGAAGATGCTATATTGGATAAAAGAACTCTTTGGCCTTCTTTGGTTTTTAAATATGCTGCTAAAAATATTGGAAGTAATTCACAGGTAAGACGAATAGCTATAAGATTTGATGTTATTATTGCTTTTGGTAAATTATCAGGAACAACCGCTATTTTTAGTTGAGTACCACGGCAGGTTATTATTATATCGTCAGGATAAACAATATAATGTTCAGCATTTTTGAAATTATTTAATGAAAATTTTTTAAGATTGTCAATCTTGATTCCATCATCAGTTATATCTTTAATATTTATAACCGGTATTCCTTTCTCACCTTCTATTAGCTTTACAATACTATATAATGGAGCACCACAAAATATTTTTTCTGCAACTGATTTTAAACTTTTAGATACCATTTATTCTCCAAAAAATGTTATTGTCTAAAAGTTTATCGTATAAATTCTATTTTGTCAAGAAAATATTATTATATTAATATTTATATTTAATATTACAAATATTAATTTATTTTATCATATAAGTAACCGTGTTTAATAGCGAATATTATAATTACTGGCAAAAAATCAACATAATTGCCGATAATTTGATTAATCACAATTCCGTTTTTGCTGAACAAAATTATATCTTTTGGGTATTTTATTCTATTATATTTTCTTAATTTTTTTCAGATACATCCCAATCTCATGCTCGAAGTTATCGCTGAAAATAGATTTAGAGAGGTTTTCTTTGATTTCTTTTATGCTCCATGCCCTGACTTCATCTATTTCCTGTTTATTAAAAGATATTTTACCGCGATAAACGCAGGAATAAGTATATACAAGCTCCGTTTCATAGGAATTTGAATGGATATATGAGTATAGAAATTCAGGACGGCAGTTTTTGATGCCAAGTTCTTTTTCAGTTTCGCGTCTCAACGCTTCGGCCAGGCTTTCTCCATGAGTTACATGGCCGCCGACCGATGTATCCCACTTGCCCGGCGCTACATCTTTGTTCATGGAACGTTTTTGCAAAAATAGATCGCCTTCTCCATTAAATACAAGACAATGCACGACCTTGTGAATTAAGACAGGGTTTCCATGTATTTCATCCCTGGGAAGCAATCTTACAGTTTCTCCCTTTTCGTTAACGATTTCCAGAATTTCTTTATTTTCCCGCATATTAATATTAAGCTTTTTGAGGGACGTTGGTTCCTAGCGATACTTATTTATTTAAGAGCAGGTACAGAGATCTGCCCCCTACAAATATAAATAATAAAAAAAAGGCGATTTGCAAACCGCCCTTACAATATTTTCTTATTAAAATCATGGGAGAATGGAGGTGCTAGAAAAATACCATTAATCTAAATATATTTTCATATTTAAATTAATGGTGTTTTCTTAATAACATACATCATGGTCTCCGACTTCAATAAAATACACCCCTTCGTCTTCTAAAATTTTAAAAACCATTCTGTCTGAATAATTGATCCAAAATGCGTAGTAATCTTTTAATTCACCTTTTAATTTGTGTGTTTTCAACCTTTTATCAAAAATATCTTCGACAAATATTTCAAGTCTTTTTTTAAGTTTTTGCCTATCATTATCCGTCAATTTACTTTTATATTTTTCAAACTTTTTACCAAACGCTAAATCATACTTAATATATTTTGGTTTCATAAATATTATAAGCTTTCAATAAATTCGTTTACCGACATCTTCTTTGTCTTTCCCGCTTTTAAATTTTGTTCCGCCTCATGTATCCTGAATAAAAATTGCTGGCGTTTTACAGTCTTATACAATTCTTTTAAAAAAATGTATTCTGACCTGGGAACTTTCACCACATCGTTTAATGCTTCAACCTTACTCATTATCTTGCTCCTTACAATTTAATATTTTGATAAAATATTATACCATAATTTCTTTAATAAGAAAATCTAATCCCTGGATTTTTTGCCAAAAAGAATAAAAGTCATCACGATACTGCAAAATATGACCACCCGCACAAACATATCCCCGTATTTTGTATAAAATGTTTTCGCGTCATTTTTCAAATGGATCTTCCCTACAAAAAAACCTTCCTTTTTCATAGGCATTGTATCAATTATTCTTCCGGCGGGGTCAAGGATAAACGATAAACCGGAATTCGCCGCCCTGACATAATAGATCTGATTTTCAACGGCCCTGAAGACCGACATATAGGCATGCTGTTTCATTCCTGACGGGTATTTTTTCATCCAGTCGTCTTCAGTAATATTGACCAGAAAATTCGCGCCTTTATTAACAAATTTCCCGGCGTAATCCCCGAAAATGCCCTCGAAACAGATCATTGTTCCGAATTTGCCTTTGCCCGTATCAAGCACTTGGGCTTCTGAATCGGGATCATATTCTCCTGATTGGACAAGTTGGGCGAATTTTCCCATAAAACCAAATCTTTTATTGCCGGGCACCAATTCTCCAAAAGGAACCAGATGATTTTTATTGTAATAAGAGATCCCGCCGTCAGGTGAAATTAAAACCGCGCTGTTAAAATGCTTTCTTTCATTTCCAACTGTTCTAAAACTCGGCGTCCCCAGAAGAAGATAACAATTCATATCCTTAACAAGCTGGATCAAACGTTGTTTCAGGATTTCATCTTTCTGAAGATTCTCAAGTAAAACTGTTTCCGTCCAGACAACAAGATCGATTTTGTTTTGCTTAACTGCCTGCATGCTTAGCGGGCTCAAACGAGAAAGAACAGCATCCGCGGGGAAATAAGTGTAAACGTCAAAATTCCCCTGTACTACCGCCACATTTAATTCATCCCCTGAAAAATTTTGCGAATATTTTTTAATGACAGAATGGCCCCATAAATAAATGCAGCCGATGATAACAGTCGTCAAAACTAATATTTTATCTAATCTTTTTTTAAGAAGCGCCTGAGAAAAACCCGCGTTGAAAAAAACAATCAAAAACGTTACACCCCAGACACCCGTATACCGGCTTATCTGAATTAACTCAAGGAATTTATGCTGGGTATAACCTAAACTGAACCATGGGAAGCCTAAAAAGCCCAGAGTTTTTATATATTCGATACCGGTCCACGCGGACGCTAAAAAAATCGACTGAAGGAAGGGAGAAGAAAATCCGTTCTTAAAACATATAACAAATCCAAAAAGCCCGAAAAACAGGCTCAAATAAATGATTCCCAGCGGCAAAGCCAAAGGATGGAAAACACTGACCCAAAAGGCGCTGACCGAAAAAAATACCAATCCGCAAAAAAAAGAAAGCGTGAAGCCTTCTTTTGATTTTTGCCTGTCAATAGCGATAAAAAGTGGGACTAATGCTATACATGCCATGAAGCCAAGATCAAAAGGCGGGAAACACAGCATCAGCAAAAAACCGCTCAGGGCCGAAAGGAAATAGGACATAATATAAATTTTGTAATTTCGTTATTTTTATAATTTGTTAACTGTAATATTCCTGCTATGCCTTCATCGCTCCACAGCACTTCTTATATTTTTTCCCGCTGCCACAGGGACAGGGATCGTTCCGGCCTGTTTCCTCGGCATGCCTTGGTTCGGCTTTTTTAACAGTTCCGGGTTCCGCGTGAGAAAAATACATGGGCTGATGCTTTCTCTGGACAGGAACAGCATCCTTCTTTAATTGTATCCTGTAAATATAATCAATAACTTCTTCTTTGATCTTTTCATTCATATCATTGAACATGATAAAACCTTCGTGCTGATATTCAACCAGCGGGTCCTTCTGCGCGTAAGCCCTGAGATTTATCCCCTCTCTCAAATGGTCCATAGTAAGCAAATGGTCTTTCCAGCGGTTATCAACTACCTGAAGGATGATCATCCTCTCCAGTTTCCTCATTATTTCAGATGTAATTTCTTTTTCTTTATCTTCATAAATAGTTGTTAATTTGCTGTAAATATTTTCCTCTATCTCTTCCCTTTTTACCTTTGAAAAATCAATATCCGGCCCAATCGGGCTGAGTGTATGGAACCACTCTATAAAACTCTTGCTGTTCCACTCCTCAGTATGAACATTTTCAGGAAAAAAAATGTCCATTTTATCCTGCAAAACATCCTGTAACATTTCCTGTATATGTTCCTTCAACTCTTCGCCTTTCAGCACAGCCTGTCTCTCTTCATATATCACCACTCTCTGTTTATTCATAACATCATCATATTCCAGAAGATGTTTCCTGATATCAAAATTGTGAGACTCAACCCGTTTCTGAGCCGTTTCGATCGCCTTGGTAACCCACGGATGCTGTATATCTTCACCTTCCTGCATTCCTAATTTCGACATCATCCCGGAGATCTTATCCGAACCAAAAAGGCGCATCAGGTCATCTTCCAGTGAAATATAAAACCGCGAAACTCCGGGATCTCCCTGCCTGCCGCACCGGCCGCGGAGCTGGTTATCTATCCGCCTGCTTTCATGCCGTTCTGTTCCTAAAACATATAACCCGCCAAGCTCCACAACTTTTTTATGTTCTTCCCCGACACTCATCTTAACCTTTTCCAAAGCGGTTTTATATTGTTTTTCAAATTCCTCAGGAGACTCTATATCGTCTCCGATTAATTCCTTTGCCAGAACTTCCGAGTTCCCGCCTAAAAGGATATCCGTACCGCGGCCCGCCATATTAGTGGCGATCGTTACCGCGCCAAGCCTTCCGGCCTGAGAAATTATCTGGGCTTCCTTTTCATGATATTTTGCGTTCAGTACGTTATGTTTTATTCCTTTTCGTTTAAGCATCATGCTTAGTAACTCTGATTTTTCAATGGAAATAGTTCCGACAAGAAGAGGCCTTCCTTTTCCATGCCAAAGGCCGATTTCATCCACTACCGCGTTAAATTTTTCTTTTTCAGTGCGGTAGATCACATCAGAAAAATTCGCGCGGCTTAACGGCCTGTTTGTGGGAATAACCACAACATCCAGGTTATAGATCTTATGAAATTCAACTTCTTCCGTCACCGCGGTTCCTGTCATACCTGAAAGTTTTTCATACATACGGAAATAGTTCTGGATCGTTATTGTGGCCAGGGTCTGGTTCTCATTCTCAATTTTAACATGCTCTTTCGCTTCAATTGCCTGGTGTAATCCGTCAGACCAGCGGCGGCCTGTCATCAATCTTCCGGTAAATTCATCAATAATAAGTATCTGTCCGTCCTTTATTATATAATCAACATCCTTCTTGAATAATGTATGCGCCCTCAAAGCCTGATTAATATGATGCACCCACTCGATATTATTGCCGGTATAAAGATTTTCCACCTGCAGTAATTTTTCGGCCCTTAAAACACCTTCTTCCGTCAAGAGTACCCGTTTTTCTTTTTCCTCAACTATATAATCCTTATCTTTGCTTAAGAGAGGGATAATACTATCTATCCTGTAATATTTATCCGTTGATTCTTCGGCAGGGCCTGAAATAATAAGCGGAGTCCTTGCCTCATCAATAAGAATACTGTCAACCTCATCAACGATAACAAAATAATGCCCCCTCTGTACCTGTTCCTCTTTGCTTAACGCCATATTATCCCGGAGATAATCAAATCCAAATTCATTATTAGTTCCGTAAGTAATATCACACATATAAGCATTACGGCGATCCTCATGATTTATACCCGATTGAATAACTCCGACAGTTAAACCCAGATATTCAAAAAGCGGCCCCATCCATAAACGGTCCCTTTTCGCCAGGTAATCATTTACAGTAATTACATGAACTCCCTTTCCCGTAAGGGCATTTAAATACGCGGGCAATGTCGCCACAAGTGTTTTTCCTTCACCTGTAGCCATTTCAGCAATCCTTCCCTGGTGCAAAACTATACCGCCTATTAACTGGACATCAAAATGGACCATATTCCAGGTCGGGTCCCATTCACGCCGCCTGCGGCTGGCTTCACGGACAACCGCGAATGCCTCAGGCAAAAGATCATCCAGAGTTTCCCCGTTATTCAAACGGCCGCGGAATTCATTAGTTTTCGCTTTTAATTCCGGTTCGCTTAGTTTGATCAATTCCTGTCCAAAACTGTTGATCTTTTCGACTTGAGGCAGGATTTTTTTCAATTCTCTCTCAGACTGGCTTCCAAACATTTTTGTTAAAAAATTAAACATTTTTTATTTCCCCTTCGCTAATCTTTCGGCTAAAAAACCGGGCAACCCGGCATCCAGGATCTTTTTTTGTGTTAACTCGTAATTATATTCTAATCTGGTCAGCTTTATTTTTTTACTTTCTGAATCAAATACAAAATAGCATGTCTTATTATTCCCATCGCGCGGCTGGCCAACACTGCCGGCGCTTATTACATAACGCATTTCTTTTTTTAAAACAACCTCTCCGCTTAAAAAAATATTACTATTATATAAATTATTCGGATTCAATTCAAAAATAAACGGGCGATGCGAATGGCCCACAAAACAGATCCAATTTTTAAAATTCAGAAAACACCTGATAATATCTTCCACGGTTATTACATAAAACCATTTTTCAGGAAAATAGGGGCTCGCGTGGACCAGTGTAAAATCATTATGATCCTGCATTAATTTTAATCCATTCAGAAAACTTACGTTATCCGGTTTGATAATTTTTTGAGTCCAGAGCACAGCTTCACTGCCCCATTTATTAAAACCGCTCGTGTCAATCCGGTTTACCACCGCGCAATCATGGTTACCGGCAACTATTACCGGCTTTAACGCCCTGATCAATTCCACACATTCATTGGGATTCGCCCCATACCCGACCAGATCACCCAAACAAATAAAATTATCAATATTTTCTTTTTTTGAATCTTCGAGGACCCTGTTCAAAGCCTCCAGATTACTGTGCACATCTGAAAAAATTCCATAACGCATTGATCGTTTAGCTCCAATTTATCTATTTCATATAACTCGGCATATCAGGCCCATAATATTTCCTGCCGTGACATCCGGGAAGACAGCTTTTACCCATTTCATTTTGACTAAATCCAACCGGGTATTTATAACGGAAATTATCCACTCCAAAGGGAACATTGTCATAAAGCATCCGGTAATTATCCGTGGCATGCGGACTGTGGCAAACAGTACATTTCCTGCCCCTTTTTTTCTGCTGATTTACATGTAAAAAATGCAGATTTAACTCCCCCCTGCGGAAATCACTCTCTTTACCCTGTATAAACTTATATGTGGTTATTTTAGCGTCATGGCACATAAAACAAAGCCCGAATTTTTCAGGGGCATAATCAACCTGATGTTCTTCAGGATACTCCCCGCGCAAATTCCTGTAATATGGTGATCCATGATGCATATGACATTTAAGGCATCCATTTTCCTCTTTGATCGGTTTATGCACGACTTTTTTATCAAACTCCTCTTTTTTAGACTGGTGGCACATATAACAAAAATCATTGCCTTTAGCCTTTAATTGAAATTTTACATCCGAACTATGAGGGTCATGACAACCTTTACAATTTCCTTCAGCTACCGGCGTATGAACATATTTTGTCTTTTCCTTATTCTCATGGCACATATAACATAACCTTTTATCATTTTCGTTCCTGAGCTGATAAATATACGGTGAACTATGGGAATCATGGCATTTGTGGCATTCCCCTTTATCTACAGGCAAATGTTTAAACTCTTTCGATGTCTTATTCTCATGACAGTCGTAACAAAGTTCCTTCTCTGTCTTTTTCAGCAAAAATTTATTTTTTGATGTATGAGGATCATGGCATACCATACAATCTCCGCCTTCATCAGCCGGAACATGTTTAAATTTCCCTTTAGTTTTATCTTCATGGCAGTTATTGCATAATTTCCCGCCGACTTTAGTCTCAATAAGTAATTTATCATTAGCGGAACTATGCGGATTATGGCACACAGTACAATCCTCCTCCGCCACAGGTGAATGGTCCACGCCCTGCCCCGTCATTTTGTCATGGCATGAATAACATAGCGTATTTACTTTTTCCTTTAAATGATTTGCATTATCCGAACTATGGACCGCGTGGCATGCCATACAGTCACCGTCTTTAACAGGAGAATGATTTATCTCTCCTTTTGTTTTATTTTCGTGGCATAAAGCGCAAAGTTTGGAATTATATTCAGCTCTTAACATAAATTTATTTTTTGAAGTATGCGGATCATGGCACAAGATACACTTTCCTTCTTTCACAGGTGTATGCACATTAGATTTTTCCTGTATCTTATGGCATTTAATACAGAGAGAGCTTCCCTCCGCGACGAATTTCACAGGCTGCCAGAAAACCGGCTTTTCATGGCACTCCAGGCATTTTTTTTCCGCGAACGGTTTATGCTGATTAGAATATATAAGTTTAGGCTCATCGCTTGAATGAGGGTCATGACATTCTATACACTGGCTTTTATCCCTGCCAACCGGAAGATTAAAATGGCTTAATTTAATTACCGCGAGCTTGCTTTGTTTTTTAAACTCAACTTCATAACTATCATGGCACAAATAGCAGAGGTCATTGCCCTCTGCTTTTAACATTAATTTATTCTCATTCCCATGATCTTTGTGGCATCCGGTACAACCATTTTTCGCCAGCGGTTTGTGTATATATTTTTTCTGGAATTTTTCCTTCAGATCTTTATGACAGTCATAACAATCTTTTTTTTCTTCCGCGAAGGTATTAAAAGTAATAAAAAATATTATTAATAATAAAATTTTTATCGTCAATGTTTTCATTAATTAATCTCTTTATTATCATTTCCAATACTGCTTTTCACGATCTTATCCAGAATTCCATTTACAAACGAGCCTGACTCCTCTGTTGAATATTCTTTAGCCACCTCAATGGCCTCATTTATTATTATTTTAATTGATGACTCTTTCTCTTTAAGATATAAAAACTCAAAAACCGCTATACGTAAAATATTTCTGTCAATAACCGGCATTCTGCTTATTTCCCAATTTTCCGCGGTCTTAGAAATAATTTTATCCAGGTTTTCTTTATATTTTATTACTCCGTCCTTTAATTTCACGGCAAACTCTTTTACGCTGGGTAATATTTTCTGAGATTGCAAATAATTTTCTACGGCATCATCCGCGTTCTCTTCAACAATATCTATCATAAAAAGAAGTTCTAAAGCTAATTCACGAGACTCTCGTCTTTTGCCCATTAATATCCTTTAATTACATTTATTTTTTGTTTATCTGTAAATACAAATTCGCCATCTCGATCGCGGTTAACGCGGCATCCCTTCCCTTGTTACCAGCCTTAGTCCCGGCGCGTTCAATTGCCTGCTCCAGGTTATCAGAGGTTATAACCCCATAAATCACGGGTGTATCACCGTGTAAAGACAAATGGGCTATGCTCTTTGCTGCCTCGCCCGCGATATAATCAAAATGCGGTGTATCTCCCCTGATTATCGTCCCAAGGCAAATTACAGCATCAAACTTATTTGCCTTCATCAACTGCCCTGCCGCGTATGAGATCTCAAACGCACCAGGGACCCAGACTATCTTAATATCCTTGTCATCCGCCCCATGACGCGTTAAAGTGTCCAATGCTCCCTCTAAAAGACTTTTGCTGATGAATTCATTAAAACGGCTTACAACTATACCAAATTTTTTCTTTGTAGCGATCAAATTCCCGGAAATTACTTCTGCCATGATTTTTTCCTCCTATTTCATTTTTAATATATGTCCCATTTTTTCTTTTTTTACCCGCAGATATTCAATATTCTGTTCCGTAGGTTCTATTTCTATCGGGATCCTTTTTGTTATTTTCAAACCGTAACCTTCCAATCCGATAATTTTTTTAGGATTATTGGTTAGAAGTTTTATTTTGTTCAGCCCGAGATCGACAAGGATCTGCGCGCCAATTCCATATTCCCGAAGATCCGGCTCAAATCCCAGGATCTTATTTGCTTCAACTGTATCAGCCCCTTTATCCTGCAAGGCATAGGCCTTCAGCTTATTAACCAAACCGATCCCGCGGCCCTCCTGGCGCATATATAAAAGCACCCCGCGGCCCTCTTTATTTATCATCTCCAGCGATTTTTCCAGCTGCCCTCCGCAATCACATCTAAGAGAATGGAACAAGTCTCCCGTCAGGCATTCCGAATGGACACGAACCATCATTTCTTTTTTCGGATCGATCCTCCCTTTAACCAGAGCCAGATGATTTTTATTGTCAATAGTTGTTCCATACAGAATTAATTTAAATTCCCCAAACCTTGTCGGGAATTTTGTTTCTGTTATACGCCTGACCATTTTTTCTGTTCTCTTGCGATAATGTATTAAATCCGCGATCGTAATAAATTTTAGTTTATGCTTTCTCGCGAATTTAAAAAGCGCCCTGCCACGGCACATCGTCCCATCTTCATTTATTATCTCGCATATCACTCCCGCGGGATACAACCCCGCTAAAACCGCAAGGTCAACAGATGCTTCAGTGTGCCCGGCGCGAATCAATACCCCGCCCTCTTTTGCCCTTAAAGGGAAAATATGCCCTGGCCGGACTAAGTCAGCAGGTTCAGAGTCGGGATCAATCGCGGTTTTTATTGTTATCGCCCTGTCATGAGCGGAAATTCCGGTAGTTGTACCTTTTTTGGCGTCAATAGATACTGTAAACGCTGTCTCCAAATGATCCGTATTATCCGGTACCATTGCAGGAAGTTTCAGGAGGTCCAACCTTTCCCCCTTTAACGGCATACAGACAAGCCCGCGCCCGTATTTAATCATAAAATTGATAGCTTCCGGTGTAACCTTCTCAGCGGCCATAATAAGGTCACCCTCATTTTCCCTGTTATTATCATCAACAACAATAACCAGTTTACCTTTTTTTATATCTTCAACCGCTTCATGAATGGTGTTAAAACTTTTTTCTTTCATAGTTTATCCTAGTATCCGCAACTCTTTACAAAATCCGTTTTAATTGATTTATCTTCCTTTTTCGATAAGATCTTCTGCACATATTTAGCCAGAATATCAGCCTCAAGGTTTAAAACATCCCCTTTTTCCCTCATGCCTAAATTCGTCATCTCGATTGTATGAGGAATAAGCGATATATCAAAATATTCATTCGTAAGTTTCGCGATAGTCAGACTCACGCCATCAACCGCTACAGGCCCCTGCGGAACAAAATAACACGACAATTCCTTCGGGAACGCGACACTCAAAAGCAAAGCGTTTGAATCCCTGCTTTTTTTGATGATCTTGCCTGTTCCATCAACATGCCCCAGGACAAAATGGCCTCCCATAAATCCGGAAGGAGATACCGCCCTTTCCAGATTCACCTTACCTTTAACTTTTAAACATCCCAAACTCGTTTTTTGTAAAGTAACAGGCATTACACTCGACATAAAAAAATCTTTGCCTAACTCCTGGACCGTCAGGCACACACCATTTACAGAAACACTGTCCCCAAGCTTCAGGCCGGAGATCTTACTAAATTTTATTATTAATCTATCTTTTTCTATTTTTTTTACTTCGCCCACTTCTTCGATTATACCGGTAAACATATTACATCCTTAATTTATTTATAAATCGGGTATCCTTCAAACAAATAATCCTGGCCGATCTTTCTAACGCTGACATTTTTCAGCTTGACCGCATTTTTTAACGCGTTTATGCCTTCGCCGCCTATTGAACTGTATGCTTCTTTCCCGCCAATGATCATGGGGCTTATAAAAAACAATACCTTATCAACTAACTTAGAATCAATAAAAGAACCGTTTACTTCGCTCCCGCCTTCAACTAATAAACTTGCTATGTTTTTCTCTCCCAACTTTTTTAAAAGCTCATTCAAATCAATTCTATTTTTTATTTTATTAATAAATAAAACCTCAGCGCCCGTTTTTTCTATTTTTTTTATTTTAACCTTGGATGCTGACTTTGTTGTGACAACAATTAGATCCTTAGGCTCTTTAAAAACATTAGAATCAAGAGGGATCCTTCCGCGAGTATCTAAAATAATTTTTTTTGGATTTTTTTTTATTCCCTTCCCATGAGACGTCAAATATGGATTATCCGCGAGTACTGTTTTTATTCCGACTAACACCGCGTCTGTTTTACTCCGTAAAGAATAAACGCAGTCCCGCGATCTTTCGCCGGTTATCCACTTAGAATCCCCACCCTTAGCCGCTATCTTCCCATCAAGGCTTATACCCGCTTTTAAAATAACAAACGGCCTTTTTTGTGAAATAAACTTAAGAAATATTTCATTTAAAAGCTTCGACTTCTCTTCCAGTACTCCCACCTTTACTTTTATTCCTGCCTTAAGCAATTTCGCTGCTCCCTTTCCGTTAACTACCGGATTCGGGTCTAAATGTGAAATTACAACCTCTTTTATTCCTGATTTAATTATACTGTCTACGCATGGAGGAGTCTTTCCAAAATGGACGCACGGTTCTAAATTAACAAAAAGGGCCGAACCCCTGACTGAATCACCGGCGGATATTATCGCGTTAACTTCCGCGTGATTTCCGCCAAAATATTCATGATACCCCTTTCCGATAATTTTTCCATTCTTGACTAAAACAGCTCCCACCAGCGGATTTGGGCTTACATAACCGCTTCCCTTTTTCGCCAGAAACAGTACCTTCCGCATGTAGAAATTTTCATCCATAATATTACAATTCCAGTTGTTCGATACGTGCTTCCATCGTTTCTTCCAGACAATATTTTTTCATATCACACGGAACATCAACAGGATATTTTCCGTCAAAACACGCGAAACAAAAAGTATCCTTTACTAAAGATAATGCCTCTTTTAAGCCATTCAAACTCAGGTAAGCCAATGAATCAACCTTAAGATATTTGCGTATATCCTCAAGCTCAATATTAGCCGCGATAAGTTCTTTTTGCTGCGGGGTGTCTATCCCGTAAAAACAAGGATTTTTTGAAGGGGGCGAACTGATCCTCAAGTGGATCTCTTTCGCGCCGGCGTTATACAGCATGCCTATTATCTTTTTACAACTTGTTCCCCGAACTATGGAATCATCAACCACAATGATCTTTTTTCCTTCCAGGACTTCTCTTACCGGATTAAGTTTTACCCGGACACCTACCTCTCTCATAAATTGATGCGGCTGAATAAATGTTCGTCCTATATAATGATTCCGTATGATCCCGGTCTCAAACGGGATCCCTGACTCCTGAGAAAAACCAAGAGCCGCGCTTATCCCTGAATCCGGCACGGGAATTATAAAATCAACATCAGCAGGCGCTTCTTTAGCTAATATCCTGCCCAATCTTTTCCTGATCGTGTAAACATTCTGACCGAAAATATTGCTGTCAGGCCTGGAAAAATAGATGAATTCAAATGCGCAAAACGCGTGCTTTTTTTTGGGAAAAGGTTTAAATGAGTTAAGGCCGTCTTTATCGATAATTACCATCTCGCCCGGTTCGACATCGCGAATGTATGTTGCCCCTATTAAATCCAACGCGCAGGTTTCAGATGTAATGATCCATGTGTTAAGCCCCAATTTCCCTATGCAAAGAGGCCTGAAACCATAAGGGTCACGGATACCTATAAGCCTTTTGGCATCCATCAAAACCATAGAATACGCCCCTTCTATTTTTTTGAACGCGTCAATTATAGTTTCCTCAAATTTCGTTTTTTTAGAATTGGCTATAAGGTGAACTACAACCTCCGTATCCATCGAAGACTGAAAAATCGAACCCTTCTTTTCTAATTGAGTTCGTAACTCCAGAGCGTTCGTAAAATTGCCGTTATGCGCGACAGCTATCGATCCGCTGTGATAATTAACCAACAGAGGCTGGGCATTCTTTAAAAAACTCGAGCCGGTAGTAGAATATCTTACATGCCCCACGGCTATATGTCCCTGAAGCTTCTTTAAAATATCTTCATTAAAAACATCTGCTACTAATCCCATCTCCTTGAATGAAATTACATTTTTTTCATCAGATACAACTATCCCGGCGCTCTCCTGCCCTCTGTGCTGAAGAGAATATAACCCTAAATAAGTCAACCTTGCCGCGTCAGGATGCCCAAATATTCCAAACACACCGCATTTATCTTGATTTTTATCTAACATTTTGCCCCTACCACTCTTTTCATAACCTCTTGATAAGCATCCACGATCCCGCCCAGATCCCGGCGGAAACGGTCTTTATCCATTTTTTCTCTTGTATTCAGATCCCAAAAACGGCATGTATCCGGAGAAATTTCATCTCCCAGAATTACCTTACCTTTATAAAGCCCGAACTCAAGCTTAAAATCCACCAGCTCTATTTTTTTCTTAAGAAAAAATTTTTGCAAAATATTATTAATTTTCAGCGCTGACCCTTTTAAACTCTCTAATTGTTTTTTAGTAGCCCATCCCATCGCGTCAATATGAAATTCATTGACCATAGGGTCTCCCAACGCATCGTCCTTATAATAATATTCTAAAACCGGTTTTTTTAATACCAGCCCCTCATCCACGCCTAACCGTTTCGCGAGGCTTCCCGCGGCAACATTTCTTGCGACAACCTCAATCGGCAAAATTTGTATTTTTTTAACAAGCATCTCTCTGGGGCTTAATAATTTAATAAAATGGGTCGGTATCCCTTTTTCTTCAAGTAAAAGAAAAAGTTTTGACGAAATTGCCGCGTTATATATTCCTTTTCCCTCAATAGTATCCTTCTTTTTTCCATTAAAAGCTGTTGCGTCATCTTTAAAATATTGGATCACAGTATCTTTATCCCGCGTCGCGTAAATGATCTTGGCTTTTCCTTCATAAAGCTTTTTCATCTTTTCCATAAGACAGCCCCTTTTTTTAACGAGGGGTTATGCCCCTTGTTTAGAAGTAGATTATAATAAATTTTTAATGGATTGTCAATTCTACCACCATTTTTAAAATAGTTGTCAAAAAATATCAAATTATGTTATAATGCCTGCATATGTCAGATAAAAAACTTAGAATTGATGACAGCATAAATATTGAAACGCATAGTCAGATAAGATATAATGCCGCCGGAGAGCAACGCGTAGAAGACGAAAAATTTTACACTAAAGATAAAAATCTTCTTGAAACCGGTGTTGTATACGCTTTAATTGTCATTGGCGTATTAGCCGGCATTATTATCTATTTGCGGGTCCAGTCATATCACAGCAAAAGAGAAAAAGAAATGATAGATGCTGTTGAAAAGCAGAAAGATAATGAAAAACAAAAAAATAAATATCTCACCGAAGTAAACGCTTTAAAAAATTCCATATCTGAAATAAAAAATACTGATGTAATGAAATATTCTTCGACAGAAATAAGCGAATCCGAGGCTGCTGCCCGGGAAGCTGACGCTGAATTAAAAAAGTCTAATTTTGCTAAAGTAACAGAACTTACTAAAAATGGACAAGATAAACTTGAGGAAGCATCCAATAAAGCTAAACGTATTATGGATGCAAATAAAGAAAAAGAGCTAGCTAAACAAAAAGAATTAGAGGATAAAAAGCGCGCGGAAGAAGAAAAACAAAAACGGGATGAAAAGAAAAGAAAAGAAATTGAAGCTCAAAAACAAAGAGAAGATGCTCTTAAACAGCTTAAAGAAATTGAAAATATGATAAAAAAATAAATTATAAGTGAATAGTAAAATATTACATAATTTGTTTTAAGTTATCCTTTACCAGCTCATAGTTCGGATTACAATCAAGCGCCTTAGAAAGATATTCCTTTGCTTTTTTAGTCTCTCCGCGTTCACTATAAACAACACCAAGATTACAATATACCTGAGCAAGCGGAATTTTATCAACAGCCACTTTTTCCCAAAAAGAAACAGCTTCTTCTATCTTTCCGTTCTTATAGGCCAAAATACCTAAATTTAAAAAAACCTTTGGATTCTTTGGATCATAGTCTAATGCCTTTTTCCAAAAATCTTGAGCTCTTTTCATATCACCTGTATAATAGTAAATTACCCCAAGGTTATAATAAGCCTGATGATGTTCCGGTGATATTTCTATTGCCTTTCTAAAAGCTTCAATTGCTTTTTCATAATTTTTAGTATTAAAAGATTCCACTCCATTGCAAAAATAAACTTCCGCATTTTCACATTTCTTCCGGTCTTCAAGGATCTCAGGTGTACCTTTACCCTCATCTACCAATAAATCCAGCATATATTTAGCCTTCGAATGCATTGGATCAATTCTTAATACCTTTTCATATGATAAAACCGCTTTATCAGTATTCCCCATTAAATTGTAAACATTCCCCATTAAATAATGCGCTTCAACAAAATTAGGATCAATATGCAAAACTTTATTCAACTCTTCAATCGCTTTATCATACTGCTCATCGTCTTGAAAAGCAAAAGCCTTTTCAAAAAGCGACCTTCTGGCCTTTAAATCCATGATATTCACCTCTTTAATTGTTATACTTGAGTAAATAGAAAGGTTCTGGCTGAAAGCCAGGTTCTTTCTGCTTTTACTCATTGTTATCCTCGTAGGGGATAAATTGTTATTATTATCTATTATTTATTTTTTTATGTCAAGAAAAAAGGAATCTTGACAAAAACCCTATATCACGATAAAATAAAAAAATTATGAAATCGCATCCCTTAAATTTAAAAGCAATAGCAGCTGTCTTCTTTTTTAATTTAATAATTATTTTATCAAACCACTGCGCGTGTGAGGAAAATTGGCCGATGTTTAAATTTGACCCGCAGCATAAAGGAAGCGTAAGTTCCGGCCCGGTCCCGCCTCTGGAAATTAAAAAAATGTTTAAAACGGGGGCAATTATTGATTCTTCTCCGGCTGTAGTGAATAAAAAAGTTTATTTTGGCTGTGATGACAATTTTTTTTATTGCTTTGATCTTGAAAGCGGGAAACTTATCTGGAAATTCGAGACTGAAGGCTCTATTATCTCATCACCCTGCGTTAATAAAAATAATGTATATTTTGGTTCCGTAGACGGATTTGTTTATTGCCTGAACGCGGAAACCGGCAAATTAACATGGAAACTGAATTTGGAAGCAAGAATAGATGTATCTCCGGCCGCGGCTGACGATTCAATATTTATCGGATCTCATAATAATAATTTCTATTGTATAGACGCGAATAATGGAAATATTAAATGGAAATATGCTGACGATTGGTTTATTACTTCCGCTCCGGTCATTTTTGAAGATATTGTTTACTTTGGTTCGCATAACGGCAATATCTTTGGATTAAATATTAAAACTGGGGAAAAACTTATTACTTTTTCCACCGAAGCAAAACTTGAAGAAAAAAAAGATGAAACAATAGTCCCTAAACAAACTACCTCATCTTTATATGAGGGAATATTATTAAGCCAACCATCAACAGCACAGAAAAACAAAAAAGAAGCTAAGGAAAAACCGGTTATAAATATCAGAAAGGGAATATACTCATCCCCTGCCGTAAACAAAAACCTGTTAATAGTATCATCCCTTGATTATTATATCTATGCTTTTAACCGACAAAACGGGAATTTGGAATGGAAATACAGAACTTTTGATTGCTTATTATCTTCTCCGGTAATATCAGGAGATTATGTCTATATTGGTTCACTGGATAATAATTTCTATTGTATTAATATATATACCGGAAAAGTAAAATGGAAATTTCAAACAGCAGGAGATATTTATTCAACACCCGCCATTGTTTCAAACCTGATCTATTTAGGGTCATGGGATGGCTACTTGTATGTATTGGACGAAGCCACGGGCAATCTTGTATGGAAGTATAATATCGGGAGCTGGATCAGGTCTTCGCCTGCCATTTATAACGGTTTGCTATTCTTTGGAGCCCAGGATGGAAACCTTTATGTTCTTGGAAAACGCTGATTACTTTCCGCCTTTTAATTTCACGGCGATCATATTAATCTGTGCTATAGTTTGGTCTATTAATTCACTCCTTGGATATTTTTCGATCAATTTTCTATAAGCGCCCAAAGCATTCCCCCAACTTTCTTTTTTTTCATAAGCCTGGCCGATCATAAATAAAGCGTCATCCGCGAGTTCATTTGTCTCATAAAAAGTAACCAGTTTATCCCAATGATAAATCGCTTTATCAAATAGCTGGACATTATAATAGTATTGTGCCAGATTAAACATAACTGTGGGAGTTTTATCGCCTGTAGGAAATTTTTCAACAATAAATTCCATATTTTTTATATAATTTTCGATGTTCCCGGCATCTTCATACAATTTTGCCAGTTCATATATTTTTTCAAAATATAGTTCCTGATCCGGATTTTGCAGTTTTACCTCAAATGCTTTTTCAGCTTTTTTATATCTGGATATAGCCTCTTCTTTATATTCACTTTGAGAAAATTTATCAATGATCGATTTAAAAGCTTCCATGGCCTCTTTAAACTTGCCTTGATTGTAATAGTTTGTCCCAAGATTAAAATTTGCGGCTGCGATAAATTTAGTATCGGGAAAATCACTAATTATCGTTTCGTAATGTTTATTAGCTTCTTCATATTTATTAATTTTAGAATACGTTAACGCGACCTCATAATGAGCTTCAGCCAAAAATTCACTTTTTGGATAATCGTGAAAAACTTTTTCATAAACTTCAATTGCCTTTTCATATTCTTTCATCTTTTCGTAAGCCCTTGCGATCCCGAATTGCGCTTCATCTAAATATTTACTTTCCGGATACTTGGAAATCAAACCCTGGAACCATAGGATTGCCTTCTCATAATTTTTGTTTTGATAATACCACAACCCGAGCCAACGCTGAGCAACATCGGCAAATTTGCTTGCAGGATAATTACGGGCTATTTTTTCAAAAACCGCGGCAGTTTTTTCCATATCTTTTAACTCAATATCCAAAAGAGCAATTTGATACAATGACTCAACTGCTAAATTATCATCAGGATATTTATCAACTATCTGCTGAAAATAAATAATAGCGGTAGCAAGATCTTTGTTCCCCAGGCAGGAATACGCAAGTTCATAAATAGCTTTTAATGTGAATTCACTTTCCGGATATTTTTCTAATACAATTTTATACGCCGCGATCGCTTCATTATATTTTTTCTGGTCATAAAATATTTTAGCGATCAGGTATTGGATACGGGAAGCAGTTTTAGTATCAGATTTTAAACTAGTCGCTTTTGTAAATTCTTCAACCGCTGAATCATATTTTTTAGCGGCTAAAAAATTCTCACCCAGTTTTATCTGTGCCTCCGCGGCTTGGTCACTTTCCGGATATTCGCTGATAAGGCGGCGGTAAATCTTTTCTAATTCATCAATTTTTTTATCCGCTTCATAAATTTTAGCTAAACCTAATAAAGCTATAGGAGCATATTCCGTTTTAGGATATTCTGTTAAAATCCTATTGTAATATATTGCCGCTTTATCATAACGGCCTATTTTAAAATTACATTCAGCTATACTGCTTATAGTTGAAGCCACAAATTCCTTATCCGGATAAGTTTTTATTATATCTATAAATTCTTTAACAGCGGGTTCAAACCAATCTATCCAATTAGCCACCTCTTCCGGTTTTTCAGCTTGGGAGATCTTTTCCACAATAATAGTAAAAACCGATAAAGCCTGATTATTCTGGCCTAATTTCATATAAAGCTTGCCAACTTCATATAATGAACGGGCAACTAAACTGCTTTCAGGAAAAAGTTCGGTTAATTTTTGATACGCCTGTATCGCTCCCGAGTAATCATTTTTTATCTTATAAACCTCAGCTAAATTAAACTGCGCGGCATCCAGGAATTCCCCTTTTGTATATTTACTCAAAAGCTCATTATAAGCAATAATTGCTTCATCAAACTTTGCTTTTTGCTGATAACTATTCCCGATATAATACATCGCGTTAGAAACAAATTCGCTTTCAGGAAAACGTTTAATTAATTCTTTAAGGGTAGTAATAACATTATCATAATCTTCTTTTTTATAATACGCTAAACCCAGCGCGTAAGAAACATCATCCAATAAATCTCCCTCCGTGTAATCTTTCAGAATTTGGGAAAAGTCCGCTATGGCCTTGTCATAATCTTTAGACTGGAAATAAGATAAAGCGATCCAGTACTGGGCTTGGGGAGTAAATTCGCTGCTGGGATACTTCAAAATAACCATTTGATACGCTTCGATCGCCAGAGAATATTCACCCTTATTATAATACGCGTCGCCAATCCGAAACTGTGCTTCAATACCGGTAAGCGTGCCCGGGTATTTTAGTGTTACCTTCTGGAATTCAGCGATAGCATCATCATATTTTTCTTCTTCAAAATATATCCACGCGATATTAAAAGCGGATTTCGCGGAACTTTCACTGCTGGGGTATTTCTGAACTATTTTTTGATATTGCTCAATTGCTTCTTTATTTTGTTTTAACTGGAAATAACTTTCTCCGATACGGTATTCCGCGTCAGAGACAAGGTTGTCATTAGGAAAAAGCTGGATAAATTCTTTAAATTGCTTTATAGCATTAACATAGTCCTTATCTTTAAATAATCTTATTCCTAATTGATAACTTTCAACTGCTTCCTCACTTGCAAAAGCAATGTTCGCGCAACTGACAATTAAAACAAACAAAATAATAATTCTTTTAAATAATAGCATCGCTACCTTATATTTGTAAAATCAATTTCTATAATAGCTATACGTTCCGCGCCGTCTGAACTTGCTTTAAAAATCCTCTTTTTTATACTATCCAGCGCCAGTTGATCCAGCTCCATAAATCCGCTTGATCTTGCTATTTCGGCCTTGGTTACTTTACCTTCAGGATTGATCCAAACACGCACTGTAGTAAT
>JAQUKH010000017.1 GCA_028719205.1 bacterium
ATCACCGGTATGTGGAATGGTTAGGGACTACATGGTCTCATGCGGTTGTCAGTTCCACGCCTGTGCCTGATATTGAACTTCATATAATGGCATGGAGGTCCCATTTCGCGTCAATATTCGGTATGGGAGCGATAAAAAGGGTAAAGGGTTTTTCCCCGCCTGAAATGCATTTACCGATCCATCCTGATGTTTGCTTTGAATATATAAAGGCATTGAAAAAATGCGGGTATGAATGGCTTATGGTACAGGAGCATACTATTGAAAACCTTGATGGAACGGGGATAAGAAAACCTCATTTTCCTCACCGTCTTGTCGCGAAAAATTCAATGGGCGAGATAGAGGAAATAATTGTTTTAATTAAAACTCAGGGTTCGGATAACAAACTTATCGGGCAGATGCAGCCTTATTATGAGGCAAAATCGGTTCAAGCGCAAGAGTACGCGGGCAGGAAAATTCTGCCATATGTTTACCAGATCGGAGACGGTGAAAACGGCGGTGTAATGATGAATGAATTCCCGCCGGCGTATAAAAAGGCGTTTTATGAAATCGGAACCGAAGGAGTTGTCTCGATGAACGGTTCTGAATACCTTGAATTCCTGAGACAGGCGGGTCTTGATGAGAAAAAGTTTATTCCGGTACAGCCTGCTTCACAAAATAAAATATGGGAATTTGTCAAAGAATGCAAACATAGCGCCTGCGATGAGGCTATCAGCAAAATTAAAGAGAAAAATCCGAATTATAACCTTGATAAGGGATCATGGACAAATGATAAGAATTGGGTTAAAGGATATGAACATATTTTAGACCCGATCAACAGGTTAAGCGTTGAGTTCCATAAAAAATTTGATAATAAAAAAATCGATCCGATGGATATAAATTACCGTAAGGCCCTGCTTTATTTATTATTATCACAGACAAGCTGTTTCCGTTATTGGGGTACAGGTATATGGACGGATTACGCGCAAGAAATAACGAGGAGAGGTATGGAGGTGCTGAAAAAAGTTTAATTGTTTTAACGGCCCCCGAAAGAAATAGTTTGACGAACATGTAAATTTTTATTATAATATCTGTTTTATTACGTCGGGGCGTAGCCCGCCAGAGGCGGATAAACTCCGCTGGCTAGCGCAAGCCGATGGATATCGGATGGGTTCGAAACCAGGAAAATAGAAAATATATAGAAGATTTAATATGTCGGGGCGTAGCGTAGCCCGGCTAGCGCGCCTGCCTTGGGAGCAGGAGACCCTCAGTTCAAATCTGAGCGCCCCGACCAGTTTTTTCGTGCATTATTACAATCAATGGTGGCTGTAGCTCAGTTGGTTAGAGTACAAGATTGTGGATCTTGTTGCCGCGGGTTCGAGTCCCGTCAGCCACCCCATTTGTTATGTCCCGAACTTGTTGTTCGGGGGAACAACGAGAAAATTCTGAGCGAATTTTATCCCCATTTTTTTCCTCCTTCGCCGAGGCTTCCTCCGCCGTTAAAACTGTGGAGAATAAGTCCCCGCCCCCGCCGAATAAAAAATCATTTACTCCATCAGAGAATTTTTCATCCCGCTGGACATGCTGAGGATTTACAAAGCTTTTGTTATTGATGGAAACAGGCTTTATTTTGTTGCAATTTCCGACAGGACAAGCCAACAAAGTCGGTGGTAAACCCTTTGGAGAGGCTGTTAGAGGACGAAGTCCTCTATCGGGGCTTATTTCAATTGAATTCGCTGAAAAATCCTTGAAATAATTAAGATTTATTTGGATTTGCGAGGGGGAATAAATTATATTTTTAATGAATTTTTTAATGAATAGATTTTTATCAATTCCCCGTTTTTGAGGAAGGGTTTTTGTGAGGTGAGTGAGGGTTTGGGCGACAATTTCAGGGGAAATTGTCAGGGGGTCGGACGGCAGTTCGACTCCCGAATGGGCACCCAATACCCCCGAATTCAGGGTAAAAATCAAACTCTCGAGATATTGCTTATCAATAGCGATTCTTTCTAAATTATCGAAGATATATCTTTCAATCCGGTCGGCACTTACTTCCTTTGTCATACAACTTTGCCAATCTTTTTTGACTATTTTTGTACAGCGGTAATAGTAATATCGTTTAAGTTTATTTTCTTTTCTCTTGTTTGTAAAACATGGTGTCATTGTTGAACCGCATTCCTTGCATTTTATCAGCCCTGCCAGAGAATAATTTTTATATACTTTCATTTTTACTATTTTCTGTTTGTGTAAACTTTGCGCGAAATTGAAAACATCATCGGAAATTATAGGTTTATGAATTCCTTGAGATATTTTGCCTGCGTATCTAAGTTTCCCTATATAAACTGGATTTCTCAGTATTAGAAATATTTTGTTTTTTGGTAAGTCTGTTTCTTTGGCAATAGTTGTAACAAAGCTTCCGGTTATATATTTTTCATAAATTGAACGTACAATTTCAACTTTATCTTTGTCAACAACAAGCTTTTTATTTTCAGCTTTATATCCGAAAGAGGGCTTTGCGCCATTCCACATACCCCTTTGGGCTCGTTCAAGCATTTTGTCTCTGGTTCTTTCGCTGATAAGCTCTCTTTCAAATTGGGCAAAGGTGAGCATTATATTTCTCAATAATCTGCCGGAGGGAGTGGACGTGTCAAACCGTTCGGTTACGGAAATGAAATCAACGCCATATTTATCAAATAGCTCGATAAGCTGATAAAAATCTCTGGGCGACCGGGTTAGCCGGTCTATTTTGTAAGAGATGACAAGGTCTATCTTCTTTTGTTTTACATCTTCCAATATTGCTTGCATAGCCGGGCGGTTGAGATTAGCACCAGTGAATCCGGGATCAGAATAGGCCCTGAAAATTTCCATATTTTCTTGGCTATCAATAAATGATCTAATTTTCGCTTCTTGCGCTTCGCACGAATTAAATTCAACTTCCGCTTGGCTATCGGTGGAAACCCTCGTATAGATTGCGCATTTTAATTTGAGTGATTTGTCTTGCATATTAACCCCTTTTTATATAAAATATCTAAAAATACAGCGTATTATAATATAGTATAATGATATTGTATATTAATACTACCTGTAAGTCAAGAGGCAAATAATGCATATGAAAAATTTAACTAAAATACGCAAAGAAAAAGGCTGGTCTCAAGAGAAGCTAGCTGTTGAATCCGGCATTTCATACAATACCATAATAAAAATCGAGCGGGGCGGAATAAAAAATCCGAGGATTGATACAGTTATTAAAATAGCGAAAGCGCTAGGTATATCAATTGATGAGTTAGTGAGATAATACTATGACAAATAATTTTTTATCAAAAGGATCTGTTTGGCAAAAATGGGATTTACAAATTCATATTCCCGAAACAAAACTTGCCAATCAATATAAAACAGAAGACAGCACTGATGTTTGGGATAAATTTACTGATTGTCTTAAAAATTCTGATGTGTCTGTTTTTGGTATCACTGATTATTTTTCCATTGATGGCTATGTAAAACTTTTAGAGAAAATAAAATCAAACAAAGATTTTAAGGACAGGGCATTCTTTCCAAATATAGAATTTCGTCTTGATATAAGTACCAACACGAATAGCGAGGAAATCAATATTCACATCCTTTTTGATAACAAATGCAAAATTGAAGACGTAAAAACATTTTTATCAAAATTGGAAACGACTAATACTAAAAGTAATGGTTCGCATTATCATTGTACATCTGAAGATTTAACCAGCTTGGGATATGATAAGGCATGTATATCCTTGAGTAACTTGAAAAAAGCCTTAAAGGAAACCTTTGGAAATGACAAACCCTATCTAATCGCTGGTGCTTCAAATGGAACTGGTGGCATACGGGCAAATACAAAATCCCCAAGGAAAATGGGATTATCTGACGAGGTAGATAAAGAGTGTGATTTTTTCTTTGGGCGAGAACAAGACCGAGAATATTTTTTGAAAGAGAATCGTTACGAAAATAAAACTATTAAATCCGTTGCTAAGCCAGTAGTGGCAACTTCCGATTGTCATTCTTTTGATGATATTGAAAATTTTTTAGGTAAACAATATAAGAAAGGCAATGCGCTGGTTAAAGACATCACTTGGATTAAAGCAGATAAAACTTTTGAAGGGTTAAGACAAATACTCTTTGAGCCGTTTGACAGGGTTGCGTTTGGCTATGAAAAGCCAGAGGCGAAAAAGTCCTATTTTCTCATTGATAAAGTTCGATTTATTGATAATACAGGCCAAGATAACTTCTTATCTGATGCTATTGAAGTCAATCACAATCTGGCCACAATAATTGGAGGAAAATCAACGGGGAAATCTTTATTATTGTACTACATAGCCAAGACTGTTGATTTACAAGAAATCAAAAATAGGTTTGTCGATCATCCCTCTGCTACGCAGTATAATTTTGATGAATCGCCGGATTTTAATTTTGAGGTTGTATGGGCTGATGGTGAAAGCACTTATCTCAAAAGCATTGAGGGTAGTGATAATGGAAGTGAGAGAAAAATTTTATACATACCCCAAAATTATCTCAACAAACTTTCAGAGAAAAATGTTAAAAGTCGCGAAACATTAAATAAATTTGTCAAAGATGTTTTATTGCAAGATGAAACAGTAAAAGATAAATACGAAAGTAACCTTTCCCAAATAAAAACTCTTTCCAAATCAATTCCGGTTAGTGTTACTAATTTATATCAGATAAAACAGGAAATTGTGGAAATAGAGGAAAATATTAAACAATTAGGAGAAGAAAAAGGTATCCAAAAATATCTTATGCAGATACAGAAAGAGGCGGACGAAATAAAAAATAAATCTGGTCTTTCAGAACAAGAGATCAAAGACTATGAAAAATTTCTCGATCAAGAAAAAAAAGTTACGACTGGCATTTCAATTTTGTTTGAAGACAAAAAAAGTATTGCTCTATTCAAACAAAACATTTTACATCAATTAGAAAGCTTGGAAGAATTGAGGGACGAGCAACCCGATTATATGGGTGATGAAACTATTATAAGCGAATTTATTAAAGAATTTGGCATTTTGGGGCAGATAAAAACAAATATTTTGGCTTCGGTGGATAAAATAACAGTATCTATTGACGCAAAACTTGAAGCCAACAAAAAGGAACTGGAAAAAATCAAAAAAGATCTTGCACCATTTATGGCTAAGGTCAAATTACAGGATGAACTAAGGAAAAAGAACGATGCAATTAAAGAAGAACAAAAAAAGCTGAACAAAATTTCCCTTGAAAAGAAAGGGCTTGCGTCAAAAAGAGGCAATTACGAAAAAGAAAAGAAATTTCTCATTGAAACATATAGAAATATTTTTATTGTTTATGATGCAACGAGAAACGAATTTAAAAAATACGAGAATAATTTTGAGGATATATCTTTGAATGTCTCTGTTGGGTTCAATGAGCAGAGATTTAACGATGAAGTTATACATGGTAGTTTAAATAAACCGGATATAAAGCGATGTATTGATGGCGTTGATTGGAAAGACGAGTATGAATATCAATATGATCCAAATAATCACATAGCATTTATTTTGGCTGTTTTTAACGCTGTAGTTGACGGAAAAATTAAAACCATCAAAAACAAATCACCAAAAGACACCATTGTGAAAATTCTTGAAGATTATTTTGATCTTGATTTCAAAATATCTTATAAAAACGATTCACTAGACAAAATGTCACCGGGTAAAAAAGGACTTGTTCTCTTGCGCCTATTAATTGATTTAAGTAGTGAGGAGTGGCCGATTCTTCTTGATCAGCCAGAGGACGATTTGGACAATAGATCGGTTTACGATGACTTGGTTTCTTTTGTGAAAAAAAAGAAGAAGCAGAGACAAATTATTATCGTTACACACAATCCCAACTTAGCTGTTGGAGCTGATGCGGAGGAAGTAATTGTGGCTAATCAAGATGGACAGGAAAAAGGAAGAGAAAATAAGAAGTACAAATTTGAGTATGTTTCCGGTGCGCTAGAAAATACTTTTGAATTATCAGAAACAGAACAAAAAGCTATATTATTTAGGAAGGGTATACGTCAACATGTTTACGAAGTATTAGAAGGAGGAAAAGAAGCCTTTCAAAAACGAGAAAGAAAATATAGTTTTCATTCTTAGTTTCACTCACCTCACAAAATCCCTTCCTCAAAAGCGGGGTGTTGATAAAAATATATTCGTTAAAAAATTTATCAAAGATATAAATTATTCTCCCTCGCAAATTCAGATAAACCTTTATTATTCTGATATATTTAAAGAAAATGATTATTCATTCTTTGGCGGGGAAAATCAAAAAGATAGGGAGAAAATTCGCTCCGAATTTTCTCTTCAAAACACAGAATCAAAAGTTTGTAATATAACAAATGGGGTCGCAAACAATTTTATTCCAAACCGCCAGATTGCGATTATTATACCAAATACCATTCATCGTTGTAAGAAAAGGATTTTATAATATCAGCCGCTCCCGACTGTTATATAAAATAAGCAAAAGCTTATTTCAATTTATAACCCCACCCAACCACCCCAAAAGAAGATAAAGGGCTAAAGTCTGACGGCTCAGCCGTATATAAGGAAGCCGACCGTTCCAACAGCAATAGGAACGGTCGGCTACAACCTCGCAATTCAGCCCCGAAGATAATATGGGCTGAATTGAATGATTTACCTCACACCGGAAATTCAGTGGCGGGAACTTGCCAAATTACGATTTTGATGGGGAATTTAATTTTGATTAGATAATATATACAAGGGGGTATCCTAAAATTAATTAAATTGATTTTAAAAAAATAAAAAAGGAAGCAGCCTAGACTGCTTCCTTACGTTTTTATTTTTTCTGTGCTCTCAATCTTTTTGCAGAAGCTTTTTGATGAACGCGTCGGCTTGCTTGAAGGAAATTTCTTTCACCAATTTAACCTTAAATTCTTTCCTCAGATAATCGGTGGCATCATCGCCAAATATTTTTTTGTTGTTCCTTAACAGCGTATATATAAACTTCGTTTGTTTGGGCGTGATTTTACCTTCCGGCTTTCCTTCATCGCCATTGTCATTTTCTTCTGCTTTGGAGAGGGGAGTACCTTCTGTTTGTCTTTGGACAGCCTTTTTTGCCAACTCGAATAATTCATCAATTGTTTCCGGCGCATTTTTAATCTCCATA
This sequence comes from bacterium, assembly GCA_028719205.1. Lineage (GTDB taxonomy): Bacteria > JACRDZ01 > JAQUKH01 > JAQUKH01 > JAQUKH01 > JAQUKH01. The sequence continues at coordinate 7,132 of JAQUKH010000017.1, forward strand.
TCGTTTTCCGTTTCAAGGGACACAAAATAGTTTTCGTCATTGTTTTTCAAACCGTAACTTGCCGTAAATTTCATATTCATCACATCCTTTCTGCCGGGAAGCCCAGATACCAAGCTTCTTTTGTAACATCTTCGCCGGGTTGGTGAGAGGTTAGGGGATTAATCTTGCCGAGACATTTTTTGCACATCAGTCCGTAATCGGTGGAAAAACATTCTTCTTCCGTTATTCCATGTTCATTTACCAGAAATTTATTGCAGTAGTCGCACACCCTTGGGTCGCCTTCATCGAGCCTAACTTCTATAACAAAAAATGGTTCGCTCATAACCCAGCCTCCTTTCTTGAATAATAACCGCCTGCCGGAGTGATAATCAGATGATCCAGCACGTCTATTTTCAATAACTTGCCGGCTTCATTCAGCATGTCCCATACTCTCAAGTCCTCGTCCGATGGTTTGACTTGACCTCCGGGGTGATTGTGGATTGTTACAATTGCCGTGGAGCCATTCGCAATCGCCCGTCTGTACACCTCTCTGCAGTGAACCAATGATTTCGCAACAGTTCCCATCGAGACCAGTTCTTTTTCAATAATCTTGTTGGCGATATTAAGGTGTAGCACCCACAGGCATTCTCTGTCTATTTTGGCTTCTTCCTTCATCATTTCCGCCACGGCTGAGGGCGAAATGACGGGTGTCCCGGAAACTTCTTTAACCTGCAAAAATTTGATATTGCAAGCGCGCTTGAGGCCGTTTCTGACAATCTCGTCAATAACCTTTGTCATTGGCTTGCCTTTTTCTTTACTGAGACGATAAAGTTCCGGAATCAATTCCTCGGAAATTTTTGGACTGTACATTTTCTCACCTCTCTTTCTTTTTGAATTTTTAATGGGCATGAGATTAGTGTAGTAAGAGGGGATAGAAAATATAAGAGAGATAGAATTGATTAGGTAGGCAAATAAAGAGATAAAAATTGTGAAATAAACTAGTTTTTTAGTGTTATAATAAAAAATAAGTTTATTAGATAATTCTGCTTAGCTTTGTTTTAGTCATTTTCACATCATTATTTTGGGTTACATATTATGTATTCTGAATTAAAAGGATTCGTGAGATGATTACACAAAAACATTCATTATATCCTCAAATAATTTTAGGCATTAATCTTTTCTTGACATATTGTAGAAAAACTAGATCTCCACCTACATATTAAGTCTCAAAAAATTTATATTATAATTACATCAATAAAATAAGTTTAACCAAATATAGATTAAAAAACTTAACTCTAAAAAGGAGAGCGGATAAGAAATATAATAAGAAAGGAGATGGGACATGAGATCAAGAAAATCTTGGTCTCGTCTCAATCTTTTTCTTAATAGTATCCTTATTCTAATTCGTTTAATATTACTTTTTATTGTTTTGAAAAAAGTTAATATTATTACACGAGAGGAGATACTATCATGCTTATTATTATTTTTCGAATCCCTTGCGTCTTTGTTGATGATTTGCGAAAATGCCTTTTTCAAATCTCAACAAAAGAAACGCTCGTCAAAGAGGAAAAAAAGAAGGAAGTAGAAATTGTTGCAAATGAATTTCCCTTTATTTCCTTAAGAGATGAGACGAGACCGATAGTAAATCGGGCGCAGGGTCCTGCTATTAAAGAACGTAGAAGCGGAAGGGAATTGAGGCATTCTTTTCCCTTCCGGCACGAAATTCAAAATACGGGAGGGATTATTCCCTCCCGTCTCTAAAAAATAGAAAACTAATATCAATACAAGATATTAATTATATTTGAGCAATTAGCTTCAATTTACTGTACTAATTTTCCGCTAAACCCTCTGCTCGTTACTCCGTCAACCATCAGCCGGATATATATTTCGTAGTAAGGCAAATAAACGAAATCATTTTTGCCGAATTCCGGGAAGAATTCATTAGCAAGATATTCGGCATCTTCTGCGCTCACCCGGAAAGATATAATAGTTCCGGCATTGCCGAAAATCGCCCCTCTGGTTTTGTCGTCCAGTTGGTTGAGGTATTGGTTCGCGAGTATAAGGCAGAGCCGGTATTTCCGCACTTGCGATAAAATCGAAGAAAAGCTTTCTGTAACGTAGCAGGGGAATTCATCGGCATATAGATAAAAGTCTCTTCTTTGCTCTTCCGGTATATCCGCCCTTGATAAGGCGGCGAGTTCCAGTTTGGTAGTAAGCATCGCACCCAAAAGAGTGGTGTTATCTTCACCGATTCTTCCTTTGGCTAGATTGACGATGAGTATTTTCCCGCTGTCCATTATTTCTCTGATATCAAAACTGCTCCTTGGTTTTTCAAAGATTCTTCTGATTTGCGGATTGGATAAAAATTGCCCTACTTTGTTAAGAATGGGGGAAACCGCTTCTCGGCGAAAAGCGGGGGAATATTTTTCAAATTCCAAATACCAAAATTCCCTCAATTGTTTATCGTATACTTTATTTATTATTTCTTTTCTGAAATCATCGTCTTGGAGCAACTTCGGAATCCAAAGAATAGTTCCCATTTGCGGAAATTCCAAAATGGTCAGGATTGTGTTTCTCAAAATATGTTCCAGCCTAGGCCCCCAAAAATCTTTCCAAATTTTTCTTGCGATGCTTATAAATCCCGAAGCGATAAGATATTTGTCTTCGGGTTTTTTGTATTCCAGAATATTAAAGTTAATTTGATGATTGGTGTCTCCGGGGTTGAAATAGATAACATCGTCTTTTCTTTCTTCGGGAATCATTTCCAAGACTTTTTCCGCCAAGTCTCCGTGCGGATCAATCAAACAAAAGCCTTCGTTATTGGATATATCCGACCGCATTAATTGAGAAATGAGAGTAGACTTGCCCGTGCCGGTTTTGCCCAAAATATACATATGGCCTCTCCGGTCTTTTTTTCTGATGCCGAATCTTTTATGTTCTCCCCGGAAATTCGTTTCAGCGAAAAACGACATTTTGTTTTCAAAATTATCCATAGCTTTATCGTAGAGGCTATATATGAGGAAACAAGGGAGGTGGAATTGACGTAGCAGGAGAAAATCAGGGGTTTATCCACAGTTTTATTTTCTTTCTTTGACTACATAGTCAAATTTATACCTCTTTCGATAATCAAGGCTCTGGTTAGAATTTAATCAGGGTCGATTTTTATTTGTTTTATTTTTTCATGAACATGACAAATGAAAAGGTAGGTAAAAAACATCCATTGAGAAATAATATTTGGGTTTTGCGAAAAAAGATGGGGCTAAGCCAGAAAGAGTTAGCGTACGTTATATTTCACAAGACTTCATCAATTGTGAATCGTTGGGAAAAAGGTGTCAGCACGCCGGATTCGGAAAGCTTTGTGAAATTAACGATTGCTCTTTCGGTTCCACTTGAAGCCATTTGGCCGAAACAATACGAACGTTGGCAAATTCCGATTTTGGAACGCAGGAATGAAACCAAGCGTAAGCAGGGGAATGGAGTTTACGAATCAAATCAACCCTTAATGAAATAAGTTATCCACAAAAAAGGTCGAAGAGTTAATTTACTAATCAATTTTTGCCTTCTTTTATCTGTACGTTACGTTATTTATATTAACGTTAAACGTTACGCAATAAAAAATTGTCGGCAAAAATTTTAAAAATCAAAAATATGCAAAAGAAAAACTTTCAACCGGAAACAAAAGAAGAATTATTGGCTTACGACTTGGCTGTTTCTCTAAGAGATATGGATCATATATACGTTTACCTTTCTCTTGTCAGAGAATACACGACCGACAGCCTGCTCAAAATTTTGGGAGAGGTAAAGGAAATGCCGGAAAGGAAAGTAAGAAAGTCCAAAGGAGCTTTGTTTACATATCTGGCCCGCCACTGTGGGGAAAGGAGATAATTTCGGAAAATAAAAATATGAATAAAATTAAAAATATTTTGGCTGTCGATCCGGGCAGTCGTTATCTTGGCGTTGCCGCATTGGAAAACAATCAGCTTGTTTATTATGGTGTAAGGAGAATAAAAACAAACCAACTGGCAGGGGAAAGAATTAAGGAAGCGGAAAGAATAATTCAAAAGCTGATTGATTATTATCAGCCTCAAGTGCTGGCGATTGAAAAACCGTTGTACCATTGGAGTAAACAGTCAAAATTGTTGGATAAAATATGCGTAGTAATCAAAGAAACTGCTAAAGAGAATAAAGTGAGGGTGAGAGAATTTACACCGGAGCAGATAAGAAAAAGTGTTTGTGGGAATTCAAACGCGACCAGAGAAGAAACGGCAGAGAAGTTATTTTCTAAATTTCCGGAATCGGGGATGTTTTCGGATAAAAATAAAATCAAGGATAGATATTGGCATCATATATTTGATGCGGTGAGCTTGGCAGAAAGAATATATAAATAAAACTTTGCACATGACGTTTTGTATAATCCGTAAATGGCTTTTGGAAAGTGTTTATTAGTATTAATACTTTGATTAAACTATTTATTGCTGAGTGTATTTTAATATTTTTATTACATATTTTAGTAAATAAGGAGCAAATGTTAAAGTAACTGACAATAAATAGTTAATCGTACTATTGATATCCATAACAGAGTCAGGTGATTGTCTAATGTTATGATATAAGGCAATTTTTTTGTTAATTGTTTCTTCTTTTTCTCCTGCTATAAACATCGAATCTATTTTTATTCTTAGTTCTGCCAATGATTGATCCTTTTGTTTTTTTACTATTTGAATAAGCCAATATTGAGGGAAAAAAGTAATTGAAATTGCTGCGCTGATAGATAAACTAAATATAAAACTAGTAGCATAAACAATCTGCGGAGAAGAAATTTTGTTGATATAATAAAAAAGAGGAAATAAAAGCAATACTAATCCAACAATTGATTTTAACGCACAGCTAGCAAGTAAAGCACTTAGTTCACTAATAGCCGGGGTGTCAGCGGGAGAATACCAACATAATGATAAGTTAGCCATTGATTTTACTCGGTAAAAATATAATGTCCCTACCCAAAACAAATAAACCGCGTTCATTCCTAAAAAAGCATTCAAAAAAACTTGGAAATAAGATGCAAATCCAAATTTGACAAACTTAGAAAAAAATGGAGAAAGATAGTATAGAATAGTTATTCCAACAATACCGGTTATAAAGCTAGAAATAATTTGCTTCTTCAGATTTATATACTTATTTATTAAATCAATTAACAACTTTTTATTTGTTTCGGTAGCAAGTAAATTATTAATATGTTCTGTTAATTTGATCAATGATAGCCATGCGGTCTGAGAAAATTTAAGTAAACAATATGTTAGAGTTGTATAAAACAATACCCAACATAAAGCTGTTCCCGCAGTATGGAAATTAACATAAAAAAACGGTAAATCTAAAAATAAGGGTGAAATAGTTATAGTAAATATAGCGTAATCAGCAGATAGTGGGAAGTCTATTAATTTAGAAATATAATAATCAACTTTCCGAGTAATTCTTATTAATAGAACTTTTTGAGTTGAAGTTGACATCAAGATATCCAATGATGAATTTAGCTTCTTTTTCCCGAGGCCATTACGATAATTATCAAACGTATTAAAATTTGATAATATTTTTTTAACATTATTATTTTTAAATGACGATAATGAAGTAAAACTATATCCAGAAACCATCTCGTAAAATACTCCTCCGACAACTCCCCAAGAAAAATCCCACAAGAACTCTTCAATATTTAATCCATATATGACTATCCCTGATGGATTACAGTTTTTACACCATAATTCTCCAAGATTCGGAACAAGTTGAAACATGATTTGATAAATAATGAAAAATAAAATTGATATAAATAGTCCGGATATTAATGAAGGAACAATGAGGTCTTTTCTGAGACGCCAGATAATAATAGTTAAAAAACAAAATGCAATTATTGTGACAACAACTGAATTTATTTTGAGGAAGCTGGAAAATAAGGTAAGGGAGCCTAGTACAACCGCAAGGGCGAAGAATATAAACCAAATTCGGCTTTTATATTGTTTTTTCTCGGAATTAGTTAGATTAAATACTATTTTATAGATGCCATAAGTAATACCACCTAAAGCAAAAGTAAAAATTAAATCTTCTATGTTAATAAAAAATTTTGTAATTGTTAATGGAGCCCAATAATCTTTAAAATACCAAATTTCGGATATTGGACCTATTGGGCAGAGAATTATACTTACAAACAAAAGTTTTTTTCTTAAATCTTTTCTAAAGAGCCAAATAAGAGACCATATAATAAGAAATATGATGCTGTAGATGAAATAAGGATATCTTAATAAATTCATGATAATAATTATATCACCAATTTTGTTGGTGGTATTATGTTAAAATTATTTATTAATAATTTTATATATTTTTACCTTGACACCCACTTCCTTTCGGTAGTAAAATCGCTTTAACATAGTTCATCTTTGATAAATAAGATGAACCGTGTTCCTCGCTAAGTTTTTCTCAAAAAAATCCAAAAAAGTTATACGCTATCAGTCTAATTTCAATTTAAAACTATTTTAATCAATGAAGTTTGTCCGCAATGCTATTGGTCTGTATTGTTGCCGAAAATTTAAGAGAAATATTCCAACTTCTTCATTTATCCGCGTACTATCAACCCTTTTCCAATTCATGTCTTTTCTCTTTCAGTTCATAAAATTTATCAAAGGTGAACCGCCAAAACACAGAAGGAGCTACTCTCCGGTGATTGACGAAAGCAAATGCTTGACTTTGGCCCAAGTAAGAAAACTGCGCCAACGCTGTAAAGAGGCGGCTCGTAAAACTATTAGATTCTTTTATATCCGGGACTGGTTCATGATTGAGCTCGGTCTTTTTTGCGGTTTGAGGGTTTCGGAGATGACAAATCTGAAGATAGCCGACTTGAATATACAAGACAAACAATCTTCATTGGTTATAAGGCATGGCAAGGGAGATAAGGCGCGGATTGTGTATTTCAGCCCGGAATTCAAGAATATTTGTCGCTTATTTCTCGAACAGAAAAAGGAAAGCGGCCAGTCAACCGGCAAAGAAGACTGGCTGTTGAGCAATGATTCTGGGAATCAATTAACGACAAGAGCCTTGCAGAAGGCATTTAAACGCTGTCTATTGAAAGCTGGACTTGAAACCCGTTATGGCATTCACTCGTTGAGGCACACTTATGGAACTCATCTCTACAAAGTGAGTGCGCACAATCTCAGACTGGTGCAACAGCAACTGGGCCATAGTTCGATAAACACAACGCAAATTTACGCGAGTCTTTTTAACGAGGACGTGAGAGAGGCGGTACGAAAGCTTTACAGATAGGAGGAAAAACAATGTGATGATTAGGGACAGAAAAAAGATTTAGATAAATGTATTTGATTTGAATAAAAAGATTGGAGGGAAAAGAAAGTGAAAAAAGTTATTTTTTCGGTGTTTTGTTTATTAATCTCTTGCGCTCATTTTTCGTTCGCTGAGGATCCGTTGAATACTTGGCATACACGAGCAATAAGCGGGCCGATTGTCAATGGATCTTACTCAGATAACTTTAATGCCGCGGTTTATGGAAACAACACTTTTCTTATCAAAGACGATGTCGGCCAAATATATACTTCACAGGATGGTATCACTTGGACAATCAGCGTAAGTGTATATCCGGGTAATTCCAGTCCGATGGCTAACGTAAACCATATAATTTATGCTAACGGTATGTTTGTCGCCCCTTATGGAAGTACCATATTCATTTCTTCCGATGGGACTAATTGGACGGCACATTCAACCATTCACGCCGTAAGAATAACTTATGGCAATAATATTTTTGCCGGTATTGATTGGAGCGGGATAGCAACATCTTCCAACGGGACTAATTGGACAGAAAGAATAAACAGACCAACTGGGTTATTTGCAGGAGGTTTTGCAATAGCCTACGGTAGCAATATGTTTGTTGCCATTATGGACAGCAGCACAGTATCCATTTCATCCAATGGCGCAGATTGGACTCAAAAAACATTACAAATTGAAGGAGCCGATTATAAAACGCCCGGCGATCCAAGCAATGGCACAGTTGATTATACGTTCGGAGATATGATTTACGGCAACGGCATATTTTTAGTCACAGCGCAGGGTGGCTTGAATAACGGTGTAATATTTTCTTCCCTTGACGGCATTAAATGGACAAAAAGGCTATCGGCAAATTATTTCAATGCAATAACTTTCGGCAAAAATATATTTACGGCCGTGACCGATTACGGCTCAATATTTACTTCAGCCGATGGCATCAAATGGGTGACAAGAAATTCAGGGACAACCTTTCACCTCAACGACATAGCCTACGGAAACAATACCTTTGTTGCCGTTGGCAAAGGTCCGGCAATACGTCAATCAGACGCACTGGTGCCCGTTGTCCACGATACACCAATCGGCAATATCGACATCACTTCTGCGGGTTCCTCTGATCGTATTGACGGGCAAGATTTATATTTATTGTCAAAATCGTTTGGTTCCGCGCTTGGAGGCCCTAAATGGAACTCGTCGATTGATTTGGATGACAACTTCTTATAAAAAAGGAAATTAGTGAGTTTGCAAATAAGTTAGAGCTCAGAGCAGGTTATTCAATAGATGCCTTTTTAGAAAAATTTAAGAAGAAATATTTAATGATAGGGAAAATGGCTATTGCATATATCCTGACAAAGTATGAAGATAAGCATAAAGCCATAAAAACTGAAAATTGGTACAGATTTTTATTAAATAAAATGGTAGAGGATACAGAAATTGACACATTTTCCCAAAACAAAGTTTCTTTTGTAACCTTTAATTATGATCGTTCACTGGAACATTTTTTATACACTACTTTATCGCATTATAGTGAAGACATTACTTCCCCAAAAGTTATAGAAATTATAAACCAAATACCAATTATACATTTATATGGTCAGTTAGATCCGTTACCTTGGCAAGGTGAAAATGGAAGGGAATATGGTGCTCCCTTAGAGGAAAAGCATTTAAGAGGGTATATAAAAAATCTAAGTATTATTTTTGAAGACATGAATGCTGAAATCGAGTCTAGATTTAAAAATGCTTATGATCTATTAATTAAGGCAGATACAGTTTATATTCTTGGTTTTGGTTTTGATAGTGATAATATTGCTCGTTTAAAATTAAAAGAAATATTTCCACAAGAAGCAGGTGGGACAGCATATAAATTTGAGAACCAACAAAAAATTAAAGAAATAAAAGATAAATTTTTCGAAACCGAAAAAAAGATATACAAAGGATTCCTTTTGACAGATAAGTTTCCTCAACAAAAAGGAATTGAGCTGATAAATGAAACTGTATATGATTTTTTAATAAATCACGCTAAATTGGATTAATAATCAATAATTATCCCTACAAATACCTATACAAACAGGATATAAAAACCTATACAATCAATGTATAAATACCCCCTTGTATATATTATCTAATCAAAATTAAATTCCCCATCAAAATCGTAATTTGGCAAGTTCCCGCCACTGAATTTCCGGTGTGAGGTAAATCATTCAATTCAGCCCATATTATCTTCGGGGCTGAATTGCGAGGTTGTAGCCGACCGTTCCTATTGCTGTTGGAACGGTCGGCTTCCTTATATACGGCTGAGCCGTCAGACTTTAGCCCTTTATCTTCTTTTGGGGTGGTTGGGTGGGGTTATAAATTGAAATAAGCTTTTGCTTATTTTATATAACAGTCGGGAGCGGCTGATATTATAAAATCCTTTTCTTACAACGATGAATGGTATTTGGTATAATAATCGCAATCTGGCGGTTTGGAATAAAATTGTTTGCGACCCCAATTCCTTTCAATCTATAGTTTTTCCTAGTATTATTAACTTCATTCTTTAAATCTTATATAATCTCATATAGTTAAAATATGAGGTAAATTGTGACAGAAAATGAAAATAGGCTTGATGTACGATTAAAAAATATTCCAGCCGATATATGGTCAAAAATCGCGCAAATTGATGAATTAAAAGGGCAATGGGTTGCCGGAGCGAAGCGACTTTAGGAAAAAGAAAAAGCTTATTGAAATTTTATTCTGTTTATGATATAATATAAATAATAAAAAAATGAGGGATGTAAATATGAAAAAAATATTTTTTGTAATTTGTATTTTTATTTTAGGAAATTTAAATACTGCGAAGGCAATTTCGATAACTCAAACTACGCATTGGGATTTACTTAATGTTGATGTTGCAGTGACATATCCTGATAAAGTTACTTATGGGGATCCGTTTGGTATAAGTTTTTTTATTGATTCCACACCATTATCTCCTTATGATATGATGGCTTTTATTCCGAATATCTGGATCAGCAATACAGTAGATATTTCGAATGTTACCTGGAGTGAAAATCTTGTAAGTCCTGGAGACGCTTATTTCAATTATGATTCTATCGGCAATTTAGGAGATATATCTTCGCAATATACTGCAATAAATGAAGGTTATAATATCAGGCTTCTTGATCCATATTCACTTTCATGGCCTGGTTCCAGCGGCTACACATGGTTGGTTCGTTCTTATCAGAGTCAGGTTACCTGGGCACTGAATAATTTTATTATTCAGGGGAACACTAATTTTAATGTGAGCTTAGACGCGGATATCTGGAGTGGAGAAACACCTGACTACCCATTTACTGTATTTGATCCGCCGCCAAGTATTCCTATTAATAGTGCTGTTCCTGAACCCGCGACCCTTTCTCTGCTTTCTTCTTTAGCTTGCGGTATATTTTGTTTAAAGAAGAGAAAATATTTTTAATTAAAAAGTAATTTATTGGCTGTTTTACTCATTGTTGTCCTCGCAGGGGATAATTCCAGCATTATCAGTAATTCTTTCCACTTAATTACATTAAAAAAAAGTCAATAATCCATCTCTCGCATTTTGCGGTAAGATAGGAAATTTAAATATATCTGTTTAGTACAATATATTATTGTATTAATATTTTAATATGATATAATTTGAATCAATAAGAAAGGTAAAAAATGAATACAACAACACAAGATAGTTTTTATGGACTTGGTATAGCGCCGGGGCTTCTGGACGCGCTGGAAAAGTTAAAATTTACAGTGCCGACACCGATCCAGTATAAGGCTATACCGATTGCTATAGAAGGCAAGGATGTTATGGGGATTGCCCAGACCGGTACAGGCAAGACGCTGGCTTTTGGAATTCCAATGGTTCAGAGGCTTGCACAGATACAGGGAAGGGGGCTGGTAGTTGTTCCCACCCGTGAACTTGCGATCCAGGTTAATGAGTCTATTTCAAAACTTACTCCGATATATAAAATGAAAACTACAGTACTGATAGGCGGAGAGTCCATGTATTTACAGACCCAGTCCTTAAGAAATAATCCGCGGATCATAATCGCGACTCCGGGCCGCCTGAATGATCATGTTAATCAACGGCATATACGCCTTGATGATGTTTGTATACTTGTACTTGATGAAGCCGACCGTATGTTTGATATGGGTTTTGCTCCGCAGATAGAACGTATTCTTAAACTTATTCCAAGCGACCGTCAGACTATGCTTTTTTCCGCGACAATGCCGCCCAGTATTTTAAAAATCGCGTCTAATTGCATGCATTTGCCGGTTCGTACTGAGATCGCGCCTACGGGAACTACGGCAGAATTTGTTACTCAGGAGATATTTATAGTAAACCATGACCTGAAAGGAAAACTTTTAGGCGAACTGCTTAAACAATATACCGGATCGGTACTTTTGTTCATGCGTACCAAAATAGGGGCGCAGAGAGTCACGCGCCTTTTAAGAACAATGGGATTGGGCGTTGCTGAGATCCATTCAGACAGGACCCAGGTTCAGCGCAGGGAAGCATTGAACGGTTTCAAGATAGGAAAATATCGCATTCTTGCCGCGACGGATATTGCGGCGAGAGGTATTGATGTGAAAGGGATCGAATTAGTTATAAATTATGATTTGCCTGATGATGTTGAAAATTATATTCACAGAATAGGCCGTACCGGAAGAGCCGGGCTGAAGGGCCATGCTATTTCCTTCGCTACTCCGGATCAGGGAAGAGATGTACAAGACATCGAAAAAATGATAAGAACAACTATTCCATTATCTTCGCATCCCAATATTCCAACGGGACGATTTTCATCCGCGCCAAAACCAGCTGCTCCATCGCGTTATCCAAGCCGCAAAAGATATCAAAGTTCCGGTAATCGTTCAGGCTCAGGTTCTGGAGATAATGTTTTGGCTAATAGATTTGGAGTTAAGAAAACAGTCAGAAAATCAAAACCCTGGTAGAATTAAATATTAAGGTAAGAGATATCATATTGTGAAATTGAAAATAAATTTAAGGGTAATATGCTTAAAAATATTTTTTCCGCGTTTATTCCGATATTTGTAGCTGTGGACGCGGTCGGAGTCCTGCCGATCTTTATCTCATTTACCAGCGGCCTTTCAAAAAAAGAAAAATCAAAGATCATTGTGAATTCAATGTATACGGCTATTGGCCTGGCTTTAGGATTTATTTTTTTAGGAAAATGGATCTTTGCCTTTTTAGGGATAACTATAGCTGATTTTATGATAGCCGGCGGCATAATACTTTTTTGTATCTCAATAATTGATATAATTGCTTCAAAAAAGAAAAAACAGCTCTCGGGTAAAGAACTGGCGGCTGTTCCCTTAGGAGTTCCGCTTATTGTGGGCCCGGCAGTTTTAACTACTTCGCTTCTTATTATAGGAGAATATGGATTATACGCGACTTTAATATCCATTTTTATAAATGTGTTATTAGCAGGTTTAATTTTTTCTTTGTCGGATAGAGTGTTAAAAATTATTGGCGAGCCGGGCGCGAGGGTACTTTCAAAGGTAACAAGTTTATTATTGGCAGCGATCGCGGTAATGATGGTTAGAAAAGGAATAATGAGAATTTTAATTGACAAAATTTAGATCTGGTATTATAAACATACCTTATTTGAGTTATTTATTTGAGAAAGGAGAGCTAATGTTAAAAAAAGGATTAGCCCTGTTTTTAATTATTTTTTTTCAGATAATTTTTGTTTCAAATTTACGGGCGCAGGGCGAAAGTATAAAAACGGATAATAAGGAGACGGCTGCAGAAGAGAAGAAAAATGGGATCGATAAAGATATCAAACCTGGTGTTGAAGAAAAAGTTAAAAAAGAAATCAGGGGCAAAATAACCGAGATCGCGGAAGATGAGACATATTTAAAAATCGGGGATATAAAAATTATTACCAGTAAACAATTTCTAAAAGATTCTTTTGTATCAGTTGGAGATAATATAGAGATCATGGCGGAAGAAACTCCCAAAGGATTGAAAGCGCTTGATTATAAATATATTTATGATGAGCAAAATGATTCCTCAAGCATGGATGATGATTTAAGCGTTCCAGAACAATTTGAAATAGATGTTCGCGGAGAATAAACAGATATATGTTTAAAGGCAAAAAAATACTTATTATTGTCGGAAAAGAAGAAGTACGAAGGAAAGATGTTCAGGATGTTCTAAGATGTAAGGCATTTTTAGAAAAGGTTTTATTGAAAAAAGGTTTAATTACAGATTCAGTTTTTATCACAAAGAAAGATTTTAGAAAGATCGAAAGCCTGAAAAATAGTATTTTAAGTTATAAACCGGATTGTATTTTTAATCTCTTTGAGGGTTTCAGCGATGATTCCCAAAAAGAAGCGGAATTTGTCCGGGTGCTTGAAAAAATGAATATCCCGTTTACCGGTAATCCTTCATTTTCTATAAATATTTGCCTGGATAAAGAGAAAACAAAAAAAATATTAAGGGAAAATCGTATACCCTCACCTAAGGGTATTTTTCTTAAAAATATAAGAGATTTGGATAAATATTCTATTAACATGCCTGTTTTTGTAAAACCCTGCTTTGAGGATGCAAGTTTAGGTATAGATAAAGACTCTTTAATAACTGATAAAAATCTGTTGAGTAAAATACTATCAGAAAAACTCGAAGAGTTTCCAAAAGGATTGATAATTGAGGAATTTATTTCGGGTAACGAATATAATTTAGGTTTTTTGGGGGAGTATCCTTATGAATTACTTGGCGTGTCTATTTTGGATTATTCCAGATTTGAAGGATATAGCCCATTTTTAACATATCGCTCAAAATGGAAAACGGATAGTGGTGAATTTAAAAAGCTCTTGCCTTCCCTGAAAGATAATATATCAAAAGAACTAAAGAGCAGGCTTGTTAATCTGGCTAAAAAGGCAGGCAGGGTTTTAAAATGCAGAAATTACTTTAGAATAGATATCAGAGAAAAAAACGGGAAGATATTTATACTTGATGTAAATCCGAATCCTGATATAAATATGGACAGCGGTTTTATGAAGCAAGGATATAAACAGGGATATAAATATGAAGATATAATTGAAAAGATCTTATTGCATTCTTTTAACTGTTATTCCGGAAAAAAATATGCATAGGTCTTTGAAAGAGTTATATCTAAAAATTGCCGAAGGAACAGCATCCTTTAATTCCGCTGAAATAGAGATATTAGATGAGGTTTTGACTGACCATTTTGATAATCCGAAAACAACTTATATTCTTTTTGAAGAGAAGGATAATGATAAACTTTTAGGTTTCGCGATATTCGGAAGATCGCCAATGACAAAATTCAGCTGGGATATTTACTGGATGGCAGTAGATAAAGGATCCCAGAGAAAAGGGATAGGGCAAAAACTGCAGGAAAGGATCGAAGGTTATGTCCTTGGGCAGGATAAAAAGGCAAATTTAATCATAGAAACCTCCTCAAAACCGGAGTATGACGCGACACGGAGTTTCTATTTAAAAAAAGGATTTAAAGAAATGGGACAAATTCCTGATTTTTACAAGGAAGATGATTCCCTTGTGATTTTTTATAAAAGTTTAATTACCTCAAAATAATCGATACTCTTAAAGAAAATCCTCCATTTCTCCGAAAATGTACCTATGCCTATTTCTCACGAAAAGAAAAATGAAATTTTAGGGATAATTATCCTTGCTTTTACTATCATCCTTACCGCAAGCCTTTTGTCATATGACCCTAATGACCTGCCTTTTAACACATATCCGCCAAATTCTCATATTAGTAATTATGTAGGTGTTATCGGAGCTTATTTGGCTGATACCGCGGCTAAAATATTCGGGTGGGGCGCTTTATTCTTACCGTTTATTTTTATCTATTTCGGCTGGCACAGGTTCAGGGGTGATACGCTTGAAAGAAAATATATAAAATTTGCCGGAATAACCGGGTTTCTTTTTACTTTTTGCTGTTTGTTGTGGATCTTTGGAATTGGAGGAGAAACCTATCGCTCCGGCGGGGAGGCCGGGATAATCGGGGTAGGTATTTTACAGAGATTTTTTGGAATGCTTGGAACCTACATCGTGCTTATTTCAATGCTTTCTATTTCCATGCTTTTGTTGCTGGAGGATCTATTGCTTTTTCCAATGATCTTAAATATTAAGATGCTTTTTACAGGCCAAAAAGAAGCCAGTTTAAATAAAGAGGAAGTTATACCGGAAGAGTTCTTAAAGAAAAAACCAAAACCTGTGATTAATCTTATCCGGAATGAAGCGGTTTCTGAAGCAAAATTTGTTTTGGACAAGGCTGAAAAAGAAAAAAATGAAACTGAAAAAATAAAAAAGGCCCAAATTAAAAAACCAAAAGAAGAAAAATCAGAAAAAGAGGAAAAAATTGAAGTAAAAGGCAACAAAAAATATGTTTTGCCTTCTCTGGAACTTTTAGAGGATTATTCAAAAGTAAGCAGCCCTAATGAAACAAAAGAAGAAATAGAGATAAAATCAAAACTTTTGGAAGAGGCGTTGAGAAGTTTTGGTGTTGAGGCCACTGTTGTACAGGTGCATCAGGGGCCGGTCATAACAAGATATGAATTACAGCCGGCAGTCGGCGTGAAGGTCAGCCAGATCGTGAATTTGTCGGATGATATTTCACTGGTTTTGAAAGCCTCACCGATAAGAATAGTCGCGCCAATTCCCGGCAAGGCTGCTGTAGGAATTGAGATCCCGAATAAAAAGGCGGTGACAGTGGGGTTGAGGGAACTTTTGGAGAATAAACCCCAAGATGAAGATTCAAAATTGAACCTATCTTTGGGAAAGGATATTTCAGGCACACCATTCTATTTTGATCTGGGCAGAATGCCGCATCTTTTAATCGCGGGCGCTACCGGTTCCGGAAAAAGTATTTGCATGAATTCAATAATTATGAGTATTCTTTATCAGGCTGAGCCCTCCGAGGTAAAACTGATAATTGTGGATCCAAAAAGAGTAGAGATGAAGGGTTATGAAAATATACCCCATCTTCTGTCGCCGGTTGTTACAGACGTAAAAGACGCGGTAATGGCCCTGAAATGGGCGGTATTTGAGATGGAGGAGCGTTATAAGATCTTCGCGTCGGTAGGCGCCAGGGATATTGACAGTTATAATAAACTGCCGGTCAATAAAAAAACGGTTAAAGAAGGTGAAGTAGAAACAGTTCATCCTGAAAAAGTATTTTATGTTATTGTTATAATTGATGAATTAGCGGATCTTATGATGTCGGCAGGTAATGAAATTGAAGATAATATCACCCGTCTTGCGCAGATGGCCCGCGCGGTTGGAATACATCTTGTTTTGGCTACGCAGAGGCCGTCCGTGGATGTTATTACAGGTTTAATTAAGGCTAATTTCCCGTCAAGAATAGCCTTTCAGGTATCTTCAAAAGTAGATTCGAGGACCATATTGGACCAGAACGGCGCGGAAAAATTATTAGGCGGAGGCGATATGCTTTTTTCGCCGCCCGGAGCGTCTAAACCTGTCCGTTTGCAGGGCGCATATGTAAGCAGTAAAGAAGTTGAAAGGATCACTGATTTTGTCCGCGGGCAGGCCAGCCCTGAATATAAAGAGGATGTTTTTAAGATCGCTCAAAAATCTTTTTCTTTTGAAGACGGGGAAGATGATGTTTTGTTTAAAGACGCGGTCAGGGTTGTTCTTGAAAGCGGGCAGGCATCAGTTTCTTTGTTGCAGAGACGGTTAAAAATAGGTTATAATCGGGCCGCAAGATTAGTGGAACTAATGGAAGCGGAAGGTATACTCGGGCCTTATGAAGTTGGCCGCTCCCGGGAAATATTGGTTTCAGAGGATTATTGGGAAGGCCTGTAATGAAGCAAAAACGATTAATTTTATTTTTTTTTCTTTGTGTTTTTTACCCTGCAGTGTCTTTTGCGATAAGTGTTGAGGAAATCACAAAACCTTTAAGGGAAAAATATCAGAATTTCAACACGTTTACTATTTTATATAAACAGAAGATCAAAGTAAGGGGATTGGATAAAACAGATGAATTTAAAGGAAGGATTATTTTTTCTAAACCTGACCGTTTCCGCTGGGAAGGGGTAGATAATGAGGGCCGTAAACAAATTATTATCATTGTAAAGCAGAATATGTTAATGTATCTGGCTGAGACAGATACTTTAACGAAAAGAAGGCTTTTTGGTTCTTTTGAAAAACAATTAAAAAACCGGTATATCCCGTGGCTTGATCTTTCGAATGATATGCGGACTAAATACGTGGATACTGAGGATGAAAAAGGAAAAAAGATCTATAAACTGGAAATTTTGCCCGAATCAGGCGATGAATATAAAAATATGTTTTTTTGGGTTGACGCGGATAAGCAAGATGTGGTAAAGATAGAAGTCGTTGATACCGCGGAAAATCATATGACGTTGTTTTTTGATTCCACTATATTTACTCAAAAAGTGCCGGAAGAAGAATTTGTTTTTAAACCTGAACCAAAAACAAAGATAATGGAAATAAACGAAGAATAGAGGATGATATGACTGGAGAATTTAATATTTCGGATTATTTAAAACAACTGCGTGAGAAAAAGGGTGTTTCTCTCGAAGAAGCTGTTAATACTCTTAAGATAAGCTATGATTTTTTAAAAGCTTTTGAGGAAGGTAATTTTGACAGCCTGCCGAAGGATACCTACACAAGGATATTTTTAAGGGTCTATACTGAATATCTGGACGGAGATGTTAAAGAAGTTATGGCAGGGTTCGCGGCGCTTTCACCGGGAAAAAATGAGGTAAAAACAGATCAAAATATGGGAGAGAAATCTAAAGCCGGGCCTGATTCTAAAAATTGGGTTGAAAATGTGCCTTTAAATTCAAATTTAATACTGGGATGGATAATAACTATCCTGGTTGTAATTGTCTTTTGGGGATTATTTTGCAATAGGAAACAGAAAAATTCTTTAGTGGAAACTTCTTTTGAAGAAAAAGAAGTTTCTAAAGCGGATATAAAAGAGGCAAAACCGGCAGAGGTAAAAAAAGAAGTTGAACCTCAAAAGCCAAAAAGTGAAAATTTGCCGGCGGCCGCGGTTGACGAAAAAAGCAAATCTAAAAAAATAGTTCTTAAAGCCAGGGCTTTGGAAGATGTAAATCTTGAAATGATCGTGGATGATAAGATCACAATTAAAGAAGTAATGAAAAAAGACGAATCCCGTATCTGGACGGCTAATGATAAATTTCTTATAAATACAGACAACGCGGGCGCTTTGGATTTTACGTTTAATGATGAACGGTTCGGAGTTTTAGGCGCAATAGGCGAAGCTAAGGCCGGGATAAATTTTCCGCCTGTAAAAAAAGAATAATAAACTTGAAACATATTATTAACATTTTTGAAGAAATATCGATTTTATTTTTATTAATAACTTTGCCTTTTATAGGGATCCAATCGATAGGAAATTTTGTCCTGCCTTATAATCTTATTTTTTTTCTGGGTGTCTTTGTTTTTTATGTTCTTCGGGTCTTTTATTTTTTATCTCCGGGAAAAAAATCAGAGGTTTCTTTAAACAACGGGCAGATTTTGCTTTTACTTTTTTTATTCAGCAATTTCATTTCCTTCCTTTTTAGTAAATATCCTTACGGCAATAAAATTGAATTTTCACAGATCACGGCTTATGTTTGTCTGGCATTTGCTTTTGCCGGGAAAGAAAAAGATACATCCTTTAATAAGCTATTCTGGCTTTTATTGGGGCTTGGTTTTTTGCAGTCAGCCTACAGCCTTCTTCAGGTATTGGGGATAGATTTTTTAAACTGGAGCGTGAATTTTGGATCACGGGGATTTGGCACGTTAGTTAATCCCAATCATTTTGCGGGATATCTTGTTTTAATTTTTCCTTTGAGCCTTTATTATTTTTGCTCCAAGGGATCAAAAATAACCAAATCTGTCTCAGGTATATTTTTGGTTTTTATCGTTTCGGGCATTATTATTTCATCATCTCAGGGAGGGATCCTGGCGCTTGGGTTGTCTTGCGCCTTTTTTTTATATGTTTCAATAAAAAATAATATTCTTAAAAAAGAAGACAGAATAAATCTTATCATTACCGCCTTTATAATTATTATTTTAAATGGGTTTTTATATACAGTTACACGCGATAAGCGGGAAAGTTTATCTACCCGGGTATCGCAAATAATGGAAGAAGAAAATCCATCTATTGAAGGAAGATTATTAAACTGGTCCGGAACTTTGCTGATGATCAGGGAAAAACCTTTTTTAGGGTGGGGCCCCGGGACATATAAAGATGTCTTTATTAAATACAGGCCTTTGGAATTTAATAAATTTGAGCCCGCTGAGCATCCCAGGCTTTATGCTCACAATGATTTTTTGCAGGTGATTTCGGAGCTTGGGCTATCAGGTTTTTGTTTTTTTGTCTTTCTATTAATAGTTTTATTTAGAAATATAAACAAGAGTTTAAAAAAAGAAAATCCGTTATTTTATTTAACATTAGGAAGTATTGTGATTGCCGGCCTTGTCGCGGGATTTTTTAATACTGCTTTCACTTTTCATTATTTTATTATGCCTTCCGCAAGTTTATTTTGGATGGTGCTGGGCATGGGATTGAAAGAAAGTACTTTTGAAGGGCCGGTTGTCTTTAAAAATAAAATAAAGCCGGCCTATTTTATTCTTTTACCATTTTTATTTTGGGGATTATTTTATCAAATCAGATCGTATCGCGGGAAAAGCTGGAATTTAAAAGCTGACAGAAATCTAAGCAGGGGATTGACTGATAACGCGGTTAATAATTTAAGACAGGCAACTTATATTGATGGAGAAAATGATATGTATCGATATTCTTTGTCAATGCAATATCTTGGGAGCTTTTTCAGGACAAAGGGCGGGGAATATCTGACACTTGCCAGGGAGGAAATGCGGGAAGCGATAAAATTAAATCCTTTTTCAGGTATTTACCATTATCAAATGGCGCAAATTTATCTTAATGAAAGCCCTGCCGCTTTGGAAAAAAGTATTGATGAGGAGCTAAATAAGGCTGTGGAATTGGATCCATCTTATGTCAGGATATATCTTTTAAAGGCTGAATGGGCAACAGAAAAACAGGATCTAAATGAGGCCATTAAAATTTATAAACATATTTATGAAATAGAGCAGGGGGATAAAACTAATGGTTATTTCTCCAAAAATCCAAATATTTTAAGTGTTTATAATTTTATGGGCAGGTTTTATTATGAGAAGAAAAATTTGCAGAAAAGCGTGTATTTTTACGAAAAATTAATAACTCATCTTCCTGAAAAAGGAGCGCTTTTTAACAACCTGGGAGCTTTGTATCTCGAAATGAAAGATTATAAGATGGCGGAGGAATATTTTAATAAGGCAATTTCTCTCGAACCGGAAAATATTGAATTCCATAAGAATTTAGCTTATACTTATAAAGTTAACAACGAACCGGATAAGTATGATTTAAAAATGAAAGAAATAAAAGAAATAATAAATAGCAGCAGGGGGCAGGATGATACAAGAAGCAATAAAAAAGGTAGTAGAAAAAAATAATTTATCTGAGCAGGAAATAATAAATGTGATGCGGGAAATAATGACCGGGAGTGCTACTCCGGCCCAAATAGCCTGTTTTATTACTGTTTTGCGTTTAAAGGGAGAGACTGTTGAGGAAATAACCGGCTGCGCGAAAGTAATGCGCGAGGTGGCAAAAAAGATAAACGTCAGGTCAAAAGCAATAGTTGATACCTGCGGTACTGGCGGGGATGGAATGCACACCTTTAATATTTCAACTACGGCGGCTTTTGTTGTCGCGGGGGCGGGCCTGGCGGTTGCCAAGCACGGTAACCGTTCGGTTTCAAGCAAAAGCGGGAGTGCGGATGTCCTTCAGGAATTAGGTATAAATATTGAGGCAGATTCTTTGTGCGTGGAGGATTGTGTTAATTCAGTGGGAATTGGTTTTCTTTTCGCGCCGTTATTTCATCCCGCGATGAAATTCGCGATCGGGCCTCGCAGGGAAATCGGTATACGTACGGTATTCAATATTTTAGGCCCTTTAACTAATCCTGCCGACGCGGGTTTTCAGGTTTTAGGGGTTTATGATGACAAATTAACTGAAGTTTTAGCCAATGTACTTCAAAAATTGGGAAGCAAGCGGGCATTTGTTGTACATGGGGAAGACGGGCTGGATGAAATAACAACGACCGGCAAAACTAAAGTATCTGAGTTAAAAGATGGGAAAGTAACGACCTATTTTGTAACGCCTGAAGATTTTGGTTTTAAAAGGGCGGTATTGAGCGATCTGCTTGGCGGATCGGCAAAAGAGAACGCGGAAATATTGTTGAGTATCTTAAAGGGAGAAAAAGGACCTCGCCGTGATATAGTCCTGTTAAATGCCGCGTTCGCGATTAATGCCTGCGGTAAAGTGGATTCGATAAAAGATGGAATAAAAATTGCCGCTGAAAGTATTGATTCCGGCAAGGCATTAGGTAAACTTGAAAGTTTAAAAGAAAAAAGCCGGAGGCGCGTATGCCCCTAAGAGAAGAATTTGAAGAAACAGGAAAGTGGCTTTTTAAATGGCGAAGTTATTTCCCTTTATTGATAATTTTACCCCTTTTATTTTTCGTCCTCCCGCAATCCGGGTATTTTAAACGGGCTTTTGGGAATACAGCAGAATACTTTTGGGAGGGGTTTTGTTTAGCAGTATCTTATTCAGGATTAATTATCCGCTGTATCGCGATCGGATATGTTCCCGCGGGGACAAGCGGCAGGAATACAAAAGGGGGGCAGCTGGCAGATACACTTAATTCAACAGGAATATATTCAATATTAAGGCACCCGCTCTATCTGGGTAATTTTTTAATATTTTCAGGAATGGTTTTATTAGTCGAATCAGTATGGCTTTTTATTGTTTCTATTTTATTTTTTTGGTTATATTATGAGAGGATTATGTTCGCGGAAGAAGAGTTTTTAAGAAAAAAGTTTGGTGATATATTTCTGCGATGGGCTGAAAAAACCCCCGCTTTTATACCAAGGTTCGATCACTTTCAAAAACCGGAGATATCATTTTCTTTTAAAAATGTTTTAAAAAGGGAATATACAGCCTTTTTCCAAATAATCATATCTTTTACTTTAATAAAAGTTTTAAGTAATTTTTTTACGGAAGGTAAACTAAGTGTAGATATGTTCTGGCTTATCCTTCTCCTTATAGGTTTTCTGATCTATATAACACTTATGATGCTGAAGAGAAAAACAAAATTATTGCATGTTGAAGGAAGATAAAAAAACAGGGATAAAGTATGTTTTTAGATAAAATATTACGGCAAAAAAAAATTGAATTAGATAAAGAAAAGATCGAACTTCCTCTTGAGATCTTAAAAAAAAATTTGGATTCTTTTCCCCGCCGGAATTTTAAAAAAGCGATCAGCCAAAAAGACAAAATAAATATAATCGCGGAGATAAAAAAAGCGTCGCCTTCACGAGGGGTAATAGTCCCTTCGGATTTTTACCCGGATGATATCGCGAAGATCTATGAGAAAAATAATGTGTCCGCGATCTCAATATTAACCGAAAGAGAATTTTTTAAGGGTGAAATCGACTTTATTCCATTAGTTAAAAAGGTTACGGATATCCCTCTTCTTCGCAAAGATTTTATCATTGATGAATATCAGATTTATCAGTCCAGGGTTTACGGGGCGGATGCTATTTTACTTATTGTAAGGATCCTGAGCCTGCAAAAATTGCGGGATTATTTAAAACTGGCAAACGATCTATCTTTGGATTGCCTTGTTGAAGTGCATAATGAAAAAGAGATGGAAACAGCAAATGCCGCCGGGGCTGAAATAATCGGCATAAACAACAGAGATCTGGATACTTTCACAATAGATCTGGCTACCACTTTAAAACTTGCCCCCCTTGGAGAAGGGAAAATTATTGTGAGTGAAAGCGGGATAAAAACGAAGGACGATATTTTACATTTGAAAAAGGCGGGAGTAAATGCCTTTCTTATCGGAGAGGCGTTGATGGAGAGTAATGATATCGGAGCCAAAATTAAAGGGTTGCAGTAATATGAGGAGTAAAATTAATGAAATTTGAACAGCCGAAAGGCCCGTTTTGTCAGAGCTGCGGGATGCCTCTTGAGAAGGTTGATGACTATGGTACCAATACAGATAGCAGTAAGAGCGATGAATATTGCTGCTATTGTTTTATAAAAGGCAAATTTATGGAACCGAATATTACCGAGGAACAAATGGTAGAAAAGGTAACCAGGTATATGGTAGCGCAGATGAAAATGATGGAATCGCAGGCAAGAAAAACAGTAAAGGATTTTATTCCAAAGCTTAAAAGATGGCAGAAGGAATAGTGAATTAGCTTGCTTTATTATCTAAATTTTGATATAAGATATAAACAATACTTAAGCGGCTTGGCCGCTTTTAGTTATTGTTATCCTCTCTGAGGATAAAAATATGCGTGGAGAGGTGGCCGAGTGGTCGAAGGCGGCTGCCTGCTAAGCAGTTGTACCCTCCAAAGGGGTACCCCGGGTTCAAATCCCGGCCTCTCCGCCATTTTGCCGTCAGGCAAAACAGCAGAGAATTGAAAGTTAAGAGTAAAAGTTTGGATATTTATCTAATATTTGCGCCTGTGGCTCAGCTGGATAGAGCATCAGATTGCGGATCTGAGGGTCGCACGTTCAAATCGTGCCAGGCGCACCACTTTTTCAGACAAGGGGAAAAACGAAAGTTTTTCCCCTTGTTTTTTAAAGCATATTTTATACATGTATAGGAGAGATGTCCGAGCGGTTGAAGGAGCCAGTCTCGAAAACTGGTAGGCCTGCAAGGGCCTCCTGGGTTCAAATCCCAGTCTCTCCGCCAGCTTTTCTGCCTCCGGCAGAAAAGCAGAGCAATCGAGAATCGAAAGTCGAGATTTGATTGTGAGAATGCTCGATTGCGGTCAAATTTCGATTCTCGATTTTCAAGAAACAATACTTAATATTGAACTTTCCTTAAATATTTAGTATACTAAAAAATTTAAGGAGTTTTTGTGCAAAAAATCTGGATATACACTATTCTTAGTGTTTCAATCGTAAGCTTAATATCTCTTATAGGGATTTTTTTTATTTCCTTAAACGAAGAGCGGTTGAAATTTATACTTCTTTTTATGGTAAGTTTCTCGGTAGGAGGGTTATTCGGCGACGCGTTTATACATCTTGTTCCCGAGGCCTTTAAAAATTCCGGGAATGGCCTTTTGGTTTCAATTTTTATCATTTTGGGTATACTGGTTTTTTTCGCGTTAGAGAAGTTTTTTGCCTGGAGACATTGTCATCTTCCGACATCGGAAAAGCATCCGCATCCTATTGCCCTTATGAATCTTTTTGGGGATGGCCTGCATAATCTGATTGACGGTATGGTAATCGGCGCGAGTTATCTTGTCAGCCCTTCAATAGGATTTACTACGACATTGGCAGTTATTTTCCATGAAATTCCTCAGGAGATAGGGGATTATAGTATTTTAATTTATGGCGGATTTTCGAAAAAAAGAGCATTGCTGATGAATTTTTTATCCGCGTTAACGGCTATTGTAGGGGCAATAATTTCTCTTTTGATCGGGCCAAAAATTGAAAGCTATTCCGCTTTTTTAATACCTTTAACTGCAGGCGGATTTATTTATCTGGCAGGGTCAGATTTGATCCCGGAATTACATAAAGAGACTAAGTTAAAACGTTCTATCTGGCAGTTTGTAGGTATAGTTTCCGGTGTCGGGATTATGGTGCTTTTATTGTTTTTTGACTTGTGACATTTTTAATTGCGCCTGTAGCTCAGCTGGATAGAGCAGTAGACTTCGAATCTGAAGGTCGCCCGTTCGAATCGGGCCAGGCGCACCATATACCTTATAAAGGGGATTCAAATTATGGTAAAAAAAAGTAAAATAGATTTAAATAAATACTGGTCACCCGCGTTTAATACAATGTCGGAATTTGTATATCTTTTGGACAAAGGTTTCAATATAATTAAAGTTAATAAAGCTGTTGCTGATTTCACAAAAAAAGATGAAAGTTCATTGATAGGAACAAAATGTTATAAAGCTTTGTATGATGTAAATAAACCTCTTACAAAAGATTGTCCCTATAAAAGAATGCTAAAGAGCGAAAAATTCGAAACGCTTGAATTATTTATTCCGCATAGAAAAAAATGGCTTAATATAAGAACTAATCCGATTTTTGATGAAAAGAATAATTTAATTGGAGGTGTAACCTTTTCGGAAGATATAACAGATAGAAAAAATACTGAAAAGTTGCTTCTTAAAAGTGAAGAAGAATTTCGGGTGACATTTGAAAACGCAAAGGATGCCATTTTCTGGGCTGATATTGAAGCGATGTGTATTGTCAAATGCAATAAGGCGGCTGGAAAACTGGTTGAGAGAGATGTAAAAGAGATTGTAGGTAAAAGCCATACTATACTTTTTCCGCCGGAAAAAATTGAAATTTATAATAATATGTTCAGGACGCATTTAAAAAAAGGCGGCGGTTTTGATGAGCCCGCTGAAGTAATTACTAAATCAGGAAAACTTAAACCAATTCTTATTACCTCTTCTCTAACTACAATTGGAGAACAAAAGATAATGTGGGGTATCTTCCATGATATCAGTGAACGAAAAAAAACGGAATCCGCTTTAAAGGAATCTGAAGAAAAATTCAGGACATTGGCGGAAGAATCGCCAAATATGATCTTTATTAATAAAAAAGGGAAAGTAATTTATGCCAATAAAAAATGTGAAGAAGTAATGGGGCATAAGAAAGATGAGTTTTATTCTGATAGATTTGATTTTATGTCTACGGTTGAACCAAAAGACCATGATAAAGTCAGGAAGGCTTTTATAAAACATATGAGAGGTGAAAATGTACCGCCTTATGAATATACACTTGCCCTGAAAAACGGGAACAAAATGGAAATAATCATAACCACAAAATTAATAAACTATGGCGGTGAAAAGGCGATCCTTGGGATAATAACAGATATTACCGAACGTAAGCAAATAGAGAAAATGAAGGATAATCTTATATGTGATGTTTCACATAGCTTAAAAACTCCGATCGCTATAACAGCGATGGCCCTTGAAGTATGTAAAGGCGCAATGCAGGTTAATGATCTGGATCAAATTAGAAGGTCTCACGCTATAGCGCACAGCAATATAAAAAAAGCGCATAAGGATGTTAATAATATATTAGAAATATTTACATTGGAAACCGGAAGGGCAAAGCGTCAAAAGAATAAAAAAGAAAAGATCTCTTTAACTTCCGTAATAAATGAGATATTGAAAAGTTTAAGTTATCTTATTTTGGATAAGGGGCTTAAAATTAATATAGATATTCAGGAAAACGCAAAAGATGTTATAATAAGCAGGAAAGACGCTGTGATTTTAATAAATAATCTTTTGGAAAATTCTATTAAATTCACGGAAAAAGGCAGTATTTCGATAAAAAGCAGGTTGAAAGGCAGCGAGGTTGAAATATCAGTACAGGATACCGGCTGTGGAATAGAACCTAAACATATAAACAAAGTTTTTGATAAGTTTTATAAACGTCATCCCGCAGTTGACGGTTCAGGATTAGGGCTTGCAATCTGCAGGGAAATTGTTAATATTTATAATGGGAAAATAGAGGCCAGGTCAAAAGGTAAAAATCAAGGTACCACAATAATAGTCAGGTTGCCAAAGGGGTGACCTTGAGTTAAACGGAAGAATAAAAAAATAATATATAAATATTCAAAATAAGACAAATAGTATTATAATATATACAGGTCGGGAATAAACGAGGGAATTTTACTAGAGAGGAGGTTATTATGGCGGGAAATAGTAATAACATAAAAAATATTTTGATAGTCGAAGATGACAAAGACATGAGGGAGATCTACGAGATTTTTTTCAGCGACCAAAAAGATAAATATCTTTTTGATTTTGAAAGCAACGCGGAAGAGGCTTTAAAAAAATTGAAGGTAAAAAAGTATGATCTGGTATTGTTGGATATTATTATGGAGCCTATGTCAGGTGATGCCTTTTTTATGCATGTGAGAAAAGAAATGGGTGACGATCTTAAAAATATTCCAATACTTGTAGTTAGTGTTTTAAGCCCGAGTATTTTGAGACAGTTAAAGAAGATAAATCACGTGGATTTCGCCCAGAAACCTGTTACAAAAGAGCAACTGCTGGAGAAGATCAAAGCGATCATAGGATAAAAAAACAGGGGAGAGGTGCGAGAGCGGTTTAATCGGCACGCCTGGAAAGTGTGTGACCTCCTAAAGGGGTCCCAGGGTTCAAATCCCTGCCTCTCCGCCATTAGAAATAACAGCAAAGAGCATGGGGGCATGGAGCATAGAGTAAAGATAAATAAAAGCTGGGATTTGAACAGGGAAAAGAGTTTGAGAAAAACGGGAGTTTTTCTCAAGGGGTGACAGTGACCCCGATGTTTTTATCGGGGGAACGCCAGAGGGGCGGAGCCCCTATGGAGAGCGTAGCGAGTTCAACTCCCTGCCTCTCCGCCATGTTCATTATTTTTACATGATCTGTTTTAAGTTATAAATTTAAAAGAGGAGACCACTCAATGAAGAAAACTGCCATGCTATTGTTATTTGGAATGTTTTTAGCAACAAATTTAATATCTGCAGAAGAAGGAGGAAAAGTGGAGAGTAAAGATCAGGTAAAAACTAAAGAAGTCGCGGTAATTCAGACAAAAAAGGGAAAGATAGTTTTTGAATTCTATCAGGATGACGCCCCAAACACCGTTGATAATTTTAAAAAGCTTGCAAATAAGGGTTTTTATGATGGATTAAAATTTCATAGAGTAGAGCCTGGTTTTGTTATTCAGGGCGGAGATCCTAAAGGGAATGGAACGGGCGGCCCCGGGTATCAAATTAAAGCTGAGTTTAATAAACAGCCTCACCTTGAGGGTACAGTAGCGATGGCGAGAAGCCAGAACCCTGACAGTGCCGGAAGCCAATTTTATATATGTCTTGCTCCCGCGCCATTTTTAAATGGCCAATACACGGTATTTGGCCAGGTAATAGAAGGAATTGATGTTGTCCATAAAATCGCGGTGGGTGATGTGATGGATAAAGTTACAATAGAAAAGAAATAGGTTTGAGGTTTGGCGGTGTTTGGAAGAGACAATAAAATATTTATGAACCTCGTCAGGTCCGGAAGGAAGCAGCGATAAATAGAGGTTTTATGTGTTTTGACCAACATCGCCAATTATAAAAAATGTAAAATAAAAAGTAAAAATGCAAATTATATTTAACGCCCCCTTTATCCCTTTCTTTTCACGAAGTGATCGCTTCGCGATAAAAAGAGGGGGTTGGGGGAGTTGATTGTTTATTAATTTATGTCATATATCGTTTTAGCCCGTCGATACCGCCCTCAAAATTTTGATGAATTAATTGGCCAGAGCCATGTCGCGCTAACATTAAAAAACGCTTTAGCGTTAAATAGGATCGCGCATGCTTATCTTTTTTCAGGCCCGCGGGGAGTGGGAAAAACCAGCGCGGCAAGGATTTTAGCTAAATCGCTTAATTGTGAAAAAAGAAAAGATAATTCCCCTTGTAACACTTGTGTAAGCTGCGAGGAGATTACTAAAGGGATATCGATGGATGTTGTTGAAATTGACGGCGCTTCAAACCGCGGAATAGATGAAATCAGGAATTTACGGGAGAATGTAAAATTCGCGCCTGTCAGCGGGAAATACAGGATTTATATAATTGATGAAGTCCATATGTTGACAAAAGAGGCGTTTAATGCTCTATTGAAAACATTAGAGGAGCCGCCGCCGCATGCTATTTTTATTTTTGCCACGACTGAACCTTATAAAGTTCCGTTAACGATCATTTCCCGGTGCCAGAGATTTGATTTCCGGAGAGTATCTGTTAATGAAATGGTTAAACATCTGCAATATATCGCGGGCAAAGAAAATATTGATGTAGAGGAGGATGCATTGTATTTGATCGCGCAGGCATCAGAAGGAAGCATGCGCGACAGCCAGAGTTTGCTGGATCAGGCAGTATCTTACAGCGGGAAAAAAATCGCGAAAAAAGACGTGCAGGATTTTCTTGGCCTGACGGAAGAAAAACTTTTAGAAGAATTTTGTGAGATCCTTAATAAGAGAGACCCGTCGGGGGCGTTATTTTTTTTAAACCGGCTTTTGGAAAAAGGTGTTGACCTGAGCCAATTTATCAAGACAGTGATAGATTATCTCCGGCACATTCTTGTAGTGATCGTTGTTCCCGGTTTTGATGCCGGAGTTCTATCGGACCTATCTCCCGGTCAAATAAATAATATTACAAAATATCGTGATATTTTCACTAAAGACAGATTGCTGGATGTAATGAAGATATTAAATGAAACTGAATTGGAGATCCGCCGTTCCAGTTATCCCAGGATCCTGATGGAAATGGCATTGGTGAAGATTACGCAGGATGAGGAAGCAAAGAGCATAGAGCATAGAGCAGAGAGCAAAGGGCAAAAAGAGGTTACAAGTCACACCTGCCCGCCGAGGCGGGAGTCACCAGTTACCAGTAATGTAGGGGCAGGTTTTAAACCTGCCCAAAATGCAGGGGTGGTTCGTGAACCGCCCAAAAAGCAGGAGGATGAGCAAAGCGTAAAGGGTAAGTCCCGGTTGATGGATAGTGAATCACAGGTTACAAATCACGAGCAGCGAGACACTATTGTTAAGCCGCAATCCGCGGAAAATCGCCCCTTTAAATTTTACTGGGGAGAGATTGTCCGGCGGGTAAAAGAAAAGAAGGTTATGCTGGGTAATTTACTTGAGCATTGCGAGATAGTTGAGGAAAAAGATAATGAATTCAGTTTAGGCTTTAGTCCAAATAATAAGTTTTATAAAGAACGGATTGAAGAAAACAGCAATCTTAAATTTATATCTGTAGTAGTAAGTGAATTAACAGGAAAAAACGTACAGATCAAATGTATAATAAAAGAAGATATAGTTAAAGAAAAAAAAGAAGTAAAAAAAGAAATGGATTTTTTAAGCGAGCGGAAGAAGGTTTTATCAGATCCGGTTTTGAAATCGTCATTTGATACTTTTGGCGGTGAGTTCGTTGAGATAAAAAAGCCAAGAATAAAAAAAGGAGAGATGGATGAATAAAATGGCATCGATGATGCAGCAGGTTCAGAAAATGCAGGCAGATATGAAACGGATGCAGAAAGAACTGGAAAATAAAACTGTAGAAGCCTCAAGCGGAGGCGGCATGGTTAAGGTTATATTTGACGGCAAACAGCAGCTCAGGCAGATAAAAATTGAAAAGCAGGTTGTGAATCCGGAGGATCTGGAAATGCTTGAAGATCTGGTCCTCGCGGCGGTAAATGAAGGGCTGAAAAAATCTCAGGATATGGTTTCTTCAGAAATGAGCAAATTAACAGGGGGATTGAATATTCCGGGATTGAACGGATTGATGTAAAAAAAATAAAATATGAAACTTTATTCAGATTCTTTTGAAAAGTTAATAAATGAATTGAGCAGGCTTCCCGGTATAGGCCCGAAAACTGCCCAGCGCCTGGCATTTTTTATTTTGAAAATGCAAAAGGAAGAGGCTGAATCTTTGGCTTTCGCCATTCAGGAAGTAAAAAATAAAATACATTATTGTAAAGTGTGTAATAATCTTACTGAATCGGATATTTGTAATATTTGCAGCGACCAGAACAGGAATAAAGAAATTATTTGCGTGGTAGAAGAACCTAATGACCTGATCGCGATCGAAAAGACAAGGGGATTTCGCGGGGTTTATCATATTTTACTGGGAAGAATTTCTCCAATGGATGGGCTTGGGCCGGAAGATATCAAGATAGACAGCCTGGTGGGAAAAGTTAAAAAAGGCGGGATCAGGGAGGTAATTCTTGCTATTAATCCTAATGTTGAAGGTGAGGCAACAGCTTTATATATTGCAAAACAGTTAAAACCTTTTAGTGTTAAAATTACGCGGTTGGCCCATGGGCTTCCAATGGGAGCTGATCTGGAATACGCGGATGAGGTTACTTTAACAAGGGCTATGGAAGGGCGCAGTGAAATGTTCTCCACTTAATCCATTTTTCCTTGACATATTATAGAAAAATATAATATAATTAACATTCTATAAAAATTTTAGGAGAAATTAATGTTAGAAATTCGTTGGCATGGAAGGGGCGGGCAGGGGGTAGTTACAGCGGCTAAGCTTTTAGCTGAGTCGGCAGTTACCGGCGGCAAGTATGTTCAGGCAAATCCGGAATATGGCGCCGAGCGTATGGGCGCGCCTATCAGGGCATTTACCCGTATTGACACTGTGCCTATTAATATCCATAGCAATATAGAAACTCCGCAGGTAGTAGTAGTTTTGGATCCTTCTTTGATCGGTTCTATTGATGTGGTGGAGGGTTTGAAAGAGGATGGGATAATAATTATTAATACTCCGCTTTCCCCAAAAGATATGCGTGAAAAATTAAAATTGCAGGGAAGAAAAATTTATACTGTTGACGCTACAAAAATATCAATTGACAGTATAAAAAAACCAATACCTAATACACCTATGGTTGGAGCGCTTATCAGGGCAACAGGGGCTTTAAATATTGAAGTTGTTGTTAAGGATTTTAAGGAAAAGTATTCAAAGAAATTTCGTCCTGAGATATTGGAAGGGAATATTTTATCCATAAGAAGAGCATATCAGGAGGTTAAAGGTGAGTAATAAGACTTGGAAAGAGATACCTATCGGCGGCCTGATCATAGAGCCGGGTAATTCTGTTAATTATAAAACCGGCGGATGGCGGGTTTTTAAACCGATCCATGATCCGACAAAATGCACTAATTGTCTTATCTGCTGGATATATTGTCCTGATTCGTCAATTATTGTAAAAAACGGAAAAATTGAAAAATTTGATTATGATCATTGTAAGGGATGCGGTATTTGCGCTAAGGAATGCCCGACTAAAATAAAAGCGATCACGATGGTTAAGGAGGAGTAACGAGATGCGAGTAGCAATGACTGGGAATGAGGCCGTAGCGTATGCGATGAAACAGATAAATCCTGAAGTAGTGGCTGCTTATCCTATTACACCTCAAACGGGTATAATGCAGAAATACGCGGAATATGTAGCCAATGGCCAGGTGGATACTGAATTTCTTACAATGGACAGCGAACATAGCGCTATGAGCGCCACGATCGGAGCGTCCGCGAGCGGCATAAGGGCGATGACAGCCACATCATCGAATGGTTTGGCTTATATGTGGGAGGTTGTTTATATTGCGGCGTCTTACCGTTTGCCTATTGTTATGCCTGTTGTTAACAGAGCGTTGTCAGGCCCGATAAATATTCATTGCGATCACAGTGATACAATGGGTTGCCGTGATTCGGGTTGGATACAACTTTTCAGCGAGAATACACAGGAAGCGTATGATAACGCGATACAGGCGTTGAGGATTGCCGAGCATCCTGATGTTTTGCTTCCCGCTATGATAACTTATGATGGTTTTATTATAAGCCACGCGCTGGAAACGCTTAATACTTATGAAGATGATAAGGTTAAAAAATTTATTGGAAGTTATAATCCAAAATATCCGTTGATAAATCCTGATAAACCTGTAACTTACGGGCCGCTTGATTTTTTTGATTATTATTTTGAACATAAAAGGCAGCAGGCCGAGGGGATGATTAACGCTAAAAAGGTTATTTTGGAAGTTGGTAAGGCCTTTGAAAAAGAGTTTGGGCGTTCATATGGTTTGTTCGAAGAATATCGTATGGCGGATGCCGAATTGGCTATAATAGTTCTAGGTTCAACCGCGGGAACCGCTAAGGTAGTGGTTGACATGGTCAGGGAAAAAGGCTATAAAGTGGGATTGATAAAGATAAGAAGCTTCCGCCCGTTTCCTGAAGAGGAATTGGCTGAGGCTTTGAAAAGAATAAAAGTTTTGGCGGTAATGGACAGGTCTTTAGGTTTTAATGGAGTAGGCGGGCCTTTGTTTAATGATGTAAGGGCCGCGCTTTTTGGTAGAAATCCTGATATAAAAGTTGTAAATTATGTGTACGGCCTTGGCGGCAGGGAAATAACCCCGAATGATATTTGGAATATATGCAATAATATCAGGGATATAAATTTGACCGGTAAGATAGAAAAAACAGTTAGTTATGTAGGTGTAAGAGAATAAAAATAAATATGAATTTACCCTGATGTAATATCGGGGTTCAATTCGTACTATCATTTCTGTGCGCACTTCGTGCTTCATAAACGATGTGCTCATTGAAGGAGATTCATGGCTTCATTAAAAGAATTATCGACTCGAGAAGAAATTATAGCACCGGGTCACAGGTTATGTCCGGGATGCGGTGCGGCGATTGTTGCGCGTATGGTTACCAAAGCGGCAAAAAACCCTCTGGTGGTGGCTTGCGCGACTGGATGTTTAGAGGTTTCAACGACTATTTATCCTTTCACATCATGGAAATCCTCTTTCCTTCATGTGGCGTTCGAGAATTCAGCGGCTTCTTTAAGCGGCGCTGAGGCGGCATACCGTGCGCTGAAGAAAAAAGGAAAGATAAAAGAAGATATAAGATTTATCGCGTTTGGCGGTGACGGCGGGACTTACGATATTGGTTTCCAGAGCCTTTCAGGCGCGTTAGAACGCGGGCATCGCATGCTGATAATTTGTTATGATAACGGGGCTTATATGAACACTGGTATTCAGCGTTCAAGCGCAACGCCGCGTGGCGCGGATACTACCACGACTCCGGTGGGTAAAGTAAGTACCGGGAAAAAAGAGTATCCGAAAGATCTGACTGCGTGTGTTGTCGCGCATAATATACCTTATGTTGCTCAGGCCTCTCCAAGCCATTACGCTGATCTTATGCGAAAGGTTGAAAAGGCATTAGATGTTGACGGGCCGAGTTTTATTAATATTCTTTCCCCATGCCCGCTTGGATGGAGATGTCCGGGAGAAGATAGTATTGGAATGGCAAAGCTCGCGGTAGAAACAGGTTTTTGGCAGCTTTACGAGGTTGAAAACGGGGAATATAAAATGAATTATAGTCCCAAGGAAAGAAAACCGCTCAGAGAATGGCTGGAGAAACAAGGCCGGTTCCGCCATCTTTTTACCCCGGCAAATGAACATATTTTAAAGGAACTCCAGGAACACGTGGATATGAAATGGGAGAAGCTGCTCCAGAAGTCGTGTGTTAATACTGAAAATAAATAATAATAATTTTTATATATGTTCCCCGGTACCTGTAAAGGACGGGAAATGTGAAAGTTTTATAAAAAAAAAGATATGTTCCCCGGTAGCTCAATCGGTAGAGTGGGTGACTGTTAATCACTAGGTCGCTGGTTCGAGCCCAGCCCGGGGAGCCAAAATAAAGAAACCCTTTAGTAGAAATACTAAGGGGTTTTTTATTTGTGGAAATAATTGGGCTCGAACCAGGGGGAAACCCTCCTGAGGCGGATAAAGAGGTTTTTCAAGAGGTGACAGTGAGGAACAGCCAGCCTGTTCGCATATGGCGGAAGGGGCGCGGAAACCTGCCTGCGGGCAGGCTGGTTCAAGGCCGAAGGCCGGAGCCCAGCCCGGGGAGCCAGTGAACCCTACTGGGTTCACTGCCATGCACTTGTGCATGGCAAATCTTGTTTTTTTAATCTTGATGTTTGCATAAAAGCCTTGATTTCTGAGTAAGTAGTGATAAAATATCATGAAGGATTAATATAAAATGCCAACAATTTTACAAATATTAGGCTGGAGATTATTTTTCTATGCTAATGAAGGAAACGAACCAATTCATGTTCATTGCCAAAAGGGTGAAAAAGAATGTAAATATTGGATTCTTACTAGCGAGTTTGACTTAGAAGAAGTTTTTGCATATAATATGAATGTAAAAGATAAAAGGGAAATAAAAAAAATTATTTTCGAGCACTTTGAATATATTGAGCTGAAATGGAAAGAATTCCAAAAAAGGAAAAATTAAATGAAGAAGGTTCATAAAATTAAAAATATCAAAATAATTGATGATAAATTACTAATAAATATTGATGATAAGGAAAAGACATTTCGACTTAAAGAGATTTCGAGTAAATTGCTCAAAGCGACTAATATTGAAAAAAACAAATTTGAAGTTTCTCTTTCCAGATATGGTATTCATTGCTCATTAATCGATGAAGATATTTCAATCGACGGCCTTCTTGGTTTAGTCCACTCGCCAAAAAATAAAATAAAACTTCATCACCAGTCGCTTTTAAAAGATGCTGTTTGTTAAAAACAAGTCCCCAAGCCAAATCTATTTAATCTTAATCATTCTAATTTTTTTAATTCCATATAATGTAGTAAAAGCCCAAAATATTGATTCCCTACGGGGGCCGGATGTTGTTGATATCAGCGGGAGGAAATATTATTCAGCTGTTAAGGTGGCCTTGGATAATGCTAAGGAATCCATATCTATGGTTATGTTGAGGCTCTGTGACACAATAAAATTGTCATTTGGCTGGAAGTATTTTGAGACGAATCGAAGCTAAATTTTTTAAGCATACCCTCTGCGGTATGTAAGAAAAATTTGGCAAAGATGCAGGCCAAAAGTCACCAGCCCGAAGGGGGAACCGATTTTGCGGCAACTTCTTCGTTGCTCGTCGTTTAAGTGCCAGATGGCACACTGCACTCCTCGTGCCTCGAATTCATCGCAAACTCGGTTCTCCAAATGTCAATTGTATTGTGTCACAGAGCCTTGTCCTAGAAATGGATGAGAAAAATACGAATTCACAGGTTTATAAATTATGCTCAAGTTTGGTTGATGCGAAAAAACGAGGGGTTCGGGTTAAGGTTATCTTAGATCAGAATATTGATTATATGAGAGAAAGAAAAGAAGACGAGTGGCAGGTTGAGGATAAGAATCAAAATGCGTTCAGTTTTTTTAAGAAAAACGGAATAGAGGTATTTTACGATACGAAAAATATATATACGCATAGCAAAGCAATAGTTATTGACGAAAATATTGTTATATCGGGCAGTACCAACTGGTCGAATTCTGCCCTCAATAAAAATAATGAGGCCTCGGTATTAATAAGATCAAGTGAATTAGCAAAATCATTTTTGAAAGATTTTTCTGATATTGCCATTGATAATGACGCGGGCAGGGATGTAAACGAGAAAGAACCTAAGCTTGCCATATATAGATATTTTTTAGAAAATGAAGATCTCGCGGGTAGAATGATAACCAATTCGGATGAAAGGGCGTTCGATGTTTATCTTTTGTTATTGAGGGAGTATAAAGACAATGCCTTTATAGATTTTGATTATGACAGTGTGGCGGGGTCTCTTGATATGGATAAGGAGATGAATAAGGAAGAATACCGGAGACAACTTATCAAGACGCTGAAAAAAATAGAAGAGATATACGGGCTTATAAAATTTGAACCGGAATTCGGCAAGAACGCAAAGGTGACCTTACTTGATCAGAAAGATAAAGAAAAGCCGTATGCATACCCCGAGGGCAACTTTTTTTTAATCCCCGGAGAATATTTCAGTTACAAGTGGGACACCACTCTTTCTTTTAAAGCAAAATTTTGCTATCTGATTAACCTGTATAAGGCCAGCCAGAACCTTGATAATCCCAAATGGGCCGACGCCCGTGAAATTCTCAGCAAACAGTTTCATTTAAATATTGATACGATAAGCCAAGGCATGATAGAGTTAAGAAGATTAAATATTATAGATGTGGAGTATTCCAGCATCGAAGACGGCTATGAATCAAGAGAGCCTTCAAAATATAAAGTATTGGATTTGTATGATCCCCTGAAACAGGCGGAAGAATGGGAAAGGCTGAAGAGGTTATACGGGGCGGACAGGTTCGCCAAGGCAAAAGGATTCGCGGAAGTGGTATTTGAAGAAAATGATCCCGCCGTTGTTGAAGATATAATTTTTTTGATAGATGAATACGGTATAGAAAAATATCAAGCCGCCATAAATATAGTTGCGCAAAAAGCGGCGGATAATCCCAAGCGGACGCAGAGTTATGTGGTGGGGATATTACGCTCAAAGATATAAAAGAAAAATTAGTAATTTTAATAAACACATTTTATGAAATTAAAGAAAAATCAAATAATAATAAAATCAATAATATCGAAAATTGTCCTATAGATGTTTTAGAATGTATATTAAAAAATACAAAAGATAAGTACATATATAACTTTAAATCATCCAAGAAAAGTTCAAGTGATTCCCCACAATATTGTTCCAAAATTGTTGCTAATCGTCCCTACTTTTATAGGCTGGAAACAATATTACATAAACATATTGAAAAACTTTTTAGACCGAATGATAAAATTCCATCTATAAAAGAAACGTTGAATAATATTAAAAAAGATTTAATTATTGAAATATTTAGAAATCCAAGTTTATAGAATTTATAAAAGTAATTTTAAAAAAGAGTTAGGTAACAGTTTAGTTGTTTTTTAACAGATAAAATAATCAGGAAGAATTAAATATTCCTTTTTGATTTAATAAAAATCTGATTTTTTGCCCAATTTAGAATGGAATATAAATATCCTCGTATGGGATAATATTTTTGGGGCAAAGCAGTAAGAAGCGCGGAAGATCGGAAGTAAAGAGGCATGGCGCATAGGGCATAGAGTTCAGAAAAGTTATAAGTGCGGAAGCAAGAATGGGTGATGGCTCAAGAGGCTAAGGTCTGGGGCGGGAAAGATAAAAGCTGTTTGAACTGTTTGAGCGCGGAAGCCGGAATGTAAAATTTTTTGGGCAAAATAGATTTAAAGATTTCGGAAACAGGAAGTAATTTTACAACTTTGTTAATTTCTAAATATTCTCCTTCAACATACGGTTGAAGTTGTCTTTTAGCTGGGGGATATCTTCTTTTATGGTTTTCCAAAGTACTTTGGTATCGATTCCGAAATAATCATGGATTAGAACGTCCCTCATTCCGGCCATCTCCTTCCATGGTAAATCGGGAAATGTTTCTCTGATATTTTTTGGAATGTGTTTTACTGCCTCGCCGATTATCTCTATACTTCTGACACAGGCATAAACTGTTTTTTCGTCCTTTTCAAAACTTTCATAATTAAATCCTTTTACAAATTTATTGAGTTTTTTTATTTCATTAACGATGTCCGAGACGTAATCTTTTATCTCTCTTTTACTCATATGAATACCGTTTCTTCCAATATGTGTTTTCCGATAGCTGGTTTTAATGCAGTTTTCATTACCAAATCCACTTTGACGCCAAATAGATCGCTTAAATGGTTTTTTAATCGGACAAACTCAAACAATCCCGGTGTTTTTTTAAAGTCCACGAGTATATCCAAATCACTTCTTTTTTTCTGTTTTCCTGTAACGTAAGAGCCAAAAATACCTATCTCTTTGATGCCATACTTTTCTTGTATTAGCCCTTTTTGTTCAGCTAAAACAGTTTTTATTTTTTTCAGGTTTGTTGTTCTCATATTTGCCTTTTTTCTACAAATTAATTGTTTTAAGTATAGTCGAAAATAGAATGATATTCAAGAAAATTGTTTTAATGGATAAACAGATGCGCAGATGTTGGATTTATTTTTATTCCCTTAAATTATTCTTCCAGCAAGAATGAATTAAATTCGGCAAAAAAATCGGAACAAAATTTGAATTTAAATCAAATGGGGAGCCAAAATAAGAAAGACCCTTTAGTTATTTAACTAAAGGGTCTTTTTATTTTACCTTATCGAAATCAAATCCGATATAATGTAGCATTATGAAAATTACTAAGTTATCTGATCTCAAAATTGATAAGTCTTTTTATATCCTTCTGATCATCCTTGCAGGCGCATTTGCTTTCCGTTTATTTTATCTTGCGGAGTATATTAAAAGCAGTATTTATCCGGTAATGGCGCAGTCGGACAGCTATTGTTATTATACGTGGGCGAAAGATATACTTTCCGGAGATATTTTAGGCAGTAAGGCTTTTATGAAATGGCCGTTATATGCCTATTTTCTGGCGTTTTTGTTCAAGGTTTTTGGGGAGAATATAGGGACTGTTTATTTGATACAGTTTGTTTTGGGGGTTTTGAATTGCTGGTTGATCTATTTGATCGCTAAGAAAATATTTAATGAAAAAACGGCAATTATTTCCGCTATTTTCTATTTATTCACAAGCCAGTTCATTATATACGAAGGCCTGTTGATGTATACGGCCTTGTCAATATTTTTAAACCTGTTATTTGTACTTTTACTGTTGAAGGTTGATATCAACTCGAGTAGAAAAAAAATATTTTTACTTGGTATGTTTTTAGGGGTTGCGGTTTTAACCCAGGCTAATATACTTATTTTCGGGATATTTTCGTTTGTATGGATTATAGTAAAAACAAAACCGGTATTTAAAAATTTTATTTTTAATATTTTAACTTTTTTATTCGGCCTATCGCTCATAATGGGTTTGGCGACATTAAGGAATTATAAAGTCGAAAAAGATTTTGACCTGATCGCGGGTAATTTAGGGATCAACTTTTATATGGGAAATAATCCAAAAGCCACAGGAGGATTTTATTGCCCGGATAATATCAGTTTTAACCAGGAGGATATACTGCGTGATTTCAGGATCGTAGCTGAATACGAAACAGGGAAAATATTAAAAACATCGCAAATATCTAAGTTCTGGTTCAAAAAAGGATCGGCTTTTATTTTTAACGAACCAGTAAATTATATGAAACTACTATTTAAAAAGCTGAGTTATGTCCTAACGGGTAATTTTTCCGGGCCGGATATTGAAAATAATTTTATCCGGGAGGAGATCGGTTTATTTAAATATACGGGCTGGGAAATAAAGTTTATAGTGATGTTCAGTTTATTAGGAATATTATTCGCAAAAAATGAGGGAAATAAGACGGCAATCCTTTATCTGGCTGTCGCGTGTTTATCGGCAAGTGTTATATTATTTTTTATAACTCTGCGCTATATGATGACGGTTATGCCTTTTATGATAATTTTCGCGGGTTTTGGTTTTTATACTTTAATAAAGATATTTTTAGATAAAAATTATATTAAATTTTTTTTAATAATAATTTTTATGATACTGTTCTTAATAATAATTTTCATGATAAAATTAAAAGCTAAAGATAAGCCTGGTATTGATAATTATTTATCCCGGGCGATGAGATATGAAATTAGAAAGGATTATCAAAAGTCCCTGGAACAGTTAGATCTTGCTCAAACGGTAGAGCCTGATAATCAGCGTGTTTTGTTCCGGCAGGGAGTAATTTATTTTTATCTTAACGATTTAATACAAGCTGAAAACAGGTTTAAAAAAATTCTTGAAATTAATCCGTTGAGGGTGGACGCGTATTACAATCTGGGATTATTATATAATAAAAAAGTGCAGTATGAGCAGGCAAAACAGGTATTACAAAAAGGATTATCTTTGGATATGGAAGGTTTAAATATCCATTATGCCCTGGCGATGGCTTATAAAAATAGCGGAGAAAATATCCAGGCGGAAAAAGAACTCAGGTATATCAAAGAAAATCTTAAGCCCTGGCGGGACAAAGAAATAGATATGGTTAAAGAACAGCTTACAGAACTTGGTATCAAAAAAGCGGACTGATAAGGTTTTTCTTGACGAAAACGGGTTAAATTAGGTATAATAACTAATTTAAATCACTATTACCATGGGGAAGATTATTGACAAAAATAAAAATATGCGGGATTACAAAGTTAGAAGACGCGCTGGCCTGTATTGATTACGGTGCGGACGCGATCGGCTTTGTTTTCGCGGAAAGTCCAAGAAGAATAGATAGGTCTCGATGCAAGGAGATCGTAGACCGGCTGCCGCCTTTTATTACTACAGTAGGGCTGTTTGCAAACCAGCCGCAAAAAGAAGTTGATGAAACAGTAAAATATCTTCATTTGGATATCCTCCAGTTTCATGGAGATGAATCGCCGGAATTTTGTTCGAATTTTAATAAAAGGATCATTAAGGCGTTCAGGATCTCTGATAAGAATGACCTGAAAAAATTAGATAATTATAAAGTTTCAGCGTATTTGCTGGATAGTTATGACAGTAAGAAATTGGGCGGGACAGGTAAAACGTTTGATTGGGGATTGATTAAAGGCATTAAGAATAAAAGGATCATTTTGGCGGGCGGATTAACCCCGGATAATGTAGGTGAGGCGATCAGGGAATGTTTACCTTACGGAGTTGATGTTTCGAGCGGGGTGGAAAAATCTCCGGGGATCAAAGATCATAAAAAAATTAAGAAATTTATTGAGGCGGTGAAACGAAATGACATTACCGGATAACAAAGGGCATTTTGGAGAGTTTGGCGGCAAATTCATGCCTGAGACATTGATGACCGCTATAGAAGAATTACAGAAGGCTTATGATAAGATAAAGAAAGATAAAACTTTTCTTAGCGAGTTTGATTATTATTTAAAACAATATGCCGGCCGGCCGACACCGCTTTATTTCGCGAAAAGATTAACAGAAAAATTGGGCGGCGCGCAGATCTATCTGAAAAGAGAAGATTTGCTCCATACCGGGGCGCATAAAATAAATAACACGCTCGGACAGATCCTTCTCGCAAAACGTATGAAAAAACCAAGGATCATTGCTGAGACCGGCGCGGGCCAGCACGGTGTCGCCACGGCGACTGTGTGCGCGATGTTCGGGCTGGAATGCGTGGTTTATATGGGGGAAGAGGATGTTCGCAGGCAGTCGCTGAATGTTTTTAAGATGAAACTTTTAGGCGCGAAGATTTGTGAGGTGAGATCCGGTACGAAGACATTAAAAGATGCGATGAATGAGGCGATCCGTGATTGGGTGACAAACGTAAAAAATACTTATTATTTGATCGGTTCCGCCGCGGGGCCTCATCCTTATCCTATGATGGTCCGTGATTTTCAATCCGTTATCGGCAAGGAAGTAAAAAAACAAAGTTTACAGGAAAAGGGGAAGCTTCCTGATTATTTGATAGCGTGTGTCGGCGGCGGAAGCAACGCGATAGGGTTGTTTTATCCTTTTTATAAGACAAAAACAAAATTTATCGGCGTGGAAGCCGGCGGCGAGGGTTTAAATTCAGGAAAACACGCGGCCTCGATCTGCGCCGGTTCTGTCGGGATATTGCACGGCAGTAAAAGTTTTATACTGCAGGATAAAGACGGGCAGATCTTGCCGACACATTCAATTTCAGCCGGACTGGATTATCCGGGAGTAGGGCCGGAGCACAGTTTTTATAAAGATACCAGGCGCGCGGAGTATGTTTCTGTGACGGATCAGGAGGCGTTTGACGCGTTTAAACTTTTGTGTGAAATTGAAGGGATCATCCCGGCGATGGAAAGCAGCCATGCTGTGGCATACGCGGTTAAACTCGCTCCAAAATTAAAAAAGAAAGAAGTGATCGTTGTGAATCTTTCCGGACGCGGGGACAAGGATATCGGAATAGTGCAGGATTATATGAAAATGATTACACCGATTAAAAAATAGATTACACAGATGTGATGTGAAGGGTAAAAAATAATGGGTAGAATTGAGGATAAATTTCAGAATCTGAAAACAAACGGCCGGAAGGCCTTTATAGCTTATATCATGGCCGGCGATCCGGATTTTGGTACTACAGAGAAACTTGTTTTAGAATTGGAAAAGCAGGGCGTGGATTTGATCGAACTGGGTGTTCCTTTTTCAGACCCTCTGGCTGACGGCCCGACCATTCAGGCCGCGGGGCAAAGGGCCCTGGCAAGCGGAACGACTTTATCAGGTATATTGGATCTGGTTTACAAGGTCAGAAATAAGGTTCAAATCCCGATTATACTAATGAGTTATTTTAATCCGATCTACCATTATGGGGTCTCAGATTTTTTACATGACGCGAAATTGAAGGGTGTGGATGGTTTGATCATTCCGGACCTGGCATTGGAGGAAAGTAAGGAAACAGTTGATCTTGCGGAAAAAAATGGGATCGATCTTATATTTTTGATCGCTCCTACAAGTTCCCTGGAAAGAATAAAAAAAATCTCCGACATAAGTTCGGGATTTATTTATTACGTATCCCTTACAGGGGTTACAGGGGTAAGAGAAAGTTTGGTCAAAGAGGTCGGCCAATTTGTTAATAAGATAAAAAAATTCACGAAAAAGCCGGTTTGTGTCGGTTTTGGCGTTTCGACGAAAGAACAAGTAAAAGAACTTTTGAAATATAGTGATGGTGTGATCGTCGGAAGCGCGATCGTGAAAAAAGTTGAAGAGGGCCGGGACGAAAAAGATATTGTTAAAAAAACGTCGGAATTTGTTAAGGCACTGGTTAGCTCAGCAAGGGAGAAATAATGCGTTTGAAATTCTGGGGAGTCCGCGGTTCATTGCCTATACCCGGTAAAGAGACTTTAAATTATGGAGGTAATACGTCTTGCGTAGAGATAGATACCGGCAGAAAAAATGAAACTATTATTATAGACGCGGGCAGCGGGATAAAAGGATTGGGACAGGATTTGATGGATAGGGGATTTTGTAATGAAAATGGGATCGGATATCTGTTCCTGAGCCATTATCATTTAGATCATATTTTAGGCTTTCCTTTTTTCGCGCCGTTTTTTGCGAAAGGGGAAAATAAAAACAGTTTTACTATTTATGGGCCAAAAACTAAAAATGATTCTTTGAAAGAGATCATTAACCATTTAATTTCGGCCCCGTTTTTTCCGCTATCTTTAAATAGATTAAGCGCGGTCCTGGATTTTAAAGAAATTAATCCGGGTGAAGTTATTGAATTGCCTGATATGAATATTTCCACCGAAAGGTTAAATCATCCGGGCGGCGGGTTAGCTTATAGGTTTGATTCAAATAATATTTC
Organism: bacterium; assembly: GCA_028719205.1. Taxonomy (GTDB): domain Bacteria; phylum JACRDZ01; class JAQUKH01; order JAQUKH01; family JAQUKH01; genus JAQUKH01. The sequence continues at coordinate 51,203 of JAQUKH010000017.1, forward strand.
AGTTGCGTATGTAACTGATACAGAACCTTTAAATGAAAATAAAGCGGATAGCATGATCGCCGGTTTAGTAAAGAACGCTGATGTATTGATTTATGACGCTACTTATACACCGGAAGAATATGTTAATAAAAAGGGATGGGGGCACAGTACCTGGAGGCATGGAATTACATTAGCGAATGAGGCATCTGTGAAAAAACTGGTTTTATTTCATCATGATCTGGATTATTCGGATGAAAGGTTAGCTCAAATTGAGAAAATTGCCAAAAAAGAATTCAAAGACGTAGAAATGGCAAAAGAAGGAATGGAAATTAAATTATAAGAAAGTCACAAGTTGCAAGGTCAAAAGTCACAAGCGAGAGAAAAAAAAGAGGCTACAAGGCAAGAAGCAAAATAAGTTTCTAACTGGTGACTTGGTGACTGGTGCACTGGTGACCTAAGGAGTGGAGCGATATATGGCCTGGTTTAAGAAGAAAACGGACGAGAAACCAAAAGAGAAGAAAAAGGGTATTCCCAAAGGGCTTTGGGTAAAATGCAACGGATGTGAGGAGATTATTTACGGCAAAGAGCTTGAGCTTAATAATCGTGTTTGTCCTTTATGCCAGTACCATTTTAAGCTGAATGTGCTTGAACGGATAAATTTGATCATTGATGAAAATACATTTATTGAATATGATAAAAATGTTAAGTCAGATGATCCGCTGAGTTTCAAAGATTTGAAAAGATATGAAGATCGTTTAAAAAGCGCCAAGGAGGAAACCGGATTAGAGGAAGCTCTTGTATCAGGTGAGGGCAAGATAAACGGGCATGATGCGGTTATTTGTGTTTTAACATTTGATTTTATGGGCGGCAGTATGGCTTCTGTAGTGGGAGAAAAAATATTTCGCGCTGTGGATCGGGCTATTAAAAAAAGGTTTCCGGTAATTATTGTATCTGCTTCCGGAGGCGCAAGAATGCAGGAAGGTATTTTATCTTTAATGCAAATGGCAAAGACGACCGCGGTACTTGCTAAATTGGGAAAAGAGAAACTGCCCTATATATCAATCCTTACCGATCCAACCACGGGGGGAGTTACGGCCAGTTTTGCCTCAATCGGTGATGTTATTATTTCTGAACCTAAAGCGCTTATAGGCTTTACCGGCGCCAGGGTAATTGAACAGACTATTGGGCAGAAACTTCCCGAAGGCTTTCAGCGCGCTGAATTTCTTCTTGAACATGGAATGATCGATATGGTGGTTGAAAGAAAGGATATGAAGAAAACTGTAGCGCAAATATTGGATTTTTTCAAAAATCGACAGTAAAAATAACGAAAATTTAAATTTATAAGTGTCGGGGTGTAGCGCAGCCTGGCTAGCGCACTTGCTTGGGGTGCAAGGGGCCGTGGGTTCAAATCCCGCCACCCCGACCATATTTTATAATTAAAGGAACGGAATCAATTTTGTTAAGCAAAAAATTAGTTTTTAAATATATATGTATATTCGTTTTTCAATTTCTTTTCTTGTGGCCTTCTTTTTTGTGCGCCGAGGAGACAAAAGAATGTTACGATTGTCATCAGAAGGAAAAGGAAACCTTTTCAAAAGGAACATTCCATCCTCCTGTTGCTCACGGTGACTGTAAGGTCTGCCATAAAGACCATGGGGATAAGAATAATTTAATATTGCAGTTTGAAGTTGAGAAAGAACTTTGTTTCACATGCCATGATAAAAAAGGCGAAAAGAATAGTGTTCATCGTCCGATCAGGGATGGAAAATGCACCGGTTGCCATAATCCTCATAATTCTGTAAATGAATATTTTTTAAAAAATAAAGTTTCTGAACTTTGTTTAAGCTGTCATAAAAAAAATGCCGAAGAAAATTATCTGCATACTCCTTATAAGGAAGGTAAATGTTTAGACTGTCATGACCCTCATGAATCAAATAACAGCAAATTAATGAGTTTAGATTCAGGAAAAACTGTAGCTGTTATATCTGATCTTTGTATTAAGTGCCATCAAAAAATTATTCAGGGAAAAAATATCCATTTAATAGTTATGGCAGGTGAATGTTTGAGCTGCCATCGTGCCCATTCATCTAAATATCAGTTTCAGTTAGTAGAACCTTTGGAAAAGATTTGTTACCTTAATTGTCACAAAAATTTCGGGAAAGATAAAGATTTGCATAAACCGGTAAAAGAGGGAAAATGCGTTTCCTGTCATGATCCTCATAATTCACCAAACAGTAAACTTCTTTTGCCGAAAGAATTTACGGGTGCCTTTAAGGAGGATAAACTTTGTTATCTATGCCATCCTAATATGAGGCAAAAATATTCGTCAAAAATCCATAAACCCATAACTGATGGAGATTGCGATGGTTGTCATGTCCCGCATGGATCTGAAAATAAAAAATTACTTAAATTTAGTGAAGATAAAGATATGTGCCTTAGCTGCCACAGGCTTGGACCAGAAGATTTGAAGAATAAAAAGCATACCCTGGACCAAGCTCATACTAAATGTTTGGGATGTCATAATCCACATGGAAATTAAAGCCGAAGGTTTATGTTTTTACCGGAAATATCTATCAATTAATATATTTTTATGGTATATTAACTTTTTTTAAAATATATATTTTACTTTTTTTGTAAGTTATGATATAATCTCAACGTATATTAAAAGAAGGATGTAGCCATTATATTTGCAAGGCTTAAGTTATGTCTAATAAA
>JAQUKH010000018.1 GCA_028719205.1 bacterium
TTACGAACAGTTTTTCCACAGATAATTTCGCGTAATATCTTTTTTTGTCATTGGCAGGGTCATCGTATTTATAAAAACTACTCTCCACACCGAGGGATGTATTCCAGTTTTTTTTACGGTTGTAGTTCATTTGGAGGTCCGCGATTATTTTTCTGTAATCATTTCCTGTTATCTCGCTGTATCTGGTATCTTTGCGCCCTATGTCAAAATTCAGCCACGCTCTTTGCAAAGCGTCTTCCAGTATCTCATAATTATATCCGTTCGCGATATAAAACCCCTTATGGTCGAGGTCAATAACGTTATAATCTTTTATAAAATAATCGTATTGCAGGTCTGTTATTAACTTGTTACTAATTTTGTGGATGGTTTTTACATTGTACTGCCGGTATGTATAATCGGAATCTTCATCGCGGTCATCATCGTCCTTTGTATCCCTTTTTCCCCATTTAAATTTTGTCTCGACCTTGTATATAAACTTACGGGCAAAAACATAATCGATCCCTGTCATAAGATTGTGTTTTGTCCTGTCACGATCTGTTTGTTTATGGTTAAGGTGTTCGATCCCATAACCTCCCGACAACGTTAATCTCTTTTCCAGAAAATATTTATACCCGTCTAATTTGCCGGAATATTTAGACTGGTCATTCTGGTCCGCGGTTACATAATCGTATTTATTGAATCCGGTTAATAAATTTATTGCATAAAGGCCTTCCTTTTTAAATTTCAATGAAGGCTCAACCATAAATTGGCTGAATTCTCTTTCAGGGCTGTCATAATAACCTTTTTCTTTATAAAGTATTTTCAGGTCAAACTTCAAAGATCTTTCTTTTTGTTTTTCAATGTAATAAAACCAGTTTGTTTTGAAAATTCTTGATTTGTTGTCCAGGGCATCGCTTGAATCATAATCTTTTATGTATGTAAATGAACTCAGGTCATAACCAACCCGTTCCGACAAGTCCTGTTCAAATTTAACCTGATAATTAGAAAAAGTATAATCAGCGTCGCTGTCCTCTTCTTCATAATCATCGGCTGTGGACCTTTTCCCTGTTTCACTGAAACTTGATATTCCGCCTTTAAATATTTTTTTCGACGGGGCAATTTCATCTGCCTTAACAAAAGGAGATAAAATAATCAGGCAAAAGAACAGGAGACTAAACATGTTATTGAGAAAAACAGATTTTCTTGTCATAATTTTTAATTATATCAAAGATTTTTAATTCTGTTTGATTTTTTTGAGAAATCGCGAATCAGGAAGATGACCGGATGTCCAAAATTTTAATATTTTTTTCTTAGTTGGTATCTAAACTAATAACTCCATTAATGCCTGATTTTAAAACATACCAAATATTTCCTTCTGATTCGCCGGCCTGGGTAATGCTCTGCAGGGTTTTTAACCATTCAACTGTCTTTGTTCTTGCTTTTTCCTCTCCATGAACCTTTTTAAATTCATCATATTTTCGCTGTATATTTTCCGGCATATCCAGCGATATGGATATTTCCTCATCGGTTAAATGAGTAATAACAGAAAGGCTGGATATTACACTATAATTAGTCATTGTACCGGTTGAATCAATTGTATCAGCGGACACTCTGAATTTTATCTTACCTTTTGTATTTCTATTAATAATTATTTTACCGCTGAAAACATCATCAGAGGCTTTATCATCACCAATAGCCGCATCACCGTTATCTCTAAGGGCGATTGTAGTTTCAATGATATTATTGGAGGAATCCAATTCCAGAAGTTTTATGCTTGAAATATCAAGTTTTTTATTATTTTCAATTGCTATGCTGACAACTACTTTTGTTTCCTCATTTATAAAGATAGTATCAGGTATCAACCGGGGATCGCTTAAAAACTCAAGAGAGGCAGAACCACTCGCGGCAATACCTTCAAAAAAGTTCGCGGCAGCCGTAATAGTATTATCACCCGTTACTAAAGAAAAAATCAATAATAAAATTAAAATATTTATTTTATTTTTCATTTGTTTTTAATAAAAATGACGCCATCCCCCAGGTATTGATCATACCAGGAGCGATGGCGCCACTACCTAACTGCCAGTATTATATCTTTGCGCGCTAATTAAAGTCACCTGTCATTTCTTACAGGTCAAGAATATATTGTTTAAATTTTATCTATGGAAAGCATATAAAGGGAGGATTCGTTTTTACCGTAGCCATCTGCAAATAATAAATATTTATGCGGAGAGGGGTGATAGGGATGGGGCCACCCCTCCCCTGGAAGCCTCTCTCGGATGAGAAACTCCCGTTATATTATTTTCATTGTCCCTGTATCTGAAATAATAAAATAAATATATATTAAAAACATTTATTCATTTATTATTGTAAAGCTATTTAGCAGAAAAGTGAATTGGCTATTTCCACTTTTGTTTGACTTATTTCTTCTTCAACGGAGGCATTACAAACTCAAAATTCTGCGGTTATCTTTAAACCATTTTTCTCTTTGTTCGTAATCAGGCATTACGGCTTTGACTTTACTCCAAAATCTATCCTTGTGATTTTTTTCCACAAGATGCGCGAGCTCATGCACTACCACATAATCGATCATATTGACCGGCGCCATAATAAGCTTCCAGCTGAAATTTATCGATCCGCACGGGCCGCATGAACCCCATCGTTTCTCGGCCCTGGTAATCGATATCGAGCTGAATTTCCAGCCTGTTATCCTGCTGTAAAAATTGGCTCTTTCGGTTATTATTTCCAACGCTTTTCCCCTATACCATTGGATCATTTTCGCCCTGCTGTCACTTAAATATTTATCAGGAAAATACAAATAATCCGTCAAAGTAACCGCGCCGCAATCCTGTATCTTCAGCTTATAAGTCTCGCCTAAATAAAGGAACTCTTCGCCATCCGTGAATTCCCTTTTTTTAACAAGGCCGCCATTTTCCAAAACCTGTTTCTTTTTTTTATCTATCCATGATCTTTTTTTAAAAACCAGATCCCTGATAAATTCCATAGTCGTCCGCATAGGCGCGCGCACAATAAGCGCCGCGTCATTAGAAATGATCAACGCGATAGTTCTTCTCTTGGAACGGATTAATTTATCTATTTTAATTTCTGTCATAAAACTCCATTGCTTTTCAAAAAATAGCTCTTAAATTATACAGTTAAACCTTGAACTTTGATATAATGAAAATAAATATTTATAAAAGGGCCGGAAATGGACAAGTTTGAAACTCTTTTTGGTTTAAAAAGACCAGATATAAAAGAAAATTGCATTTTGATGCCTCTTATCTCAAAATATATTTTACAGGCTTTTGATACCCCAAATCTTACAAAAGGCAAAATATATTCCTCGGTAAATACTCCGGAGTTTACAATTATACAAACGGGAATGTGCTCCGGTTTTACAGGCGACGCGGCGCTATATTTAAAAGATACCGCTTGCAGAAACATAATACTTTTCGGCTCATGCGGGCTTGCGGAGGAAAAAGACGGATTTCAAATTGGAAGTTTGGTAAGCCCTTCAAAATGCTTTTCATATGAAAGTTTCAGCAGTATGCTATTTAAACATAAAGCTGATGTATTTTATCCTGATAAAACGCTATTTGAAAAAATAACACATAAAAATAATGAAATAAAAAACGTAACCTGTGCCACAGTTTCTTCACTAAAACTGGAGGAAGATAATTTAACTTATTATAAAAACAAAAATATTGATGTTTTTGATATGGAGTGTTCAGCGTTATTCTCCGCGGGAAACCATATAGGGATCAAGACTGCCGCGCTTTTTTATGTCAGCGACATAGTAAGCTCAAAACCTTTTTATATGAATATGGAAGATGCTTCAAAACTAAAAATATCAAACTCCATTAAAAACGCGGTTAATGTTTTAAGCAGATTATTCTAAATCAAATTTTTCGTTTACTCCTTTGCTCCGCTATTTTTTAGTAATTCGATAACTTCTTCGTTTTGGGTATGAATGGCTATTTTCAAAGGAGTCCAGTTATCTGAATATCTGGCATTTATATCAACCCCTTTTTCTATAAGAAGTTTTATAACATCTATGTATCCATTGTAAATAGCAATATTTAATATCGTCCAGCCTTGACGGTTTTTAGTATTAATATCAGCTCCGGTTTCTAACAAGCGTTTCACTTCAATTACATTTCCCATCTCAACAGCTCTCACTAACAAATAATTTTTATCCGGTTTTTTTTCTGCATTACTATACATAGATTTTGTCGTACTGCAGCTGCACATTAAAAAAAGATTTAACACCAAATATATCAATACTGTTTTATTTAAGGTTTTCATTTTTTCCTCCTTTCAAAAAAATCATTTTGTATTAATTTAAAATGACTCAAAAACAAAAAAGCCACTTAATATAAATATTAAGTGACTTTTGTTACTAAAAATAACCTTTGTCCTTAAAGACCAGTTATTAACCTTTTTTCGCTTTTTTCTCCAGGCGTTTTTCTTTCAATGTTTTTACAGGCTTCTTTTTATCATTTTTTTTTGTGATCATACCTTTTGCCATATGTTTTCTCCTTTTGTTTAAAGTTATATTTAAATTGGTCTACAGCTACATTTTAAGGGGATATTTTATTTAAGTCAAGCAAAAATCAGCAAAGCTGATTTTATGGATAAATAGCTTGACTATTTTTTCGTAAAAACTATATAATATAAAAATAGTGAACATAAATTTAAGTAAAATATTAAACCTGCTAAAAAAAGAATATCCAAAAGCTAAGACCGCGCTTAATTTCTCCAATCCTCTGGAGATACTGGTTTCAACAATACTATCGGCGCAATGCACCGATAAAAGAGTAAATATAGTTACCGAAAGCCTTTTTAAGAAATATAAAAGTGCCAAAGACTTCGCGAACGCGGACATAAAAATATTCGAACAGGAAATACGCTCAACCGGTTTTTACCATAATAAGGCAAAAAATATTATCTCTGCCTGCAAAAAAATCCTGAAGGATTTTAACGGCAAGGTTCCCAGCTCCATGGAAGAATTAATTCAATTGCCGGGCGTCGCCAGAAAAACCGCGAATATTGTGCTTTTGAACGGCTTCAGAAAGGTTGAAGGCATTGCCGTCGATACGCATGTAAAGAGATTAAGCCAGAGGTTAGGATTAAGCAAAAATGATGATCCCGTTAAAATTGAAAAAGACCTTATGGAAATGCTGGATAAAAAAGAATGGGGAGGTTTCGCGAATCTTTTGGTTGAACACGGAAGAAAGATCTGCGCGGCAAAAAAACCAAAACACGACGAATGCGTGTTGAAAGACCTTTGCCCGTCAAAAAATATTTAAATTATAAGACGCATTTAGGCCATAGGTATCTTTTTGCTTAAACCCGTCCGCCTAGGCGGACTATAGACGCAAAAAGAAACCTATAACCCAAATTTTCCAAACCGAGGTGTAAATGAAATACAAAACACTTATCCTTGAAAGAAGATCCATAGAAAATATTATTAATATGAAGGATGTCATTAAGGCTATGGAATACGCTTACAGGGAATATGGGATGAACCGGTGCAAGATGCCTCCCAAGCTTTATTTGAATCTGGATAAACATAAAGGTGATTTCAGGGCCATGCCGGGATATATTGAACGCTTGAATAAATGCGCACTCAAATGGGTGAACGTCCATCCTGAAAACACCGCGAAAGGATTACCGACCGTAATGGCGGTAATTATTTTAAGCGACCCGTCAAACGGTTTCCCTCTTTGCATTATGGATGGAACTCTTGCGACTAATCTCAGGACCGGCGCCGCTGGGGGATTAGCGGCAAAATATCTGGCAAGAAAAAACTCTAACATTATTGGCCTTGTAGGCTGCGGCGTACAGGCAAAGACCCAGCTTATGGCATTGAACGAACTTTTCAATATTAAAGAAGTAATGGTATGGGGAAACAAGCAATCCTTTATAAATAATTTTATTAAAAATAAAAAAAAAATAGGACTGAAATTTACGGCAGCAAAAAACGTAAAGGAATGCGTTAGGAACAGCGACATCGTTATCACGACAACTCCTTCAAGAAAACCTCTGGTAAAGCTTGAATGGCTGAAAAAAGGAGTTCATATAAACGCGATCGGGGCGGACGCGAAAGGAAAAGAAGAGCTGGATCCGCTTATTTTGAAAAACGCGAAGGTTATTGTTGATTCCTGGGAGCAGGCATCCCATAGCGGGGAAATAAATCTACCAGTCTCAAAAGGCATTATTTCTAAAAAAGACATATACGCCGATATCGGCGAAATCGTAACCGGCAGAAAAAAAGCAAGAACCAATGAAAATGAGATAACCGTTTTTGATTCGACCGGCCTCGCTATTCAGGATGTGGCAATCGCCAACCTTATCTACAAAACCGCCCTTAAAAAGAAATTAGGAATGTGGGTTAATCTTATCTAAGTTTCTTCATATTAAACTAAATATTTCTCTAATATATTGCTAAAACAGAAACCTGTTAATATAAAAATGGGTATATTAAATATATTAACAAGCACATGGAATAAAATCGGGAGATTAAGTGATAAGCTATATTCACAAAATATTAAAAAAAGTATTAATTTTTGTGTTATTGTTCATTGGGATATTAGGCATATCTAAGATCTATGCTGATGATAGTTTTTCCCATCAGCAAATAGAAAACGAATTAAATAAAAATGATGTAAAAGAACAGATACTGAAATATCTTGAATCATCAAAGAATTATGCTCCATTCCAGAAAGAAGAACTGAAAAAATCTAGCATAAATGATTTTACAATAAAACTATCTTCCTATATAGTATTTAGTAATCCTGTTATAAAAAAAGAACAAATAATTATGGTTGGAGAATTTCCCGAATATTTTTATATTAAAAAAATAACGATAAAACAGCAGGATTATCTTATGGATCCCAACAAGAAAAAGTATTTCACACCTTAATTGGTTTGTTCCAAAATAAATTAAAGGAGTTTGTTCCATTATCAGATACGTTTTACAAGGATGTAAATATTAGTTTTGAAGAAATAGTAGGAAATCTGCCATTATTCATTTTGATTAATGGATTATACGAGAATAGACACGAGGATTATTTGGGCCGTAATGGCCCTAAATATTGTGAAATATTCTCTTATGATTTCTCTTCTGGCCAATATATATTGAATGATAGGTTTTACAACTATGTTCGCGTGTCAGCAGATGGCCCAACAGGCGGCAGTGATTATATTGATATTTCGAATGTAAAATTTGTCAGCACAAAACAGAAAGGGGTTAAAAATCTAGTTGTTACAACTGAGAGAAACGGAGAAAGTACCTACTTTGATTTTGTTGAATTCAGAGATAAAGAAAAAATATTTAACAATTGGGTGAAAGAAGATCTATTCAAATGGGATGGAAAAAAGTTTTTATTATATAAAACTATTGAAGATGGAAAGATCACTTTTGACACTGAAAAATTAAATGAATTAAATAATTTGCTTAAAGTAAATTCTAAAGAAATAACTGTAGAAATAATTAATTTTATGGCTAATTCTAATGGTGAAATCGCTAAATCAACATATTATAAAATAGCGGAAAGACTCACGTTGTTAAGAGAAATAGATAAAAAATCATATAAAGATTCAATAGATAACCTCGTGCAATTAGCTGCAACCGGTACAGCGGAAGAGAGGGATGTGTGCATTAAGATGCTTTATAGGTATTACAACGTAAAAAATCCTCCTGGCTTTGAACAAAACCAGATCGACATATTGCGTAAAACCATTGATGAAAAAAATCTGCCCCAATATTTAAATAATATTTTAATCCGTATTCTCAGCCACGCAGGAGATGAAAATGTTTTACCAATAGCTTTAAAATCACTTGAATTAGCTCTAGATAAGGATACACTAACGGCAATGGATGTAATATCCTGCATTGAAGAGCTGGCTGAAAAAGGTGTTCAATTTTCACAAGATCATATTTTAGTGCTGAAAAAAGCTGCCAGTTCAGATATACCGTCAGATATAGGAGATGTTGCAGAAACTATTGGCGATGTTGCAAATAGGATTTTGCAGAAGATAATGGCAAACGAAGAAAAAAGACATACATTAAAGTAAGATAAGTATTATTTTATTCTACTTTTAAAATTTATAGCACATTATCCGGACTTATTTACAAGATACGTGAATGGTATTTATTGCATAATTATCACAATTATATTACAATAAATTTTATGCGCGTTCTACTTGTAAATCCATACATCCATGATTTTGCCGCTTTTGACCTCTGGGCCAAACCCCTGGGACTTTTGAAGATCGCGGGTTTCCTTAAGGAATTAAAATGTGAAATATCTCTGATCGACTGCCTGGACAGGTTGGATCCCTCGCTTAACGAATTTCTAAAAGGCAAAGCGCCAAAAAGCTCGCCTTTCGGGAGCGGGCAATATTATTCGGAAGAAATAATTAAACCTGATCTATACAAGTCCGTACCCAGGAAATTCAAACGCCACGGTATGCCGCCTGGGTTATTTAAAAAAATACTTGGTGGTACACCCAAGCCCGATATAATTCTTGTAACATCCGGGATGACTTACTGGTACCCGGGGGTATTCGAAACAATAGAAATATTAAAACATAAATTCCCCGGGGTACCTCTGATCCTTGGCGGAATATACGCGAACATCTGCACGAAACACGCGAAAGAAAAAAGCGGCGCGGATATTGTCTTCAGCGGAAATAATATCTTTGAAATCCTTAAACTTATAAGCACATTAACTAAAACCGAATTTGATCATTCAAGATTAAAAAAAGACGATGAAATTTTACCATATTATGAATTATACCCAAAACTTTCTTATATCACCTTACGCACTTCAAGCGGCTGCCCGTTTAAATGCAGTTACTGCGGATGGTATTTATTAGAGGATAAGTTTCACCAGATGGATCCCTGTCTTGTAGTTGGACATATTGAATATTTTAATAAAAAATATGATATTAGAAATTTCGCTTTCTATGATGAAGCTCTTTTGTATAACGCTGAAAACCATGTTATAAAGATCCTGCAAAATGTAATTAACAGGAATTTACAAATTAATTTTCATACCCCAAACGGCCTGCACGCCAGATTTATGACTCTGGAAATCGCTAAACTTATGAAAAGAGCGGGCTTCATTCAACCCAGGCTCGCGCTTGAAACGACAAAAGAGGAAAGACAGAAACAGACAGGCTTCAAGACTTCTACCAAAGAATTTATGAACGCGGTTGAATGTTTAAAAAGCGCGGGATTCGCCCCTCAGGATATCGCGGTAAATATTTTGATCGGGTTGCCCGGACGGGATTTTAGTGAAATAAAAGACTCCATAGAATTTGTCGCAAAACTGGGGCAAAAAATATTTCTGGAGGAGTATTCGCCGATACCCGGAACAAATGATTTTGAAAGTTCAGGCCTTACAGCCGATTCCGACCCGCTTTTACATAACAACAGCATTTTCCCTTTATTTAAACCGGAGGACCTTCCGGTAATACAATCCTTAAAAAAACTGGCGCATGACCATAACCAGAAAAATACTATTCGCTGATACCGTATTTTTTTAATTTCCTGTAAAGCGTCTTCAGCCCGATACCTAATATCTGCGAGGCTTTGTTCTTATTGCCTTCAACTAATTTTAAGGTGTGTATTATTGTTTTTCTTTCAATTTCATCGAGAGACAGAAGGCTGCTTTCCTTTGGATCCAGACTGGGAACAGCGGAATCCTTGCGAAGATACGACGGCAGATTATCGACATCCAATATTTTTTTTGAGCTTCTCACAACCGCGCTTTCCAGACAGTTTTTCAGCTCCCTGACATTCCCCGGCCAATTATGACCTTCCAGGATCTCCATCACCTCGCCTGAAACTCCCAATATTTTCCTGTTGGTTTCCCTGCTAAGCTCATTTAAAAAATATTCCACAAGCAGGGGCAGGTCACCCTGCCGTTCGCGTAACGGAGGAAGAACAATGTTCAAAACATTAAGCCGGTAAAAAAGATCCTCCCGGAATTTTCCTTCTTTAACAAGCAACGACAGATCCTTATTGGTCGCGGATATTACCCGGACATCCACCTTGATCGGCTCCTGGCCTCCAACCCGTTGGAATTCTTTTTCCTCAAGTACCCGAAGAAGTTTCGACTGCAGCGGCAAGGACATCTCGCTTATTTCATCAAGAAATATTGTGCCGGTATGAGCCTGCTCAAACAACCCTTTTTTCCTGTCATAAGCGCTTGTAAACGAACCTTTTTCATGCCCGAAAAGCTCACTCTCCAAAAGCCCTTCCGGAATAGCCGCGCAGCTAATTTTGACAAAAGGATTTGAATCGCGATTACTTGAATAATGAATCTCATTTGCCACAAGCTCTTTGCCTGTTCCGCTTTCACCCTGGATCAGAACGGTCGATTTGGACGCGGCAACCTGTTTTATCAGTTCATAAATTTCTTTCATCCTGCCGCATTTCCAGATAATTTTTCCGCTAAAACTTTTGTCTTTTAATTTCTCTTTCAGGTATTTATTTTCTTCAACGATCTTTTTATTCTGGAATATCTTATGTATTACCAGTAACAGTTCATCTATATTTATCGGTTTTGTCAGATAGTCATAAACACCCTCTTTCATTGCCTCAACCGCGGATTCAACTGTGCCGTAGGCGGTCATAAGGATAACTTCGATACCCGCATGTTCTTTTCTGATCTTCCTGAAAAGATATAAACCGTCGTTCCCCGGCAAACGCAAGTCAGTTATTACCAGACAGAATGAATGTTCTTTTAATAATTTGAGCGCGTCCTCGGTGTTTTTTGCCGAATTAACCGAATATCCATCCTGCGATAATATCTTGACTAAAGATTCTCTTGTATTTTTTTCATCATCAACTATCAGTATCATATCTTTGTTCATCGCGGCCTCATATTCCTGACTAAAGGAATTTTAATAAAAAAATTGGTTCCCTTTTCCCAAATGCTTTTAACGGTTATAGACCCGCCATGTTCCTCAATTATCCTTTGGGCAATTGAAAGCCCCAGCCCTGAACCATTTTCCTTTGTGCTGAAAAATGGCTCAAATATCTGAGTTATTATCTCGTTTTTTATGCCTTTTCCGGTATCAGAGACCTGAATGGTCAAAAAATTATCAATGCCGGAATTATCCAGAATAATTTTTAGTTCCCCGCCATTTTCCATAGACTGAAACGCATTAATGATAATATTAAGAAAAACCTGTTTCATTAACGATTCATCATAAAATGCTGATACTTTTTCCTGCGGGAATCGGCTGACAATATGGATATTCTTTTTATCGGCCTCAGCACGGATCAAGGTTAACACCTGCTGGATAAATTCTTTAATGTCCAGTTCTTTCGCTTTTATCTTTTGAGGCCTGGCGAACATGAGAAATTCCTGGATCAGCGAATCCAACCGTAAAACTTCGCCGTTGACAAGGGAAATAATGTCCTGCATTTCATCTTTTTCTTTAAGCTCGCTTTTCACTAAATATCTTTTTAAAAGCTCGAGGTTCAGGCCGATAGAATTAAGCGGATTTTTTATTTCATGCGCCAGGCCGGCCGCGAGATTCCCAAGCCTTGCCAGATGTTCCGCCCTCGCAAGGTCTTTATTCCGCGTTTCGAGCTCTCTAGTCCTTTCATGAACCATTTCTTCGAGTTTATGATTCCAGTCTTTTATCTCTGCCTGGGTTTGTTTCAATTTTAATAGTATATTATGATAAATCGCCAAAACCAGCATGAAAGATGCCACGATCGGAAGCACCCTCTCCAGATTTATCAAAACTTTTATCTGCCCCTCTCCTAAAAATAAATTAAAAAGATGCGCGAGCTGAATCGCGAGAGTCACACCTAAAAATATTTTAATGAAAATACCGGGTGATTCTCTGGGACGAAGATAAAGGATCGTAAAGGCAATGATCCCAAACTGCCAGACGCTGTAAAAAAGGTCATGGATAAAGAGTAACTGGCTTCCAGGGGTCACCGGATTCAGGCCGGCCCCTGAAAAAAAATCACGGCTGATACGGATCAATGAGATATGGATAAGCGGATATAAAAATAATACAGCAATATTCAGAGAGAAATATCTTTTAAACCAGCTTTTTCCTTTTGCCTGAGGATATAAAAATGCCCAGGCAAGAAAGATAAGCGAAAGTGTATTAAACCAGGAATCTATAATAGGATAAAACGGTTTTGTCTGCGGAATAGAAAAGAAATGGTTCCGTACAAGCATTAGATGGATAAAACTTAACCTGACTAACATCAGGCAAAAGGCTATGATTAAGTATAAGGTCTCCCGCTCTTTTGCCCGATTCCATTCGTAAACCAGCATAAAGAGAACTATTACAACAGCAACCAGATAATGAGAATTGTAAAACAGCTCCCCTTCCAGGCTTCCAAAAAAAGCAAAAATCTTATCCATACTTTAGATTTTATCTTTTGGTAATAAATGTTTCTTTAAATTCGCGGTAGATATCAGTCAATTCCTTGTCATCAGGCATCCGCTTTAATTCCACTGCCTCATCGCGAAGTTCCGCCAGTAAAAGCGGGGCCTCTTCTTCGCTTATCTTTATTCCGAGCGTTTCATATTTATGAACCACAGCGGCAGTTCCGGAATGTTTGCTGACACCAATTTTGCGCTCTTTTAACCCGACATCTTCAGGAAGCATTATCTCGTAATTTTCAGGATCCTTAACCACGCCATCCGCGTGAATTCCTGAGGTGTGCCTGAAAATATTTTCACCAACGATAGGTTTCCATTCAGGAATATAACGGCCCGCGGCTTTCGCGACATATTCACAAACTTCGCGGAACATTTCGGTTTTGTAACCTAAATCGATATTAAGAGATATTTTCAGTGCCATAACAACTTCTTCCAGCGCCGCGTTTCCGGCACGCTCGCCAAAACCATTAACCGTTGTCGCGATCCAGATAGTCCTGTCCGGAAACTCTTCGGCGGCACGGACGCCGGCTATTGAATTGGCCACGGCCATACCTAAATCGTCATGTGTATGCATTTCAACATCAATTCCTATTTTTAAATAATCTTTGATCCTGCGGTGTGTTTCAAAAGGGTCAATAAAACCCAGTGTGTCGCAGAAACGGAACCGGTCCGCGCCTGCCTCTTTTATCGCGTGCACGTATTCCTTTACAAATTCATGGTCCGACCGCGACGCGTCCTCGGCATTGGCAGAAACATAAAGCCCGAATTGTTTGGCGTATTTTACCGCTTTAACCTCGGTCTCTATTACCCATGATTTTTCCTTATGCAGTTTTTTCTTGATCATGATATCCGAAGTCGGCATCGAAATACACACGGAATCCACTCCCAGATCAATAGAGTCTTTGATCTCATGCAATACAGGACGGTGCCATCCCATCAGGTGGCTTTTTATCATACCCGATTTTTTCCGGCGGATAAGCTCCTTGACATATTGGCGTTCATATCCCTGCTGTGACGGAAATCCTAACTCTATCATGTCAACACCCATATCATTTAAATATTGGGCGATAGTTATCTTCTCGCGATTGGAAAAAACAATTCCGTAGGTCTGTTCGCCATCTCGCAATGTGGTATCGCCGATCTTTACCCTCTTTGCCATTTTGCTTAAGTCAACAGAAGATCTCTGCATTTTTTTTGATTTTGCCATAAATTTTCCCCTTAATTAAATTAATTTATTAACCCCTTGTTCGATGCGGTCAATTCCCTTCTGAATATTCTCCATCGATGTCGCGTAAGACAGGCGCATATAATTGTCATCTCCGAACGCGATACCCGGAACAACCGCGACATTCATCTCTTCGATCAAAAAACCGCTAAGATCCAGCGATGATCTGATCTCTTTACCATTAAATTTTTTACCCAATATTTTCTTAATATTCGGGAACGCGTAGAACGCGCCCTGGGGTATCAAACACGAAACACCTTTGATCTTATTCAAACGCGAAACCATATAATCACGGCGTTCTTTAAACGCGGTTACCATTGTTCCGACAAATTCCTGCGAACCGTTTATCGCTTCTTGTGCCGCCTTCTGGGAAATTGACGCCGGATTAGATGTCGAATGGCTCTGGATATTATTCATCGCGCTGATAATATTCTCAGGCCCTGCCGAGTAACCGATCCGCCATCCGGTCATTGAAGAACTTTTTGATACGCCGTTCACAACAACC
This sequence comes from bacterium, assembly GCA_028719205.1. Taxonomy (GTDB): domain Bacteria; phylum JACRDZ01; class JAQUKH01; order JAQUKH01; family JAQUKH01; genus JAQUKH01. Next base: position 14,135 of record JAQUKH010000018.1, read on the forward strand.
GTATTCTGTTTTATCTCAGGGCTTAAGCTTGCTATACTAAAATGTTTAGTATCATCATAAACTATTTTTTCATAGATCTCATCGGAGATGATAAGAATTTGATTTTCCAGCGCGGCCTTTGATATATCCATTAACTCTTCTTTGCTGTAAACCATACCCGTCGGATTGCTTGGGCTATTAAGGATCAATGCCTTTACTTTTTTGTTAGCTTTTTTCCTTAAACCATCCGCCGTTATCTTAAAACCGTTCTTTTCTTTTGTTTTTAAAAAAATCGGTTTTCCTCCCGCCAAGCTGACCATCTCCGGATAACTTACCCAATATGGGCTTGGGATAAGAACCTTATCCCCGGGATTTAATATCGCCTGAAAAATATTATAAAGCGAATGTTTTGCCCCGCATGAGACAAGGATCTCTTTTTTTGTATAAGTTAAATTATTGTCCCTCTGAAATTTCCGGCAGATCGCTTCTTTCAATTCTTCCGTCCCGCCCACTGCCGTATATTTTGTAAAACCTTTATGGATCGCTTCGATCGCCTTATCCTTAACATTCTGCGGCGTATCAAAATCCGGTTCCCCCGCCCCGAAACTTATAATATCTTTACCTTCAGCCTTCATCTTTTTTGCCAGCGCGTCTATGGCTAATGTCGGGGAAGGATTTATATTTTTCGCGCGGTTAGCGATTTCCATTTATTTTGCTCCTCATTTTTTAGATGTTTTTTGGCTTAAGCGACAAAAAAATATGATAGCATATACGACTATATCTTTCAATAAGAAAATCTAATGCGGATTTATCCCCTTCGGGGATAATAATGAGACGGGGTAAATATTAAATTTTTCTCCCTACCTTATTAAAATGATCTAAAAGCACGGTTTTATACTTAATATCTTCTTCAGGAAATACCTGGATGACCTGTTCGCCTTCACTTCCGTTTAACCTGTTGTATTTAATGTAAACAATACATTGCACGCAGTCCTTTTCTTTCTCCGCAAAAGTGCCCTGCACTTTACCTTCGCAAAGAGTTCCGGCAACAGCCCAACAGCTATGGCCAAGGTTTTCTTTTGCCGCAACACACTCTCCAAGCTCTGAAACCCTGGTACCCTCTTTTTCACGGCCGCAATTCTTGAGTTCCCAGCAATTTATCATTTTATCATCCATTTTCTTTGTTCCTCTGATTTGATTTTATATTTTTTTAAATTATTGTCAATTATATTTATTTTTTCCTTCCTGTTATCAGGCTTGTTCTGAAATTTGTGTCTTTCCGGGTAATTCTGGAAAATCCGGCGTTTTTCAGCCATTGAATTACTTCCGATCCGGTATATGTGTTACCGGACTCTGTTCCTACAAGCATATTTAAAGCAAACAAAGCGCCGTGGGGCGGGCTTACGCGGTCGTCATCCATAATAAAATCCTGGACTACGATCTGTCCTTTCGGATTTAATACTTTGTAACATTTTTTTATAAGCATTTCATTTTCTTTCGGAGAATTACTGTGGATCACCGCCGAAAGGAATACAAGGTCAAAACCTTTTGGAAACTCATCGCTATTATAATTTCCTGGAGTTGTATTTATTTTATCTGAAAGTTTTTCTTTTTCAACATACATCTTTGTGATCGGAAGGACATTGAGCAGGTCGAACACAGTAGCTTTTATGTCATCTTTTGCCCGCGCGAACGCCATGGAAAAAACCCCTGAACCGCCCCCGATATCCAGGACACTTTTAACGCCGGTAAGGTCTATCATCGAAATCACGAACGGCGCCTGCCTGTATCCGCGTTCATGCATAGCCGCAATAAATCCGGTTAAAGAATCACCGTCGCGCTCGTCTATGCTTTGTAATGCCGCGGGCCTTCCGAAACGGACTGATCTTGTCAGGGTACTCCAGTTATTCCAAAGATGAACAAAGTGCATTAAGCCCTGCATATATTCAGGTCTTCCCTTGACAAGAAAACGCAGTCCCGAAGGTGTATTGGAAAATTTACCGTTCTTCTTTTTTAAGAGACCCATCGCGCATAACGCGTTCATTAAACGATCTAAAGCGCGGCTGTCTGCTCCTAATTTTTTCGCTACTTCATTCGAGGACCTGGCTTTATCCCCAAGCGCGGTAAAGACATCAAGTTCATAAGCGGTTAAAAATATCCTGCTCTTCTGAAAACTAAGCCCTAATTCCCTGATATCCTGAGGCAAAAGTTCATTATTATCATTATTATTCGACATAAAAAATCTCCTCATTCTTTTCTTTTTCCGGCAATAAATTCTTCATTCATCTTATACGCCTCATCATCCGTAAATTGTCTTGGCGGATGTTTCATAAAATACGAGGAAGGCGAGTACAAAACTCCGCCAATACCCCTGTTTATCGCCAGCCCCGCGCACCTGATCGCGTCAATTACCACTCCAGCGGAATTCGGCGAATCTTCCACAGACAATCTCAATTCCAGATTTATCGGCACATCCCCGAATATTCTTCCTTCAATCCGGATAAAAGCGACTTTATTGTCTTTCTGCCACGGGACATAATCGCTCGGCCCGATATGAATATTCTCAGGCTCCAGTCTTTCAGCCAAAACCGACTGCACAGCCTCTGTCTTTGATTTCTTTTTTGAACTAAGCCTTGTTATATTAAGCATATTAAGAAAATCCGTGTTCCCTCCCGTATTTAACTGATAGGTCCTGTCTATCTTCACCCCTCTTTTTTTAAAAAGGGAGGCTAAGGTCCTGTGCGTGATAGTCGCGCCAAGCTGGGATTTTATGTCATCGCCTATTATCGGTATATTTTTCTTCTTAAATTTTTCCTGCCATTTCGGGTCGCTCGCTATAAAAACAGGCATGTTATTGATAAGCCCCACACCTGCCGAGAGGGCGCAATCCGCGTAAAATCTGACCGCGTTCTCAGAACCTACGGGAAGGTAATTTATTAATAACTGGGCACCGGATTCTTTAAGTGTTTTAACTATATCTTTTTTTTCCGCCTCTTTTGCATTACCTGGAACAAACCTGCATTTTTCATCGTAATTTTTCATATGCTCGGATACGCCGTCAAGTATTTTTCCCATTTGAACAAATACTTTTGTTTTCGGAATATCGGGACAAAACTTTTTTGTACAGTTTGGCAGCGCGAATATGGCCTCCGATACATCCCTGCCAACCTTTCTCTTGTCGATATCAAAAGCAGCTACTACTTCAATATCATAAGGTTTATATCCTCCTATATCCCAGTGCATTAAACCATTAACGTCTTCTTTTTGTTTTGTTTTATAATATTCAATACCCTGGATCAGAGAGCTCGCGCAATTGCCGACTCCAGCGATCGCGATCTTGATTTTCTTCATAAAAACCTCCTTAGCCTTAACCAGTTACTCTCGCCAGAAAAGACCATAGTGAAAAAGAAACTGCCCGAACAAATTTCGGTACTCTTATATTAAATATAGTTGTGGACCACTCCAATTCATTTGTGTCGCAAATAGTCGAAACGTTGTAGCTATCCATATTTCTCTTTAAATTCGCGAATGCCTCATTTCTGACTGATTCATCGCTGTATATCAGGATCTTATCAATTTTGGAGCAAAGTTCAATTGCCTTTAAGATCCTGTTCTCTAATTTCTGGTATTCTTTCTTTGTCACAAGGCCATACCGGAATTTTAACCGGTTCAGCTCAAGGCCAGCCTCGTAAGAACTCTCAACGATATCATGCCGCGAAAGCCATTTAGTCTCATAATTCAGAATATATTTCCAGCTTGGCTGGAGAAGTGCCTGCCTGTGTTCTTCCAAGGTCTTATAAAAGATCTTATAACCATACTGGTCGGGATTTTCAAAAACCATTGAACCCGGGTCAATAAACGGCGCCAGCGGCGATATAAACAATGACATCCTTTTTGAGTTCGCGTATTTTGAAAGCAAATAATCACAATATTTTACAGTCTCCCTGATCGATTCCCTTGTTTGTTCCGGAAGGCCGGTCATAAAGAAAAGATCCAGTCTTTTTACCCCAAGTTCCAAAGCTTGTTCTATCATCTCTTCCGCCTCAACATTCCCAAACGGCCTTCCAAACGCGCGGCGTATTTTTTCATCATGCGATTGCAGTGAAAGCTGGATATTGAAATTTGGAACCGCCTCCGAGATCTCCTTCAACTGCTCTTTATCCGGGGGAACAAAAAACTCAAATATTATCTGGTTCGTGATCTTCAGTTCCGCGAACTTTTTCATAAGGGCGCGGGTGTATTCCCTGCCGTTCTGGAAGATATCGCCGACAAGAAAGATCGGCCCTTTAATAAAACGGATCAAAGCCTTTATTTCTTTCCCGACATCTTCAACGGTTTTATAAACGGTTTCTTTCCGGTTGCAGTAATTCTTATAAAACTCCTTAGACCCGCCGCAAACTTTGCAGTTGCAGTTGCATCCCCTGCATAAAACAATAACCGCGATAGGATAAGCCACCCAGTTTATGAACGGCAAATACCCGGAAAAATCAAAATTTTTTAACGCCTGTAAAAATATATGTTTATAATCAATATTTATGCCTTCTAAACTGTTTGGAACATAACTGAACGGATTAAATAACGCGTTCCCCGTTCCATCACGCCAGCAAAGATTAGGAATGTGTTCAAGGCTTTCACCATTCTTTAAGGTAATAATAAGTTTTTCCAGAAGCGCCTCTGTCGAATCTCCCCGGATACAATAATCAACAGAAGGATATTCCATCAGTTCTTTATGGTAATACGTGGCTGATAATCCCCCAAAAACCACTTTGGAATCCGGATGAAAATTTTTTACAAGTTTCGCCACTTCAATGCTTCCATGCGCGTGCGGAAGCCAGTGAAGGTCGATCCCAAAGAGCCGGCTATCCATCTTTCTTAAAAACTTTTCAACATCGAATTTTGGATTATGCAGCATCTTCAACGCGAGATTTACGATCCTCACCCTGAATCCCCTGCTGGTAAGATATCTTGAGATCGTGGTAAATCCGATCGGATACATTTCAAAGATCGGAGTTGACGGAACAACATCGCTTATCGGCCCGTACATTATCGAACTCTTACGGAAATCGTATACACTTGGCGCGTGCAGAAGAACCAGGTCATACTTGTAATTATCTTTTGTTTTTGTTGACATTTTATCTCTCCAAAAAATGATAAATGTAGGGGCGAACCTATGTGTTCGCCCGTATTAAAAGGGCAGACACATGGGTCTGCCCCTACGGCGCCGGAAAATAAACAAAAAATACATCCCAAGCTATATGCGTGATAACAGCCGGCCAGAAACCTGACTTAAAATAGATCCAGCCCCAGATAAACGCCAAAGAAAAATCTACTAATCCGGAAACGGGCCCAAGGGTGCAGGCCCTGGCACCGCTTATAATAGAGGCCAGAAGTATCGCGGTCTTATTGTCAAAATATAGATTAAATATATTTTGAACGTATACCCGATAGAACATTTCAACCGCTATAACGATCATAATTACACCGGAAACAGACACGAAAATATTTATCTCATGCCAGGGGCGCACAAAATACTGCCAGAGATCAAGATCCACCAAACCCTGAAGCTTCGGGATCCTGCCGACCGCGGAAAAAGAAATCCGCATTAATAAATATAGAAAAAGCATAAGAGATACCCCCAAGGCCAAATATCTGGTTTTTACTTTTTTATCCGTTTTATTTTTTATATTTACATCAAATCCTTTCCCTAAAAAATATCCCGCGGTTAACATACAGGCAAAATACGCCATATTCCCATACGGCCTCATTCCCGGCAACGTATAAATAAGATAATACAAACCCGCAACCGGAATATTTACCAAACACATTATTATTAAATCTTTTTTGCTTATCATATCCATGCTCTATGCTCCATGTTTTTTAATAATACCCGACTTCTTTCATCAGCTGTCCGACAACCTCTTTATATTCTTTATTAGCTTTTTTATATTCCTCAACGGATTCGTCAAGCTTTCCATCGGTTTGTTTTATTTCAGCAAGGCCGTGATGAGTATAAGCTTTGTTTGGATTTACTTCAGAAACATTCGCGTTTACACCCAGCACCTTTTGTTTTTCTGAACCCATATAAAGATCTAAAGCCTTTGTAAAACTTTCTACCGCTTTGACCTTGTCATTATTTTTTAAATATGTCACTCCTAAACCATAATAAGCGTCCGCTGACGCGGGAATATTCTGGATAACAATGTTAAATTCTTTAATTGCCTCAGCGAGCCTATTCCCATCCTTGCACGCGATCGCGTAATTATAATGAGCTGACATATTACTTGAATCGAGGTCTAACGCAGCAAGAAAATAATTGGTCGCTTTATCAAGCTCATCTTTTTTGGAATAAAAAATCCCTAATAATATATTCGCATCCGCGTATGTCGAATCTTCTTTCAGCGCGGTTTCTAATTTCGGAAGCGCCTGGCTGATCAAACCCTTTTTGTAAAATTGCAATGCCATATTGTAATAAAATCCCGCTTTCCCTTTTGGCTGATATCCTTCCGGCGCCTTTTTAACAACCTGTTCTATTCCAAGGGCTGTTTCTATTGACCGGCGGACGATCCTCTCCCCCGAAAGATCGGGAAAACCCGGGATCAAAGCGGAAACTAAACCTTCTTTATCAATTATAATAAGGCTTGGAATTGTTACAACCCCGAATTTTTCATAAACCGCTAATCCTTTATCCACTAAAACAGGATATGAGATCTTGGCATCGACTGTCACACCCAATGCCTCGTCTAACTCACTGTCAGGAATTCCCTCCTGGCCGCGCGGGCTATAGACTGAAAGCACTTCCAGTCCTTTTTCTGAATGATATTTGTCATACATTTTCTGCAAATATCCCAATTCAGCGGCTGAACGCAGGTTTGGATTTGACCAGAAAATAACAGCTACCGCTGATTTACCTTTATAACTGTCAATACTGTATTCTTTCCCCTGCATATCCTTAAGCGTAAAACTCACCATCGGATCATTTTCCTTTAACCGTTTAAATGCCTGGCCGTTTGCCGGAACAAAAAACAGCAGAAAAAGAAATGTCATCAATAAAGTTACTAAGGTAATCTTGTTAATTTTCGTTTTCATTTCAACCCCCCCCAAATTAAATTTTATTTTCTTGAACCTCACACTATATAATGTTAAAATATTTTTATGAGATTATCAATTCCCACTAACTGGGACAATAAGCTTATCGAAAACCTTTCAAGCCTTCCTATACACAACTACTATGCGAAATTACAGGAAGATGTCGTCGGCGGCGGAAGGCCGGCCGCAAGCATTCCTCATGTAACACGGCAAAAAGTTAAAGAACACATCAAACTGATCCACGAGAACAAGGCATTATTTAACTATGTTCTCAATGCCCCCTGCCTCGGAAATACTGAGTATTCGCCCTCCTATCGTAAACAGATCTTTCAGCTTCTTGACTGGCTTACTTTAATAGGAGTTGATTCCGTAACCGTTACCATTCCACTCCTGCTCGAATGGATCAAGAAAAATTTCCCGTCTTTAAAAGTAAGTGTCTCTGTTTTTTCTCACGTTGATACTATAAACATGGCAAAAATGTACGAAAACCTCGGAGCGGATGAAATTACCATTACCCAGCAATTCAACCGCGATTTTAATTTTTTAAAGAGCCTTCGAAAAAACTGCAAAACTGATTTTCAGCTGATCGTAAACAACGCGTGCCTTTTCGGATGCCCTTTCCGAAGATACCATTCAAATCTGAACGCTCATTCATCACAAATCGGCGCGAAAAAACTGCCGCTGGATTATCCTGTAATGCGGTGCACGCTTCTTCGTTTCAAATATCCTTCTGAAATAATCCGCTCTCCCTGGGTCAGGCCTGAAGACCTTGTTTATTATGAAAAGATCGGAATAGATAAATTTAAATTATCAGGCCGAACCAATACCACTGAATGGATCACCAAAACCGCGAAGGCGTACGCCGGCCGAAAAAGCCCGAAAAACTTCGCGGAACTTCTGGCCGTTCCGAATGCCGCCGGTTCCATGTTCAGAAAAACTATTCCGGGAGCGCCGGATGTCAATCTGGTTATTGATAACGATACCCTTCCAGGATTCATAAAACATTTCCTTAATAAAAGTTGTTCCTCTCTTTCCTGCGATAAATGCCTCTACTGCGACCGGATAGCTTTAAAGAGCGTAAAGACATCCAAAGAACTTTCTAAAAAACTTATTTCAGCCTACGAAAAAGTATTATCTGATTTCCAGAACATTTAATAAACCGCTAAATCTTTAACCTTATCCAAACGTTTTCTAAATTCGCGAATTATATTAACAAAATCATTTATTTCACAATTCGCGCCTACTTTTACCCCTCTGACAAAATCCCTGGGAACCAGTTCTTCCAGGGGAAGATTTTCATATTCCTGATCACCGTCAAAGAAAATATCAATCCCTAATTTCGGTGAAACTTTTAGATTTTCAAGAGCCTTCAGCCCCAGCCATGGAACTATAATTCTATCCGCGCCCATACACCGGGCAAAATTGGCATCACGGTTCGATTGGATCCCGCAAACCACTGAAGCTATTATTTCAATATTACTGTCGGGAAAGTTATCCGACACCCAGGATATCAGGCGATAATCCCCAAGCACCAGGCCATCCGGCTGATATGGAATAACATCTTTAATAGCCTGCAATATATCATCATATTGATTATCGGCCAATTTAGCGTTAAATACCACATACGCTTTTTTTTGATATTTATGCGCGTATTCTATCGCAGAGCTTACCTCTTCTTTTGAAAAAATAACACCGTGATAACTTATGGTCACTAATCCCTGAACAGGAATATAAACGGAATCGGCGCCATTTTGTATTGCCGACTTAAGAAATTCCCAATTTGGTGTTGGTACCATTAATTCCATTTGATCCGCCTCCTAAGTGCTTCACTAATCTATTTCAGAAAATTCCAACGCGACAGTCTTATTTATCTCTGCCGACTTATAAGCCGCTGACATGCACATCGCGTTAATGATCGCCTCATCGATTCCGTCAGGCGAAAAATCCTTATTTTTTAATCTGCTGTAAAATTTATTAAAAAGTCCCAGATACCAGTCAGAATGACTTGAATCAGAGGACATACCCTCATTCAAAATTATTTTCTCTTTTTTCCCGAAAGTATTTAATACAATTTCATTTTCTGTCACGGAAATATCACCATCTGTTCCTAATATCTTAAAGATCGTTTCCTTCTCCTTACCCGCCCATGTCAAAGCGAACTGAGCTATACCTTTTTCATATTTAATATTTATCCATGCCGTATCTTCCACCGTATATTCGAAATGGTAAAGTCTTTCTGTCTGCGCGGTAATATGCTTCGGTACCCCTAATATTGAAGACGCGAGATAAAAAAGATGCGAACCATGATCAACAATAATGCCTCCCCCGCTATTCTCGATTTCACTCCGCCATACCGGATTCCACGCGTCATTGCCTTTATTTATCCCGGTACGGTACACAAAAAACTGCATAAGAAAAGGTTTTCCTATCAACCCTCTGTTTATAATAAAATCCACTTTTTGCCATACTGGAGAATAACGGTACTGATGCCCCGGTAAAAACACCAGATTGCTTTTCGCCAGTTTCTCTTTTATCCGTAAAAGAGATTCAAAATTTATATCAACCGGTTTTTCGCATATTATATTTATTTTCTTTTCCACCGCGCGCGCTATAATTTCAAAATGGCTCAATGGCGGCGTACAAATATCAACAAAATCAAGTTTTTCATTTGTTAACAGTTCGTTAATATCGGAATACGCGTTGCTTTGGGGTGACATTTTTTTAAATTTTTCGATATTTTCCCCAACACAATCGCATCCGGCAACAATTTGAAATTTTTTCATCATATCCGGATTAAGATATGCCTTCAAATGGCCGTTTAAACCTATGTTTCCTAAACCAATAATTGCTCCGCGATACACGGTTCTTCCTCCTTCATAGTGTTACCGCTGTTAAGATAAATATCTATAAATTTTTTCGCTAATATTGAGGCCCTTTTTGGAAATTCATTATGTTTATTTAATTCAACTGAAAGCCACCCGTTATAATTTATTTTTTCCAAATATTCAAAAAATTGGTCAAAATCAATATCCCCTTGTCCGGGTATCAAATGACGGTGCGGAAAATCTTTACGAAAAACATCATCCACATGTATCACCTGTAAATAATTTTTTAACTTGTCAATATACGCGGGAACCTCTTCTCCGACACCAAAACAATGCCCTATATCAACCAGCGCGCGAAAGGTATCTTTTCCCAGCCTATTGATAGCTTCCACAACCTGTTCGGGACGGGAAAGCCATTTTTCCGGTTCCGCTTCCAGGGCTACGATAATATTTCTCTTGCGCGCCTCTTCCCCGATCATATCCATGGCCTGATAAAAATATTCTCCCTGCTTTTTAAAACTTAGCTCATTTTCAGGATATAATCCGCCTGAGGCCGTGTGCACTGCACCGACTCCAAAAAATTCCGCCATACGGATACAGCCTAAAAACTTTTCAATGTTCTCTTTTCTTTTCTCCGGTTCAGGCGCGACAAAATCCAAATGCGCGCTTATACCGTAAACCTCAAGTCCCAGCTTGTAAATAATTCTTTTTATGTCACGTAAGCGCATTTCTGAATCACGGGAAGATATATGATTTCCCTTCGCCCAAAGTTCAACTCCTTTATATCCCTGTCCGGCAATCGAGTTTAAGGCGTATTCAATCGGGAAATTCCGGTAAGCATTAAGAAAAAATCCTAATTTCATTTTAATTCTCCTATTTACTTTAACTCCTGAGGGAGCCCTCTTTTTATCTAATTATCAAATCTGATAAAGTAATGAATAAAAACCCTGTTGCTGTTAACGCGTTTATCAAGAAAAAAGTTTTATTTGTCCTTAGTATCTCAGTTTTTTGTGTAGCAATATGACCATATATCACCAAAACACCTAAGGTTAAAATCCCAATAAAATAAATATTCCTGAAACTATATATTTTTGCCAAATATAAAAGAAGAGAAATACTTATAATATGAAGGCCAAAGGCTATTATCTGGCTTTTTTTCTCACCCAGCAGCTCCGGTATCGAATGAAGCCCATGCGTCCTGTAAAATTCTATATCTTCACGGTCATAAATAATATCAAATCCGCTTGTCCAGAAAAACACTGCCAGCCCCATAACCATAGCGGAAAGGTTCCATTCTCCTTTAACAGCTATCCATCCCCCGACAGGCGCCCAGAATAATATTGCCCCGAGTAAAAAATGGTTCAACCAGGTCCATCTCTTGGCTGATGAATAAACAAGAATAAGCGCGATTGGAATTGGAGAAAGATACAAACAAAGCGGATTCAACATCCATGCGCTTAAAATAAATAAGACCAAAGAAAACACCGTAAAAATTATTACTTCATTATCCCTGATAACCCCTTTTACTAACGCTCTTTCCTTAGTCCTCGGATTTTTTCCATCAATGTCTTTATCCAGCAAACGGTTAACCGCCATTCCCGCGTTCCGTGCGGAAACAACCGCCAGAATGATCCAGAATATATTCGTTATAGAAGGTATCAACCTCCCATTTATGCTATATTGGGCAAGTGCTGCCCCCGCCAAAGCAAAAGGCAAAGTAAAGATCACAAAAGGAAATAGTGTAAGCTCAGAATAAATACGAATCTTTTCTCTAAAACTTTTGGCTTGTAACTTATGACTTGTGACTTTACTTGAATCCATATTCTTTCCACCTCTTTTCAACAAGTTCAATTATCTCTTTCTTCTGAGAAATCTTTTCCGGCCACTGCCTTCCGTCCAATTCTTTCGGGAATTTCCGCGTGGCGTCAATACCGATCTTGGACCCAAAGCCTTCCTTTAAACTGGAAAAATCCAATATATCCGCAGGCCCCTTCGCGGTAACAATATCCCGCTCCGGATCAATATTATTCCCAAGGTTCCATAAAACGTCACTGATAGAACTGATATTAATATCATCATCCACAATAATTATAATTTTGGAAAACATCATCTGGCCGAGGCCCCAAACCGCGTGCATTATTTTATGCGCCTGCCAGGCATAAGTTTTTTTGATGCTGAAGATCACAATGTTATGAAAACCTCCCTCTAATGGAAGATTCATATCAACTATTTCAGGAATAGTTAATTTCACAAGCGGAAGAAAAATCCGCTCAGTCGCCTTTCCTAAAAAATTATCTTCAACAGGGGGAATACCAGTAGATACAGTATGATAGATAGGGTCTTTTCTGTGTGTAATACAAGTCAGATGAAATACCGGAAACTTATCAGGTAAAGAATAATGCCCCGTATGATCTCCAAACGGGCCTTCCACCCGTCGCTCGCCGGGCTCAATATAACCTTCCAGGATTATCTCGCTGTTAGCCGGAACCTCAAGGTCGATTGTCTTGCATTTGACGAGTTCAACCGGCTCCCCTTTTAAAAATCCGGCAAAAATAAATTCATCTATATCGGGGGGGAGGGGCGCTGTGGCGGCATAGGTAGTGGCCGTATCTGACCCAACCGCCACAGCCACCGCTAATCTCCTCCCCAATTTCTCCGCTTTTTGAAAATGCCTTGCTCCGTCTTTATGCGGATGCCAATGCATACCGCACGTTTGCCCGTCAAAAACCTGCATCCTGTACATCCCGACATTTCTTACGTTCGTCTCCGGGTCTCTCGTAATAACCAGCGGCAAGGTAATATATTTTCCGCCATCCTTCGGATAATACTTCAATATCGGAAATTCATCCAGAGAAAAATAATTTTTTGTTACGATTTCCTGGCAAACCCCGTTATTTACATCTTTAGGTTTGAACGACCTGAAGGTTTTATATAATTTTGGAATGGAACGTACCTTACCAAAAAAAGAATCCGGCATCTTCGGTTTAATAATTTCTTCAATTCTTTTCGCGATATCATCCAGTTTTTCCACACCTAACGCATGAGACATCTTCTCTAAACTTCCGAACGTGTTGATTAAAACAGGATATTTAGATCCTGATACATTTTCAAAAAGAAGCGCCGGCCCGTTTGAACGCGTAACGCGATTTGATATCTCAGCGATCTCTAACTCGCTGTTAACCGGAATTTTTACCCTTAAAAGCCCGCCCGTCGCTTCTAACGATTTAATATATTCCCTAAGATCTTTGTAAGCCATAATTCTTTCTCCTGCTTTATATACGTAACAACTCCTAATAAAAAATCCCTTTTAAACGAGATGACATAAATTACAGGCAAACCCTTTCCGAATCCTTTTGGTTTTTGAAGCCTTTTCACCTTCAAAATGCGGGTCATGACAGGTAGTACATGTAATCTCTCCGTTTGTATCCAGAGGGAATCCTTTTGGTACGATCATTGTTGGTTTTACAACATGGGAAAACGCGGCCGGATGCGGCCTGTGCGAATGGCACCTGATACAAAGCATCTTGATCTTTCCTCCCTTAATACCCTTATCGCTATCTTCATCGTTTTTATCTCCGGTATCCGGTGGTGTAATATGACAATACATGCATTTCCGTTTTGCCTTCATTTCAAAATGAGGATTCAATTTCTTAAATTCCTCTTTGTCGTGACACATAAAACACAGATCATTAATTTCCTTATTCCTTCCGCCTTCTTCAAATCCCCGAAGTAAGTAAATGCTGGTCCTGTTAACAAATCCAGCGCTATGACATGTATTACAAGTGATCTTACCCTTCTGCAGCGGAAGAGCCGGATCAACCTTCATTTCCGGCGGAGGCAGGATATCTACAGGATGCATATTCGCTTCTGTCCCATGGCAACTATTACAAAGAAGTGTAAAATTTCCTCCAAACCTAAAATCAACTTCATCTACAGTAGCGCCTTCCTTCGGCATAGTAATATGACAAACTAAACATTGGGTATCATCAAAATGGGGTTTAACATATCTTCCCTCTTCCAGGCTATAAATATATTCCGGCCTTAGGAAATGGGCAGTAGCTGATGCCCCATGCGGATCATGACAAGTCGCGCAAGTTATATTTCCATCGGCATCGCGGGGTAGGCTAGGCGGAGGAGATATAGTAGTATCTACATTCATAGGATGATTTTGCGCGGACATATTATGACAAAAGTTACACAAGGTCAGAATATTAATTCTAAAGCCGACTGTCTTTTCATTATCACTTATTTTGGGTTCAGTGGCGTGACAGTAATTACATTTACGCTTCCCTTCCAAAATGCGATGCGGGTTCTTTTTAAGGAATTCCATTCCATGGCAGTCGTAACACAGATCTGTCCGCCACTTATATTTGCCCTCTTCAAAACCACGGAGCAGGCTGAACTTTGTATCTTTCGCGTGCATATTATGGCAGGTTATACAGTTAACCTTTTTTTCCTTGCTTAAAGGAAGATTCGCCGGAACTTTCATAGAAGGATCCACACCTGTAGGATGAATATTACTCTCTGCCCCATGGCATTCCACGCAAAGCTCTTCAATAGGTTTTTTGAATGTTACAGTTTCTTTTGTATCTTCCTTACCGGGTTTAATTTTATGGCAATCTGTACAGTCCAATTCATTATGCGGATTCGGTCTGCCTTTTTTCTTCGCGAATTCCTCAAGAGCTTTAGATTCATCTTGCGAGGCGGAAAACGCGGGATATCCTATAAATAATGATACCGATAATAAGAAAATAACACAAATTTTATAGTTTTCTGTTGAATTAGAAGTTTTAAAATCATTTTTCATTATTTTTCCCCTTTGTAATAATAATATGCAATTTTCATACCAAAGAAATAGAAAATATATTAATTAATGCATAACCTATTGCAAAATAATGAATAATATTTTTTATTTTAATATTATTACATATTTAAAAATAATTACTTTTGTCATAATGACACATATTTAATAAATATATTTTCGCAATTTGTCATTTTGACAATAATTAATATTGTTTATTTAAAATATCCATTATGCTAAAATAATCACCTGTATGTTAAACAAAAAAATACTTCTCACAATTATGCCCCCTTTTTGGCCCAAGATGCCGCCAATAGGAATTGCGTACCTGCAGGCGTATCTTGCCTGTAAAAACATAAAAGCGGATATATTGGATCTGAATAATGTGTTTTACAATCTTGTAAGGGCGACCAGCCGTTCGCCCCTGCAAAAATCATGGCTTATCAGTTGTAATACTTTTTTGGAAGAAAACATAATCGATATCATACAAAAAGATTTCCCGTCTGAATTTAACGGGTATATTAATAAAATATTGGAATATGATATTGTTGGTTTTTCCTGCTTCAAGAGTAATTTTAAAACTACAGTTGAAATAATAAAGATATTGAAAGCTCAAAAGTCGAATATAAAAATAATCTTAGGCGGGCCGGAAATTACAAGGCAATTTTATAAAACCAATGGGGAATTTAATATGAGGGCGAATAATTACCCGCCTGCCGGACGGGCAGGTTCGCCCCTACAAGCGGATTTGCTTGTTGTCGGTGAAGGTGAAAAGGCGCTGTATGATTATATCGTAGGGACGCACCTAAATAACCATGAAAAAATCTCAAAGTTTAATCAATTAGAAAATCTTGAAGATTTGCCTTATCCGAAATTTCAGGGTATAAACACCTATCCCAGAAAAGATACCGTCCCTTTGTTATTTTCAAGAGGCTGTGTACGAAAATGCAATTTCTGCTCAGAAAAACTGTTATATATTGGCTTCCGGACCAGGCCGGCAAAAAACCTAATTGAAGAAATAAGACATCACCTTGCAAATAAAATTAAATACTTCGTGTTTTTCGACTCTATGCTGAACGCGGACTTAAGAAAGCTTGAAAAATTTTGCGACGCGGTCATTGCTAATTTCGGCTCGATCAATTGGGAAGCGCAGATAGCCGTAAGGAAAGATATGGATAAGGCTTTTTTTGAAAAGATAAAAAAAAGCGGATGCTACAATTTGTTTATCGGCCTAGAATCAGGTTCTGACAATACGTTAAAGAAAATGAATAAAGGTTTTACCGGCAATGATGCCGTTGAATTTTTTAAAAAATTAAATAACGCGGGATTGTTCTTCGGAATAAGCCTGATAGCCGGATACCCCGGCGAGACAGAAAAGGATTTTAAGGAAAGCCTTGATTTTGTAATTAATAATAAAGCTCTTATACCAAAGATCGAACAGATCAATCCATTTACTTATTATGATGGAACTAATACAGATGAAGCCACAGATTATAAATTATGTCCGGAATCAATGAAAAGAATGGAAATCTTCATTGAAGAGATCAAAAAACACAATTTTAAGTACACAAACGCGTTTTTGGGAAATTTGGTTGAAAAAACAGGGGAAACAAAATGATCGAAGTCAACGAAGTAAAAATTCAGAGGATCCTTAATCCTACTGCCATTGACCTGGGCGAGTTTGTGATCAATCCTTTCATGGGCTGCGAGTTTGCCTGTTTATACTGTTACGTCCGATCAAACCGGGTTATAAGCAAAAGGAATAAACCATGGGGTGAATATGTCGATGTCCGGATAAATGCGCCTGAACTACTGGAAAAAGAGTTGCTGATAAAAAAGCCAAAGGTAGTTTTATTAGGCTCAACTACGGAATGCTTTCAACCAACGGAACAAAAATATCAAATTACAAAAAAGGTGCTTGAAATATTAAACAGCCATGGGGTATATTATGTAATTCTTACCCGTTCGCCATATATTGTTAATTATATTTCCTTATTGAATAAAGGTTTTTGCAGAAAGATATATTTTACAATTAATAATATGCCCTCCGTGTTTAAACAAAAACTGGAGCCTAAAACCCCGGGATTTGATTCCCGGATAGAAGCGGTAAAAATGCTTATAGATGAAAAAATACCGGTTACCCCCTACTTTTCACCTCTACTTCCATTGATATCAGATTACCATGAAATTTTTCAAAAATTAGAAAAAGCTCAAATTATTGAATTTGAGTGCCTTAATTTTAATCTTAAGAATATCCTTATTATAATCGATACAATATATGAAATAGACCCTATTATAGGGGAAAAATATAAAAAAATGTTTAATGATAAAGATTTTTATTCATATATAATGGATGAGGCCAAAAAAGATATAACAAAAAAAGCAATAAGCGCGAAAAAGAATTTTAATATCCATATTCATTCTTTTGGTAATTTTTTCGAAAACAG
Organism: bacterium; assembly: GCA_028719205.1. Classification (GTDB taxonomy): domain Bacteria; phylum JACRDZ01; class JAQUKH01; order JAQUKH01; family JAQUKH01; genus JAQUKH01. The sequence continues at coordinate 31,273 of JAQUKH010000018.1, forward strand.
GTATTCTTAAAAAATCCTTGACAAATATATTGAGTCTATGCTAAGTTATACTCGATTTATTTTGTTAAAATAAGGAAGTTTAATGTTTAGAAAAAAATCGTACACTATAATGATCGTTCCGCATACGGATTCCAAGCCGTTCCATTTTCATATTACATTACCGGCTATTATGCGTATATCGGCATTAGTTTGTTTCGCGGGGCTTTTGCTTTCCCTTTTCCTGATTGATTATAATAATGTAAGATTAAAACTGTTTTCCGTAGCTCCTTTACAGGAAAAACTCGTTAAGGAACAGGAACGGCTCGCGGAGCAAAGAACCCGGCAGGAAGAAGACCTGAAAAAAATAAACGGGATAATGACGAAGCTTAAAAACGTTGAAGATCAGTTTAAAAATATCACCGGCTTTGAATCAAAGATGAAAAAAGGCGGCCAAGGCGGACCTACATATAACGATAGAGAATTAAGCGGAAGAATAAAAGCTGTGGAATTTAACGCCGAATTTGAAAATAAATCGGAAAAAATTTTGGAAGATGTCAAGGATTTAGAAGGGTCTCTGTATTATCAATCCTTAAAGCTGGATGAATTTTCCGGTTTTCTGGAAAACCAAAAAGGCAATTTGGGATCAATGCCGCTAATTTGGCCCGCGAAAAGCGGACATATTTCAGGAAAATTCGGGTATCGGCTTTCTCCTTTTAACAACAAAAGAAAAGAGTTCCACACAGGCCTTGATATTTCTTTAAGACCAAAAACACCGGTCTTTGCAACAGCTAAAGGGAAAGTAATATATTCAGGCTGGCTTCCAGGGCTGGGAAATACTATAAAGATATCCCATGGTAACGGTTTAGTTACCCTTTATGGACATAATTCCAAGCTGCTCGTAAAATCTGGACAGATTGTTGAACGAGGGCAAAATATCTCGCTCTCGGGCAATACCGGATCAAGTACAGGCCCGCATTTGCATTATGAAGTGCAAAAAAAAGGATACTTTGAAAATCCTGTAAATTATATTTTAAATCTTTAAAAAATCCGGAGAAAAAAATAGTAGTGAAAAAAGAAAATGGTAAGATTGATTCAATAGATACAATTTTAGGGCAGGGTATAATTTTCAAAGGTGAGTTAAAAGGAGATGGAAATATCAAGATTGACGGCCAGCTTAGCGGTTTGATCGAAGCTACGGGTGATGTTTATATCGGGAAAAAAGCCGGAGTTATCGGGGATTGTCATGTTGGCAGTATCATCATAGGTGGAAAGGTAAAAGGAAATGTGGTTGCTTTAAAAAGGGTAGAAATCCTTCCCGATGGTGAATTACACGGTGACATTCTTGCTCCACGCATATGTATAGCTGATGGTGTAATTTTTGAAGGAAACTGCAAAATTTCAAAATAAAGAACCTAAATTGAAAGGGAGAGCTATTTTATGCAAGAGACATTCAATGAAATAAAACAAAAAGAAAAAGATGGAAAAGAATTAATTGATAAAACTAAAAAAGAATGTGAAGAAAAATTGATCCTCGCTCAGGCAAGACTGCTGGATAAGTACAGCACTTCGTTAGGTTCCTTCCAGAAGGAAGCCGGAACGATTTTTATAGACAAGAAAAAAGAAATTGAAAATGAAGTGTTCGGTAAACTGGACCATGCGGAGAAAGAAAGAAATTCGACCATAGAAAAAGCAAAGATTAATTTCCCAAACGCGTATGAGTTTATAAAAAAGAACGTTTATAAAAATTTGTAAGGGAATATTATGGCTGTAGTCAAAATGAAGAAGGCCTTTATTTTTTCTTCCCTTAATCTCAGGGAAGCCTTAATAAGGAACTTACATAAAATTGGACTAGTCCAGATTGCTGATATCCAAAAAATTGATGGTTTAAAAGAGCTTTCAGTTTCAGACACGAAAGACTCTGATGATCAAATAAATAAGATACAATTCCTGTTAAGCTTCCTCCCCACCCTCCCGAAAGAAAAGAAAAGTTTTATCCAGGATATGGTCGGCGCGAAAAATCTTATTACCAAAGAAGAATTTGCCAATTCAGTTTCAAATCTTGAATGGAAAGGCATATTTTCACGCTGTATTGAAATAAACAAAGAACTCGAAGAGATAAAAAAGAAAAAGGAATCGTGCAATAATTTACTTCAGGAATTGGAGCCATGGCATGATTTTAACCTGCCTCTGGATGAGATAAAAGGAACAAGGCATGCATTTGTTATCCTGGGGAAAGTAGGCATTGAGGTTTATCCATGGTTATTTGGCGATCTTAGCGCGAAATCCAATAACTTTATTTTAAAAGAAATAAAAGATCTTGGAAAAGACAGATATTTTATTTTAATGGGATTGCGCAATGAAGAAGAAAGACTTACCCTTGTTTTAAAAAAGTTTAATTATTCCAATATTAGCTTACCCTCTGGAAAAGACAAGCCCGGTGAATTGATCTCAAAAACAAAAAAAGAATTGACGGATTTGCATGGCCGTGAAAAACAATTGCAGAATGATAAATTATCGTTTTCCGAAAAACGCCAGGATCTGATCAACCTTTATGATTATTATTTATGGGAAAAAGACCTGATAACCGTCCAGAAACATTTTGGCAAAACAGAAAAGACCATTGCGATCGAGGGATGGGTAAAGGCGGATGATACGGAAAAATTGCAAAAACATTTGATGACAATATCAAAAGATATATATGCCAGGTTTCGGGACCCGCAGGAAGGTGAGGATGTTCCAACCGCTTTAAAAAACAATTCTGTTTTCGGCCCGTTTGAGTTGATCGTTGAACTTTACGGAATGCCCAGTTATTATGAAAAGGACCCTACCCCGCTTATCGCGATCTTTTTTTCTATTATTTTTGGTTTTTGCCTTGGTGACGCGGTTTACGGTATAGTTTTAGCAATAGTTACAGGCATGCTCATAAAAAAATATAAGATCAGGGAAGAAGATAAAAAAGGGCTCCGTTTGTTTTTCTGGGTAGGAATAACAACAATCATAATCGGAGCTTTATGCGGAACTTGGCTGGGAGATTTGCCGGATAAGCTTCCTGAGAGTGTAAGTTTTATAAAAAATATCAAGAACAGCCTGATGATCGTCGACCCCTTGACCCAGCTTATTCGCTTTATCTCTATAGCTTTGGGAGTCGGAGTGGCTCATGTTTTTTGCGGATTGGGTTTCAAGGCATACCAGAATATTATTAAAGGCAAATTTTTTGACGCGTTGTTCGATCAGATTGTCTGGATCACGCTGATCGGCGGGCTTATTGGCTGGGCTATAAGTAGAACAGGCGCTATTCCGTCCGGCCCAGGCGCGGTTTCATTATGGTCAGCAAAAATTTCAGCCATTATTATAATCCTTTTCGGCGGACGGGATGTGAAAAATCCTTTTGGCAGGATCGGGCTTGGATTATTTAAACTTTACGGCGCTTCGGCTTACATAGGAGATATTCTTTCATATACGCGTTTAGTCGCGCTGGGGTTAGCCGGTTCTATTATTGCTATGGTATTTAATCTTATGGCTTTTCTATTGAAAGATTCATATATAGGGATCATTTTTCTTCTTGCGATATTATTTATAGGGCATGGCTTTAATTTAATTATTAATATATTAGGTGCTTTTGTTCACACTGCCCGGCTTCATTATGTTGAATTTTTCAGTAAATTTTATGATAATGGCGGAAAACCGTTCAAACCTTTCAGGATGGAAGGAAAATATATTGCTGTTGAATAAATTTATTAAAATTTGATTTTAATCTTAGAAGGAGGATAAAAAATTGAAAAAGTTAGTAGGCTTTTTGTTAATCGGAATGGTCTTGTTTTTATTTACAGTAACATTTGTAAAAGCGCAGGAAACAACCGGCGTACCCGCTCAAACTGAATCAGTTAAGCCTGAGAGCGGAGGTGTAAGCGGTATTACTTTAGCTGTCATTGGCGCTATAATTACAATCGTTTTCTCCGGATTCGGGGCATCAAAGGGCATAAGTATAGCAGCGGCGCCGGCTGCGGGGATTATGAGTGAGAATCCTGATATGTTCGGAAAATTATTGATCATGGTTGCCCTGCCTGGAACACAGGGGATTTACGGTTTTGTAACCGGATTTTTAGTATTTTTGAAAGTCGGAATTATTGGCGGGACACTCCAGCCAGTATCTTTAAACCAGGGGATACAAATTCTGGCAATTTGCGCGTTCCAATCATTTATAGAATTAACATCTGCCATTTATCAGGGACAAGTTGCCGCGTACGGTATTGTAATGACCGGTAAAAAACCTGAAGCTTCAATGAAGGGTGTTATCATGGCCGTTCTTGTTGAAACCTACGCGGTACTCGGGCTTTTAGCTGGAATTTTAGGGATCTGGTTCGGTATCAGGTTCTAATCATAAAAAACTAAAGGAAAAAAAGTGGGAAAAGAAGAACTCTTATCTAAGATTAAACTTGAGTTTGAAACAGAGGCGAATAAGATCACCGGAGAGACCGAACTGAAGATCCGTCAAATGGAAAAAGAAAATGACGAGAAAATCGCGGCTAAACGGCATGAGATCTTTGCCGACCTTCATAAAAATCTGGAAGATATCCGCAGAAAAGATCTCATAGAAACTGATATAAAGATCCGAAGCCTCCTGCTTGAAGTAAAACAGAACCTGATCAACGATATTTTTAAAGAGGTTCAGGTTAAAATAAAAGGCGAGGATTATCATAAGCTTATTGAAAATATGCTTATGTCTTCAGTTCAGAACGGTGAGGGAGAGGTTGTTTTCTCAAAGGAAGACAGTAAAATATTTACGGAAGATTTTATCAATGGAATTAACAGCAAATTAAAGGCATTAGGAAAGAACAGCCGTTTTATGCTTAGTAAAAAATACGGAAATTTCAGCGGCGGATTTGTCCTGCGCTACAGCGGAATTGAAATAAATAACACCTTTGAAACAATTTTTGGGTATTTGCGTAAAGACCTGGAGATGGAAATTGGAAAAATACTTTTCCCGGAAAAATGACCTTTTTTTAGATATTGGAAACCTTCATCAGGAAGATGTTCAATACGGATATTCTACCGGAAGGCTTGCAATACTTGAAAAATCAATTCTTGACAAAAACGCTTACAGAGAGCTGATAATTGCCAATAATACTGAAGAAACACTAAGGCTCCTTGAGAACAAACACGGATTTAAGACAAAAAACCATAACACGCAAGTTTCATGGGAGGATATCTTAAACAAAGAGTTCATCTCCGTTCATGATTTGATCTATGGATTAGCTCCGGTAAAAGAGATTTTTGATATATTTTTTTTCCAGTACTCTTTTCATAATTTGAAGGTAAGGCTAAAAGAAAAATTAGCGGGCCATAAAATTGACACCCCTTTATTTATTATCGGCCCGGTATTGCTGGAAGAAAGTTCACCGGTTTTGCGGGAAATAATCATAAAGATCGAACAGGTATTTTACAAAGAGAGGCGTTTTCAGGATATTGACTGCATTTTAGATGAAGAATATTTTAATTTTTTGTCAAGAGTCGCTGACAAATATAAAATACCGGTAATTGAAAGCCTTATAAAAACCTGGATCGACCTGGCAAACATCAAACTTTTTTTCCGGTTTAAAACCCTGCAAAGAGATAAAAATAATTTATCCAGGTTTCTTTTTTCGGGCGGAAATTTTAAACAGGATTTTTATATTAATACTTATCATCTTCGTACTGATGTGCTGAAAAGAGAAACCAAAAATATTTTTTACGCCGATCTGTTTTTAACAGGAATAAAATGCCTGGAGAATGAAACCTCTATGGATGAGCTGGAAAAATCTTGCGACAGGTTCATCCTTCAAAGGTTTAGCGAAACAAAACATATTGTTTTCGGCATTGAGCCGATGATCCGGTATCTTTTGCATAAAGAAAATGAAATGAGAATGCTTCGGATGATTTTTGTCGGCAAAGAAAACAGTATTTCCAATAACGAAATTGAAGAAAAAATAGCAGGATATTATGTCTAAGATCGCTTTTATCGGCGAACAGCCGTCAATATTGGGATTTAAAGCTATCGGCGCGGATATTTTCCCGGCTGCAGATGGAAACGAAGCCGTCAATATGCTTGAAAATATGTTTAAAGAAGATTATAAAATAATCTATATTACTGAAAATATTGCAGGCCAGATCACAGATTATTTAAAGGGTATAGACAGATTGTGGCCGATAATTACGATCATCCCGGGCTTTAAAGGAAGTAAAGGATTGGGTAAGGCTAGGCTTAGAAATTATATTATTAAAGCAACCGGAACGGATATGATAAGTTAAAGAGAACCTCCCCATTCCCCTCCTTGGCAAGGAGGGGATAAAGGGGTGGTAAATTTTATAATTTTGGAGGAATATGATAAAAGGTCAAATAGTAAAAATCGCGGGTCCGCTTGTAGTAGCCGAAAACATGGCTGGCGTCAGTATGTATAATGTTGTTAAGGTCAGTAAATTCGGGCTGGTTGGGGAAGTTATAGAATTAAAACAGGATAAAGTATCTATCCAGGTTTATGAAGAAACCATAGGAATAGGCCGCGGAGAACCTGTCGAGGATACGGGAGTTCCTCTTTCCATTGAATTAGGGCCGGGCCTTTTGGAATCAATATTTGACGGGATCCAGAGGCCTCTTGACGTGATCAAACAAAAAACAGGAAATTATATAACCCGCGGGGTTTCTGTTCCCGCGCTGAACCGCGATAAAAAATGGGCCTTTGAGCCATTGGCAAAAAAAGGCGACAAGGTTTCCCCTGGAGATAAATTAGGTGTTGTCCAGGAGACAGTACTTATTAAACATTATATTATGGTACCAAATGATATTGAGGGAGAATTAATTGAGCTTGCCGTAAAAGGCAATTACACAATTACCGAACTTATAGCTAAAATAAAAACCACCGAAGGAGTGCAGGAAATAACAATGCTCCGTAAATGGCCTGTAAGAAAGATGCGGCCTTATATAGAAAAAATGGCTCCAAAAGAATTATTGTCTTCAGGGCAGAGGGTAATCGATACATTCTTTCCGGTAACTAAAGGCGGAACAGCCTGTATCCCCGGGCCTTTCGGAAGCGGGAAAACCGTAGTCCAGCAGCAGCTCGCAAAATGGGCGGATGCTGACGTTGTCATCTACATCGGATGCGGTGAACGCGGAAATGAGATCACGGATGTCTTGCTGGAATTTCCTGAATTAAAAGACCCGAAAAGCGGCGAACCTTTGATGAAAAGGACAGTTCTTGTCGCGAACACTTCAAATATGCCCGTAGCGGCACGCGAGGCATCAATATATACCGGCGTTACTATGGCGGAATATTACAGGGATATGGGTTACAATGTCGCGCTAATGGCGGATTCCACGTCACGGTGGGCTGAGGCATTAAGGGAAATATCCGGACGAATGGAAGAAATGCCGGGCGAGGAAGGATACCCGGCTTATCTCGCGTCGCGTATCGCGGGATTTTACGAACGCGCGGGGCAGGTTGTCTGCCTTGCGAGCAAAGAGAAACGAATAGGAAGTATTTCAATTATCGGGGCGGTATCACCTCCCGGAGGAGACCTTTCTGATCCTGTAGTTCAGGCAACTCTTCGAATTGTAAAGGTTTTCTGGGGATTGGAAGATAAGCTTGCGTACCGCAGGCATTTTCCGGCTATAAACTGGCTCAGAAGTTATTCTCTATACCTTGAAAATATTGAGGAATATCTGAAAACCGTCGCGCCTGAAATTTCAAGTTTGCGGTCTAAATCCATGCGCATACTTCAGGAAGAAGCGGAACTGGAAGAAATTGTGAGGCTCGTTGGCGTTGACGCCCTATCCGATCACGATAAGCTTACAATGGAAACCGCGAAATCGATCAGGGAAGATTTCCTGCACCAGAACGCGTTTGATATGCAGGATACCTATACTTCTCTTAAAAAACAATATAACATGCTGAAACTTATAATTTCCTTTCACGAAAGGTCGCTTAAATGTTTAGAGAATAAAATTTCTACAAAAGAAATTTTCAATCTGCCGGTCCGGGACAAGATCGCCAAGTCAAAATTTATCCCGGAGGACCAGATGATAGCTTTTGATTATTTAGAAAATGAGATGAGCCAGGTATTTGAAAAATTATTTGCTCACCACACGGAGAAAAAATAAAATGTTTAAAGAATATCTTTCCGTCACAGCTGTCAGCGGTCCGCTTTTATTAGCGGAACATATTGAAGAAGTCAAATACGGAGAACTTGTAGAAATTGAGCTCGAAAACAAAGAAATAAGGCGCGGCCAGGTATTGGAAGTTTCAGGCGACAAGGCCCTTATCCAGATCTTTGAAGGAAGCACCGGGATAAACCTTACCGGAAGCCGGGTCAGGTTCAGCGGAAAAAGCATAGAGATCGGCGTCTCGATGGATATGCTAAGCCGGGTGTTTAACGGGCTCGGAGAACCGATTGATAACGGCCCCAAAATATTACCGGAGAAAAAAATTGATATCAATGGAAGCCCTATTAATCCCTACGCGCGGGATTTTCCGCAGGAGTTCATACAAACAGGAATTTCCTCGATCGATGGGATGAACACACTGGTCCGCGGGCAGAAGCTTCCTATATTTTCAGGGTCAGGACTTCCCCACGCTAGGATCGCGGCTCAAATAGCCAGGCAGGCAAAGGTTCTGGGAAAAGAAGAGGAATTTGCCGTGGTATTCGGCGCGATGGGTATTACATTTGAAGAGGCGAATTTTTTTATTGAAGATTTTAAGAAAACAGGCGCGATAGACCGCGCGGTACTTTTTATAAATCTGGCAAGCGATCCGCCGATCGAGCGTATCGCGACTCCGCGTGTTGTTTTAAGCACTGCGGAATATCTCGCGTTTGAAAAAGACAAGCATGTCCTTGTTATCCTTACCGACATGACAAACTATTGCGAGGCCTTGCGTGAAGTTTCCGCCGCGAGAAAAGAAGTACCGGGCAGAAGAGGTTATCCGGGATATTTATACACCGACCTTGCCTCGATATATGAACGTGCCGGACGTATCCAGGGTAAAAAAGGTTCCATAACGCAAATCCCGATCCTTACAATGCCTGAGGATGATAAAACCCACCCTGTTCCCGATTTAACGGGGTATATCACGGAAGGACAGATCCTTCTTTCTCGCGCCCTGCACCAGAAAAATATTTATCCCCCTATCGATGTTTTGCCAAGCCTTTCAAGGTTAAAACAAAAAGGAATTGGACGGGGAAGGACCAGGGAAGACCACGCGGACGTAACCAACCAGCTTTTCGCGGCTTACGCGAGAGGAAAAGAAGCAAAAGAATTGGCGGTTATTCTTGGCGACGCGGCACTCTCAGACATAGATAAACAATTCTCGAAATTTGCCGACGAGTATGAAAATAAATTCCTGGCGCAAGGTGAATACACAAACCGTACTATTGAAGAAACCTTAAATATCGGTTGGGAGCTTTTAAAGATCCTCCCGCGCAGTGAATTAAAACGCGTTAAGGAAGAACAGATCAAAACATATATGGACAAGTGAAAGTCGCATGTCACACCTGCCCGCCGTGGCGGGAGTTGATAGTCACAAGTTTTTTGATTTATCACTTTTGCCTTTTATTTTTTTGCTTGTGACTTGTGACTTACAACTTGTGACTATAACAGTTTCGATATTAGAATTTTAAAACTTAGGTAATTGTATAATAAAATTTAAGGAAGTAAATAAGATGCTCGCTGATGTTTCTCTTACCCGAATGAACCTGATGAAGATGAAAAAACGCTATGCTATCGCTCTGCGCGGGCATAAGCTTCTGAAGGATAAACAGGATGAGTTGATGCGCAAATTCATGGAACTCCTTGAAGAGATAAAGTCATACCGCCAGGAGGTCGAAAACAGCCTTGAAAAAGTACATAAACAATTTTTCTGGGCTCAGGGCGTGATGTCCAAAGAATTCCTTGAAGAGGCCATCATGGTTCCGCAAGTGTCACTAAATCTTACCACCAGCCAGGAACAGGTATTCAACATCCAAACCCCCAAACTGGATTTTCACATTGAAGGCGATATTTATTCCTACGGCTTCCTATTTACGTCCCAGCAACTGGACCTCGCATTAGACGGCTACAAAAATATTTTTCCCAAACTGCTCCATCTATCCGAGATCGAAAAAAGAGCCGAGCTCCTGGCATCCGAAATAGAACAAACAAGAAGGCGCGTAAACGCCCTCGAATACATTCTCATCCCCGAATTAAAACAAACCATCAAATACATCTCCATGCGGCTTGCCGAGCTTGAACTTTCCAACCAGATACGATTGATGAAAATCAAGGATATTGTCAGAAAACATTAAAATATGAATCATTCCCCCTATCACTTTTAAAATCCATCGACAAATAAATTAAAAGTTGTATAATAAAATTATGGATTTTTATAGGGGGGCTAGTTATGGATAAAAAAGGATTTGAATCGGTTTTAACATCATTAGCTTTACTCAGTATTTTTTTAATTATCATTTTATTTCCCGGATGCGGGACATCAAAATTAAACAGGAAAACGGATAAAGATATTTCAATAGCAAATAAATTGCCCGCGCCAAAAATGATAGGGTTCTTTCCAAAGCTTCCATGCCCAAAAACAAACTGGCTAAAAAATGATAATGTGAAGGAGATCTGCAGTGTCAGCGATTGCATTGCCGGAGGGCCCGAAGACTGGATAGAGAAAAGGGAACATAATGAGCTGGGATTTTTTAATAATGAAGAAAAGATGAAAAAAGTATTGGATAATGAAGAAGAAAAATATAATTTTTACGCCTATAAGCTCTATCCTTTTAAATTGATCAACAAAAAGGTGGAAGATGTACCCATATCTATCGACCTGAAAGAAGATATTTCCGATTATGAGTTTTTAGGCTTCGATATTGTCTGTAAATCAAGTTCAGCTTTTTTTGAATGTTCACCCTTAGCCTGTAATCTTTTATACAAAATTTATCCCGTAAATCAATATTGCCTGATCGATAACCTTGAAAATGCTTATAAATATTATTTAGATATTGAAATCCAGAGGTGTGAACCCGGCCCGTATTATTTGTTTGAAGTATATAGAAAAAAGAAGAAATAAATGTAAAATACTTGAATAATTCTCAATAATAAGCAATAATATAATTATGATTCCTGTTTTCGTGAAAGCGGTCGAAAATACAAGGACAATTGTTTATGAACGATGATGAAAGAAAAAACCTGATTGATATTCTTCACGCGACGGAGGAGATACAAAGTTTTACACATAAAATGGATTACAAAGGATATCACAACAGTCCGATAACACAACGGGCAGTCGAGAGAAATTTCGAAATTATTGGAAACTCTCTTGAAAGAATCAAGCAAATTGACGGAGAATCAATATCAAAGGTTTCAGAATATCATCGGATTATGGAATTCAGCAATATTTTAATACATGGGTACAATATCGATGAGAAGATAGTTTGGAATGCAGTTGTAAATCATTTGCCGCTTCTGCTTAAAAGGATAAATGAGATTTTAGAGCCCTCGCTGGAATAGAACTTTTCAACCGGATCCGCCGGATGTTTAATTCATTAGATAAAAAAGCTGCTTTATACAAAAGCAGCTTTTTTTATATTTTATTGAATTATGATTATTTAAAGTTAAAATTTACGATCGGCAGAATATAGAAAGGATTTTTAGCTCCATTAATGTTTATCAGTCCGATCTGCAAGCCTTCCAAACTACCTGTGTTGTTCACTAAAGCCAGCTGGAAGCCTTTCATTTTACCGGCATAATTATACCAGCCTGATTGAAAACCTACAAAATCACCCTTGGTAATATTCACGGCGCTGGCCTGCCAACCGGTAAAGTTACCTTCAACATAATTTACCAAACCCCATTGCACACCTTTAACATTTCCTTTTATTCTGTTAACAAGACCATAGTCAAGACCTGTCAAATTAGCATTAACGCCATAAATTAAGTTAATCCTAAGGCCTTCAATTGTAGTGTCTTCACTGAATATCTGGACCGGAGTAAACAAGGAAATTTGGATCGGCTTGGTGCCAGCCGCGAAAATCTGCGTGCTTCCCATAAGAAGCAGCACCGCGATAGCAAGAAATAATTTTCTCATATGGTTCTCCTTTCGTGTTAAATTGTTCAATAGTTAAAGCCTAGCACCATTTAAAGTAAAAAACAAGAATTATTATTATTTAAAGTTAAAATTTATGATCGGCAGAATAAAGAAAGGTTGTTTTGCCCCATTTATGTTTATCAAACCGATCTGCAAACCGCTTAAGCTGTCTGTATTATTTATCAATCCAAGCTGTAATCCGTTCATTTTTCCCGCGTAATTGTATAAGAATCCCACTTGAAGACCTGTAAAATCACCTTTCACAATATTAACAACTCCCCCCTGGGCACCACTAAAACTGCCACTTACAACATTCACAAAACCACCCTGAGATCCATCATAATTACCACCGAGAATATTCACTATACCGCTCTGCTCACCGTTAAAATCTCCTCCGACATTATTAACCAAACCGCCTTGCCCGCCTTTAAAATTTTTCTTTACACTATTAACAAGCCCAAAACTGAAACCTGTTATATTATCGTTGACACCATAAATCAGGTTAAAGCTGAATCCTTTAATTGAAGCATCTTCATTATATATTTGAACCGGGTTAAATAAAGATAACTGGATTGGTTTTGTCTCCCCCGCAAAAACCTTTGTACTCCCCATGAAAAGCAGCACCGCGAAAATTTGAAACACTTTTTTCATTGCATCTCCTTTTTTTTGAAATTATTTATCAGTTAAATGTTAACATTGATTGCAAACAATTTCAAGATTTTTTTGCCCATTGTATAAAATTGTATAGCCAAATGAACCAATATGGTATATAATGTTTACTATATAAAAGCCCTGAATTGTAAAACCGCTGAGGTTTGGCATTATTAATTTTAAAATCATAACTTTCATCTCTGAATACTATAAATAAAATCCATACCCAATAATTCTCGACAAACAGATCAAAGGTTGTACAATAAAATCACTGGGATAATAAAAATTTAATGAAAGGAAGTAAAAAATAATATGAAATCATTTAAAAACCTGGGGTTGTGTGACGCGACCCTGGAAATTCTGCAAAAAAAGGGATTTGAAGAACCTACACCGATCCAGGAACAAACCATACCGTTCATACTTAATGAATATAAGGATATGGTCGGGCAGGCCCAGACAGGAACCGGTAAAACCGCGGCCTTCGGCCTTCCCATTATAGAACTCTTAAAGGAAAATGCAGGCACGGTACAAGTGCTTGTGCTTACTCCGACAAGGGAGCTCGCTATCCAGGTGGCTGAGGAGATCAATTCTTTAAAAGGATCGAAAAAGCTGAGTATTATTCCGGTCTATGGCGGGCAATCCATAGATATTCAATTAAGAAGCTTAAAAAGAGGCGTTGATATCGTTGTCGGCACACCCGGCAGGATAATGGATCATCTCGAGCGCCGTACCTTGAAACTTGACAAAATATCTTTTCTGGTTCTCGATGAAGCGGATGAAATGCTGAATATGGGTTTTCTTGAAGACGTTAAAACGATCATGCAAAAAATCGGGCCGGAAAAAAGGACCCTATTGTTTTCCGCAACCATGCCTGCTGAAATAATGCAAATTGCCAAAAGGTATATGGGCGAATATGAAGTTTTTAAAGTAACCAAAGACCAGCTTACTGTGGTCCAAACAGACCAGATATATTTTGAAGTATCAGCGGCGGATAAATTTGAAGCCCTCTGCAGGATCGTAGATATTGAAGAGAAGTTTTTCGGGCTTGTCTTTTGCAGGACAAAGATCGAAGTTGATACAATTTCAAACCGCCTGATAGAACGGGGCTATAATGCCGATGCCCTGCACGGCGATATATCCCAGCCTCAAAGGGAAAAAATACTTAATAACCTGAGAAAACATAAAATAAATATACTTGTGGCAACCGATGTGGCAGCGAGAGGCATAGATGTTCAAAACCTCACGCATGTTATTAATTTTTCTCTCCCGCATGACCCTGAATCATATGTCCACAGGATCGGCCGTACCGGACGGGCCGGCAAAAAAGGAAGCGCTATAACATTTGTAACACCGTCAGAATACAGGAACCTGCAATTTATCATACAAAGAACAAAAACCGCCATCCGCAAGGCTCAGTTGCCTAAGATTAAAGATGTTATTGAGGCAAAAAAACTCAGGATCAAAACTAATATCGAAGATATAGTAAAATCTCAACTTAATGATGAATATCTTAAACTGTCCGGGGACCTTCTGAAGGACAATACACCCGAAAATATACTGGCGGCACTTCTGCAGTATTCGTTTCCTGACGAACTGAATGAGAAAAGTTATACCGAAATAAAAAATACTTTAATAAAAAATAATTTTGTTGATGACAAGGGTAAAACACGGCTGTTTGTAACACACGGCAGAAATGAAGGGCTTACACCCCAAAAATTGATCGGCCTTATCAAGGACATATGTAATATCCCTGACAGGAACATAAGGGACATACAAATCCTCGAAAAATTTTCTTTTGTCACTCTGCCCTTTCATGAAGCGGAAATATTACTGTCCCGCTTTTCGGAAAGACAACAAAGATCCGGATTATTTATAACAAAAGCAAAAACAGACAGAGATAAAGGTAAAGACACAAATTTCAAACCAAGAAATAGAAGATAATAAATAAGGACACAAGATATGACTTCAAATGAGTCCCCTGTTAATAGGATAGTAGAGATCAATGTTGAACCTGTTGAACTTTGTAAAATTTTAAAGTTCGAAAATATGGTTCAAAGCGGCGGCGAAGCTAAATTTGTCATTTCAGAGGGTTTAGTCCGTCTGAATGGTGAAGTTGAAACAAGAAAAAGGAAAAAAATTTTCGCGGGCGATATTATTGAATACAAAGGAGAGAAACTTAAAATTGCCAGGAAAATCAAGCCCTGAAACAGCCTGCGTATTATGCGGCGGATCTGATATCGTCTTCCTTTTTAAGGATAAACGCAGAGAATATCTAAAGTGCCTGTCATGCGACCTGGTGTTTGTTCCTCCAGATCAACACCTTACCCCTGAAGAGGAATTAAAAAGATACAGCCTGCACCAGAACAATCCTGAAGATGAGGGATATAATAAATTTCTGAAAAGAATGTTTAATCCGCTAAATACTCTTATACCTTCCGGCAGTTACGGCCTGGATTTTGGTTCAGGGCCAAATCCAGTTTTGAGCAGGATGTTTATTGAACGCGGCCATAAAATGGAGATCTATGACCCTTTTTATGCTAAAGACCGTTCGGTATTCAACAAAAAATATGATTTTATAACCGCGACAGAGGTCGTTGAACATTTATTTGATCCGCAAAAGGAACTGGACCTTTTATGGTCATGCCTTAAACCCGGCGGATCTCTGGGGATTATGACCAGACTATTATCAAATGAAGATGTTTTCACGAATTGGTACTATAAAGAAGATAGTAGCCACATCGCTTTTTTTTCCAAAAAAAGTTTTATCTGGTTAGAAAAAAGATGGAATTCAACTCCAAATTTTATAGGAGATGATATTATAATTTTTCGTAAGCATTAGCCTTGATAAACAATAGAACTTATGACCTCAATATGGCTTGTCTGCGGGAACATATCGATCGGCTGGATCTTTTCCAGTTTATAACCAAAATTATTAAGAATCATAATATCCCGCGCAAATGTTGAAGGATTACAGGAAATATATATAATTTTTTTGACTTTATGATTGCCTATTAATTTTAAGATATCCGGCTGGCAGCCCGTTCTGGGAGGATCAAGTACGATAGTATCCGGAATGGCCTTCTTCATCAATTCCGGCAATTTTTCTTCCACTTTCCCTTGTATCGAAATAAGATTATTTAGTCCATTCATTGAAGCATTCAAAGCCGTAACTTCATTTGCCTCGCGCCCTTCTTCAAATCCATAAACCTTAGATGCCTTCTCCGCAAGGAAAACCGAAAAAAATCCCACACCCGAAAAACAATCAAAAAGGACTTCGTCCTTTTTTGCTCCGGCATATTCCATAACTATTCCTGCCATTTTTTCAAGTAAAGACCTGTTTGTCTGGAAAAAGGAATTTATCGGCACAGAAAACCTTTGATTCAAAACCTGATAAGAAAGTATCTGCTTTTTATCTTTAATATCAGAATACACCTTGCCACCATTATCTAAAACAATACGGAACGAAGGCGGCAAGGTTTTATGCTCTTTTTTTAATTTTTTACAGTATTCGTTTGTCTCGGGTTCTCCCAAGAGGCAATCATCCACGTCAACCAGAGTCTTATTGTCGTATGCATAAAAACCCGTTTTACTGCCAATAGAATGAAATTCCAAAAACCGCCGGTAGTTATATGTTTTTGGGGAAGGAATAACCGGTTCAGGGGATAAATCTATTTTTGCGATATGTTTAAATATCTCTCTAACTTGTTTTCTTTTTATCTCAAGCTGATGCTTATAATCAATATGCTGATACTGGCAGCCAGCGCAGACGGAAAAATATGGGCATGGCGGAATGACCCTGAAATCGGATTTTTCCAATATCTTTAATGATTTTGCCCGTAAAAAGTTCTTTTTTGCCTCAATTACCTCAGCCTCCACAGTTTCACCATCAATAACATTCCGGATAAATACCACACGATTCTCTGATCGCGCGACACCCTCTCCGCCAAAAGCGATAGATTCTATTTTTAGTGTTATTTTTTGTCCGATTTCCATCATTTTTCCTGATTAAGTTTTATATTGACGAGGTATTTTTTATATATTATAATGCCACTATTCTGAAATTGAAAGGTAAAATTTTCGTCAGAAAAAAAGGGGGCAAAATATGGGTTGGTTAAAGGAAAATCTTAAAACAGTAATTATTGTCGTAGTGGTTGGCGGCATCGTTGCCTTTTACGGAGGAATTAAGGTAGCCGATATGCCGTTCTTCTGTGGAATGCTTTGCCATGAAATGAAGCCTCATGTAGCTTCTTTAAAGGCTAATGTGCATGGGGGAAAAAATGTTATCTGTATGGACTGTCATTCGCACCAGGGATTTTTTAATCATGCCACTGAGCATATTAAATCTTTAGCTCTTTTAGGCGGCCATTTCAGTAAAGCATATTTAGAAGATGAGTTTGACCTTCACAAAAATGTTCAGGGTTTTAATAAAGAAGAAATGGATTTTAAACACAAAAGCAAAGAAGAGCAGGATAAGATCGCTAAGGAATGTTTAAAATGCCACCCTGCACGTATGACAGGTTCCTATTTTATGGTCCAGCCTGAATTTAAAGATAAAATGATGAATGAAAATTGCCATAGATGCCATGAGGAAATTGTGAAAACCGGTGAAAAGGATATTGAAAAAGCAAAAGGTTTACTCTCCGCTGAAACAGAAAAACCGGCCATAATCGGAAATGTACATCCTATTCATATAGGGAAAGACATTTTATGTACATCATGCCATAACCGTGTAGTTCATAGTGTTAATCCTTCTGTTATGAAATTTGGCATGGATAATTGTATGAAATGCCATAATGGAGAAAAAGCTCCAAAGGTTGAATGTAAAGGATGCCACAACGGACCGAAAAATCTTTTTGCGGGAACCGGAGCGAGGGATGTTAAAGGTTCCGCGGACTTTATGGCCGAACAGGAGTGCACTGGATGCCATAACGAAACAGAAGCCTTTAAATACAGCGATGAATTATGTACCGGATGCCACGACGAAGGATATGCTAAAACCAGACAGGAATGGCAGTCTGCTTACGAAAATAACATGGCTAAAGCTTCTGAAGGTTATAAAGCATTGAAAGAAACCTTTGAAAAAGCAAAAGCAGAAAATAAAGTTACAGCTGAAATTGAAGAAAAATTCAAGAAGCTGGAATATAATTATGCTTTCGTTTCGATAGACAGAAGCAGAGGTGTTCATAATAGCGAATATTCAAAAAGCATATTCAGCGATATTGATACAAAGGTAAATGAAATAAAAGAGGTATTGAAATAAAATATTGATAGAGAAACAAAAAGCCATCCCGATGCATATAGATCGGGATGGCTTTTTTATTTTGACCTCCCCTTTGTCCCCTCCTTTGTAAGGAGGGGATTAGGGGTGGTAATAAAATATTAAAACCATATTAAGCTTTCAATCTTACCTTCAAAGTTTAATGTTTTGTCCTGCCTTTTTACCTCAAAATCCAGGAAAGATATACTTGATGTATTTTTATCATTTGACCCAATTAATACTTGTTTGCCATCTATTGAAAACTGGGTAAAATCACCTTTTGCAAGTTCTGTAACTTTTGACCCGTTTAACTTCATTGTAATAATCTTACCATCGGCAGTAATAATCATATCTTTTCCATCAGGAGAAAGAAAAAGCTGTGTAATTTTAGTATAGAGGCGTGATATGTTAACAACATTTTGGTTAAATTCAGTATAGTTAATTTGTCCGTACTTGGACATACTGATCGTTCCGGTTTTAACCGGCCTGCCGGACGGGATCATAGGTATCGCGCATATTTTTTCGCCGCCTTCCCAGGAAGTGTTCTGGATATAAAAAAGGAATTCTTCTTTTGAATCTATCACAAAAAGATTTTTCCCGGTTGATTTGGCCTGAGCGCCGTTTGTCAAACGTATCAAATTTGGAACTTTCAAACCAATATCAAAAATACAAATTTCAGGGCTTCCTGAGTAATCGGCTAAAAAGGCTATCCCATTACCTGACGGCAAAAACTGTGGTAAATGATTTGCAGCCTTTTCCGAATTTGGGATCCTGATATCCTCTTGCGTAATGATCGCATTTTCAAAGTATTTTAAGTCACTTTCAAGAAAAATTTCAGGATAAGTCTGGTTCGGCAAATTAAATTCATAGGCAAGAAAATTTCCATCAGGGGAAAACGTACAATTATTCAAACTAAAAGGCCTTTGATATTTTGAAATATAATCAAGCTCTTTTCCGTTAATATCAATAAACGATATTTTTGATATCTGCGTCTTCTGAGTGGAACCAACCGCAGGAACCTGAATAGCAATAAACTCTCCGTTATGGGTTATTGAAGGATTCAATGATATTCCGTTTTTACTTTCGAATATCTTTTTTTGAGACAGGTCTTTTGGGTCAAGTAATACCAGACTGCGGGTTTCACCCTGGTTTAATTCAACCAAAATTTTATCGATCTTTTTAGCCGGGGCCTTGGATAAATAGTACCCCTCATTTTTGCTCTCCTGGGTTTTAACTGCCATTTTCACAGACGTTGTCATTTGCTTAAAAGATCCTTTAGGTTTAAGATATTGATAAAATATAAAGGTGCTGACAAGAATTATCAATAAGGTAATTATTATTTCTGTAAGATATTTTTTCATCCTCACTTCCTTTTTAAAATTATATTTTATATTAAATGGAACTTATTTTCCAGGATTAAACACTATTTTTGCCAATCCGATCAAGCCGGCATTTTCACCTAACCGGGCTTTGACTATTTTTAATTTTTTTGTGGCATCCGGGAATGCCCTTTTTTTAGTTTCAGAACGAATAGCGTCAAAAAGTTTTTTACCTAAACCCGCGACACCGCCGCCGACCACGATTATCTCAGGATTTAAAAAATCTGCTATATCCGCGGTAACTATACCAATTTTTTTACCAATGTTATCTACGATCTTACAGGCGTTTTTATTGTTTAACCTTGCAAGAGCGCCTAATTCCTTTGGTGAGCCTTTTTCCCCTGACAATCTTAGCATCTCTTCTTCTATCGCCTGCCGCCCGACATATCTTTCCAGGCAGCCGTTATTCCCGCAATTACATTTTCTGCCTTC
>JAQUKH010000019.1 GCA_028719205.1 bacterium
TCTATCCATTTTTTTATCTCATTCTTATTAGCGCTATCAATAAATATTTCCATTTATTCCCCTTTCTTTAATAAAATATTCTAAATATTTTTTTTATAATGTTTAATTTTAAGATAAACAAGTATAGCCGCGATTAAAGTCGCAAAGGACACGATATTGGCCGAAATTATTACAACGTCTCTAAGATGAACCCCGTATATTATCCAAAGGAACACTCCGGCGCTGAATTGAACTAACGTTAATAAACTGATATTCTCAACAGAATTCTTTTTTCGCATCTCGATTATCTGCGGAATAAACCCGAACATTGTAAGAGAAGCCGCTATAAAACCTATCAATTGCCACATAGTTTATTTCGTTAAAATCCTTCCTACTCCGAAATACTCAAATCCTAATCTGATAATTTTATCAGGTTCAAACATATTTCTAAGGTCAAAAACAAGTTTATTTTTCAGTAACTTTTTTATTTTCGCGAAATCTATCTCGCGGAATTCATTCCATTCAGTAAGAAATACTATAGCATCGCTATTTTGCGCCACAGAATAGCTGTCGTCACAAAATTCAATTTTTGAAGAAAATATTTTTTTTGCCTCATTCATGGCTATAGGATCAAACGCCTTTATCTTAGCCCCTTTTTTTAACAACTCATTAATTATAACTATAGCAGGCGCGTCCCGCATATCATCAGTATTCGGTTTAAAAGAAAGGCCTAAGATCCCTATGGTCTTACCTTTAACATTTCCTATTCTTTCTTCAATTTTTCTAACCATCCATAATTTCTGATTTTTATTAACTTCCATTACCGCCTTAGCGATCTTAAAATCATAACCAACCTGTTTGGCAAGAAATTCCAGGCCTGATATATCCTTTGGAAAACATGAGCCTCCATAACCCGGCCCCGCGTGCAAAAATTTGGAACCGATCCTCTCGTCCAATCCCATACCGCGCGACACAATCTTAACATCGGCCCCTACCAATTCGCATAAACGTGAAATTTCATTAATAAAAGAGACTTTTGTGGCAAGAAACGCGTTTGCGGCATATTTGATCATCTCCGCTGTTTCTAAATTGGTGGCTACAAAATAAGTTCCTGTGCTTAAAAACAGGCTGTCATATATATCTTTCATTATTTTTAGCGCCTTTTTATGTTCTGTCCCAATCACAACACGATTGGGCCTCATAAAATCCTGTACGGCTGAACCTTCTTTTAAGAATTCAGGATTTGATACCATATCAAAGGAAATGTGTTTATTCTTTAAATTATCACTTATGATCTTTGCTATACGCCTGCAGGTTCCAACCGGCACAGTACTTTTGTTCACTACTACTTTATAAGAATTAATACTTTTTCCGATGTGCGCGGCTACAGATTCTACCGCGCTGAGATCCGCCTCGCCATTTGATTTACTTGGCGTTCCCACAGCGATAAATATCACCTTTGAAGCCTTGATCTCGGCATCCAGGTCCGTGCTGAACCTTAACCGCCTGTTTTTCATATTATTTTTCAGTATTTCTTCCAATCCAGGTTCATATATAGGAATGATCCCCTGTTTTAGCTTATCTATCTTTTCCTTATTAATATCAACACAAACAATATTGTTCCCAAGATCCGCGAGACAAACGCCCGCGACAAGGCCTACATATCCTGTTCCGATAACACATATTTTCATAAAATCCCCCCTTGTTCTTTAAACCAATTAACTGTTCTGGAAATTCCATCTTTCATAGAAACTTTAGGGCTCCATTTCAATATCTTTTTAGCTTTTGTTATATCCGGTTTGCGCATCTTCGGATCATCCTGAGGTAACGGATAAAAAATAATTTTGCTTTTGCTGCCTGTAAACACTTTTATAATATTCGCGAATTCCAGAACCGTCAACTCATACGGATTCCCTAAATTTACAGGCCCGATTTCTCTGGAACGCATCATTTTATATATCCCGTCAACAAGATCGGAAACATAACAAAAACTGCGGGTCTGTTTTCCATTTCCAAAAATAGTTAAAGACTTTCCTTTTAAGGCCTGGTCAATAAAAGTAGGAACTATGCGGCCGTCATCAATTTGCATACGAGGGCCAAATGTATTAAAAATACGTATAACCCTTATGTCAACATTATAATAACGATGATACGCGAATGTAATGGCCTCCGCGTAACGTTTTGCTTCATCGTAAACCGCGCGCGGCCCGATCGAATTCACATTACCCCAGTAGGTTTCTTTTTGCGGGTGCATTAAAGGGTCACCGTAAATTTCAGAAGTGGAAGCGAGAAAAAACACCGCGTTTTTCTTCAGGGCCAGTTGTAAGGTATTTTCTGTGCCCAAAGAACCTACCCTGAGTGTCTCAATCGGATATTTCAAATAATATACCGGGCTGGCAGGAGACGCAAAGTTCAGAACATAGTCCAAGTCTTCTTTTACATTTAAATAATCAGTAATATCATGTTCGATAAATTTAAAATTTTTGTTGTTTAAAAGATGATAAATATTATCCTTTGTTCCTGTAATAAAATTATCAACGCATATAACATAATACCCTTTTTTTATAAAAAAATCGCATAAATGCGACCCTATAAAACCCGCTCCGCCCGCGATCAAAATATTTTTTTTATTACTTTTAATCATAATTACAAAACCCTCTCCAATTAACCTCCCCTACTCCCCTCCTTGGCAAGGAGGGGATAAAGGGGTGGTACCTCCCCTAGTCCCTAAACAATTCAGCCTCTACAAACTCACAGAGGATATGTCCTATTAGAATATGCGCCTCCTGAACCCTCGGAGTAACAGATGAAGGAACATTAATACAACAATCCGTCAGCTTAGAAATAAGATTTCCCTTATCATTGTTTGTTAAACCGATAGTCTTTAATCCGATATCTTTGGCTGTCTTAATTGCTTCAATGACATTTTTTGAATTGCCGCTTGTTGAGATCGCGATCAAGATATCGCCCTTTTTACCCTTAGCCTCTACCTGCCTTGAATAGACTTTATCAAAACTATAATCATTCCCGATCGCGGTAAGTGAAGATGTATTTATAGTCAATGTCTCCGCGTCCAGCGCTTTTCTCTCAATATAAAATCTGCTGACAAATTCAGTCGCAATATGCTGAGAATCCGCAGCACTGCCTCCATTTCCACAAAGCAATAATTTACTTCCGGACTTAAAGGCTTCAAACAGCAAAACACCTGCCTCTTTTATTTTTAAACACAACTTTGGATCATTTTTTAATAAAATAACGGTCTTTACATGTTCATCCAATATTTTATTTAATAATTGCTCTGTCATAATATCCTGCCAATCATATTTTGCTCCTAAAAATATTTAAGCGCATATTATATCACATATTTTTTAGAAATTTTCTTTACTATCAACTTTTTTATAACATTTTCTGGCAAAGTTGAAAAATCTCCCGGTCAGTTATCACTATATCTTTATTTTCTTTTTTTCTTTCTCTTTGTATATCAGGGATCTTACTGACAGCCAAAATAAAAGACCGGTAAAAATCAAAATCTAAAATAATAAAATAGGTAAGGATTTTCCATAACATTGGAAAAAAATGGTATTTAAAAATTGTTTTCAGCTCGCAATTCATCCAAACTAATAAAATCCTGTTGCGGTTCATAAGGATCTTAGCGCGTTTTTTCTTATAACTTTCTTTTAGCGTGCCTTGTGACTCGTGATAAACAATACTTTTGGGTTCATAAACTGTTTTCCAACCCCTTTTCCACGCCCTGTAACAGATATCAACATCCTCCCAATAAAGTGGATAATAGATGCTATTAATTCCTTCTAAAAGTAAAAATTTTTCTCTGGAGTACGCGCAATGCCCTCCTACTGCATAAAAAGAATAAAAAGAAGATTTTTTTTCGATTATATCTTTCGACGGTTCACCGTTCGTTCCGGCAGAAAACCTGATAAATCCCCTGACAAACTCCCCTTTTTTATGCCCTTCGTTAAAAGTCTTTTTATCATTGAAAAAAGAGCGGCTGCTTACCGCGAAAATAGAACTATCATCAAAATATGGAACCAAAGGGGATATAAAATCCTCTTTAACCTCAACATCATTATTTAAAAGAATAGAGATATTATACTTGCTTTCCCTGATCCCGCGCGTAGCTGTACCGCCGTATCCCAGATTTTTTTCATTCACCAAAAGCTTCACTTCAGGAAATTCCGATTTTATGATTTCCCGGCTTTCATCAGAGCTTGCGTCATCAACAACAATTATTTCAACAGGGGAATTATAAACACCTGCGGCTCTCCGCACAGATTCTAAACAATTGCGTATAATTTTCGCGCCATTCCAGTTTGTTATTACAATACTAACTTTTTCCATAATACCAGAGACCTTTTACTGTCTAATCCTTCAATTAATTTATACCCCAGTTCTTCAAATACCAGTTTATTGTTTTAACGATCCCACTTTCAAAATTCTCTTCCGCTTTCCATCCAAGTTTCAATTCTATTTTTGACGCGTCTATCGCGTAACGCCGGTCATGCCCCGGCCTGTCCTTTACAAATGTTATCAGATCCTTATAACTTATTGCTACAGGGCAAAGCATATCTAAAACATTACAAATTTTTTCGGCAATATACAAATTTGTTTTCTCATTTTTGCCGCCTATGTTATAGGTCTCGCCGTTTTCTCCTTTATGGAAGGCCAGATCAACTCCTTTACAATGGTCCAGAACATATAACCAGTCCCTTATATTTTTACCATCGCCATAAATGGGAACAGGTTTCCCCTTTATCGCGGTCCTTAAAATAGTAGGAATAAGTTTTTCCTGATGCTGTTTAGGCCCGTAATTATTTGAACAATTTGTTATCACAGTGTTCAATCCATAGGTATGGAAATAACTCCTGACAACCATGTCGCTTGAAGCCTTGCTTGCCGAGTACGGGCTGTTGGGCCGGTATGGAGTTTCCTCGGTAAAATATCCTGTTTCACCAAGCGTACCGTAAACTTCATCAGTCGATATATGGTGAAACCTTGAACCTTCATACAAGGCTTTATATTTAAACGGCGCTTCCATCCAGTAATTCTTCGCGACATCCAGTAAAGTAAAAGTACCCAACACATTTGTCTGCATAAAAATTTCAGGATTTTCTATGGAATTATCCACATGGGATTCAGCCGCGAAATGGATAACGCTTTTAATGTCAAACTCATTAAAAATAGACCGCACTAACTTTCTATCGCAAATATCCCCCTTGATAAACTTATACCGCGGGTGATTTTCCACCTCTTTTAGATTTTCGAGGCTGCCCGCGTATGTCAAATTATCAAGATTAACCAGGAAATATTCGGGATATTTTCCTATAAAATACGGAACAAAATTACTGCCTATAAAACCTGCGCAACCTGTAACTAAAATTGTTTTCATTTTTACCCAAATCATATAAATTTTCACTGGAATTAAAAAATTTCAGCTTTATCAATATAAGGAAAATTTTTATCTCTTTCACAAACAACTGTATCGTTTTTATTTATTTTCCAGTCTATATTCAAAGTTTTATCATCAAACCTTATTCCTCTCTCAGCTTCTTTTTTATAGTAACCATCAACTTTATAGTTCACAATACATTCACTGCTGAGAACCGAGAATCCATGCGCGAATCCCTTTGGAATAAACAACTGTCTTTTATTCTCTTCGCTAAGTTCTATCGCTACCTGTTTTGAAAAAGTAGGTGAACCTCTCCTTATATCCACGGCAACATCAAGTATTTTACCCTTTATTACCCTTATCAGCTTGCTTTGCGCGAAAGGCGGGATTTGATAATGCAGGCCCCTTATTATTCCATAAGGTGATTTTGATTCATTATCCTGAATAAAATTTATTTCCCCGATATTTTTTTTAAATAAATTATCTTTAAAGCTTTCAAAAAAATACCCTCTTTCATCCAGCCAGACCTTCGGTTCGATAATAAACACATCAGGAATTTCTGTTTTAATAAAATTCATTAGATCCCCTGTGCACTAAATTTATTAAATATTTCCCGTATTGGTTTTTCCTGAGGGGATTCGCGAGTTTTAATAAATCTTTTTTAGATATATATCTTGAAAGATACGCAATTTCTTCAATACAGGCGATTTTTAAACCTTGCCTGTCTTCTATCGCTTTAATAAATAAACCAGCTTCTGAAAGGCTCTCGTGCGTGCCCGTATCAAGCCAAGCGTACCCTCTTCCCAGCAGTTCAACTTTAAGCTTTCCTTCCCGCAGGTATTTCTTATTAACATCTGTTATTTCTAATTCCCCTCTTTTTGAAGGTTTAAGATTTTTCGCTATATTTACCACATTGTTATCATAAAAATATAAACCTGTTACCGCGTAATTTGATTTAGGAACCTTCGGTTTCTCCTCTATTGAAATAACCTTTCCCTTTTTATCAAATTCAGCCACTCCATACCTTTCAGGATCATTTACATAATACCCTAAAATAGCTGCCCCGCCTTTTTCACAAATATTATTTGAAGCCTTTCGCAGTAAATCCGTCAAATTATGGCCGTAAAATATATTGTCGCCAAGCACAAGACAAACACAGTCATTTCCTATAAATTCCTCACCCAGAATGAACGCCTCCGCCAATCCGTTAGGCTTAGCCTGCTCCTTATATGAAAAGCTAAGCCCTAACTGCCTTCCGTCGCCAAAGATATCCTTGAATCTCGGTATATCCTGCGGAGTTGAAATAATAAGGATCTCTCTTATCCCCGCGAGCATCAATACGGATAATGGATAATAGATCATCGGCTTGTCATAAACAGGCAAAAGTTGTTTACAAACAGATAATGTAACTGGATAAAGTCTTGTGCCGCTTCCGCCGGCTAAAATTATACCTTTCATTTATTGCCACCTTTTTTTTAAATAATTATAATATAATTAGTATTTACAATCAAGATATTATAATGACTGGCTACAGATCTGACTCTCTGAAATAATATCTGAGACCATCTTTGCGATAGCCGGAGATGCTGTAAGTCCCGGAGATTCAATACCTATCAGATTAATAAAACCGGTGAAGGTTATTTTTTTCTATTGTTTTGTCATCTGCCATAGAGATCATCTAATCTCTCAATGTCATCCTCACCTAAATACTCACCATTCTGGATTTCTATTATTTCTAAAGGCATTTCACCCGGATTTTCGAGCCTATGTATGGTGGTTTTCGGGATATAAGCGGATTCATTTTCTTGTATGATTAATTCTTTTTCTCCGATAGTAACTTTCGCGGTCCCTTTTATTACTACCCAGTGTTCCGAACGATGCTTATGTCTCTGGAGGCTCAATTTGGAATTTATATTAATTACTATTCTTTTAATTTTATACCGGTCACCTTCTTCAAGAACAGTGTAACTTCCCCAAGGCCTATAAGTACAAGTATGTTCCACTGCTTCTTTACGATCACTCTTTTCCAATTTTACAATAAGTTCCTTAACCTTTTGGGAACACCCTCTTTTAGCTATTAAAGTGGCATCAGCAGTATCAATAATAAGGCAGTCTTCCATTTCTATTGCAGTTATTAATCTTTTGTCACCAATGATAAGGCAATTTTTTGTGCCGATAGTCACAACGTCACCTATTTCAGCGTTACCCGATTTATCTTTTTCCAATAGATCAAAAAAAGAATCCCATGACCCGATATCGCTCCAATATAGATCCATCGGAATAGTCACAACCCGTTCCGATTTTTCCATAACCGCGTAATCAATTGAAAGAGAAGGCATCTTATCAAATTCTTTCAACATATCATCAAAATTTTTCTCCAGCAATTTTTCAATTTGAGGGGCATATTTTCTTAGTTCTTCAATGATAGTGCCAATAGTAAAAGCAAACATTCCTGAATTCCAATAATAATCCCCTGACTCAATATATTTTTGAGCCGTCTCTTTATCCGGCTTCTCCACAAACTTCTCTACCTTTAAATAATTGATCTCTTCCGACTTCTTACTTGTGACTTGTGACTTGCAACTTGCAACTTTAATGTATCCATACCCCGTTTCAGGTTTTAGCGGTTTTATGCCAAAAGTAACCATATAGCCTTCTTTAGCGGTCTCTTCAGCATATTTTAAATACTTATTAAACATATCTTCATTTTTTATCATCTGGTCTGACGGCAAAACACATATTACTTCATCTAAACCGCAGCTAAGTTTTTCAATACAGTATTTTACGCCTAAGGCTATCGCCGGAGCGGTATTTTTGCTCATGGGTTCAAGGATTATATGAGCAGGAAAGAGCGAAGAAATATCGGATTTTACATGAAATTGATATTTATCGTTAGTTATGAAAATAATATCCTTTAATGACACCCGCCCTGAAAGCCTTGCTATGGTTTGCTGTAAAAAGGATTTGTCATTATTTATTTTTAAAAATTGTTTCGGATAATTACGCCTGCTCATCGGCCAAAGCCGTGTCCCTGATCCGCCTGCTAAAATAAATGTTTTCATCCGCCCCTTCTTTTTTAATTTTCCTTTTGTTCGTTAGCAATTTTTCCAATTATAAATATTAAAGCGATATTAAACCATAAAAACATGGAGATCTTTTCATTCTTATTATGATTGGCAAAAAATATTGTTGTCTGGGAACAAGCAAAATACCCAATTAGACTGACATACGCGCTATCAAGTAAATTTTTCAGTTTATAATCTTCCAGTTTATTTCTTATTTTATAATATTTCCTGAAAGGAACAACTATAATTGTTAAAAAACTAACCAATCCTATTATCCCATTTTCGGAAGCAATATGTAAGAAAATGTTATGCGCGTGCCAACCTTTTCCATAACTCTCAGTTGCCTCCGGCCTTTTATACTTTTCATAAACTATATCATATGTTCCAGGCCCGATCCCAAAAAAAGGAAAATCTTTTATCATGCTTGCTGAACTTTTCCATGCGGGAATTCTGTCTCCGGTGGTGTCTTTAAAATTAACCAGGGAAACAGCTCTTTCTTTAAAGGTAGAGGGCAAAATTAAAAACACAAAATAAAAGATTAGAAAAATCAGGGTAAAAAATCTCCAGTTTTTCAATACATGCATATAAAGTAAAACAAAAACCATAACAACCACCAGAAACCCTATCCAACTGCCCCGTGAATAGCTAACGGCTACACCTACTGTTAAAACAATTAATCCAGAAATAAAAAAAATCGAGGCAACCAGTTTTTTCTTGTAATTAAGAAGAAATCCGACAAAAAAAGGCATGGTAAGAACACCGGCACCCCCAAATTCAGCACGCCCGACAAAACTATAATAATTACTGTCACTTATTCCCAATTGTGTCTTAATATGCTGAAAAATACCCCGGCTAACCGTATAAAGAACAGAAATTAAAAGAACAAATAATATTACTTCAAGTTTATTTTTGTCTTTTATATTATTTATTATCAAATAATAAAAGGCTATACAGAGTATAAAATCCCGGAAATATAATAAAGATACTTTCGGGTCAGAGGAAAAGAAAATAGAAAGGATAAAAGTCAGAAGATAAAATAAAACAGGCCAATATAAATCAGTTTTTTCCCAGCTTTTTTCTTTATTAACAAGTTTTTTGATTATCCAGATAACTGTTACCGCAATTAAAACATTTCTTAAACTATGGAGGCTTACTATTTTATCACTAATAGCAAAATCAAAACCAATTCCACCCATCACGCTAATTAATAATATTATTAAACTTAAAATAAATAGATCAAAATAACCTTCTGTATTTAAGCTTGAAATTAGTTTTCCCATGGTATGATAAATTCATTTATTTTATTAAGGTAAAAATACTTTCTAAATCTTTTATATAAAACCTAAAAGCTTTCATTAACCGAATAATAATCTATAACCAGTTTGTATTTTAATAAATAATTGTTTAAATGATTTTGTGCGATTTAATTCTCGTAAAAGAAAACGCGGTGAACGATAAAAATGAGCCATCGCTTTACTCTGCATTCGCCTTAACTCTGAAACAGGAAAATCGTGAGCGTAATGTAGTTTAAAATCAGTAGTGGGATTCTCCGCAAATTTAAGCCAGTAA
The DNA here is from genome assembly GCA_028719205.1 of bacterium. Classification (GTDB taxonomy): domain Bacteria; phylum JACRDZ01; class JAQUKH01; order JAQUKH01; family JAQUKH01; genus JAQUKH01. The sequence goes on from JAQUKH010000019.1 coordinate 10,018, forward strand.
TCGTATTTATAATATCCTTTATCCAAAAGGTCTTGATATAATTTAGTTTTAGGAAATGGCGTGCAAAGCGAATAAGTTACATAATCCGGTTTTATTTTTTTGATCAATTTTAAACTTTGATTGAAATCTTCCATAGTTTCAGAAGGAGAACCTATCATCATGTACGCATAAGTATCAATATTAAAACGTTTTGTAATTTCAAAAGCTTTTATTATTTGGTTAATAGTTATACCTTTTTCAAGATTGTCTAAAATACGCTGCGAGCCGCTTTCTACTCCATAATGTATCCGGTAACACCCGGATTTCTTTAAAAATCCCAGCATTTCCTCATCAATAGTATTAACTCTTGAGCTAATTTTATATTTTATTTTGATATTTTCATTTAATATTGCTTTGCATAACTCAATGATTCTTTTCTTATTTACAGTTATTGTATCATCTAAAAAAAATATTTCCTTAATGCCACGGTCATACAAAACTTTTATTTCTTTCAATATATTCTCAGCACTTCTGCTCCGAAAATGGCTTTTCCTCATATCACAAAAAATACAACCGAAAGGACATCCACGAGAAGTTTGCATATAAGCAGTATGGACATCATTCGATAATATATGAGTATATTTGGACAAATCTATTAAATCATGTGCCGGTAATGGTATTTCATCCAAATCAGTAATTGGCTCTCTTTTATCATTTATAATCACATTACCGTTTTTATCTTTCCATCCAAGTCCGTTTATTCCGTAATATTCCTCATTCAAAGTATCCTTTTGCATTTTCTCAATTAATTCTGAAAAGGTTTTTTCTCCTTCTCCCATGACAATAAAATCAACAGATTTAAAAGTACATGTCTCTTTTGGATATAACGTGGGATGGAACCCGCCAAAACAAATTTTAATATTTTTATCAATACTTTTTATGATGTCCGCCGCCTTCAGACAATCAATAAGATTAAAAGTAAGAACACTCATTCCTACAACATCCGGTTTATTCTCTTTTATTATATTAACAATTTCTTCGTAGTCAAATCCCTTAGCAATACAATCAATAATCTCCGGAATGATCCCTGTTTTATCACGCAGATAACCCGCAACATAAAGAATACCTAATTTGGGACGAAACTCACGATTTTTAACGATTTTTTGTAATGTATATGAATCAGTTGAAGATTTTTCGGGAGGTATAAGGAATAATATTTTCACAATAAGTCCTTCAATTTTCCGATTTTCTGATCGTTATAGCCTAAAATAATTTTTATAACAGTAGCTGAAACATTATTTTTTATATATTCATCCGGCACATTCCAATTTACCTGTTCACTTAAAACTAACTTAACTGATTGAACAATCATTTTTGAATCAATTCCAGTCAGCATATTACTTCCACATTCTATTGTTTCAGGCCTTTCAGTAACGTCCCTGATCGTAATATTTGGAACTTTAAAAATACAGCTTTCTTCCTGTACCGTGCCACTATCACTAATAACACAAAAAGCATTTTTCTCTAAAAAAACAAAATCAAAAAAACCCAGAGGTTCGAGAAACTTTATTCTGTTATTTTTTACTTTTAAATTGAATTTTTCCATTTTATTTCTAGTCCTTGGATGTAAACTGCAAATAATGGGAAACTCATACTCATCACTTAACATGTCTAATGCTTCCAGAATACTGGATAACCGTTCTTTATCATCTACATTTTCTTCACGGTGCATAGTAACCAAAAAATATTTTTGCTTATCAATTTTTAAATTATCAAATATTTTACTCGATTTTATCTTTGATTTATATGCTTCTAAAACTTCAAAAATGGGATTTCCGGTAATAAATATTCTATTAATAGCTATCCCCTCTCTTAGTAAATTTTCTTTACTATTATGCGTATAGGGTAATAAAATAGTGCTTGAGTGGTCTATTACTTTTCTATTTACTTCTTCAGGTACTCTGTCATTAAAACAACGATTACCGGCTTCCATATGAAAAATTGCGATCCCCATTCGTTTTGCGATAAAGCTGACTAATCCACTATTAGTATCACCAAGGATAAGAATTCTTTCAGGTTTAACTTTTTTTATAACTTTTTCTGATTCGATCAGAATCTTTCCGATCTGTTCCGCAAAATTTTCGCTTTTTACTCCAAGAAAATAATCCGGAGGCCTTATTCCAAGGTCATTAAAAAAAACTTCATTAAGCTGATAATCATAGTTTTGCCCGGTATGAACCAATGTATGGTCACAATATTTATCCAGCTTTTTTATAATTAAACTCAGCCTTATTATCTCCGGGCGAGTACCTAAAACAGTAAGAACTCTCATTTTAATAATTCCTCCCTGGGAACTATTGAAGAATAATCCAGTAATTTTTCTTTTTTAAAAAATATTTTCAGATCTTCCTTTTTGAAAAGATAATCAGCCGAACTAAATTCGCCTTTTAAAACCATTTTCTTTATTGCAGATGAACGTATTTCACGAAATAAAGGTTGAATAACAAAATAACCATCCCGTTCTATTGTCCGAAGACATTCTTCTTCAGAAACCAGAATTTCATGAAGTTTTTCACCCGGCCTTATTCCTGTTATTACTTTTTTTATTTTTTTATGGCCCATTAAGACATCAACAATATCAACAACATTCGCTGAACGTATTTTAGGAATATAAGTTTCACCGGGCAAGGCTTTTTTTACAGCCGCAAATATTGTATCCACCGCACTTTCCAGGCTTATCAAAAACCTTGTCATTTCAGTGCTTGTTATTGTAACCGGCCCACCCAGGCGAATTTGTTGCAGAAATAAAGGAATAACAGATCCCCTTGAAGCTATAACATTGCCATATCTTACGCAAATAAAACGCGTAGCTTTATAATTTAGATTAGCATTAATAAAAATACGCTCCTGAATCGCTTTGCTCATACCCATTACATTAATAGGTTTACAGGCTTTATCGGTTGATATACCAACAACTGTTTTAACCGGCAGACAGTGATCTTTAATAACTCTAACAATATTTTCTACCCCGGTAATATTTGTTAATACCGCTTCATAGGGGAAATATTCACAGGTTGGGACTTGTTTAAGCGCTGCCGCATTAAAAACAATATCCACATTCCTGAGAACTGCTGAGAGGTTAGATACACTACGCACATCACCAATATGAAAATCAAGTATTTCTTCCGCATTTTTATAAATAATCTCGTCTGTTGCAATCGGCATATTTTTATATAACATGCGCATTTCATGCTGTTTAGCCTCATCTCTGGAAAACACAATGACTTTCTTTGGTTTACCTTCTTCCGCTGAAAGTAACCGCCGCACCAATGTTTTACCAAGAGAACCGGTTCCTCCGGTAACCAATATACGTTTATTAGTGAACATCTCTCCTCCATTTTTCATATTTAGGTATTTCTTTTATTAAATCTGTAATCATTAAATCCCAGGACGGTGAAGAATATTTTGTAATTCCGCAAAAATTTGACGAATCAAGGCTTCTGTCACAAAAAAAATCTTCATCAGGTTTTATATCAACATTAAAACCTAATTTATCCCTGATCAGGCATAAAAGATCAAATTTATTAATAGGCTTACTCGATACGTGGTACAATCCGCACATATCAGGATAATTCCTAATAATATTCAAAAGAATTTCAGCAAGAACACTGGTAGTAAAACCGCTAAAAATAGCATTCTTGTATCCCTTGATACTTTTTCCTTTTTGACTTAAAAACCATTCAACAAGCCCGACAGTCCTTTCGATCTCACGGCCAATTATAGAAGTTCTGATAGTCAGGCAATTTTCTCCTGTAACTTCACCCAATAATTTACTCCTCCCGTATAAATCGTAAGCATCCGGCACATCTTTTTCACTATAATTACCTTTTTTTCCTGAAAAAACACAATCTGTACTGATATGAATAACCTTTATCTTTTTCGTCATGGATAATGCTTCAAGCCAGTGCGGCAATAGCGCATTAATCGTTATAGCATGAATTGAATTTTCTGACTCCTTCAGTTTTTTTACTATACCGACACAATTAATAACTACATCAGGTTTAACCCTATCAAAAACAAACTTAACAGAATCAAAAGTATCCATATTAACGTTATCTATCATTTTTGACGGGTTAAAAAACGATAGTTTCTGGAATTTTTCTTTAGACGACCGCACCGTTATCCATGTATCAAGAACGGGACTAAAAACCTGATATACCCTATGCCCCAGCATACCGTTTCCACCCAAAATCAAAACTTTCATTCTATCACCTTCTATTCTTTATTTTTAACAATATTAATAAATAACTGCTCAAATTTACTGCTGACAATATCAAGTGTGAAATTCTTTAAAAAATATTCTCTTGCTGATTTTCCCATCAACTCTCTTTCCGCCTTTGAAGTGTTTTTAAATTTCCTGACAGCAGAAGATAATTCCTTAGAGTTATCTGATGGACAAACAATACCGGCCGCAGATGATAATATTAAATCTGAGGCATCTCCCTCAACTGCCATCAATATTGGTTTCCCGCAAGCCATATAGGATATGGTTTTACTTGGAACCGTTAAGTTAAATAAAGGATCTCTTTTTAAATGTACTAAAAGAACATCCGCAATCGCGCAGATATCGGAAATATCCTTTGCCGGAAAACGCCCCAGGAAAAGTACATTACCAAGTCCTTTTATTTTACATAGAGATTTTAATCTTTCCTCTTCAACACCGTCCCCAGCAAATACAAACTGGATATCATTAAGATCAACAAGTAACTCTGCTGATAATATTATGGTCTCTAATCCTTGCGCTAATCCCAGATTCCCGGCAAAAAGAATATTAAACTTATTTTTCATCCCTAATCGTTCCGCCAGCTTATCATTATAAGCCGCCGGTTTATAAATATTCTCATCAGCCCAATTCGGAATCACGGCAATTTTTTCCGATGGAACACCTTTTTTTATAAGATTCTTTTTATAACCGGAAGACGGTACGCTAATACCCGCTGCCTTAGGATATATAAAATTCTCAATACCTGCCAATAAATTTATAAAAGATTTACTCTTAACCATTCCTGAAGCCATTACCGCCTCAGGCCAGATATCTTGTATATCATACACAAGAGGGATATTATGAAACAATTTTAAACCCCATGCCGCGATCCCGGTTGTTGGCGGGGGAAGAAATACATACATACAGTCAGCTTTTTTTACAAAAATATTCCCTATTATTATAACAGATATCATAAAAGAAGCATAATGCAAAATTCTCTTAATCGGAGATTTCCCGCCATGCGGAAAATGCAGCAGTCTCAAGATATCAACATTTTCGTACTTGTCCCAACGCCAAAGAGATAGTCTATATTCTTTATAAAAATGTGTATAAGGGACTGTTGGAAAACCGGTAATTATTGTAACTTTATGGCCTTTTTTTAATAAAGCGGCTGCCAACTCATGAACTCTCGGGCCGGGTTCCGGATAGCACCACTGTGTTAACATTATGATCTTCAAAGAACAATGCCTCCTCTAATAATTAGTATAATTATATTCATTAACCAATTCTTTTATTTTCTTTCTGATATTTTCAGAATCATATTTCATGCTGGACTTAACCAGCTCCGCTATAAGTCCATTGATATAATCAAGCTTAAAATCTTCATCCCCTTTAAGCACCATTATCTTCTCATGATGAGTCTTAATAATACCTTCTCCCTCTGTGATCAATTCTTCGTAAAGCTTTTCCCCGGGCCTTAGCCCTGTAAATTTGATCTCAATATCTTCACCGGGTTCCAAACCCGAAAGTTTTATAAGATCCCGCGCCATGTCCGCCATTTTTATCGGAGTTCCCATATTTAGTATGAATATTTCTCTCCCCTCTCCCATTGCCGCGGCTTGAAGGATTAATTGTGTAGCTTCAGAGATGGTCATAAAGTACCGGGTAACTTCAGGATGAGTAACTGTAACAGGGCCGCCTCGTTCTATTTGTTCTTTAAACAGAGGGATCACCGATCCCCTGCTTCCTATAACATTTCCAAACCTTACTGTAACGAACCGTGTGGATCTAAATTTCAAAGCATATGCTTGTGTTAACATTTCAGCGATCCGTTTAGACGCGCCCATAATATTACAGGGACGCACTGCTTTATCAGTAGAAACCATAACAAATCTTTCAATATTATTTTCACCGGAGATCAATAATATATTTTTTGTCCCGATTATATTGTTATGAACCGCTTCCCAGGGATTTAACTCCATCATCGGGACATGTTTATAGGCAGCAGCATGGAAAACGACTTCAGGGCTATACTTTTTGAATATATTTTCCATATGAGAAAAATTTTTGATATCGGATAAAACAGAAATTAAATTTAAGGATGGAAATTCCCGTCTCAGGTTTAAATCTATTTGAAAAAGATTGTTTTCTGAATTATCACATAAAACTAATAAAGCCGGGTTAAAACGGCTTATTTCACGGCAAAGTTCGGAACCAATAGAGCCACCGGCTCCGGTAATAAGTATTCTTTTGTTTTTCAAACACGTCTCTATTCGGGGTATTTCCAATACCACGGAATTCCGTCCTAAAAGATCCTCATAAGTTACATTTCTAAGCCGGCTTATAGCTACTTTCCCTCTAATAATATCCTCTATACTGGGAATTGTCATAAAATTCAGCGAACATTCCTTACACTTTTCTACTATCCGGCGCATCTGTTTTCCTGTAGCGGAAGGAACTGCTATTATAGCATCCTCAATTTTATAGTTTTTAACGATATTTTCTAAATCCTCTATGCTTCCAATAACCAATAATCCATGGATATTAAGCCCCCGTTTCTTCGGGTCATCATCAATAAAACCAATAACACTATAATTAAACCTTGGATTATCCCTGAATTCTCTTATTATTTTTTCTCCAGCTTCACCCGCACCTATAATAACTACCCTTTTTTTTATATTATTATCAGCTTTGGTATTTTTAGAATGCTCTTTTTTATTAATATCCCCATATATAAGCCTTACCAACACCCTTGACCCGCCTATAAAAATAATAGAAATCAAACAATCAATAATAATTATTCCTGAATATTTTGAAAATAAATTTATTATTAAAAATACGGCAGTTATAATAACTGACGCAATTATATTTGCTTTTATCGTATTCCTGAGATCTACCATCCCGGTATATTGCCAGATAACATTATAAAGTTTAGACAAATAAAATATCGCCAGTTTAAGTAAAACAATAGCAATAACCGATTTTTTAAAGATAATAAAATATTCAACCGGTACATGGAAATCAAAACGGATAAGATATGAAAATAAATACCCTGCTACAAGAATTATCGCGTCAGTTATAAAAATAAATCGAAATATTGAATCATTTAATAAGCGTTTCAAATTTTAACTCCGTTTAAGATTATGGAAAAACCACAAATAATCATACGCCCCGGATACTTTTAATTTAAAATTATTAATATCATCATCCCTGTCAACAATAATTCTATTCAAATAATAAAGTTCCTTCGGGGTATTCGTCGTACTCCAAATTGTTGAACACGCGGCAATAAATCCATTTTTTTTTAATACAGTTATAGTTTCCTTACTAAAATCCCTTAGCTGGCCGTTGGGATAGGCAAATAAATCAATATTCTCCCCTAACTTTTTTTCAATTATACCTTTGGAAAACTTAATTTCATCACCAAGCTCATTACTGGCAATATTTGAAAGCATTCTATGGGTATGCCCGTGAGCGCCGAAAGAAATCAATTTACTCATCTTCATTTCAATAATCTCCGCCCAGGTAAGCGGCTCCAGAACTTCATTCTCTTCAGTTAAATTAATTTCTTTTTCAATAAAAGCTGTCGTCAAAAAAATCGTGGCGCAACAATTATATTTTTTAAATATCGGATAAGCGTAAGTAAAATTATCTTTATATCCATCGTCGAATGTTACAACTACCGCGTTCTTTATAGTTTCTTTTTTATACATATTGGATACCAACTCTTTTAAAGAAATAACGTTATAGTTGGAAACTATAAATTTTATCTGCGCTTCAAAATTATCAGGTTTCAACCTGAAACCGGAGGAGGTATTTTCAGGGCTAACTGAATGATAACATAAAATCGGGACGTTATATACCCCGCTACATGAAAAGATTTTTCTTATTTTATTAAATCCTGACCATAAATACGCGCCTGCTAATTTTATTTTCTTTTTCATTTTATTATCTTACATTTTTTGGGCTATCCGCTGCAGTAATGGATATTTGTTTTTCAAGTTTACTATTTTTTCCCTTGCATTAAAAATTAAATTATCCAGTTTATAAAATAATTGGTTATTATATACTTTTATTTCATAATTATTAAATGTTTTTTTTGCCCACTTAAACTTATAAGGCTCATCGCCTATCATAAAGTCAAAAACTTTCAGATTTTGTTCAAAACATTTTTTTAAAATATTAAGGATATGCAGTTTGCCAAGGGAATACTTGATAAATAACGGATCAAATGTCGGTATCCAGAAATAATATATATTATTACATTTGAGGGCATAATTTATAGAAATTATTTTATTCCCGACTTTTAGAACCGAAATGTCCGCCATACCCATTTTCGTAAATTCCACGGCTAATTCCTGAAAAAAATCACGATTGATCCGGGTATCAAAGATACTGTCGCCCACCTTGTCAATTTGCCTTTTCTTGTGTATTTCAAACAAAACCTTTAATGATTCGGCTAATGTATTTTCATCGCAATTTTCAAAAACCAGCTCTCCATCATTTTTTAATTTATTAAGCGTGGTCCTGATATCCTGTTTTAAACCTTTGCTTAGTGACTTATAATAATCATCCCAGGCCTCTTTTATTTCAATAAAAGGGCTTACGCAATCTATCCTGATCGAACAAAAAGGCGCTAATTCCGTTACCGCTTCTTTTATCCCCGGGAAATTAGCCGAAATCTCCGGGATCCTTTTTAGTTTAATCACAGCCCAGTTACGCTGTTTTAGAAGATAATTTATAATGGCTTTTGCAACCTCCTTATGATCCTGTAAAATCACAAAGTCCATATAGTCGGCCATCATGTCATCACCCAGAAAGCTTATGACCGGCTTGCCGAATACCAGACAACCACCTCTCTCGGCCATAAGAGGCGCGATAGCGATGATATTTCCTTCATGCGTCACTGACAGAACGAACATCTTTTTGCCATGTCCAAAATGTCTCCACCATAAAGTGCACCATTCCCAGGATACAAATATATTATCCGTCCCGCTTCTTTTAAAAATATCTTTCCAGACAGTCTCAAATTTTAAAAGCTCATCATAAGTTGAAATAACATTTATTTGCATAGTATTTTAGCCATTCTTTTCCTGATTTTTTCTAATTTATTAAGATCGAGAGATTGGTATACCGGAAGGCTTAGAAATCTTTCGGCTAAAAATTGCGTATCAGAAAATTTTTCATTTTTATTCAGCAAATTATTTAAATTATAAAAGGTCCAGTTCAGTGTTGGTTCAAAAAACATACCGGCATTTTCAAACTTTATTAAGAATTCATCCCTCTTTTCAATGAGGACCGGAAAACTGTAAGGCACAACTCCTTCAGGCAATTGCGAAAATAACGGTTTGATCCCGGGAAGCTCATCAAGGATATTTATCCAATAATTAAAATTCTTTCTCCTTTTATCAATTACCTCATCAAGATCCAGTTTATTAATGATATATTTACTCAAAAATGATATTTCCTCATTAAAATTATGGTTAAGGCTTCCCTTATAAGTTAAAGGCAAATTATCCTCCGGTTCCTTAAAAACCTTCAATGCCTTTTTTAAAATGCCCAGCGGAATTAAATTATTAAAGGCCATATCCTTCAAAATAAGTTTAGTTAAACCAACTGCCGCGGGAATAAATTTTTCTTCCTTTTCAATAGCGGGCAATTTTAAATTATTTTTGTTGATCTTAAGAAAACCTCCGTCAGGAACAGGTAAAAATTTCCTCGGGCTGAATATGCTTATATCCCCGAAATCACCCAGCGGTTTCCCGTTAAAACTGCCTAAAAAAGAATGCGCGCAATCTTCTATCAGAAAAAGTTTATTTTTATCACAAATATCTTTAACCGCGGACAGGTCCTGCGGGAACCCGAAATAGTGAATTACATAAACCGCGCGGGTATCCTTATCTATTTTCTTCCTGATTTCTTCAGGGCCATATTTTAAACTTTTATCCAGGGAATAGTATTTTAAATTTATTCCCAGCGAAACAAAAGGATCGATCACAACATCACAAAGCGAGGAAGGAACTAACACATTCTCGCCGCTTTTTATATCCAAATATTTCAACCCCCACCAGATAGCATTCCGCCCGTAACGGAAAGTAATGATATTTTCCTTAAATATTTCTTTGCAATTGTCATTGCTATGCTTAAAAAAAGTATTTAACGGCAGGGTTTGAAGTTGAGGTATGTACATGATCTTTTATTTCCCTATTTAACCTTTCGCATAATGTTTTTGCAACAAATCATAAACCTGCTTACCCCCATCATTATTTTGTATCATCTGCTCCATGAATTTATACCCGCCGCTGATCATTTTTCTTCTCAACTCGCCATCGTTTACCAACCTCTCAACCGCGTCGGCAATGGCTTCAGCGTCTCGGGGCAGTACTAATAACGCGTTTTCTTCGTGCTTCATCTTATAAGGGATTCCGCTGACATTGGTTGTTACGATAGGAATGCTCTGCGACATTGCCTCATACAAAACCCTTGGGAAACCTTCACCAAGAGTTGGAAAAATAAAGATATCCGCTTCTCTATACATTTTATAAAGTTCAGGGCCGTTAGAAATATGCCCCAGAAACTCTATTTTATCCTTAATTCCAAATTTATCAACTAACTCTTCCAATTCAAATTTCTGATCCCCGGTTCCAACTATCCTAATTTTTATATCTGAAATACCCCTGCTCTTTAAAAGCGAACACGCTTCAATTAAATATTTAGCTCCTTTGTATTTAGAAAGAGACCCGACAAATAAAAATATTAAGGGCAAATTCCGGCAGGTATCATTTCTTTTAAATAATTTTATTTGCGTCCAATTCAGCCTGGGTATTGTTTCCGCAACATTTTTACCCCTCTCGATATAACGGTTATAAAGAAGAGACCCTGCCGTTAAAACAAAAATAGCGTTACTTATAATTTTTTTCTCAAACCAGACATTAGCCCTGTAATAAACAGGAAATATTATTTTTTTTACTATCCCTTTCCACCTGAACATCAATTCCATCATATCTTTATTACACCAATCAAATGCAACATAGACAAAATATGGCTTATGGAATACAGTATTAATTACAGAAACAACAGCACTTGGATACCCCGGTATAAACAAATAAATCATATCCCATTTGTTTATATCTTTCATAACTATCTTAGCTACTTTTATAATTTGTATTGCCTTTGATAAAACACTTATATTCCTTCCCCTGCATAGTGGAAGTTCAACAATTTTAATATTGTTTGATTGAAACTTATAATTACATGCAGAATCATACCATAAATCACCCTTATGAAACGCATAAGCATACACAATTACTTCATCAAAATATTTGCTAAGACTGTCAATATACACCCCCTCACCTTCAGAATTGAGATAATCCTTCCCATTAAAGGCCACCGGCCCTTCAGGAATTATTGTAAGTTTCATATTCTGTACCCAGCATTAATATTGTCATATTCTGAAAATATAAATTCCCAGAATTATATATTGCAATAATCAATCTTACTTAATTTTAGCCATACCATTTGTAAAAAAGCATGCTTATTCTTTACATCTCTGAAATAGTTTCTAACCTTAATCTTTATCATATCCAGTTTATAGAACAAATTTTTTTCATATATCTTTATCTCATAATTATTAAATGTCTTCTTTGCAAAACGTAATTTGTACCACTCATCTCCTATCATAAAATCAAATTTCTTATAACCTTCGCTAAAAGACATTTTGATAAGATTCATCATGAGCAGGTTTCCCGGCGAATTTCTGCTATATTTTGTATCAAAAGTAGTTATCCAGCCTGAAATTATTCCATGGTATTTTAACGCATACTGACACGCAATTATTCTATCATTGACTTTTAAAACTGATATATCAATCCCTTCATGAATTTTATCCAATTCATAAAGAAAATCCCGGTTAGATTGCGATTCAAATATGCTTATACCGGGCTTATTTTTCTGGCTCTTTTTATGCATTTCGCATAATCCTTTAAAAAATAAATCGAGAGAATGCTTATTGCCTTCTTCAAAACATACCTCGCCTAATCTATGTAGCCTATTTAAAGAATTGCGAATATCCTTTTTAAAATTTTTTGCCAGGGATTTATGGTAATCCTCCCATACGCCCCCGATTTCCACAACCGGACTTACACAATCTACCCTGATAAGAAAAGGATAATCAATTTCTGCTAAAACCTCTTTAAGAGCATTAAAATTCGGTGAATATTCGGTAATTCTTTTCAGGTCAATCCTGCCCCAGCTATTTTCTCCTATAAGAAAACTAAAAATTTCTTTTATAACTTCTTTATTATCTCTCAGGATAACAAAATCCATGTAATCGGCCATCATATCATCACTGAGAAATCTTATAACCGATTTTCTTAACGTGAATAAGTTTCCCTCTTCCAACATAAACGGAGCTATTCCAATTATTTCTCCTTTATCCCGAACTTTTAAAATCAGGATTTTTTTATTACTATGAAAATGCTTCATCCATAACGAATACCATTCCCAGGAAATAAAAATATTATCACTGTCGCTTTTTTCAATAATATATTTCCAGTCTTTTTCCAAAGACAAAAATTCTTCATAAGACAAAATAGCGGCCACTTCCATAATTCTATCTTTTCTATTTAGCTTTTAGAAACTCCGGCATAATATTTCTGTACCAACTCATTGACCTGTTTTCCCCCATCGTTATTTTGTATCATCTGCTCCATGAATTTATACCCGCCGCTGATCATTTTTCTTCTCAACTCGCCATCGTTTACCAACCGCTCAACCGCGTCGGCAATGGCTTCAGCGTCTCGGGGCAGTACTAATAACGCGTTTTCTTCGTGCTTCATCTTGTAAGGGATCCCGCTGACATTGGTTGTTACGATAGGAATGCTCTGCGACATTGCCTCATACAAAACCCTTGGGAAACCTTCGCCGAAGGGTGTCGGTAAAATAAATATATCAGAATCCCTGAAAACTTTAAACAATCCGGGGCCATTGGCAAGATGGCCGAGAAATTCCACCCTATCTTCGACATTTAACTTCCGGGTCAATTCGCGAAGTTCCTCTCTTTGTTCCCCTTCGCCGACTATTGTCAAAGAGATATTGTCTTTTTTTCTATTTTTCAATAAAGATATTACTTCAATTACATATTCAGGGCCTTTCCGGGGAAGTAAATAACCAACAAATAATAATTTAATACGCTTATCCTGGCAGGTATCATCTCTTTTAAAAAGTTTGATCTCAGACCAATTGATCCGCGGGATCGTTTCATAGATAGGATTACCGTAACTTTTATATTTTTCTAATGTAGCCCTGCCCGCGGTTAAGATCAAAAAGGAGCCTTTTACTATACTTTTTTCTACCCAATCGTTAAACCAAAAATACACAGGATAAATAAGTTTTTTTGTTATCCCCTGCCAGCGGAACATAATAGAGGATTCTTCTGTCCATTCTGATGCCAGATAAACAAAATATTTTTTTCTGAAGATCTTATTAATTAAATAAGCGATCGCGCTGGGATAGCCGGGCAAAAACAAATAAATAATTTCCCAGTTTTTAATATGAGCTGAAATAGTTTTAAAAACCCTCACCATTTGAAAAACTTTAGAGATAAAACCGGCATTAGCCTGGCGGACCATGGGTAACTCGACAAATTTAATATTTGCCGACCTGAATTTGTACTGAGAAACCATTTTATATTCCAGGTCACTTTTATGAAAAGCATAAGCGCAGATTATCACTTCATCAAAATATTTCGCGATACCATCAATATATATACCTTCACCTTCTGAATAAAAATAATCCTTGCCGTCAAAGGCCATCGGCCCTTCCGGAATTATTGTAAGCTTCATACTTATCCCCCCCCGATCATAAATCTATTTTTCAACACTAACGCCTTCTGATGCTTGCCTTTTTACGATTTCATATCCTGCGTTTATCAAAGCAATAATCAACCATAGGGCGACATTTATATAATTCGAATGCGACATACCTAATATTTGAAACCCGATTAAACTTCCAAACAACCCGATCAGTAATCCTTTAAATTCCTTATTTTTCGCGTTTTTGATCCCATAAATCGCAAATTTAAAGCTCAGGGCTATAACCATTATATATGTAATCAGCCCCTGCAAACCTAACTCGCAAGCAATACCGGCAAAAATATTATGAGGAGGCATAATGTCCGGATTACCATACTCCACAATTTTATTTACATAATTTCCCATCCCTACACCAAACGGATTATTTAAAAACATTAATATTGTAGGCTTTATGGCCCATATCCTTTCCTGTAAAGATAAATCACCCTTCGCGGTAGGGAACATATAATAATTTATTCCACTTGGCCAATATTTATACAATAACACAGTTGAAATAAAAAATAGAACAGCAGCTGTTATTAAAAACCTTTTCTTTTTTATATTATACAGGGAAATAATAAACAAACTGATAACTGCGGATAAAATCGCGCCTCGGGAAAAAGTTAATATTAATACAACTAAACTTAAAAAGAAAAATGACAAAATACTTGTTCTTTTCATATTTCCATTAGCAACAATTAATAAACTGAAGATTATTGGAAGAGCAACTACAAAATGGCTTGCGAAAGCAGAAGGATTTTTTTCCGTACCGAGAAGCCTATACCGTGTTTCTTCCGTTCCTGTCGGGCTATCCCATTTATAAAGAGAATCTCTTCCGCTCACATCAATAATGGTTGAACCTGTTTTATATTGAATCATTCCAAAAACAGAAACCAGTAAAATTGAAAACAGGAAAGAATAAACTATTTTCCTTAATTCGTCTTCGTGTTTAACAAAATTCAAAATTACTATACTTAACGCCCAATATCCTAGAACACTTATAAATACCGGCAAAAATTCACTAAAATTATACGCGAAAATAAATGAAGGTATAAAAGATAATATGAAAAACAAAATATATTTAGTCAACAAAGATTGTTTAAATATTTTGTCTTTGATTATTTTATATGCTACAGCCAAAAATATTATCACAATCATGACAATTTTAATGCCGCTGAACATTAAACCAAACTGCTTTTGTACTTCCCCCATTGGAATAAGAAAAGCTAAAAGGCATAACCAATTAATAGGATTTAAAATAGATTTATTTGATGCCATATTAAACATAAATAATTGAATTTTGAAATATTTTATCTAAAAGATTCACATATTCGCTTTTATTAGCAATTTTACAACTTTTTAATAAAGAAATTATTTTTGTTCCATAAAAATATTGTGAAGTAAATAAAGCGGTAGAAAAAAAAGAAACAATATTTATCGGTTTCAATTTAAAATGCAGCAATTCATAAGGTATGTGTTTATATGATTCTAAAACCTTTATGTTCCGCGTTATTATTTTTTCATATTTTTTACTATTCTCAGACGGATGCATTTTAAATACAATTTTTGAATTTGGAGGAAGTTTTTTGATAAAATCTGATAACGCGTTTACATCTTCATTTTCACCGCAAATTCCCTGTTCAAAAAGCGGCTGTGATAAAATAATATAATCGGGATTTAAATATTCATCTAAATTCAATTGTAACTTTTGGCTTAAATCATATATGTAATCTGAATTTTTTATAACAATTTCCCCTAAATCTTTTATTGATAAATTTTTCCTATCCGACAAATGAGAATTAAAAAGATATAATTCATTTATCCTTTTATCATAAGAAACAAAATTGTTTGGATATAGGCCGGCCATTGACCATATCTTATATTTCAAAGCAGCTTTTCTACTCAATTCAGGGGGAGAAATAAACTCGCTGCCAATGATCAATCCATCATCTAAATATATCAATTTTTTAAATTTTAAGTTTTTTAGAATTATCTGATTTGTAATATCACAATCATTAAAGATATAAACATTATCATACTTATTCTTGTTCAATTTCAGCCCTGTTATTAAATATTTAATAGCAAAAAAACGATAATAACTCAGGCTTATCAAATCCGTCCCTTTTGGGCTTAACGATCTGATATATTTACATTCCTTCCATCTCTCTCTATCGTTATATTTCAATAAGTTAAAAAACGGGATAGTATGAATCAAATCCGCTTGAACCTTAAAATGCTTCGTAAATATCTGTGATATCAGAAACTGAAACGGTGTATTGCAAATAAAAAGATTTTCTTCAACCACAGCGCCTCCATATTTAATTTATCCGCTCTTAGCCCCGGTTAAACAGCTTGGATATTTTTGTATCAAGGGCCTCTAATTTCCAATTAGCATTTATAAATTTAATACTTACATAAGAAAATAGAGCTAAAAACATAATACTTACAGATATACGAATTTTTGTATCATTTATTAGAATACAAAAAATAGCAGATAATATTATAGCAAGTAAATATATATTTGTCTTTACCTCATAATCAACCGGATAAGCTTTCCTGCTTATGACATAAGTTGCGCTAAAACTTATAACATTTGCTAAAACAAAAATAACCGCTGCCGCGGTAATTCCAAATATTGGTATTAATAAAATATTCAAGCCTATATTAACAGCAGCTGAAACCGCGCTAATAAAAGGAAAATAAACAGTCTTTTTGGCATAAAACAAAGAATTTGCCACAACATAGTATAAACCCTGTATAAGATATGCGAATAGTATCATCGGAACAATTTTACTTGAATTTTTATAAGCGGGAGGCAACATATAGGTAATAATATCTTTGCTATATAATATGCCCAAAAGGCATATACCTCCTACTACAATTATATAAACCGTCACAAATTTTCGAAAAACTTCTTTAGCATCGGGGTGATTTTTGGCGGTTTCAAAAAACCATGGGCTTTGAGCAGAATTAATCGAACAGACAATAACATTCATAATTGAGCCTAAACTGTAACCTATAGCATAAATCCCGACATCACTCAAAGGCCTGAATTTTTCGATAATTATTCTGTCGGAGCCGGCAACCAGCATTCCCAGCACCAGATGAGGCAAAAGCGGGAAACTATAAAAAAGTGATGCCTTTAGTTTTTTATAATCAAAATCAAAAATAATGTCTTTTTTAAGAATAAGTATAGTTACAAACAGAACCGCTAATGAAACCGCGCCAATAAAATCGCCCCGCAATTTTCCTAACGCCAATCCATTGGCAAATACAATAAAATATATTGAAAAAGCCGCCGAAATTACAAATCTGCCTATTTCAAAACTTGCGTACAAAAAAGGCTGGTTGCGTACCCTGAACAACGTTAAAGGCACTATGCTGAACAGAGTAAAAAAAGTAGTGAATAAAACAGTAAAACCAAATGGATAGAAAGATACAGCTTCATTTTTTATAAATATGTGGAATATATTATTCCCAAATAATAAAAGCAATATTAAGAATAACAAATTAAAACCAATTAAAAAATAAAAAATAGTTGAAATATATGATTTCAATTCTCTTTCATCATCTTTATAATCATAATAAAACCTGCTTACCGCACCCTGTAATCCCATTTGCATCAATGTCGCGACGATACTTCCAAACACAGTTACTAAACTTAATATTCCATATTGTTCAGGTGAAAGATATTTAGTGTAAATAGGCAAAAGAAGATATGCACCCGCATTAACTAAAAATGTACTTAAAAAATATATAGAACCTTCTTTGAATAATTTTTTCATTTGAATTTTTTAAAAAATAAATAATTTTCTAATTATCTTGGTAAAAGTAATACGAATACCATGAGTATGGAGAGAGGTAAACAATCTGTTAACATTATGCAAAAATATTTTCAGAGGGTGCCTTTTAATGTAATTTCTTCTTATTTTTTTCTGTATAGTTTCTCTTACTGTTTCAAGATGATCATTTGGAAAATCCGTATAATTTACTAAAAAAGGAGCATCTGATGAGTATCCGCCTTCCAGGTTTTCCAGAAGATATTTTTCATCTTTAATTAAACCTTTCTGCAGTGTATACTCCCATAACTTAGTCCCGGGTAAAGGAGTAGTATAATTTAAATTAGTGCCTGGATCATCTATTTCTTTAAAAAAATTTACTGTTTCGTTCAATGTCTGCATATCTTCCCCGGGATAACCAAACATCATCTGTATCATTGGATACAAACCCGCTTTTTTAGTCTCTATTATTATTTCCTTTGCCTGCCGCACAGACACTTTTTTATTCATTGCATCCAGAATTCGCTGGCTTCCCGACTCTATTCCATATCCAACAGCAGTACACCCGGACTTCTTCATTATCCTGAGTATTTCAGGATCAAGTGTATTTACCCTGCCCTGGCAATTCCATTTTATTTTTAGGTCTGCCAATCTTTCGCAAAGCTCTATTGTGCGTTTCTTATTGACTATAAGCAGTTCGTCATTAAAAAAAACACCTTCTATTTTATACTTATCCTTCAGCCATGAAATCTCTTTGATAAAATTATCAACAGAACGCAAACGAACACCACTGAACACTTTTGAGCAATAATAACAACTATAAGGACATCCTCTGCCGCAAATTATATTTGCCGTTCTTAATTTCTCTTTAATACCTTCCACATTTAAATTATTAATATAAATTTCCATTGGGAATAATTCATAGGCTGGGAATGGTATTTCGTCCAAATTTTTAATATATTCTCTGGTAAGAGTTGTTAAAATTTCTCCTTGTTTTTCTTTAAAACAGATACCTTTGACATTTTTTAAATTATCAAAATTCTCTATTAATTCTTTTATAGTTATTTCCCCTTCACCAATCACGCAGATATCAACATCCGTAGTTTCTAAAAGAACCCTGGAATTAAACGTGGCTAACGCGCCCCCGACAATTATTTTTTTATGGGGATCCATTTTTTTTATTTGCTGGGCAATCCATTTAACATAATTATATTGAGTAGAAAAAGAACTGATACATACGATATCATTCACACTTTTTTCTAATCTTTTAATTACTTCTTCATTAGTATACTGATACGCGTAAATATCTAAAATTTCGACCGTATGCCCGGAATTAAGAAGCACTTTAGCTATATGTCCCATGCCTATTGGGAAAAAACTTGGCGATCTGGATTTACCTAAATAATAATGTGGAGGTTGAATTAATAAAATTTTCATTTTAAATACATTATATCAATTAAAATATGTAATTTGGAATATTGGTACAATTTATTTTTTTTGTGCTTTTTTTGACAATATAAGCTCCGCAAACGCAAAATCCAATTTATCATCGATATCAATACTAGATCTCTTTTCCATTTTATATGCATAGGTGCGCGGGCCCCAAAAAGACCGTTTATCTTTGAAATATTTCCAATCTGTTAAATAAATCGCGCCATTTAAACAATAATACTCGGGTAATTTTTGACGGTTATTTTGTGCTTTTTTGGGCAAAAATCGGGACATACATCCGTCAGAAGGCAGGGTATTACACCACCACGGGTGCTTATCAGCAATTGCGACACTAATTACGCTCTGAGCGCCGCGTTCATAAAATAATTCTACTGATTCTCTAATATGTTCCTTTTTTCTCAAAGGGCTTGTCGGCTGTAAAACCATTATGGCATCATAATAATCATTATGCCCTTCAAACCACTTTTGGATGTTTAAGATTACATCTATTGTTTTGGCGTTATCGGTTGCCAGCTCCTTCGGCCTTATAAACGGTACCTCTGCTCCATACTTCCTGGAAATTACCGCAATTTTTTCATCATCCGTACTGACAATTATTTTATCAATATATTTGCTGGAACGAGCTTCTTCAATCGTCCAGGCTATAAGAGGTTTTCCTAATAAAGGTAATATATTTTTTTGGGGTAAGCCCTTTGACCCGCCCCTGGCCGGGATGATCCCAAGTATTTTTTTACCTTTATACACCTTCTAAATCTCCCAACTTTTCGATACTCTTTTTATATTCCTTCCACTGCCCTATATCAAACCACCCCCCATAGATCGGGAATACGCTTATTTTTTCCTTTTCGATAATACAGTCTATTAATTTATTCATATCCATTGGTTTTCCCGGCGGAATATGTGAAATAACGTAAGGTTCTATTATATAGACACCGGTATTTATAATAATATCCTGCACCGGTTTCTCGGATATCTTTTCCAGCTTACCATCAGATAATTCAAGAACACCAAATGGAATTTTTACTTCATTATGGCAGCCAATTATTGTAATAGCCGCTTTTTGCTCTTTATGCCATTTTAAAACTTCAGAAAAATCTGTTTCTAAAATAGAATCACAATTCGCGACAAAAAAGGTATCAGTAATTTTATCCTTCAACAAGGCTAATCCGCCCGCGGTCCCTAAAAGTTCTTTTTCCTCAATCCAGTCAATATTATAGGGAAATTTATTTTCAGCCAAAAAAAGTTTTATATATTCTTTTTTATAATTTAATGTATATATAAATTTGCTAAAACCATCCTGATAGAATTTTTCCATAATATGCTCAATTACAGGCTTATCATTAATGGGAATAAGCGGTTTAGGCAATATTTTAGTAAAAGGGTCTAACCGCGTACCCTTGCCTCCAGCCATTATTACAACCTGATTTTCAAAAACATTTTTACTTCTTGAATGTTTTTTTTCTTCAAGAAAATCAGTCCATAAAATAACATCAATTATTATTCCTTCATTATTTAACACCGGGATTTGTTCAAATTTTTTCTTAACCATTAATTTTCTAATATCTTCTTTCAGGCGGGCCTCGTCAGGCGTAACTTTGGTAAAATCCGTATGCATTATTTTTTCAACGCTATCGTTGAACTTAATATTGGAAATTATCCCCCTTCTGATATCTCCATCCGTAATAGTGCCCAAAAGTTTGCCTTTTTCATCCACAACGAATAATATTTTTTCAGCCGTTTCGTTTAACTTTTGCATAGCCAGTTTAAGATTCGTATTAGTTGAAATCAATAAAGATTTTAATTTATTTTTTTCCATAGAGTTACTCTTTACCTTTTTTTAATTCATAAAACCATTTTTTCGCAATACCGGTTAATAATATTGTTTTAAGGACTTTTATGATCTTTTCACTCGCATTACCGTCACCATAAGAATTCACCAGTGTTTTTAATGAATCCCTGAATTTTTTTGATATAGCCTGATCAATAGCATTTTTTATTTTTTCTTTTTCAGCATTTGGAACATCAATAACATTATTTACCCTGATTCTTCCCTTCTGCCTGTCGCCTATATTTACAGCGGGGAGTTTAAAAGACGGGGCTTCAACGATACCACTGGAGGAATTCCCGACCATGATGTCCGCCCATTTTAATAACGAAAGGTATCTTAACTGCCCGAGAGAAACAAAAACTTTGCTTCTATCCGGATTATCCCTTACAAAATCATTTATTTTCTCGGCAATAACCCTTCCGCCCGTATCAGCATTTGGCATTGTAAAAATCCAATAAATGCCTTTAACCTCCTGAAGTGCTTTCATTAATTCCGACACCTGAAACTCAGCAGTGTTATTCTCAAGAGTCACAGGATGATAAGTAACAACACCTATTTTTTTATCCAGTGGAAATCCAAGCACCTTTGATAACCGTTCCTTGCTTAACAGTTTAAGTTTGTTAATACTATCCAGCCCCGGCGCACCTGTACAAAACACATTTTCAGGAGATTCACCCATTTGTATTATTCTGTCCGCGTAAAGTTTGGCGGCTGGAAAATGAATATGGCTCATTTTAGTTATCGCGTGACGGAAGAGTTCATCCATCGCCCCCTCCGTGGATTCACCGCCATGAATATGAGCGACAGGTATCCTGAAAGGAACTGCCGCGGCAACCGCGGACAGTATTTCAAACCTATCGCCCAAAACAACTATCACGTCCGGTTTTAACCGTTCATACGCTTTAGCGAATCCGATCATTCCAAGCCCCATTGAAGCGGCAATTGCAGTTTCAGTATCGGATGAAAGCAGCATTTCCACTTTTTCAGCGATCGGGAATTTATCTTTCTCAATTTCCTTAACTGTCATTCCAAATTCAGGAGAAAGATGCATGCCCGTAACAATTAATTGCAGTTTAAGTGAAGGATCTTCATGTGTACCTTTTATTATCCAGTAAAGCAATCCATATTCTGCTCTTGTTCCGGTTATTACAGCAATTTTACGCATAAAAATCTTCCCATGTAATTATTGAATCGATTGTAATGTTCCGTTTTATTTCCATTCCGATAATTATTTCTTTGAATTCAGGCTGGATCCCATTCCCAGGCCTTTTAATTAAAATGTCATCTGAAGCGATTATGTTTCCCGCTTTTATATCTCTTGCAGAAACAATGCTTTTCCTCGCGATATTCCTGGTATTTTTCTCGTTTTTTACAGGCCTTTTTATACCATCACCTATAGCCTTTTCAACATTTCTTATCGCGTTAACCATTGCCTTTAATTCATTCGGTTCTAACGACGCCTTGTGGTCAGGCCCTTTCATATTCCGGCTGAGCGTAAAATGTTTTTCGATCACAGCCGCTCCCAATGCCGCCGCAGCGACCGAGATTTCAACTCCCATCGTGTGGTCGGAATATCCAACCGGCAGGGTAAAAGCTTTTCGCATAGTTTTCATTACAGATAAATTTGAATCTTCAACTAAAGCAGGATAATTCGACACACAGTGTAAAAGCGTCAACTGAGGCCTTTTTTTAAATCGCCCCCAGATCTCATTGATCCAGTTTATGGCCTTTTCTACTTCTCCCAGGTAAGACATACCTGTGGAAAGTATTATCGGCTTTTTCTTTGACGCAACATGCTGAATTAATGGTTTATTGGAAATCTCGCCTGATGGTATTTTAAAAATTTTCACACCCAGGGTATTAAGCATATCCGCGCTTTCTTCGTCAAAAGGCGTTGACATGAACATAATATTTCTTTTCACGGCATACGCGTATAATTCTTTAAAATTCGCGTATGATAATTCCAGTTTTTTCAGCATCTCGAACTGTGACCCATTTTCTCCTGTATTTTCGATCTGGTATTTCGCTTTATTCGCGGATCTATTCACCAGTTTTTCAGTTTTAAAAGTCTGGAATTTAACGGCATCCGCTCCCGCGCCTGCAGCCGCGTCAATTAATTTTCTGGCAATTGACATATCGCCGTTATGATTAACTCCCGCTTCCGCGATTATAAAAATTTTCATTTTGCCGGCACACCTTTCACTGTTTTACCGTCAGCCGCATCTTTTATTACCACGGAACCGGCGGCAACAATAACATCTTTGCCAATGCGAATCCCTTGTATTATTGTAGAACCCGCTCCTATAAAAGAACCGTCGCCTACCTTAACACCGCCGCTTATAACAACTCCCGGACATATATGCGCATTTTTACCTATATCACAATCATGATCGATTATGGCGCCCGTATTAATTATTGTGTTTTCCCCGATAGCCGCACCTGTCTGTACAATTACACCGGCCATTATTTGCGCACCATCTGAGATCCGGGACTCTTTAGAAACAACCGCTTTCGGATGGATCAGGCATTCAATATTAAAGCCGATCTCTTTTGCTTTATCGTATAATCTCTTTCTCTTAGTATTATCTTTTACGCTGCCGACAGCTATACAGATATTTTTGATATTCTTTTTGTATAGTTCCGGAAGTAACTCATCACGCCCAAGTACCGGAATGCCGGAGATTATCGTGCCCTCGGCAATATTCGTATCTACTATCCCCGCGATATTATATTGCCCGGAAGCTTTAATTAACTCAATTAAAACCTTCGCGTGTCCCCCTCCGCCCAAAATAATGATTTTTTTCATTTTCATATCTATAAACTCTCAAAATATTTCTTAATATTTTCAACAATATATTTTATTTCTTTCTCTTTCAAACTTACACTGCAGGGAAGATTTATACACGTTTCATAAGCATAAACCGCGTTCTCTATCTTATAAACCTGGGAATCTTTATACATCGGCAGGGTATGGATCAGCCTCCAGATCGGCCTTACCTGAATATCTTTTGATATTAAATATTTCATCAAACTATTTTTATACTTTTTATCGACATTTATCGTATAAAACCAAAAATTACTTTTTACCTCAGGCCTTTCCCCTGAAAATCTTATACCATTAATATCTGATAATAAATTTCTGTATATTTCCGCGTTCTTCCTTTTTACACAAATAAATTCATCAAGCCGCTCCATCTGCGCCACGCCCATAGCCGCCTGTATATTTGTAAGGCGGTAATTAAATCCAACTTCATCATGATCAAACTCAAAAGGATCCTTTTTAGCCTGAGTGGTAAGATGTTTTACCCTTTTTGCCAGGGCATAATCATCCGTAACCACCATGCCGCCGCCGCCCGTGGTTATAATTTTATTGCCGTTAAATGAAAAACATCCTGTTTTGCCAAAAGAACCGGACCGTTTACCTTTATACTCGGACCCAAGGCTCTCTGTCGCGTCTTCAATAATATCAATATGATATTTTTTGCAAACCTCTACTAAGCCGTCAAGTTCAGCCGGATGCCCGAATATATGAACAGGAATAATAGCTTTTATTCTGCGTTTAGTATTTTTATTATATGTATAACCATCCTTATTTTGGGCACATTCATTTTTAAAAAAATCTATAAGTTTTTGAATATCTAAACAAAGTGTTTCCGCGTCACAATCCATAAAAACAGGATACGCCCCGCAATACCTTACTGTGTTAACAGGAGCAATAAATGTAAGTGTTGGAACAATAACCTCGTCACCTGAACAAACACCGCAGGCAATAAGGCTCACGTGAAGCGCTGATGTGCCATTAACTACCGCCACCGCGTATTTTGTCCCCGTGTAGCCGGCAAGCATTTTTTCAAAACGGTCAACATAGCTTCCTACGGAAGAAACCCAGCCGGTATCAAGGCAATCTTTAATATATTTCCATTCATTACCGGAAATTTCCGGTTCTGATAAAGGGATCATATTTTTTTTAACGGGTTCAGACATTATAAATATCCTCTTTATATCTCTTACAATTCTCTTTTTCCCTGAACCATTCTATGGTTTCTTCCAAGCCTCTTTCTAATGAATACTCCGATTCCCAATTTGTCAGGCTTTTCATTTTTTTATTGCTTCCTAATAATCTCTCGACTTCACTTCTTTCAGGCCTCAATCTATTATCATCGGATATTATTTTTGCCTTTGGATTTATTATATTAATTAACTTTTTCGCCAGATCCCCAACCGATATCTCATTCTGAGTCGCAATGTTTATTTCCTCACCTATCGTTTTTGCGGAATTAGCTATTTCCACAAAACCTCTTACCGTATCTTTTACATAAACCAGATCCCTGGTCGGATGCAGCGCCCCTAATTTTATTTCTTTTTTACCGGCTAAAAGCTGTGTTATTATCGTAGGAATTACTGCTCTTGCTGATTGTCTGGGGCCATAAGTATTAAACGGCCTGACAATTACAACAGGAAGGTTAAAACTTCTATAAAACGACTCTGCTATATGATCAGCTCCAATTTTTGTCGCGGAATACGGTGACTGGCCCTGCCTGGGATGTTTTTCATCTATTGGAACATATTTTGCCGTACCATAAACCTCAGACGTGGAAGTCACCAGAATTTTTTCTACTTTGGTTTCTCTTGCCGCTTGAAGAACGTTCAAAGTTCCTTTAATATTTGTATCAACATAACTGTCGGGAGAATGATAGCTGAAAGGAATTCCGATAAGCGCAGCCAAATGAAAAACAACATCTATTTCTTTAACCGCTTCCCTTACACCATTTGGATCCCTTATATCTCCGGCGAAAATTTGAATATTTTTAAGCTTATCTTTAGATAAAGTATCAAGCCATCCCCAGGAATTAAAAGAATTATAAAAAATAAACGCTTTAACGTGGCAGCCTATACCTGATAAATATTCAACAAGATGGCTCCCGATAAAGCCATCCGCGCCGGTAACTAAAACTTTTTTATTTTTTAAAAATGTATAATCTTTATCCATTTTTCGCCTAAAGAACCTGATAATAATTACATATATGGCACATTGTATCAGTTAAATTGGAATTTTTCCTATATGCTTCCCACTCCTTTACGGATGGGACAGAAAATCCTTTTTCCCCGGCACTAATATTTCTATTTTTATTGGTAAAACTCTTTCTCGCGGAAACATATGAAACATCATTCCAAATTTTTTTAAATGATTTTTCGCTAACATTCCCAAAAGAAAATGCATATGAATCCTGTAAATAACAACAAGGAATTATCGTACCATTCCATTGTATTGTTGACATACACCATAACCAATAACACGGTTGTTTTGGTTTTCTTTTTAAAAAAGCATACTTTTTCTTATTTTCTTCATTTAAAGCATTAGTATCATAACCATCAGGGATAAAAGTTATCTTATCAACTCCCATTTTTTTTGCTAATATTTCCGCATCATTAATTTGATATTCATTCCATTTAGTAATTACATATTGCCATTCGATAAACGGAGTAGAACTTTTTAACTCTTTACGTTTATCTATCAAAAGTTGCAAATTACTAATTACTCTATTTAAATTTCCACCTATTCTATTTTTTTCATAAATTTCCTGAGTAAGACCATCAATCGCAACAATTAGATGATTTAACCCTGATTTAACCATTTTATCCGCGCTTTCATTGTCAAGCAAATGGAAATTACTGGATAATGATATAGAAACATTTTTTTTGCGCGCGTATGAAATCATTTCGTAAATATCTTTGTTTAATAAGGGTTCTCCCCACAGATACAATTTAATAACAAAAAGATATGGGCCCATTTCATCAATAATTTTTCTAAAAAGTTCCACAGGCATAAAACCTTTAGGAAAAGGATTTTCAAAATCATTAGAATAACATTCTTTACATCTAAGATTACAACGATTTGTCGGCTCAATTTTGACAATAAAAGGATAACCATGTATCTTTGGCCTTTTTAATACCATTTGCGATAAAACTATAACCGCATTAGATAATTTTTTAAAAGATAAAGTTTCCCTCTTAAATGAAAACTTCACGATTCTATTTATTTTACTAAATTTGCTAAGATTTACTATTGATATTTTCATATGCCAAATTCCTGAATGATCCTAAATTTATTTCGTGAAATTTTGTCAGGCCAAAATTATTTTTTAAAAAAATTACGTATAGTGTCTATTACATATTCCGCTTCATCATTTGTTAATTCAGGATATATCGGCAGTGAAAGAACTTCCGCTGAAATACGTTCAGTTACAGGTAATTTAAAATGGCTAAGTCCCAGGGCCTTCTGTTTATGTACCGGTGTAGGCCAGGAGATAAGCACTTCAACTCCCGAGGAACGTAAATATGCTACTAACTCATTCCGTTTTTTTGATCTGATAACATAATTCTGATATACATCAAAATACTCAGAAGCCGCGCGAGGATGAATAATAATATCTCCGATCCCTGCAAGACCTTTATTATATAATTCAGCTATCTCTCTGCGCCTTTCCACCCATTTATCAAAATAATTAAACTTCATGTCAAGTAACGCGGCATGGAGATTGTCAAGCCTTGTACACCACCCAAAGCACTCAATTACTTCTACGGAATCAACTCTTCCATTATCTCTGAAGGCCCTTAATTTTCTTGCTAAACCGTCGTCATTTGTGCAAACCATTCCGCCATCTCCCGCTGTACCTAACATCTTTGCAGGATAAAAACTAAATATGCCTGTATCTCCAAAAGACGAGCAACGTTTACCTTTATATTTGGCTCCCAGCGCCTGAGCGGCATCTTCTATAACTTTTAGATTATACTTTCCGGCTAACTCCATGATTTTGTCCATATTACAAGCATGGCCGTTAAGATGTACAGGAATAATACCTTTTGTCTTTGGTGTAATAACTTCTTCTATCTTATTAACATCCATATTAAAATCATCAGTTACATCTACAAGTACCGGTGTCGCGCCGCATTGAACAATGGCTCCAACTGTCGCGACAAAAGTATGAGCGACGGTTATTACTTCATCTCCCGGCTTAAAACCCAGAGCATGAGCAGAAAGATATAACGCGTCTGTTCCTGTATTTACTCCTATCGCGTATTTGGTACCGACATACTCAGCAATTCTCTTTTCAAAATTATCCAAATGCCGTCTTAATATAAAATCTCCGCCTGACATTATTTCCTCAAACACATTATCAAACTCTTTTTTTAACATTTTATATTGTTTTGGATAATTAACGAACTTTACAGTTTTTGACATTAAAAACCTCCCTATTCAAATATTTTTTTTACTTTATTAATAATTTTATTGCAGTCAATATAGTATTCTTTTTCTAATGTACAACTTGATGGAGCAGGTATATCCGGCAGGGCTAATCTATAAATTGGTGATTTTAAATCTTTAAATAAGGCACTTTCTGCTATTGTTGCAGATATTTCCGCGGCCAACCCGCACGTTTTCCAGCCGCCGTCAATAATAAGCAATCTTCCTGTTTTTTTTACAGATTTTTCTAACATATCCTTATCAATAGGTTTAACTGAACGAAGGTCAATTACTTCCGCCTTTATCCCTTCTTTTTCTAATATTTCAGCCGCTTTTAAAGTTTCCAAAACCAAATAGGATACAGACACTAATGTTATATCTTTACCCGATTTTCTTATTATGCCTTTACCAATAGGTACTGAATATAATTCTTCAGGTACTTCCCCTTCAATATTATATAACCACCGAT
Source organism: bacterium (assembly GCA_028719205.1). Taxonomy (GTDB): domain Bacteria; phylum JACRDZ01; class JAQUKH01; order JAQUKH01; family JAQUKH01; genus JAQUKH01. The sequence goes on from JAQUKH010000019.1 coordinate 38,886, forward strand.
CGTCTATATAAACCACAGGATTATCATCTTTTATGGCTGAAACCATTAATCCTTTAGCATCATAAGAGTTAGACGGCATTACCACCTTAAGTCCGGGAATATGCGCAAATAAAGCGTGCATTGACTGTGAATGTTGCGCGCCTTGTTCTCCTCCCCGATTTATTACCCCCCAAATTACTACAGGAGCGGTGCCTCTACCCCCATTCATATAATGCCAATTTGCTGCTTCATTAATTATCGGATCCATAGCATACATCATAAAATCCATTCTTGGATGAACAACAATCGGCCTCATTCCCGCGATAGCAGCTCCAACTGCCGCTCCGGTTATTGCATTTTCTGAAACAGGCGTATCAATAATTCTTTCAGGCCCAAATTTCTTCAAAAGTCCTAAAGCGGTCTTTCCTACATACCATGGACTCTTAACCCCCTGGCCTATAAGAAACACAGACTTATCACACGCCATCATCTGATGGAAAGCCTCATTTATAGCTAAACTATACTGCAATTTTCTAACTTTTGAAGACATATTTATTTAACTCACTTGCTTTTGGAAAAGAACTTTCCCGGGTAAAAATATAAGCGTCATTAACTTCGGTTATTACTTCATTTTCTATCATCTCAAAATCTATTTTTTTAAATATATTGTTTTCTAAAAGGTATCTTTCAAATTTTTTTATTGGATCCTTTTTTTTCCACTTTTTTATTTCATTCAATGGACGAATATCTGTATGCACTCCCTGGACATTATCATCAGCGCCTACATGGCCGCGTAATCGATAAGTCATAAATTCTAAAAATACAGGCCCCTGCCCATTTTTACAAAAATTAACCGCTTTTTTTGCCGCAGCGTATACCTTTAATACATCATTACCATCTATCCTGAAACCGGGAATTCCAAAATGTTTGCCAATTTCAAAAATATTATTTCTTGCCCGGCATTCTTTTATTGAAAGGTGTGTGGAATATAAATTATTCTCACACGCAAAAATAACAGGCAATTTTTTTAAGGACGCAAAATTTAAGGACTCGTACAATACACCTTCTCCGGTCGCTCCGTCACCAAAAAAGCTTATTGTAACATTATTTGTTTTTCTGATTTTTGATGCCAGCGCGCATCCCACAGCTAAAGAAATTGTACCGGCAACGATCGGGGCAGACCCTAACATCCCGACTGATGGATCACATATATGCATTGATCCTCCCCTGCCTCTTGAACACCCGCTTTCTTTTCCAAAAATTTCCGCGATTAAATCTTTTATCTTACCGCCTTGCGCTAAAAAATGCCCATGAGAACGATGATTTCCAAAAATGTTATCTTTTGAAGTAATGGCGGCACAAACTCCCGCGGCCACAGCTTCCTGGCCTGAGCAAAGATGAACCGGGCACTTTATTTCCGAATTTAAAATATACGGAACCAAGCTTTCTTCACAGATCCGGATCCTTAACATTGTTTTATAAATCTTTTTCAATTCGATTTTAGATATTTTTTTTTCCATCATTATTTACTCTTAGCAACAAAATCAAGCTTTTTTAACAAATTCTGAATAAAGTTTTCCGTATTCCTTTATCTTACTGGACATCGATAAATTTTCCCTGATAAATTTTTTAGCCTTTCTTGTCTTGGACAATGCCTCTTCCCTATGTTCCAAAATAAAATTCATACGATCTCTAAGTTCAGTATTGTTTCCCCATTCTACTAAATAACCCGCGTCCATCTTTTTGACATCCTCTCCTGCACCGGAATTATTGCTGACAATTATCGGTGTATCACATAAAACAGCCTCAATCGGCGCCCATGCCCCTTGTTCATACCTGGATGTCTGCACTACAATATCCGCGTCTACTAAAGCAGAAAGTTTATCCCTTCCGCTGCAAAATCCGGCAAATAATACTTTATCTTCAATATTTAATTTTTTTATTAATTCATCTAACTTCGGTTTAAACCCGTCATCGGAACCCACAATCACAAGGATTACATCATTTCTTATCTTAATAAGTTCATTAAAACCTTCTACCAAAAAATCAATTCCTTTTATCCAATTTATCCTGCCAATAAACATAATAACTTTTTTATCCTGGATCTTAAATTTATCTCTAAAAAGCCCTCTGGACGGTAATTGGACAAAATCTTCAACCGGGAAAGGAGGCTGAATTAATATTATATCATTATCTTTTACACCTAATTCTTTGTATTCATCAATACCCACATTAGTTTCAGCTATACATTTTTTCGAGTCCCTCAACATTTTATATCCAAATATATTATCAAATAATCGTTTTAAAGCCTTTCTTCTTGTATGTCTTGGCGCAGAACCATGAGCGTCAATAACATAAGGGATATTATACTTTTTAGCATAATGATAAACCGCTATATTTTGAAAAGTACGAAAAGCATGAAAATGTATAATATCAAAATTCTTGAAATTTATCTTTTTTTCATCAAATAATCCAGGCATAATATAAAGCCTTAATGAATTCAGATAACTGCGGGAAGAAATAATAGATACTCCTTCCAAAGATTTCGCGTATTCATTATCCAATTTATAATCTCCGGTAAGTATCGTAACATCATGCCCTTCCTGTTTTTGAGCCCTGGCAAGCTTATATATCAGATCACAGGTACCACCCGCGTGTTTTAAAGAAAAAAAGATAAACACATGTAAAATTTTCATATTATTTTTCCTTACTGGACATTATTTAAATAATTTATATCTTTTTTAAAACTATATATAACGGAGAGTCATATACCAGTTCAAAACCTTCTACAGACGATTCTTCGACGGTAGAAATTTTATCTAATTTTTGATTCCACATTCTATTAATTACAATAAAATCAGTATTGTAACGGCTAACAATCTTTGCTCTTTCTTTGGAAGTAGCAGCTTTATTAAAAAACATCTGCATATCATCATTTATGGCCGGAATATCCTTAGTTACAATTTGAGCCCAACGTTTGTAGGTTGTAACAACATGTATGCCTCTAAGAGCCGGAAGCATGCAGGAAGTAACGCTGTCCGTAAATACCATTGAACTTACCGGAACATTTAAAGAAAAATAACTGCAAAAATCCAAAAATTCTTTGCTTGTTTCAAATTTAACGTCACTATACACATTTGCCAGCAGTTTCCGGTTCTTTACTGGCGCTATTTTATTCGAAAATAGCATAAAAATCAACAAAATAATGATTATTTGTCCTAAATATTTTCTGTTTATTAACAATTTATTCAGTATAATCCATCCCATAAATAAACCGACACCCTCAGCTACAGGCTGAATCCAAACATATCTTTCTGTTGTAAATGGAGGAAAACCTATTTTCCAAAGAATTAACAAGATTAAAGGATTAAAAACAATTAATAAAGGCAAAATATATAAACCAGATAAATAGGAGGAAATTATAATATTTTTTTTCTTAAAAAATATTATTGAAGCAGGAAGAATTAATAATCCTAATATATTCCATGGATTTCCGGCAATCCGGGATAGTTTCAAAATATACAATGAATCTCCAATTTTATAGAACATATTTCCATACTCTGCAACATAAGCAGGATTATTCATACTATACCAGTTTGATATTTTATTTACTAAGGGAAAGCTCATTAAGACCAGCAAAACCGGTCCAACGAGTACAATGATCATATAAATTACTATTTTTTTTGCATTTTGGAATTGAAGGAATAATAAAAATCCGGTAAGCAAACCAAAAAGAAGCAATGAAATAAATTCAATATTTGCAATATGCCAGGATTGTATCGCTGTCGATAATAATATACCAATAGTTAAAATCTTTTTATCAAAATTTTCTAAGTACAATAAAATATTATATATAATCGCAGGCAAAAATATATACATGGACGCAAATCTAGGAAAATTAACTTCCCATATCATCCATAAATTGTTTGGAATATACAAATAACATAACCAAAAAAAACATATTGCTATTAATGACAGTTGATAATCCTGGGTCAATTTCTTAAACAAGAGGAAAAAATTTGATGTCATAATGATTATTATTACCAACCTTAAGATTTCCCAGACAAAGAGAGTATTTTGGCCGGTAACCCGGATAATTAATCCGTATACTATATAATAAGCGTTGAAGGGGTAGATAGAATTTGTTATTGGCTCTTTGAAAAATGGATAAATATTTTGGATTTTTGTATCAATAAAAAAAGTAGTTTGGGCAATATGATACCAATAATCGCCTGTAAACTCACTGGTATTCTCTGCCAAACTTTGCATATTAATAAAAACAAAAAACAAAGTAATTAATAATAACCAAGGGTACCAATCGTTTAAATCAAAAGATGGCCGTTTTAGTTCGATGCTGCAATCATTCGATGTAATAGTATAGATAAGGCACATTAATACTATTACGATCCACATGATATTTATATTACCAATGGTTAAATTTAAAAAATAGCCGGCTATGGCTAAAGGAGTAAAAGATGCTAATCCAAGAGTTATTCTTAATCCCAAGCTTTCAAATATGCTTAATTTATCTTTTAAGAATTTCTTATCCAGAAAAAAACCCGGAATATAGAAATAAAGAATCACTGTTGAAAATACTTTTAAAAATAGAATTATTTTGCCTATTACACTCAAATACATATGTCTTCCCCAACATTTAGTCTTCGAACTTCTCTTTTCTTAATTCCGTTATCTGATCGCAAATAATCCCCATAAAAAAAGTAAATATCCCTGAAACAATTATTGTCGATGCAAATGTCGGAAATCCCTTTTTAACGGTTAAAGCGGTATAAAAACCATAAATAATTGCCGGTATTAATTGAATAAGGCTTAAAACTGTAAAAAAAGCAAATGATTCAAAAAGAATCAGAATCCTGAATAATAACTGAATAGTTTTAAAACCATCCCTAAATATTTTAACTGCTGACACTCCTTTTCTTTTCTGCGTCAATATATCACAATATCCGATTCTATAACCCCTTTTCATCATTAACACAGTAGAAGTCGCTGAAGCGCTAAATCCATCAGGCAGTAAATGCAAATACTTTTTAATAACATCCAACCTGAAACATCTAAGCCCGGAATTCAGATCCGGGACATCATCTCTGACTATAAGTTTTGCGATATATTTAAGAATCAATTTTCCCGCCAAACGATTCGCCTGAACAGCTGAACCTGGTTTTCTAACACCTATCACGACATCTTTGTCACCTCGAAGAACAGGCTCTGCTATGCCTCTTATGTCTTCAGCCCTATGTTGCCCATCCGCGTCAAACCATACGATAACTTTTCCGCTTGCTGCCTTTGCGGATGTCTTTATAGAGGCACCATAACCTCTATTCCTTTCATGGGATAGAACCTTGACTCCGGATATTGATTTTGCTATTTCTTCAGTCCTATCAGAAGAACCATCATTTACTACAATTATCTCCGCTTCCGGATATTCTTTTTTTAGTACTTTTAAAACATCTCCAATCGCATTTTCTTCATTAAAAGCCGGGATACAAATCGTTAATTCTTTCATTTCTATTAAACCTTATTTTTATAATTTTTTTTAAAAACAAAAAGGTTATTCAGCCCATACACAAATCGTTGATGCAATTCCTTTTTAAACTTATTTATTTCAAAAATGAGGATAATATCTTTATTCCATAAACCATAAGTTTCTCCTCTCTTCATCCCTCGCTGTTTGTCTTCGCTATACCACCATATTTTATGCCCAATAAGTCCAATAAATGGATTTATCATCGTAATAACTACTTTTCCATCTTTTTTTAAAACCCTGTGTATTTCTTTAATCAGCTCTTTTCTTTCCGGAATATGGTTTAAACTTGCTAACAATGTCACTGTATCAAAACTTTCATCATTAAAAGGCAATTTATCACAATTTTTGATTACTGTAGCACCGCCGCCCCAATCATAAGTGTCTATTCCGATCCCGTTACCATACATTTTAACCAAATAATTATCTCCACACCCTATATCAAGCAGTTTACCCTTTAAATTAGGCAAGACATTAAAAATCCTCTCTTGCCTAAGTGAAGTAAGGCCTAATTTTTCACAAGTATTATCCGGTAAAATAACTAACCGAAACGGCGCGAATAATAAATCATATATTTTTTTAAAAAAAGTTTTTTCCATAAACTATTTATTGGTTTGAAAAAAGCATTTGTTGAATAAGATATAAAAACCCTCTGAAAATATTCATAAAATCACTCACATTATTAATTGTTTTAAAAATAATAATAACCTGTTTAAATCGAAAATAGAATTTTCTATTCCACAGGTTTGAAATATATTTCAATTCATTTCCTGAATAACGTTCATTTGTGCTTAACTCGCTATTATTGCAAGTCATAACAAACTTGCCCCATTCTTCCCCGCTTTTAGGATGTAATTCCCGTGGTAAATATTTTTCATATACTTCTGTACCGGGATAAGGAGTTAACGGGAAAAAAATTGCTATTGTTGGACCTATATTTTTTGCCGCTTCCAGCGTCATTTCCATGGTTTTTTCATCATCAAACGGGAATCCCAGAATGAATGTACATTGGGTACGTAATCCCGCATCACTACATGCTTTAACCGCTTCCTTAGCTCTTTCGATAGAAATTCCTTTTTTTATTTTTTTTAAAATTTCAGGGGAACCGGATTCAATACCAAACGCGATCATTTTACAGCCTGCCTTTTTCATAAGCTTGGCGAGATCATAATCTATCGCGTCAACTCTAGACAAACAATACCAGGAAGGTCTATTTTTCATTTTAATGAGCCCGTTACAGATACCTTCAATTCTATCCCTTTTTAAAGTCATCGTATCGTCTTCAAAAACGATATGATCAATTTTATATTTATTTGTTATCTCTGTAATTTCTGCCAATACATTTTCAACCGATCTAAAACGGTATTCCGACCCCATTGTTAAATGGCTGGAACAAAACAAACATTTAAAAGGACACCCACGGCTTGTTATCATAGTCGCGCTTTTCTTGCCAAAATCTATATAACTGTGCAACCGGAATCTGGAAATGTCTACTAAATCTCTTGCAGGAAAAGGTAATTTATCCAGGTCTTTAATCAGAGTTTGTTTTTCATTCTCCTGAATATTTCCCTTATCATCGCGCCAGAGCAAGCCTTTAACAGATTTAAGATCAGGACTGCTTTTTATTAATTCATTAATCAAATCAAGCATTGTTAATTCACCCTCGCCAACCACAGCAAAATCTGTATCCGGCGATTGTTCCAGCACTTCTTTCTTTACAGCAGAGATATGGTGTCCGCCCATAATAGTTCTGGCATTACTATTTTTTTTAATAATACCGCAAATATTAATTGCTTTCGGATAAGTAGATGTCATTACACTTATTCCTACAAGATCAGGATTATAATTCCTAAGGCTCTCCATTAATTCCTGATCGAACCTCTTATTGTCAGCAGGCTGAAATATTTTAACCGGATATCCTTTTTGTCGTAAAAATGCCGCTAAATAACCTATTCCTAACGGAAAATAATTACCAACTACAATACTTCCTTTTTTATAAGCATACGGGGCCTCTATTAACAAAATTCTAAATTCCGGCATTTTCCTGTTTTCCTTCCAGATTATTTTTTTACTCTATACTACACTGCAAACGATTCATTTCCTGTGTCAATAAACATATTCCACCAATTAACAAAAATTAAAAGACTCCATATTTGAAAACTAAAATCACATTCCCCTTTTATATGTTGATATATAAGCCTCTGAATAAATTGAGTATTAAAGATACCGATTTTTTCCAGATTTCGGGTTGACAAAGTATCAAGAACCATTTCCTTCAACGGACCTTGTATCCAAACATTAATAGGAACATTAAACCCTTCTTTCTTTTTTTGCAAAATTTTCCGCGGCAAACGGTTTTTCATGACGTGTTTCAGCATAAATTTTTTCTGAAAATAATTATTTAATTTCAGCCTTTCAGGCATTTTCGCAACAAATTCAACCAATTCATGGTCCAGGAAAGGCACACGGGCCTCTAAAGAATGCGCCATACTTGCTCTATCAACTTTTACAAGCATATCGTTAGGTAAATAAAATTTAGTATCAACTTCCAGCATCGCATTTAAAACTGACTTTCCCGCTTTTCCAAAATATGGTTTAATAAAATCAAAGGTGGTATAACTACCGATTTGTTTTGAAAATTCTTCGTTATATAATAACCGTTTAAATTGTTCGTCAAAAATAACCCTCCAGTAAAAATGCGCTTCCATCCAGGATAATTCAGCACCCCGTACAAATGTTTTAAGTTTATAATCCAAACTTACTTTACTCATTGACGCCGGTAAAATATCAATCATTTTTTTAATAACATTTACTCTTAAAAACCTTGGTATGAACCGGTAAAGCTTTCGCAGATAGTAAGCCTGATAAGTCTCATAGCCGGCTAATATTTCATCAGCACCATCTCCGGATAATACCATTGAAACCTGAGAATGCGCCATTTCAGATAAAAAGTACATTGGAATCATTGAAGAATCAGCTGTCGGTTCTTCAGAATGCCAAATAATTTTTTTAATAAAGTTTTCATCAATTTTTGGGATAACTACTTTTGAATAATGTTCAGTTTCCAGGTGTCTTGCCACTAATTCTGCATCCGAAAGTTCATTAAAAGATTTTTCTTCAAAACCAATTGAAAATGTTTTTACTTTGGTATTCATTAAATTTTTCATGTAGTATGCAATACTACTCGAATCCAATCCTCCGCTTAAAAATACTCCAAACGGCACATCACTTACAATTTGTCTCTGGACGGCTTTCCGGAGTTGATAATCAAAACCTTCCAGCCATTCATTATCACTTCGTTTTTCCGCACAATTTTCCACAAAAGAAACATCCCAATAACTGTTTATCTCACAATTCCCTGCGTTAATTTTTAAATAATTTCCCGGCATAACCTGAAAAATATTCTTAAAGAGGGTCAACGGTGCGGTAACATAATTCAAAGAAAAATAATTATGAAGACATGTTTCATTTATTTCCCGGGGTACATTCGGATATGCCAGAATAGCTTTTATTTCTGAAGCAAACAAAAAATAATTTTGGCTTTTATAATAAAACAAAGGTTTAACACCCAAACGGTCGCGAACTAAAAATAAAGTTTTATCTCTTTCATCATAAAGAGCAAACGCAAATATGCCGTTTAAACGCTCAAGACATTGTATCCCCCATTCTTCGTAAGCATGAATAATAACTTCACTATCAGTACAAGATTTAAAAACATGGCCTCTTTTTTTTAATATATCTGAAATACTTTGAAAATTATAAATTTCACCATTAAATGTGATCCAAATAGTGTCATTTTCATTACTTAAAGGTTGCCTACCTCTTTCTGATAGATCAATTATTTTTAAACGCCGGTGTCCAAATCCAATATTATCTTTTATATAAAAGCCTTCGCCGTCAGGACCGCGATGTTTAAGCATCCGCGTCATTTTCGCGAGAATATCAGGCGGTACACATTGAGAATCAAAATTTTTTATTCCAGTAATACCACACATATTTATTTAAATTAAAAAATAATTCTCCTGCATTATTATTTATAAACTATCCTCGAAGGTGATAATATGTTTTATACCACTCTACAAATTTCTTAATACCATCTTCGATCCCGGTAGACGGTTTAAAACCCGTATCCTTCATAAGATCATCCACATCCGCATATGTAACTAAAACATCCCCGGACTGCATCGGTAATAAATTTTTCTTTGTCTTTTTCCCGATACAATCCTCTAACACTTCAATAAATCTCATCAATTCGACAGGATTATTATTTCCTATATTATACAATTTATAGGGCGCGTAACTTGTTGCGGAATCAGGATTTTCACTATTCCAACCAGGATCAGGTTTGGGAATATGATCTTTTAACTTAAATATACCTTCAATAATATCATCGATATACGTAAAATCCCTCTTCATTTTTCCATAATTAAACACATCTATCGGCTTACCATTCAATATTGCTTCTGTAAATAGAAATAAGGCCATATCAGGCCTGCCCCATGGGCCATAAACAGTGAAAAATCTTAAACCTGTACAGGGAATATTATATAAACTTGAATAGGCATGCGCCATAAGTTCATTTGATTTTTTAGTGGCGGCGTATAGAGAAACCGGATGGTCTACATTCTGGTGGATAGAAAAAGGCATTTTGGTATTAGCCCCATAAACTGAACTTGAAGAAGCGAAAATCAAGTGCTTTATTTTATTATGCCTGCAACCTTCAAGGATATTCAGAAAACCATTTATATTGCTCTCAATATAGACATATGGATTTATCAAAGAATATCTGACACCTGCCTGGGCTGCCAGATTAATTACTATATCAAATTTTTCTTTAAGGAAAAGTTCGGCAATATCATCTTTTTCGGTAAGGTCTATTTTGAAGAATTTAAATCGATCCTCTCCCTCAAGAAGTTTTAATCGGCCGATTTTAAGATTGACATCATAATAATCGTTAAGGTTATCAATCCCTATAACTTCTTCACCTTCATTAATAAACCGCTTACATAGATGAAATCCTATGAAGCCTGCAGCTCCTGTAACTAATATTTTACTCATGATATTTAAACAAAATAATCTTATTTTTTAATATATCTTATTAACTCCCGAACTACCCCCGACCCGCCATTCACATCAATAATAAATGTTACTATTTCTTTTATTTCCTCATAAGCATCCGCGGGACAAATAGGATAACCAACTATCTTCATCGGTTCAAGGTCATTTATATCATTGCCTATATAAACTACATTTTTCAAAGAGATATTCTTTTTTATACAATAATTTATAAGCTCCTTTTTCTTATCATCAATCCCTCTTATCGCAAGGATACCTAATTTATTCGCTCTGGCTTCAACTACCTTGTTTCTTTCCTTTGACAATATGATCTGATCAATACCCATCTTTTTTATCATCCCTATCGCAAGGCCATCCGAACGGTTAAATGAAACACTTTCCAGCCCATCCTCCCTGAGAATAACTTTATTATCCGTTAACACACCATCACAATCATAGACCACTAATCTAATATTTTTTAACTCTATATTTTTTTTACTTTTTTTAATAATCTTTTTTCTCATAATTATAAACCTATATTTATTAAATCATGCATTCTTACCACACCAACAACTATTTTTTTCCGGTTAATTACCGGTAAGACAGTTATAGGTTTTTCCCTATCTTTCATCTTCTTTAAAGCATCAAAAGCCTTTTCATCACTATAAATAAAAATTGGAGATTTATTCATGATATCTTTTATTTTTAATCCAAAAATATTCTCTTTTTTTATCAGTTTTTTCCTAATATCATAATCCGTAATTAATCCGGCCAATTTTCCCTTTTTGTCAATTACAGAAACTACCCCTGCTTTTTTCTCAGTAATAACCAGAAGCATATTTTTTGCATTGTCAGAAATGCTGATCAACGGATTATCTTCTCCCTTTAACATAACATCTTCAACCGTAAGACTGAGCCTCTTCCCTAACCTTCCGCCAGGATGGAACAGTGCAAAATCCTCCACTTTAAAGTTTCGCATTTTCATTAAAACTATTGCCAATGCATCCCCAACAGCGATCGAATTAATAACACTGGATGTGGGCGCGAGATTAAACGGGCATGCTTCTTTGATCTCTCCCATATTAAGAACAATATCCGCGGCCTTCGCGAGCCTGGAATCGTCATTAGAAGTTAAAACAATTAATTGGACCTTGATTTTTTTAAAGGCTGGAAAGAGGCTAGTAAGCTCCGAACTTTCTCCGCTTTTACCAATTGCTAAAATGATATCCCCTTTGGAGATAATTCCCAGATCTCCATGCATGGCCTCGGCAGG
>JAQUKH010000020.1 GCA_028719205.1 bacterium
CAAGTATATGGAACTGGTCAGGGTCTTTAAAATGCTGTTCATCTTTCGGGAACACTCCTATCACTCCAACAGTTTTTTCAGAACCTGTAAAAGGCAGATAAATACCGTTAGCACCAGGCAATGTCTCAGTGCTTTTTCCGGCGGGTTTTTTATTTTCATAAACCCATTCTACTACCGCGTAATCATTTGAATTAACATCTATTTCCTTGATTTTTCCAAAACCTGGAATAAGTTTTTTATTTTCATCCGGTATAAAAATAACTGCCTTACACTGGAAAAATCCTTCGACATGTTTCAATGAAATTGAAAAAAGCTCTGCGGGATAAGAACTCTTTGATAAGTCTCTGCTTATGGCATATAACGCCTGCGTGCGGTCCTCACGGATCCGCATGGCGGCATTTTGCCTCTGCAGCTGACCGGTCAAATGAGCTATGCTGAATCCAACCGTCAGCATTACCGCGAAAGTTATAATATATTGAATATGCGCTACCGCGAAAGTATAATATGGCGGCACAAAGAAAAAATCAAAAAACATTACGCTTAAAAACGACGCTATAATTGAAACTCTTCGTCCATATCTAAAAGCAAGCCATGTTACTCCCAGAAGATAAAACATTATTAAATTCACGACATTCAGATAGGGATGTAATATTTTATTAATAAGTGTACAAAAAATAACCACGCCAAAAGCCCAGCCGATACCTTTCCGGGATATAGGAGGGATCACCATAGGCCTGATTTTTTCCTGTTCCTCTTCTGATTTACTGCTCAATAAATATAGATCGATCTCTCCGCTTTTACGCGCGATCTTATCGATCACCGAACCAAAAAGAATTTCTTTTAATCTTGGTTTCCCTGGTTTTCCAACTATTATTTTGTTTATATTTTTCGAGAGTGCATAGGCTATTAAAGTTTCAGCAATATCCTGCCCGCTTAACGTTACTGTCGCAGCACCGAGTTTTTCAGCAAGCCGCATCATCTCAGAAACTCTGTTTTTGCCTTCCTTGTCTATCAGTGCGGGGGTTTCGACATACGCAACAATCCAATCCACGCCTAGATCTGAGGCGATTCGTTTTCCTGACCTGATCAACCGCACAGCCTCCGGGCTTGGGCTTATACATACCAGAAATCTATCCTCAATGTTCCATACCTTTGAAATTGAATGTGTTTGTTTAAATGATTGTAGTTTAGAATCCACTCTATTCGCTGTGTAACGCAAAGCAAGCTGGCGCAACGCGATAAGATTTCCCGGCTTAAAAAAATTTTCCGCCGCCCGTACAGCCTGTTCAGCAAGATATACTTTACCTTCTTTAAGCCGCTTCAGGAGTTCTTCAGTAGGAAGATCAACAAGCTCTATATCATCCGCCCTTTCAATAAAAGTATCCGGAACCGTTTCACGAACTATTATTCCGGTGATCTGCGTTACTACATCATTTAAGCTTTCACAGTGCTGAACATTTAAAGTTGTATAAACGTCTATACCTTTATCAAGAAGCTCTTCAATATCCTGCCATCGTTTAATATGCCGTGAACCAACAGCATTTGTATGAGCTAATTCATCAATAATAATGAGCTGGGGATTTCTTTTTAAAGCGGAATCAATGTCAAATTCAGGCAGTTTAACGTTCTTGTATTCTATGTTTTTCCTGGGCAGGATCTCTAATCCCTCTAAAAGTGCCTCTGTCTCAGCACGTTTGTGTGTCTCAACGAAACCGATTGCGACATCAACACCTTCTTTTTTCCGATGCCTCGCGGCTTCAAGCATTGTGTAAGTTTTCCCCACACCGGCCATTGCCCCAAAGAAAATCTTGAGTTTGCCCCTGTTTGTTTCTTCTTCCTTAACTCTCTCCAATATTTTATCCGGATCAGGCCGCTCTATTTCCATAGCTGATATAATACCTTATTTTAATAATTTTTTGTTATTTAAATTCATCCAATTCCAGATTTAATTCCAGCACATTTACAACCGGCTCGCCTATTAATCCCAGTAAACGCCTGCTAGCGCATTTCATGACGGCATTTTTAATTTCATCAGGTGGCATATTTCTAATCCGTGCTACACGGGGGATCTGGTAGAATGCAGCAGCCAGACTGATATGCGGATCCAATCCGCTCGCTGAAGATGTAACAAGGTCAACAGGAACAAGATTTATATTCTCAGGATCAGCTTCTTTTAACGCTTTAACACGCGCTTTTACCACGTCAATTAACTCGGGATTTAACGGCCCGAAATTTGAACCTCCGGATGACGCGGCATTATACGGCGGCGTTGTCGCTGAAATCCTGCCCCAGAAATATTTCGGATCGGAAAAGTCCTGTCCGATAAGCCTTGAGCCTATCGGTTTCCCATCTTTGTAAATTATACTCCCGTTTGCCTGCCTGGAAAATAAACCCTGCGCAATTCCTGTAACAACAAGGGGATAAATAACGCCTGTGATAATTGTTAAAATTAAGAATATAAAAAAAGCCGGACGAATTTGTTTTGTGAACATGTTTTCTCCTAAAAATCCCTCCTGACCTCCCCTATCAGGGAAGAAACAGGAATCCTGATGGGGTTAAACCAAATGTAACGCGACCAGAATCATATCAATTACTTTTATCCCTATAAATGGTGTAATAATTCCACCTAATCCATATATCAAAAGATTATTTCGAAGCAGTTTACTCGCCGGCATTGGCCTATACGGCACACCTCGCAACGCCAGCGGGATAAGAAATATAATAATAAGCGCGTTAAAAATAACCGCTGATAAGATCGCACTCGAGGGTGTAGCAAGTTTCATAATGTTAAGCGCGCCGAGAACCGGATACGTACCGACAAACGCCGCAGGAATGATCGCAAAATATTTTGAGATATCATTCGCAATACTGAAAGTAGTCAATGATCCTCTTGTCATAAGAAGCTGTTTCCCAATTTCAACAATTTCAATAAGTTTTGTCGGATTGGAATCGAGGTCCACCATATTTCCTGCCTCTTTCGCGGCCTGGGTTCCCGTGTTCATCGCGACAGCGACATCCGCCTGAGCGAGTGCCGGAGCGTCATTGGTTCCGTCTCCTGTCATCGCGACAAGCCTGCCCCCCGCCTGCATATCACGTATATATTTCAACTTTGTTTCAGGTGTAGCCTGCGCGAGAAAGTCATCCATCCCGGCTTCAGCGGCTATTGCCGCGGCTGTCATCGGATTATCGCCTGTGATCATTACGGTTTTAATTCCCATCCGGCGAAGTTCTTCAAACCTTTCCTTGATCCCGCCTTTTACAATGTCTTTCAGATGGATAACACCAAGCACATTTTTATGTTCCGCAACAACAAGAGGAGTTCCGCCGGTTTTTGATATGGATTCAATTGATTTTTTTAGATCTTCAGGGAACGACCCGCCTGATTTTGCAACATAAGCTTCAACAGCGTCAACTGCTCCTTTTCTGATCGCGCGGCCATCCCCAAAATCCACCCCGCTCATCCGTGTCTGCGCTGTGAAAGGAACAAATTTTATATTTAGTTCGTGAATTTTGCGGCCACGAATGCCATATTTTTCTTTCGCGAGTATTACAATACTTCTCCCCTCCGGGGTTTCGTCCGATAGGGAAGAGATTTGCGCCGCGTCCGCTAAAGCTTCAACGGTTACACCTCTGGCAGGTATAAACGCGACTGCCTGACGGTTACCAAACGTTATGGTTCCTGTTTTATCCAGAAGTAAAACGTCCACATCCCCTGCGGCTTCAACCGCGCGTCCTGACGTAGCAATAACATTAGCCTGTATCATCCGATCCATACCGGCTATACCGATCGCTGATAACAAACCACCGATCGTAGTTGGTATCAGACATACAAGCAACGCGACTAATACTGTAACCGTTATCGGAACACCCTGGCCTGCAGTATTAACACTGTAGATCGAAAATGGTAAAAGTGTAACGGTTGCTAACAGAAATATTATAGTAAACACCGCGAGTAAAATACTAAGAGCGATCTCATTAGGTGTTTTCTGCCTTTTCGCGCCTTCTACCATGGCAATCATGTGATCCAGAAAGGTCTCTCCCGGATTCACGCTGATCTTCACAACTATCCAGTCAGAAAGTACCCTCGTTCCTCCTGTAACCGCGCTTCTGTCTCCGCCGAATTCCCTTATGACCGGAGCGCTTTCGCCGGTGATCGCGCTTTCATCAACAGACGCGACGCCTTCGACGATTTCACCATCCATAGGAATAAAGTCACCTGCCTCAGCTAAAACAACGTCTCCTTTCCTGAGTATAGCAGCGGAAATCAATGAGATCTCACGTTTTATTTTACAACTGCCATCAACATAATTTAAAAGCTTTTTTGCTTGTGTGTCTTTCCGGGCTTTCCTTAAACTTTCTGCTTGAGCCCTGCCACGCCCCTCTGCCATGGCCTCCGCGAAATTCGCAAAAATAACTGTAAACCACAGCCATAATGAAATCGCTAGGATAAAACCCGCGGGTGCTTCGCCCTTTCCTAAAATAGCCTGAGCGTATAAACCTGTAGTAAAAATACTTCCGATCAAAACCACAAACATTACCGGATTTTTTATCTGATGTCTCGGATCTAATTTTTTTATAGAATTAACCATTGCAGGACCTAAGATAGACCAATTGAATAAAGATTCTGATTTATGTGATTTCATGTATCTCCTAATGTAGGGGCGAACCCATGTGTTCGCCCTTTTATTTGGGCAGACACGCGGGTCTGCCCCTACAAATTACATCATTAAATGTTCCACGATCGGGCCCAACGCCAGAGCCGGGAAAAATGTTAATGCCCCGACAATCAAAACGATCATAACCAGAAATACTATAAAAAGAGGCGTATGAGTCGGTAAAGTTCCCTGGCTCACCGGTATTATCTTTTTCTTTGAAAGAGAACCCGCAATCGCGAGTGTGGGAATAGCCAGCCAATAGCGCGCGAAAAACATTGCTATACCCAAAGTCAGATTATAAAATATTGTATTTACGTTTAATCCGGCAAAAGCGCTTCCATTATTATTTCCGGCTGAAGAAAAAGCATATAAAATCTCGCTAAAACCGTGCGGCCCCGGATTTAATATTCCAGCCAGTCCCTGCGGCAAAACAACAGCAATAGCAGTCCCAAAAAGAACAAGCATGGGAGGAATTAAGATACAAATACTTGCCATTTTCATTTCATAAGCTTCTATTTTTTTGCCCAGAAATTCCGGTGTGCGTCCGATCATCAGCCCTGATATA
The DNA here is from genome assembly GCA_028719205.1 of bacterium. Classification (GTDB taxonomy): domain Bacteria; phylum JACRDZ01; class JAQUKH01; order JAQUKH01; family JAQUKH01; genus JAQUKH01. The sequence continues at coordinate 5,221 of JAQUKH010000020.1, forward strand.
AATACTGCCACGATCGCGAACATTATCATTCCATAAAGCCCTGAGCCTACACCGCCAAAAACTACCTCGCCTATTTGTATCAGCCACATCGGAATTAATCCTGATAAGGGCATATACGAATCGTGCATAGAATTTACGGAACCATTTGAGGCCGCAGTAGTAGCGGCAGCCCAGATTGACGAATTAACAATTCCCAAACGGGCCTCTTTCCCTTCCATATTACCGCCGTTCTGAAAAACAACCGCGCTCTGGTCAACACCAAGATTCAGTATTTTAGGATTTCCTTTTTGTTCATACGCAATAATTCCAAGCAAACATGGTACGAAAATAATCATCATTGCCGCTATAAAAGCCCATCCCTGCCGCCTGTCTTTAACCATATATCCAAAAGTGTAACATAAGGCGGCAGCTATCAAAAGTATCGAGAGCATTTCTAAAAAATTTGCCAATGCTGTAGGGTTTTCAAATGGATGAGCGGAATTTACATTAAAAAATCCTCCACCATTTGTGCCTAACTGTTTAATCGCGATTTGAGAAGCCGCGGGGCCAAGAGGAATTGTCTGCCCGAAAATATCTTTTCCATCTTTGTCTTTCGATATTTGAAGCAGAGAAGTCTCAGAATAAGGTTTAAAAGTCTGAACTACGCCTTGTGTCACCAAAATCACAGCAAGAACAAGAGAAAGCGGGATTAAAATATAGAGCGTGGACCTCACCAGATCCACCCAGAAATTACCGATCGTTTCCACCTGCTTTTGCACAAATCCTCTGATAAGCGCTACAAGAATAGCCATGCCGGTTGCCGCGGACACAAAGTTTTGTACAGTTAATCCAACCATTTGGGTAAGATAACTTAAAGTTGTTTCTCCGCCATAGGCCTGCCAATTGGTATTTGTGGCAAAGCTTATTGCCGTATTAAACGACAAATCAAACGGCACTCCAGGCATACGCATGGGGTTTAAAGGAAGATATGCCTGAACACGCTGTAGAATATAAACAACAAAAATCCCTATTATGTTGAATAACATCATGGCAACGGCATATTCTTTCCACACCATACCTGTTTCAGGATTAACACCGGAAATCTTATAAATCCATTTTTCAAATGACGCAAACCACACGTTAATACCGGCAGGTTTTCCTTCGTATATTTTCGCCATGTAAATTCCCAATGGTTTAACGCACAAAAGCAGTATCCCTAAATATATAGTTACCTGAACCAAATTATTCCAGTTCACACAATCCTCCAGTTTTAAAATAATTCCGGTTTTAAAAGCGCTACTACAAGATAAATAAGTAAAAGTAACGAAACAATTGCACCAATACAATAAATAGCTGACATAAAATTCCTTTCTGAAATGTAGGGGTTCGATTCATCGAACCCAAAAAAGGGCTTGATAAATCAAGCCCCTACAATAATTATTACACCCTGCCACAAAGCCTAATAAATCCAAATGAAATCGCGGCTAACAAAATTATTACCCCTATAAACAAAATTTCCATTTTATCCCCTAAATAAAATAACCAGAGAATGTATCTCTGGTTACATCTCTATTATACCTACGAGGTTAGCTGTCGGGCTAAGGTTGAGAACCTTTATCCACCTAAGCTGGATTTGTCCATCTCAGGCGAATATGCGCCCCAAGGATCTTTCGATCGAATCTGGGTCCCCCGTTTTCTTCATTATTAAGAATAAAGAAGAAACTCGGCTTTTAAAAAAATTCATTTTGGAGTAGTATACTCCAGTATTTATATATATACAAGTATAAAATCCCATTTTCAGGTAACCTGTTTTAACTATTAGCATTACTAAAAATTCATTTTGACATAGAATACAATCATATTTATAAAATAGCAAATCTAAAAAACAATTAAAAATCTTCGGATTGACTTTTTTATGATTTTGTTATATATTACGCGCGGAGTTTAATATGCTTACTTTTTTAAAAAAATATAAAAAAATATTTATTATAGGAATTGTATTTTTTTTCAGCAATGCTTCGGGATTTGACTATGAGGCTTGTTTAAAATCCCAAAGCAATGTAAAAAAAACAGGATGGTCTTTTACAGGCCGAAATGATTCTCCCCACAATTTAAAACAAATTTCTCAAAATTTTGAGATCGGCATCACCACTTTTGAGATTAAAGAAGCCGCAGAAAGGTTTTACAGATTATTATTAAAGGATTCCTGTTTTGGTGTTAACTCCATTACAAAAATATATACTTTAATCGATATTTCATCTTCAATAAAACTTAGTTCTATTCCTATTTTCCTCAAGGATTGTTCCCTTCTTATTTGAACATAAATCCTATTCCGCAAAATATTAATAAATTTAAAGTATTACCTTGTTCTAAATACCTTACTAAGATTGAACTCGATTGATTATAATTTAAAGTTTTGTATAAATAGCATTATATGGAGGAAAAAATGAGACTGAGACCAAATTCTGTCAAAATTACATCAGGTGCAATATTTTTGCTTATGATCAATCTGATACAATCAGCCAGGGCAGGCGAAGCAGACCTGATCTTGCCTGATCTATCTTCTGTCAGTTTCTTCAGCATAAACGGGCATTCTCTTCTTTTATATGGCATGTCGATATGCGTATTCGGATTTATTTTCGGTTTAATACAATTCCTGGATATTAAAAAAATGAACGTTCATTCTTCAATGAAGGATGTTTCAGAGCACATTTACGAAACCTGTAAAACATATCTGTTCGAGCAGGGAAAGTTTATCCTGATGCTTGAGATAATAATAGGAGTTGTGCTTTTCCTGTATTTTAAATTGTTAAAAAATCTTTCTCTCACAAGCGTCAGTATTATCCTTCTTTCAAGCCTTATAGGAATAATGGGCAGCTATTTTATTGCATGGTTTGGAATGCGCATAAACACCATGGCAAATTCCGCTACCGCTTTTAAAAGTTTAGAAGGGAAACCTTATCCGGTTTCTTCTATACCATTGAAAGCCGGGATGAGTATCGGAATGCTACTGGTAAGTGTAGAATTATTTCTGATGCTTTGCATCCTTTTATTTATTAAAGCGGAATACGCGGGGCCCTGTTTTATCGGTTTTGCTATCGGTGAATCGCTGAGCGCGTCGGTGCTTAGGATAGCCGGCGGTATTTTTACGAAAATCGCCGATGTCGGCTCAGACCTTATGAAAATAGCCTTTAACATAAAAGAAGATGACGCGCGTAACCCGGGTGTTATCGCGGATTGCGCGGGCGATAACGCGGGCGATTCAGTAGGCCCTACCGCGGACGGTTTTGAAACTTACGGCGTAACCGGAGTCGCACTGATCACCTTTATTTTAGTCGCTGTTAAAGACCCGATCTTCCAGGTACAACTTCTGGTTTGGATCTTCGTAATGCGTTTGATCATGATCATCGCAAGCGGCTTATCCTACTGGATAAACAATATATATAATTCCGCGCGTTATTCCAACGCTAAAGAGATGAATTTTGAACTGCCTTTAACTTCACTTGTATGGATCACTTCGATTGTATCCGTTATTATGACGTTTATTTTTTCTTATCTTTTGATCCCAAATCTTGGAGACGGAGAGTTGTGGTGGAAACTGGCGACGATCATTACCTGCGGTACAATGGCCGGAGCGCTCATCCCTGAACTCGTAAAGGTTTTTACTTCTACTGAATCACAGTATGTAAAGAACATTCTGCATTTTTCAAGAAAAGGCGGAAGTTCCCTTAATGTTCTCGCCGGATTAACTGCCGGAAATTTCAGCGCCTACTGGATGGGAATAGCTATTATGCTTTTAATGGGCATAGCCTTCGGGGTAAGCGGCGAGAATATGGCAATCTATATTCATAATCCGGCAATATTCGCGTTCGGCCTTGTCGCGTTCGGCTTTTTAGGAATGGGGCCGGTTACCATAGCGGTTGATTCCTACGGCCCTGTGGCTGATAACGCCCAGTCAATTTTTGAACTTTCCGTTATCGAACATATCCCAAATATCAGTAAAGAAATTGAAAAAACATATGGTTTCAAGCCTGATTTTGAACTGGCTAAACATAACCTTGAAGCCAATGACGGAGCAGGAAATACATTTAAAGCAACATCCAAACCGGTACTCATCGGCACCGCGGTTGTAGGCGCTACTACCATGATCTTTTCTATCATCGCCATTCTTACTCAAGGTTTAACGATCAATATGGATAAATTATCTATCATATATCCTCCTTTTTTCCTGGGGCTTATTGCCGGAGGATCGGTAATTTATTGGTTTACCGGAGCATCCATGCACGCGGTCACCGCAGGCGCGTATCACGCAGTATCCTTTATAAAGGATAATATAAAACTTGACGGAGAAAAAGCCTCGGAAGAAGCAAGTAAAAAGGTTGTGGAGATTTGCACTAAATTCGCGCAAAAAGGTATGATAAATATTTTTCTCGCGATCCTCTTCAGCACACTTGCCTTTGCCTGTGTAAACCCATTCTTCTTTATCGGCTACCTTATCGCCATCGCCATATTCGGCCTGTTCCAGGCGATCTTTATGGCAAATGCCGGAGGCGCTTGGGACAACGCTAAAAAAGTAGTGGAAGTTGATCACAAGGACGAGAAAGGGTCAGACTTTCATGCCGCCACGATCGTAGGTGATACTGTCGGCGACCCTTTTAAAGATACTTGTTCAGTCGCCATTAATCCTTTGATAAAATTCACTACTCTTTTTGGTTTACTGGCAGTCGAAATAGCCATTGAGTTAAACCAGACATTAAATTATATTCTTGCGGGAATTTTATTCGTTTTTTCCATGTATTTTATTTTACGTTCGTTCGGCGATATGACGATCCATAATATTGAATAATCAAAAACAGATAATCAGGGGCTCCGAAAACGGAGCCCCTGATTATTATTTACCCGATTGCCTCCGGACCTCGTTCATCAGTACGGATACGCACACATTCGTTTAGATCAAGAACAAATATTTTACCGTCACCTGTTTCGCCCGTTTTGGAGCCTTTGCTGATAGCTTTTATTGTCTTCTCGACAAAATTATCGTTAACAGCGATCTCTAAACGAATTTTTCTTAACAGGTTACCCGTTTCTCTCGCGCTGCGGTAAACCTCGGTTACACCTTTCTGACGGCCATGCCCTAATACCTCGCTTACCGTGATAAGATTTATGTCGGACTTATATAGTTCTTCTTTTACTTCTTCTAATTTATATGGTTGAATTATTGCTATAATTAATTTCATTGTTTTCTCCTTTTTCAATGAGCACATTACTTATGGAACACGAAGTGTGAACAGAAGTAATAGTGCGAATTGAACCCCGATGAACATCGGGGTCTTCATTCCAATATTGTATACGCCCTCTCATGATGCTGGGTAAGATCCAGCCCCATAAGTTCTTCTTTTTCGGTAACACGCATACCGATCATTAAATCCACAACTTTATAAATAATCACAGTTAATATAACAGAATATACTATTGTAGCCAGAACAGTAACCGCCTGAACCATAAACTGTTTAGGATTCCCGAAAAATAAACCGTCCGCACCGGCTGGATTTACCGCCTTTGAGGCAAATAATCCGGTAGCCAACGCGCCCCATATGCCTCCCATACAATGCACTCCAAAAACATCCAGCGAATCGTCGTATTTCAAAGCTGGTTTTATAACACTTACGGCAAAAAAACATATAACGCTGACAAACATTCCTATAACAATCGCTGACATTACACTGACAAATCCCGCAGCCGGAGTGATGGCAACCAAACCCGCCACAATACCACTCACCGTCCCAAAAATTGTAGGTTTACCGTTTTTCAACCATTCAATAATTGCCCAGGTCAGCCCCGCGGCAGCCGCTGAAGTATTAGTAACTACAAAAGCGTTAACCGCCAATCCATTCGCGGCAAGGGCGCTACCCGCATTAAAACCGAACCAGCCAAACCATAATAAACCGGTCCCTAAAACGATAAAAGGCAAATTATGCGGAGTTGGCGTGCTGTGTTCGATATTTTTCCGTCTGCCGATCAAAATTGCTGTAACTAAAGCGGCAACACCCGCGCTTATATGAACAACTGTTCCTCCGGCAAAATCAAGCGCGCCCATATTTTTAAACCATCCGCCGACTCCCCATACCCAATGGCAAACGGGATTATAAACAAGGGTCGCCCACAAAATTGTAAATAACAAAAATGCTGAAAATTTCATCCTCTCGGCAAAAGCACCGATGATCAAGGCAGGCGTAATTATGGCAAACATTCCCTGATATATCATGAATGCCTGGTGAGGAATAGTCGCGGCATAATCCGCATAAGGTTCAAAACCCACCCCGTTCAAACCAAGCCACTGAAGGCCACCAATAAATCCATTTCCAGGAGCAAATGATAAACTGTAACCGTATACGACCCATTCAATGCTTATTACGCATAGAATTATAAAACATTGCATTAAAATACCTAATATATTTTTTCTTCTAACCATTCCGCCATAGAAAAATGCCAGTGCCGGGGTCATTAGCATTACTAATGCCGCTGAAAACAAAACGAAAGCTGTGTCACCTGAATTTATCATTTTATCCTCTCAAATGAGTCCCGATAACAATCGGGACGAGTTTGACCCCGATTTTACATCGGGGCATGTTTTAGTTTATACTTTGCCTTCTTTGATAACTTACTCATTTATATATACAACTGTATAAATACAAGGCAAAAAAAAGACGCGCATAAAAGACATAATTGTCTTTGATGAACGCCTCTGTTCATTGCTTATATTTTATTCAGCACTGCATTGTGCCTGATTATTTGATTAAACAATTGTATTATTAATAATACAAGTAAAATATTACCTATTTTGGTAACCTAATAGTTTTTACAAAGCTTTTTCGCCTTTTTCGCCTGTTCTGATCCTTATGGCATTTTCAATATTGTGTATAAATATTTTCCCGTCTCCAATTTCACCTGTTTTTAAATTATCAATTATTGTATTAACAATCGCTTCCACATCCTTATTGTTAACAACAAGTTCCAGTTTTGTTTTAGACATAAGTTCCACGCTAGAATCTTCACCTTGCCGCTTACAGGTTACACCTTTCTGCCTGCCATATCCTTCTATCTCTGTAATCGTTATACCCAAGTAACCGACTGTTTCTAAAACCTTAAACACTATATCGAGTTTTTCAGGCCGAATTATCACCTCTATTTTTTTCATTTTTTATTACCTCAATTATTTAATTAAACAAATGAATAAACGAAAGGCAAAAAAAATTAATCTATTTCCAATTTTGTTTTTACCAGATTCGCGTAAACTTTATTGATGCGATTAGTCTTTAACCATCTTTCGATTGTAGCGATCTGCACATCAAGGATCTTAGACAGATCATAAAGCGTGTATTTCTTGACCTCTTTTATCCTGATTATTTTTTCAATTAATTCTTTATCTATCATGTTATTTCCTAAAATTGGTAGGGGAGGGTTTCAACCCCGCCCCTACATTAATAATTTACAATGCTTTTTCACCTTTTTCTCTGGTGCGTATCCTTACTACATCTTCAACAGGATATATAAATATTTTACCATCTCCTATTTTTCCTGTAAAAGCGGCTTCACATATAGCGTTAATAATCTTATCCAAATCCTCATCTTTTGTCACGATCTCGATCTTTGCCTTGTTGATCAATTCCATTTTATATGTTTTACCGCGTAATTTCTGTTCCAGGCCTTTCTGTTTCCCGTGCCCTTCAACCTCGCTGATCATCAAACCCGGGTGGCCGACTTTCTCTAAAATAGAAATTACGTCGCCGACTTTCGAAGGCCGGATCACTGCTTCTATTTTTTTCATTTTATATTCCTTTCATTGGGCGGGTTTACCTGCCCGCCGCAGGCAGGAAACCCGCCCTTACAGATTATATTAATTTATATTGCCTTTACTCCCATCTCTCCTGTACGTATACGCATGACTTCCGACGCGTCGGTCACAAATATTTTACCATCCCCAATATTCCCCGTACGGGCCGCTTCGCTTATAATATCCATAATTTTAGGTACATCCCACTCTTTGACAACAACATCTATCCTTATTTTTGGAAGGAAATTTATTGTATCACTGCCAGGATCTCCATCAGCTTTACCTTTTTGCCGTCCGAAACCTTTTACCTTAGTTACTGTCATTCCCATAATAAAATCTTCCTCTTTAAGAACTTCAACAACAAGGTTAAGATAATCCGGCCGGATCATACACGACACCATTTTTAAACGGTTTGTTTTACGAACGGTGGTTACCGCTACATAAAGAACAGTTATTAACGCCCATGCGCCGGCAATAACAAAACAGATCTGCGCTTCCGCCTTTGAATCAGCATTACCAATAGAATACAAATAAATTATCGCGGCAAGCATAATAACGTTTGTTATAACTCCCAATACCGGAACAATAACATGTTTTACAACACTGAAATCCTTTCTATCTTTGAACGCTACGATAGTCCAGATACATGTCAAACCATAAAGAACAAACGTTCCGAAATTTGATGCAAGTGTAATACCAACTAAACCGACTACCGACCGGATACCAACGGCCGCGATTATCGACGTGGCTATTATCAATACAGCCAGTGTCATGTAAGGAACACCTGTCTCCGCGTGCAAAAAAGAGAAGTCTTTCGGCAGTTCCCGGTCATCAGCCATACCCGCAGTTACCCGTATGGCGGTATTCATACAACTCAAGGTCGTACCTATTATCGCGATTGCTACAGTAAGTGCCATGGTGATCATCAAGCCGAATCCGATCCCGTTAAAGAGAGAATTACCAAGGATCTTTGTAAGGTCTCCGATCGGCGCACTTGACGCCGCAGCCGCCGCCATACCGGTCAGTGTGGTCCCGTTAACTAAAACTGTTAACTTTTCATTAACCATATATCCCGCAGCTAAATACTCCAGTAGATAAGCAAACAATCCCTGGATCACAAGAGAAAGTATAATCGCTTTCGGTAATGTATTCTGCGGGTTTTCGGTTTCTGATGCTAAAGCAGTACAGCTCTCAAAACCAACAAGGATCAAAATCGCGATTGTGGACTGGATAAGCACACCGTTAAACGAATGCGGTTTAATTACATCAATCGCGCCCGAAAAGGACCATTGAGCTGCAACCTGTGGATTTGAAATTCGATACCATATGGCCAATCCGCTGAAAATAACTAACGCGGCCCATTGGATAATATTGATCCAAAGCGCTGTAGTTGTTGAACCGGTTATTCCGCGATATGCAATGTATCCTGTTACAGCTGAAAATATGATACAAAATAATGTAAGGGTCGATACTGATAAAGCTGCTCCGGTAAACTGTGTATAAATATACCCGACAAGAGTCGCCATCATCGCCACCATAACCCCCGGATATACCCAATAGAAAAGATGCGCCGACCAGCCTGTAACGATCTTTGCGATACGGGCAATTGATTTAGGCCCGCTTTCTTTTTCTTTACGGCTGTCCAAAAAAGCCCTTTCGGCAAAATAGACACAGCTTGCAAAACCCGCTTCGGGATAAATTCTCGCGAGTTCCGCGTACGCGAGAGCAGTCAGCATCGCGACTATCAAGGCAAGTACAATACCGGCCCAGATATCACTCGCGACCGATGCCCCGTTTGGAGCCGTGGCCGCTGCCTGCAGCTGGAAAGTGATCCATAAAAACGCCCCGGGCGCTATTAAAGCCATCGCGTTCACCGTAGCACCTAACAATCCCAGTTTAGGTTTTACTGTTTTTGTTGTAATTTCATTGTTTGACATAAGAATTCCTCCTTTTTAATGAGCACATCGTCCCGATGTCCTTCGGGATGATAGTGCGAATTGAACCCCGATGCAACATCGGGGTCTAATTCAGTCTACAATTCAGCTTCGCTTTTAACTTGCTAAATTATGACTTCATTAGAAGTTAATATCTAATTGTGTTGTTACCGTATTATTTACAGTTATCTTATCATTGTTATAAATGGTATAAGCAAAAATGATACTTGTATTTGGAGCAAAAAGATAAGAAAAACCCAAACTTGTTGAGCCGTAAAAACTTTTGCCGGACGCATAATCAACTGCAGCCCACACTTTGTCTGAAATTGCTTTATCCCATGTAGCGATTAATCCGGTATTTGCCTTGTCGCCAATTTCATCTACCAACAATTTTTTATTTCCGATATAATAACCAAGTGAAATCCTCCCGATAGGATTAAATGTTTTAGCAACTACTCCGTAAATAATATTGTAATCAGTCACATCTTTTTTTGTGCCGGCATTACATAACCCAAATGCTATAGCCGGAATAACCTCTTTTTCAGAAAACCCATATTTTGCATTAAATTGTACCGGATTTTCAGAAGGCTCAAAAAAATCAATACCCACTTCTAAATTTTTAACCAGCCCATAAGTTAACCCGACATCTGTAGGAAATGCAACCGGATGATCTTTGTTATCTTTTACCGAGAAATAATTATCGATACCCAAATGCCATGTTTTTACAGCCTGTATATCCGTTGAAGGATTCCATATCTGGGTTGAAGGTGTAGCGTGAGCAAAATTCATAACACAGAAATTAAACGCAAAAACCAGAACAAACAATTTTATCATTTTAAACTTTTTCATTTTTCTCCTTTTTGACGCCAAATAAAAAAGGCGCTCATTTTATCCATCCTGGATTAAAATAACGCCTTTGTAGTTTTTACACTTCTATGTGTTTCTAATTATACAAGTAATAATTTGATAAGATTGGTAACCGGAAGTACTTATTTCCAAACATACTTCCCGCATTTCCCTCTGATCTTATTTGTTATTTTTATTACGGCAACATGGGATATGTCCAATTTATCGCCTATTTCCCTTGTTGTTAAACCTCTAGCTATTAAGTTTAATACATCCTTTTCACGCTTATCAAAACTTTTCATTAAATTTTCTACTATGATCTTGTTGTTTAGATTATCCAGATCATTTTCTGAATGTTTGTCTCTCAGGGATAATATTTCCTTCGATGATGTATTTTCATCATCAAGCAAAGCCTCAATACTTACAAATTTCATGTCGGTATTTACCCTGCGGAGATAATTTTTAAGATAGAAATAACAACCTTGCAGGATATAGCTGTCTGTTTTGTTTTCTAATTTTCCTTCCTGATATTCCAGCCAGAGATGCAGTAATGATTCCTGAAGCAGGTCATCATCATTAAAGAACGTAAAATGCCCGTTCAATTTATATGTGATATTTTTTAATGTCGGAGATATTCTTTCTACAATAGTATCAAAATTCATTTTTCCTCCAAAAAAAATGGCGTTCCTTAAATCCATCACCGGATAAAAGGAACGCCATAGTTCCAAAAAAAAATGCCTTCCCGCGGTTCTGCCCGTGAGAAGACATCAATGTCTTTTTAATACTTCTTTGTATTTATGACATTATTATAACACAAAATTTATTTATGTCAATAATATTATTTAATAAAATCATATCAATTTAATTCATACAACTTTAAAAAAAGCGCCCCGATTTCAATCGGAGCGCTTTTTGCCCTAATATTGCTGCAAATTAAAACTACTTACCGTCAATTATTTTTTCTGCTTCTTTGCGGTAATTATCCATTACATAAGGTATTCCTGATATTTTAGTAGCTTCTTCAGTTAAACTCATAACGTCTTTTCTTGAGATGGTTGACAAATTAAAATTACGGGACCCGGCCATTAATTGCTGTAACCCGACTTTAATTCTCTGGGAAAAGGTATAAATTCCAACCGCGCCTAATGGAATGTCCTTCATATCCTTGCCATATTTTTCAGCGAGTTCTTCATAACAAACAAATATTTCCTCCGGTTTGGCACCAAATTCTGATACTGCGTTTGGTAAATTGTTGGTCTTAATCCAATGATCGATATTTTTACCTACAAAACCCGGTATCATCAATGCCCTTCCCATACAAACCGCCTTAACATACGGGGCACCCATGGCAATTACCTTAAATACATGATCTTCTAATGAAAAACCGCCGGCAATCGCGATATCAGGAACACGCATTTTTTTCTTAGTTAGTTTCTGACAAAATTCATACGCGAGAGATTGCAAATAGAATGTAGGTATACCCCATTCCTGCATCATTCTCCATGGTGACATCCCTGTTCCGCCAGGCGCGCCGTCAATTGTCAAAAGGTCTATCTTTGCCTCTGAACAGTATCTGATAGCCTGCGCTAATTCCACCATAGAATACGCGCCTGTTTTTAGAGTGATCCTTTCAAATCCTAAACCGCGCAAACGTTTAATTTCCTTCATAAAACCTTCTTGCGAAACAAAACCAAGACGGGAATGCCTTTCAAATTCTTTTATTGCTCCCGCTTTATACGCCTGATGAACTGCATTGTCTGTAGGATCAGGTGTCACTATATAACCGCGTTTTTTTAATTCTATAGCCCTGTCCAGTGATTTAACTTTTATTTCTCCTCCGATACACTTTGCTCCCTGTCCCCATTTTAATTCTATAGTATTTAATTTATGTTTTTTTATTACATATTCAGCCACCCCTAAACGAGTATCTTCAACATTCATCTGAACTAATATTTCACCATAACCTTCGTGAAATCTTTTGTAAAGCGCGATACGCCTATCCATTTCAGGCGAATTTGTAATTTTACCTTTGCTGTCCAATTCCAGTTTTGGGTCAATACCGCAAACATTTTCACCGCACACAAGCGTTACACCGGATATTGCCGCGCCTATAGAAAAATGTTCCCAATTTTTACGGGCAATTTCCGTGGATCCCAGCGCGCCGGTAAAAATTGGAGCCTTCATTTTTACTTTTTTTGTCCATCCATATTCTGTTTCTGTATTTACCGCGGGAAAAATCGCTGTGTCCGGATTACCGTCAATACCCTTTGGTAAACCTTTCGCTCCCTGCGCGTAGCCCTGGATATTCAAATGTGAATAATCTACAGGATAATTTTTGTCGCCGCCCGCTGTTATTTCACCAAATGGGCCGGGATAAATTACTTCTCTGCCTCTAAATGATGATTTAAAAACTTCACAATTACCGCGACAGGATTCAAGACATCTCGAACACAAACCCGAGCATGGAACCACATTTTTTGAGCGGTTTGATGTTCTGGTTGCATCATTACCACCAGGGCTTCGTAAATTCATGAAATTAAATCTCCTTTCATAATAATTATGCACATATTGCCTATTTTTTAGGCATACTCAAAGCAAAAAAAAACCTGCTTCACCATTTTCTGGACGCCATTGTCCACTTATTCGGTAAAATTACCTTGCGCCATTGCAAGATACGGGTTTTCTTAATAAAAGAAAATGATAATACAAAATAAACTTTTGTCAAGAGTATTAATGCGGAATTTATAAGATCTATAATTTAAATTTACCAACTACCCCTTTTAAATCAGATGCTGAATTGGCTAGATTCTCGGCGGAATCACTCATTTCCTGCATGGAAGTATTTTGTTCCTCGTTATTTGCGGTTACCGCTTCGATACTTACAACGGATTGTTTAGCAATGTTTGATATTTTATCTATAGCTTTTAATACTTGTACTCCCTCTGTTACTCTTTCTTGTCCGGATAAAAAAATGTTTTTAGTAAGGCTTGAAGCTTCCTGTGCCTTTTTGTCTATTTCCCCTAAAAAATCGGCGATTTTGATAACACGATCTTTTCCCTCTTGTACTTCTTTTGAACTTTCCTGAATTGAATTAACTGTACGTTTGGTTTCAGTCTGGATTGATTTGATAAAATTATCTATTTTTTTTGTGGCAACCGCGGAACCCTCAGCCAATTTACGTACTTCTTCTGCAACTACCGCGAATCCCCTTCCTTGTTCACCTGCTCTTGCAGCTTCAATAGCAGCATTAAGTGCTAAAAGATTTGTCTGGTCAGCAATGGAAGAAATCGTATCGGTTATCTGCCCAATTTCCAGTGATATCAGTCCTAACTTCTGAACTACCTTGGTAGTCTCTAAAATTGTATTTGTAAGTTTTTCTATTTTCTCAACTGCTTCTTTAGACGCGTTCTTACCTGCCATAGCCTGATTACTGGTCTGTTCAACTGCTTTACTCGCCGCATCTGCGTCTGACACCAATTGTGTCAGGTTTATTGATGATTTTTTCATAATTTCCATAACTTTTTTTACTTCTTCCGCTTGATTAACCGCTCCGTTATTTACCTTTTCAAGCGCGGCAGAATTCTGTTGCGCTGTGACATTTAACTGATGGACCGAACCGGATAATTGTTGTGAAGATTCGGCCACCTTATTCGCATTTTCACCGACCTGAAAAATCATTTTTCTCAAACTTTCGTTCATCTTAATAAAAGTTTTAGCCAAATGCCCTATTTCATCGTCGGAACTTACTTTATTTAAATCTTTTTCCGCTAAATTCCCTACAGCAATTTCCTGAGCTACACCAATTACGTTATATAAAGGTTCAACAATAGTCTTTTTCATTAATAAATAAAAAATAAAACTCCCGAGTATCAAAGTTAGAATCCCTACAAGTATTAAAGATAAAATGGTTTCTCCAATAAAAGATGAAGAATAACCCATTCGCAGAACACCCATCTTAACTCCTGCTGAAATAATCGGAAGCCTTGTTTCCAGAACATTTTTTTCTTGAGGATTTTTTTCCGTAGTTAAGGTTCCCGTGGCTAACGCCTGTTTTTCAAAATCAGTTTGATTCAGATATTGGTCCTTTAACTTTTCTTCTGACGATGCCACACATCTTCCGTCATTCCCCACCAAAATAGCATATTTCACATCAGAATCATTTTTTTTAGCCTCCTGCAACATCGAAGCTAATTTATCCCACTCACCTACCATCATTAAGTCCTGTGACGCGATTGCTAAATTAGAACTAACAATCATAGCTTTACTTCCCGCGCCTACTAATAACTTTCCTCTTACTCTGTAAACCGTTAAAAAAATAATCAGCGCCGTCACCGATACCATAATCAGCAAGAAACTAACTATTACTTTTAATTTCAAACTTATTCTCATAAAATTAAACATTTTTTATCACTCACTTTCCTATATTTTGCCAATTCTTGATTCCCACAAATTTTCCGTCCTGGATCTTAGTAATCCAGACTCTATTCAATCCTACATGGTCATCAGCTCCATAACTAATGGTTACTCCCCCTATATCCAAAGATTTGATATTTTCAACCGCGTCAATTAATCCTTCGCGTGTTAATGTTTTCCCTGCCTTTTTTAATCCTTCAACTAAAACTACAGCATTAACAAAACCTTCCAGGCTTACAAAACTTGGAGAATCCTGAGGATAAGATTTTTTTAAAAAAGTTAGATATTGGCTAATCAATATCATATTTATATCTGTGTAAGGGGGCATTACCTGAGTAACAATAACATTTTCAGTATCCTTTCCCAGCTCTTCTTTCAGGGCTTCAGGGCCAACAAACGATACAGTATGAAAAATGGTTTTAGACATTCCATTTTTTTTTGCTTCTTTTACAAATTTAGACAAGGGATCATAAGTTCCAACCATAATTACTGCTTCAGGATCTGTGTTTTTTATCTTTTTTAAGCCTTCTTCTATATTTACCGTATTTCTATCAAAACTGCCATAGCCTACCGGTGTTATTCCATATTTTTCCAAAGCAATTTCCGTCCCTTTCTTTACGGCTTCCCCAAAGGCATCATACTGATAAAAAACAGCTATTTTTTTAAATTTCAATTCATTTACAAAATAATCTATAATAACCTTCGCCTCTTCATAATAAGAAGCCCTGATATGAATGTTATAATGAACTAAAGGGTTTCTTAAAACCTCTGCACCGGTAAAAAAACCTACAACTGGAACTTTTGCATTGACCCAAACAGGTTGAGCCTTCACAGCTGTTGGGGTACCTACATAGCATGTAAGCGCGAAAACCTTGTCCTGCTCTAACAGTTTTTTTGTATTTAATACACAAGTTAAAGGGTCATAATTATCATTATAAAATTTTACGTTGATCTTCCTTCCATTTACTCCTCCATGTTCATTCACATAGTTTATATATGCCATTAACCCATGAGATGTCTGAATCCCTAAAAAACTTGCTGATCCTTCTAAAGGCAGAGATGAACCTAAAAGAATTTGGTCATTCGTTATTCCGGGATCAGCCGCAATAATGGAATTAACAGATAGCATTAATAAACTAAAAACTACCAAGAGAGCTTTATGCCGCATTGTTAATCTCCTTTCTAAATAAAAAGCTTTTCAAAACAATTACTTATCTTTATTTCGGATATTTTAGATGAATACTTTACACTATTTAAATTTCGCGCTTGACAAAAAGATATCAAATACGTATTATTAAATTTACAAAAGATAAATCTATCATTAAAAAATTATGGAAATTACAGCGATCCTTGGAAGCCCCAGAATTGAAGGAAATTCTGAAATTCTGCTAAAAGAAACAGTCAGGGCCGTTGAAGAAAAAGGGCACAGGGTAAAGATCTTCCGCCCCAGTATAATGAATATTTCTCCATGCACAAATTGCGACGGTTGTTTAAAAACCGGCATATGCGTGATCAGGGATGATATGGATATTATATCCAAGGCGATCAGAACCAGCGACCGGTTTATACTTGCCTCCCCTATTTTCTTTTTCGGCTTAACGGCACAGATCAAAACAGTCATTGACAGGTGCCAGTCATTCTGGTGCGAGAAATATTTGCTAAAAAAACCTGTACCTGAAGGCCCTGATGGAAGAAAAGGATTACTGCTGATGACAGGCGGAATGAATAAGGAAATTGAGTTTACATGCGGAGAAGCCACAGCCAAAGCATTTTTCAGGACAATAAACGTCCAAAAGCATGAAACTCTTTTCTATCCTAAAATAGACGCTAAAGGAGCAATTAAAAACCACCCGACTGCGCTAAAAGATGTTTATGAAGCCGGCAAAAGATTAGTCAGCAAAAATATATAACCTTACTTTAACTTTGGCGCTATTACTTTATTTAGCTTAGGTGCGGAAACTCTTGGAACCATAACCCTTTCAAGTTTTGGCATAGAAACTCTTGGCGCGGTAACTTTTTCAAGCTTTGGCGCGGTAACTCTGGGAACGGTAACTCTTGGAACTTTTGGGACATCAATCATTTTCTTCTCCTTTTTATATAACAATTTTTGTTATTATCCGCTATTTTATTAATTTTTTCAATAAATATTTAATATTTTTTATCTTATCTAAATTTCTTTTTTTACCAATTCAATTATTTTTGGGATTTTTCTTTTTATCAACGGAGACAGCTCCATCTTCCATGAAGAATGTTCTTTCGGCTCGATACCGATAATTATCACTTCAGGCATTATTGCAGTTGTCATTGACAGCAAATTTAATGTTTCATGAAAATCAACCTGGTGCAGAGAAAGAATTTTAGATTCGTCCTTTACTAAATCTTCAGGAACCAGGCGGTAAATTATTCCCGGTTTTTTTCCTCCCCGGACACAGTCGATCACAATGATTTTTGTCCTGCCTTTAATATATAAAAGCAGGTCTAATCCTGCCGTACCGCCATCGATCACTTCAACATTTTCAGGCAAGGGCATCTTCATCATCTGTTGAGCGACATGCACCCCTACGCCTTCATCTTTGAGTAAAATATTTCCAATCCCCAAAATAAGTGTCGTTTTAACTTTTTTCATCTTTATACTTCAAATATTTTCATTTTCTTTTTCGCGCCAAGAACATGTACCGCGCACGCGATACACGGGTCAAATGAACGAACAACCCTGACAAGTTCAATAGGATTATTATCATCCTTCACCGGCGTACCGACTAACGCCTGTTCAATAGCGCCGGGCTGCCCGTTATCATCGCGCGGTGAGCCATTCCACGTAGTCGGAACCACCATTTGATATAGCGCTACTTTACCGTTTTCAATTCTCATCCAATGCCCGAGCGCGCCTCTGGACGCTTCAGTCAATCCAACCCCCTCACCTTCTTTTGGTATAATATAGGGAGTATGCACAGGCTCGCCCGGTTTTAATTGAATTATCCATTTTTCCATCGCGTCCGCGCACATTTTTGTTTCTAACGCGCGCGCGGCATGCCTGCCGAGAACAGAAAACACTTTAGTCTCGGATATTCCCAATGATCCTGCCGTTTTCACTAAGATCGGATCCTGCTTCCGGTTAATAAACATACGCGCCAAAGGCCCTACCTCATGAACTTTATTGTCATACCGGGGAGCTTTTAACCATGAATAAGCTCCCACCTTATCCAATGACGGTGTCGTTTTGCCTTTACTGGGATGCAGGCCTCCGTTATCATCGTTATACCAGGCATATTTCACTTGTTCTGTAATTTTAGCCTGGTTGAATTCCTCATCCTTGCCATCAGTAAACGTGCCTGCTTTAATTAGTTTCTTACCGTCAGCATCGGGATAAACACCATAAGAAAGAAAATTTTTACATCCAATACCGATATCCCAATAATCTGAATAAACTTTCGCGATTTCAACTACTGTCGGTATGTATTTATTTTCAATAAAAGATTTTATCTCTTTTAGCCGCCGAAGAAAATCATTAATTTTGTCCACTGTTACAGTTTCCGTAGCACCTCCCGGAACAGTCCCGCACAGGCCCGGAGCCCTTCCTCCGAAAATAGCAAGCATTTCATGAGCTTTCATCCTGATATCCAGAGCCTGTATATATTGCCCGACTGCATTTCCATTTGCCTCTTTAGACAGCCGATAATCTCCTTTATACCGCGGAATAAACGGGGGTGTATCAGGCCCGACCATATAATCCAGCGCGGCAAGATGATAAAAGTGGAGGATATGCGACATTAAATTATTGCTTGCCTGTATTAAATTACGAAGTATCCTGCCGTTATCAGGCGGTGTAACTTTAAATGCTTCGTCAGCGCATAAAATAGCGGCCTGCGCGTGAGATACCGGGCATACCCCGCATATACGCGCGGTAAGCACGTGCGGGTCAACCGGGTTTCTGCCTATAAGTATGGTTTCAATTCCGCGATGCATCGCACCCGTACTGTACGCGTTTACCACTTTGCCGTTTTCAATTTCAACTTCAATTTTTAAATGTCCTTCAATACGCGTCACCGGATCAATAACTATTTTATGCATATTCATCACCTGCCTTTATTTATCTTTTTTTTGTTGTTTTGGATGTCCGTTAAAATAATGGTGAAAATTTGTCCGGCCAGCCGGGTTCAGTACAACCCCTGCAGCCCGCGCCGCTTTGTACGCACCAGCTCACACGATTATTCCATAACCTTTGAGGACAATCCGCGTAGGTTACAGGGCCCTTACACCCTAATTCATATAAACAACCTTCTTCACTAAAATGTTTCGCGAATTTATTTTTATCGTAATCCCTCCGCCTCTCACAATTATCATGTATACATTTTCCGAAAAACATTTTCGGTCGCCCATAAAGATCTAATTCAGGCATTCCAAAAAGCAAAACATGAGAGATCGTGCCCATCATCCAATCAGGGTGCGGAGGACAACCCGGTATATTGATCACCGGTTTTTTTAAATATTCCTGAACTCCTACCGCGCCGGTATAATTTCCGGCAGCCGCAGGAATGCCTCCATACGCGGCACACTGTCCCACGGCTATTATCGATTTTGCCGAATCGCCTAATCTTGTTACCCATTCACCCATCGGAATACCTTCACCATCCTTCTCCCCGATCTCGCAGTATTTACCGCTCTTTGTCGGAATCGATCCTTCAATGATCAGTAAATACTCCCCTTTTTTATTTTTTATCGCGTCTTCATATACCGATAAAGCCAGGCCGCCGGAAGCAGCCATTAAATTAGGATGAAATTCCAGGCTTATTATTTCCATCAATACTTTTTTAATATCCGGATGCACGGAATTTAGCAGTGAAACCGAACATCCTGAACAATTCATTCCCTCTAACCAAATTACTGTTGGCTTACCCCCCGCAGCGGCTGTTAAGGCTCTATATACTTCAGGAATAAGTACCTGCGAAAACCCGGCAGTTAATGCTAAGCCGCTGCACATTTTTAAAAATTTTCTTCGAGTTAAAGCCATTTATTTCCCTTCGTATTTTATATGTTATCCCCTTCGAGGATAACAAGAACTAGAAGCGGAAAGAACCTGGCTTTCAGCCAGAACCTTTCGCTTAAGTCTTGTTTATTATAAAACAAAAAAAAGGGCATCATTTTTTAAATGATTACCCTTTACTTTCTAACTTGACCTTTTTTATTTTCACGGAAGACATACTTTAACCTTTTGCCAAGTATTTATAGATATTTTGTTTATAAACTTTCCTTAATTAACACTTCAGCGATCTGCACAGCGTTTGAAGCCGCGCCTTTCAGCAGATTGTCGCTTACGATCCACATATTCAATCCTTTAGGTATCGATTCATCCTCGCGTATACGCCCTACAAACACTTCATATTTATCCTCAGCGTTTATAGCTAACGGATATATGTTATTTGACGGATCGTCCTCGACAATAACTCCGGGAGCTTTTTCAAGGATATTCTGAGCTTCTTCTTTTGTTAATTTTTTTTCTGTTTCTATATTTACACTCTCGGAATGGCTCCTGAATACCGGCACACGAACGGTCGTAGCCGTAACCATAATTGAATCATCTTCCATTATTTTTTTTGTTTCATTAACCATTTTCATTTCTTCTTTTGTATAACCGTTTGGCATAAAAGAATCAATATGCGGCAAGCAGTTAAATGCTATCTGATGAGGATATACCTTGGGCGGATATTTACTTTTACCGACCAGGGCTTTTGTCTGTTCTAAAAGCTCAATTATCGCCTTTGTGCCTGTTCCTGAAACAGCCTGAAAAGTAGTAACAACAACCCTTTTTATTTTAGCTTTATCATGAATAGGTTTTAAAGCGACCACCATTTGTATAGTGGAACAGTTCGGATTGGCAATGATCCCCTTGTGTTTTTTTATCATATGCGGATTAACCTCAGGCACAACCAGCGGAACATCTTTATCCATCCGAAACGCGCTTGAATTATCAATAACCACCGCCCCCGCCTTTGCCGCGATAGGAGCGAATATTTTACTTCTTTCCGCGCCCGCTGAAAAAAGCGCGATGTCCACGCCTTTAAAGGAATCTTCTTTTAATTCCAGCACAGGGAATTCCTTCCCCTTAAAAATTATTTTTTTCCCGACAGAACGCGATGACGCCAAAGGCACAATATTTTTCACAGGGAATTTTCTGCGTTCCAGTGTTTTTATCATCTCCTGCCCGACCGCCCCGGTCGCGCCCACTACCGCCACAACATAACTCTTAGACATATAACTCCTTTCTAAATTTAAAACATATTATATCAAAATTTGTTTTCACTTCAACCAATTTTTTAAATCCTTAAGATTAAAGGTATTCAATACATCTTTTTTCTCAAGCCATCCCCTGCGGGCGACGCTGACGCCGAATTTCATCATCCATAATTGTTCGGTGTTATGGGCGTCGGTCCCGATTGCCAGTTTTACCCCGGCCTCTTTTGCCCGGCGTGAGTTTATATCATTCAGATCCAGGCGCGTATAATACGCGTTAATTTCAAGGGCTATGTTTTTTTCTTTTGCCTTTTTAATGACCTTTTCAATATTAATATGATACGCGTCACGCTCACCGATCAACCGTCCGGTAGGGTGCGCGAATATCGAAACATACGGATTGTCCATCGCGTCAAGCACGCGTCCTGTCAGCATATCCTCATCCTCTTTGAATCCTGAATGTATCGATGCTATGACAATATCGAGCTTTTTCAATAAATTATCCTGCAGGTCAAGAGTTCCGTCACTTTTAATATTAACCTCACTACCTTTAAGAAGCTTGATACCTGTAATTTCCTTATTAATTGTATTTATTTCTTCAATCTGCTCTTCCAATTTTTCAGGCTTCAAACCATGCGCGATATGAAGCGATTGTGAATGGTCCGTTATCGCGATATATTCATAACCCATTTTCCTGCCTGTCTCGGCAATTTCCCTGAGAGAATTACTGCCGTCGCTGTAACGCGAATGGACATGAAAGTCCCCCCGGATGTTTTTATGTTCAAGAAGCTCTGGCATCCGCCCTTTAACAGCAATTTCAATTTCTCCCCGGTCCTCACGCATTTCAGGAGGTATAAAAGGAAGTCCGAGCACTTTATAAATTTCTTCTTCCTTTTTCCCGCCAAGCTTCACATCATCCCGGAATATCCCATATTCATTGATTTTAAAGCCGGCTTTTTTTGCCATATCACGAAGTTTTATATTATGGTTTTTTGATCCGGTAAAATATTGAAGCGCGGAACCGAAACTTTCTTCAGGAACAAAACGCAGGTCAACCTGTATTCCATCCTCAACCCGTATGCTTCCTTTCGTTTCTCCGGATGCGAGAACCTCTTTAACTCCTGGATATTTTTTAAAGTGTTCGATTATTTCAGGCCCGTTACTGCCTGTAACTAAAATATCTATATCGCCTATTGTTTCCTGCATACGGCGCAGGCTGCCCGCCGGAACCGCCTTTTTTATTTCTTTTATCTTAAAAAGATATCCAAGGATATTTTCAACAAGCGGATAGGCCAAACCTAAATTAATGCGCCCTTTACTGCTCTCGAATACTTCCACACCTCTCAAAATATTTTCTTCTTTTTTTTCTCCAAAACCTTCTAATTCCCGAAGTTTGCCATCGCTTATCGCCTTTTTCAAGTCATCAATATTTTTTATCCCCAACTCCCTGTTTATTTTAGAAACCCCTTTTGGCCCTAATCCGGGAACGGATAATAAACCCACCAGGCCATCAGGGACTTCTTTTTTTATTTCTTCATACCGTTCAATTTTGCCGGTTTTAATAAATTCCTCGATTTTTTCAGTCATACCACTGCCTATACCCGCGATTTCTTTAAGCTTTCCCTGCTTATCAATTTCTTCAATATCCGAAGCCAGGTCCTTAAGTATCCGCGAAGCTTTACGATAGGCGCTTATTTTAAATATATTTTCGCCTTTTAACTCCAAAATATCAGCAATATGTTCAAAAATAACGGCTATTTCGTGATTTTTCATTTTAATTTATAAAATAGTTGACAATAAATTAATAATTTTGTATAATCTCAAATTAATGTTAGTTATCAGGAACTGATCACTTCGTGAAAAGAAAGGTCAAATATGCCAATACATGATTCCCCAATAAAACAAATGCGTAAAGACAAAAAAAGAAATTTACAAAACAAACAAGCTAAATCTACTTTAAGAACAGCTGTCAAGAAAATATATACCGCGACAACTGCTGATGAAAAACAAAATAATTTCAAAGTAGCGGCAAAATTATTAGATAAAACCGCTCAAAAGCAGACTATCCATTGGAAAAATGCCGCGCGTAAAAAATCAAGATTGGCGATCTATATAAACAAACAGCAAAAAGAGACCAAAGCAAAGTAACATTATTTTGAAAAAGATATCAACAGGGATTCAAAGGCTATTTCCGGCTTTGATATCCCTCTTTTTATTTCATAATCCGCCTGCAGCATTCTTTTGAAAATATTTTTTAATCCGTCCCATGTAAAATTTTTCATTTCCTGAAGATATTTTGTTACAAATGTAGGATTCATTTTAATTATTTTAGATATCTCTAACGGGCTTACCCCCTCTTCATTCATTTCTTTAACCTGCCAGATAATACGAAAATGACGGATCAATAAGCCGAGAACAGCAATAAAATCATCACCTTTATTTTTTAATTGATTAAATATTTTCAAAGCTTTATCAAGCCTTCTTTCCCCTATAGCGTCGGATAGTTTAAATATATTTTCAATATCACCGGAACTGATCAATTCCAGTACATCTTTTTCCTCAATAGTTTTTCTGTCTCCGACAAAAATAACAAGCTTTTCAATTTCATTGTCTAAACTTCTTAAGGAATTTCCAGCCAGTTCCTGTAAAATTTGCGCGCACTCATGCGAAATTAATTTTCCTTTCTGTTTCGTTTTTTCCTGTATCCAGGATGGCACCTGATTTGGAAAAAGCGGCCAGAAATGGCTTATAACCGCGTCCTTGGAAGTTAAAAATATAGATTGTAATTTGTTTTTTGAATCTATTTTTTCATCAATAAGCACAAGACAGCTTGACCTGGAAGGATTCTCGCAATAGGAGACCAAAAGTTTTTTATCTTTTATGGAATTCACACCCTGAACAACAACTAATCTTTTATCGCCGAAAAAACCGGCTGTTTCTACTTTTTCCAAAATTGTTTGTATGCTGGCCTCGAAACCATACATCATATCATAATTAAGTTCTTCATCACCCTTTGTTATTAATTTTTCCTTAATTAATCTTATTCCCTCATCGATCAAATATTCCTCCGCCCCGGCAAATAAATAAAGGGGAGCGATCTCCCCCTTTTTAAGTTTTCTAAAAAGAATCTGATAATCAATCTTCATACTTCTTCTCTATGCTCCATGCACTATGCTCTATGCTTCTAGTACCATCCGATTATTACCCTGCGGACAACTGATCTTGCTAATTTTGAAAGTACATTTTCCTTAGCCTCAGACTCAGTCATAACGATCTGGCCGCTTCTTAACGTGGTAAAATATGTAATATTTTCTCTTATCCCTTTTTCAATCCAGAGCGGTTCTTTTCCATCTTTTTCCCAGAATGAGATCTCTATCAATATGGATAATTCTTTTTCAATTGGATTATTATATTCATCAGTACTTGTTGTCAGAAGATTATAAGCTACAATCTTTCCTTTAATCAACGCGTCAGCATTATCAATATTTGTAACTTTAAGCCTGCCATGTGATATAAATTCCTGAATAACCTTATCTGTAAGTCTTTCCTCTAAACCATATTCAAAAGTATCATTTTTAAAAACAGATACCGCCACATTTTGAATATTATCCGGCAAAACAGACTTGGTAGTATAAGCGCAGCCTGCAGCAACAAAAGAAATTAAAATAAATACTATCTTGGATCTTTTACCCATTATGATTTTATTATAGCAATATTCTTTAACAAAACAAGCTTTTTTTTAGAATTGAGGTAAAAAACTTTTCTTTCTCCGCAGCCTGTGATATTTCAACGCGAACCGGTGAGCTTCATCCCGGATCCTCCTGAGATAATTAAGCTCCTCAGAATCAAAAGGTAATTTAACCGGAATATTTTCCAAAGGCCGGAATAATATTTCTTCTTTTTTGGCGAGCCCGAAGATCGGAATATCCGCTATTTTCAAATCACGGAGTTTTGAGTAAGCCGCGTTCACCTGGGTTAAGCCGCCGTCTATTAAAATCAGATCAGGTAATACCGTTTTTTCTTCCAACCGCCTTTTATATCGTCTAAAAACTACCTCTGCCATCATGCGGGGATCATCAACACCCTCAACCGTTTTTATTTTAAAACGCCTGTATTCCTGCGGAACCGCTATTCCGTCTTTGAAATATACCAGACTGCCGCATGGATTTTCGCCCGCGATATTTGAAATATCAAACGCCTCAATTACCCGTGCGATTTTATTTAAATTCAGGGAACTGGAAAGCTTTTCCGAAATATGATCAACTTTCCTTTTTATTTCAATTTTAGGATAACTCATCCCGTTTACATTCTTAGCAACCAGAGCTTTCTGCCTTTCAATTAAACCCCTCAGAGAAAATAAGTAATCGCGGAATTGAGCTGCATCCTCAAATCTTTTCTCCTTCGCTGCGGCATTCATTTTATTTTCAAGGTCTTTTATAATATTTTTATAATTACCTTTAAGTATTTTATCAAGATTACTAACTAACTCCTTATAAATGCTGCTGTTGATTTCGCCTCTACAGGGCCCAACGCAATGTTTGATAAAATAATTAAGGCAGGGCCTCTTATCCTTTAACCGCTCTCTGCAAGTCCTGAGAGGAAACAGCTGATTAATAAATCTTAAAAAATTTTTCAGGTCTTTAACCTTAGTATACGGGCCGTAATATTTTGCCCCGTCATCCTGTTTTCTTCTCACAAGAACCAACCGGGGAAAATCTTCTTTTAATGTCAGTTTCAGGTATGGGTAAGCTTTATCGTCCTTCAGGTCCACATTATATTTAGGAATATTTTTTCTTACTAAATCCCTTTCCAAAATTAAAGCGGATTCCTCAGAATCTGTTGCAGTAAAATCTATGTCATCAATTTGTTCTATAAGGCGTAAAGTACGAAGCGGCTTTTGTGTGGAAGAAAAATAACTGCGGACTCTTTTTTTAAGAGAAATTGCTTTTCCAATATAAATCACTTTCCCTTTATTCTTAAAAAAATAAACCCCCGGCCCATCAGGAAGTTTATTAACCAGAGTTTTTAAATGATTTTTACTATTCATCAACTACTTCTATTATTTTGAATTCCTTTCCTGGTTTAAAAAACGGGACCTTTTTTGATGGTACAGAAACTTTTTCCCCTGTTCTCGGGTTTCTTCCCATTCTCGGACGGCGAGTACGAACTCCAAATGTACCTAAGCCTCTAATTTCAATCCGTTTACCTTCTTTTAACGCCTGGCGCATCGCGCTTAAAATACACTCAAAAACCTGTCCTGCTTCCAGTTTATTAAGATTAACCCTCTCTGCGATTATTTCCACAAAGTCAATCTTATTCATCCAGCCCATCCTTTCTTTTAAAATAAAATACTAATTTTATTTCTTACCCCAAACATTTTCTATGAAATGAGTATCAATTTCTCCCCTTTTAAACAAATCATCTCTCATAATTTCCAAATGGAAAGGAACAGTTGTCTTAATACCTTCGACAACAAATTCAGATAAAGCTCTGTCCATACGGGCTATAGCTTCTTTTCTGTTTTTCGCGAAAACGATCAGCTTTCCGACCATAGAATCATAAAAAGGCGAAATCGTATAACCGTTATAAACATGAGTGTCCACTCTTACACCCGGCCCGCCTGGAATAATAAATTTAGTAATTTCACCCGGACACGGAACAAAATTATTGTCCGGATCTTCAGCATTTATACGGCACTCAATCGCATGCCCGTTAAAGTTAATTTGGCTCTGGTTATATCCAAGCTTTTCTCCTGCCGCTACCCTTATCTGTTCCTTTAATAAATCGATGTTAGTAATAAACTCAGTTACAGGATGCTCTACCTGAATTCTCGTATTCATCTCCATAAAATAAAATTTCTTATCTTTATCTGCCAGGAACTCCATTGTTCCGACACCTGCATATCCTACGGCTTTAGCTCCTTTAACTGCCGTTTCACCCATTTCTTTTCTAATCTCGTCATTTATTAAAGGCGAAAATGCCTCTTCAATTAATTTCTGGTGTCGGCGCTGAATCGAACACTCCCTCTCTCCCAGATGAACCATCTGTCCATGTTCATCTCCTAAAAGTTGAATTTCTATATGTCTGGGCCTGTCTATATATTTTTCTATATAAACGCTGTCATTTCCAAAAGCCGCCTTTGCTTCCGCTTTCGCTGCCAGAAATGACTTCGCGAGATTTAATTCAGTATGTACGATGCGCATGCCCTTCCCGCCGCCTCCAGCCGCAGCTTTAATTATAACAGGATAGGTTATTTCTTTAGCGATCTTAACAGCTTCAATTTCATTTTCAACATTACCGCTTCCTTTAACAACCGGTAACCCGGCTTCTTCCATTATTTTCCGGGCTTCAATTTTATTACCCATTTTTCTAATAGCTTCCGACGACGGCCCTATAAATTTTATCCTGCAGGACTCGCAAATTTCCGCGAACCTGTAATTTTCCGCTAAAAAACCATAACCCGGATGAATGGCTTCAGCGTCAGTAATTTCAGCGGCGCTTATAATATTGGGAATATTCAAATAACTCTTATCAGTTTCAGCGGGGCCAATACAAATAGCCTCATCAGCTCTTTTTACATGCAGAGACTCACGATCCGCTTCAGAATAGACGGCTACTGTCTTTATACCTAATTCTTTACACGCCCTGATTATTCTTAAAGCAATTTCTCCACGGTTAGCGATCAATATTTTATTAAACATATTTTTTTCTTCTTATATTACTGTCAATTTAAAAAGCGGCTGGCCATACATAACAGACTGCCCATTTTCTATCAATATTTCTTTTACTTCTCCATCTTTATCCGAAACTACTTCTTTAAAAACCTTCATAGCTTCAACAAAACACAGTTTATCGCCGGACTTGACTTTATCTCCCAATTTCACCATGATCTTCTTTTCCGGCCCGGAGACAAGATAACAAGTTCCCACTAACGGAGCTTTTATTAAATGAATCTTATCTTCCACACCCGGAGTTGCAACAGAAGTTTTTATTTCAGAGGATAAATTTTCTTTTTTAGCATAAGTTATTTTTTCAGGGCGCTTTATGAATATTTTTTTGCCGCCACGTTCCCATTCAAATTCAACAATTCCTGAAGAACTGATGATCTTGAATATCTCGTTTACCTGTTCCGAGTTCTGCATAGTATTTTCCTTTTCATTATCAATTAAGAATACCATTGGATTCTATCATTCTCTTTATCTCATGTCAAGAGAATCCAAATAACTTATTGACAATCAAGGTGTTTTTAAGTATTATTTTAAAAATTGATTATTTCTTAATAAGGAGAACTGCATATGGATTTTAATTTAACACCAGACCAGGAACTAATTATTAACGCAGCCAAGGAAGTATGTCTTGGTGAATTTTCTAAAAGATCAAAAGAAACAGGTGAAAGCAGCGCGTTTCCTAAAGAAAATGTAAAGCTGATGGCGGAAATGGGTATGGCAGGTATTCCGTTTCCTGAAGAATATGGCGGATTGGGCTCCGATTTTCTTACATGGACCGTTATAGGCGAAGAAATATCACATGCCTGCGCCACAACCGGAACAATATTCGGAGCGCATATGCTGGCATGCTACCCCATATTTATTTTTGGAACTGAAGAACAAAAGAAAAAATTTCTTACGCCATTGGCAAAAGGTGAAGCATTAGGAGCATTCGGCCTTACTGAACCAAATGCGGGTTCTGACGCAAGCGCGGTTCAAACATACGCCGCGAAAGACGGTGATCATTATATACTTAACGGCACAAAGTTATTTATTACCAACGCCGGCGCGGCCGGTATTTACGTAGTGATTACAAAAACAGCGCGAGATAAAGGCGCTCGCGGAATGACCGCCTTTATTGTTGAAAAAGACACTCCCGGATTTAAAATAGGAAAAAATGAAAAGAAAATGGCTTTTCCCGGGCTTCCTAATTGTGAATTAATATTTGAAGACTGCCGTATTCCTAAAGAAAACATGCTTCTCTCCGAAGGCAAGGGATTCCGTGTCGCCATGCAGACCCTCGACGTGGGACGGATCGGGATCGGCATAGGCTCCTGCGGCCTGGCGCGGGCAGCCTTTGAAGAAGCATTAAAATATTCTAAGGTCAGAAAACAATTCGGCGTACCGATATCTTCTTTCCAGGCTGTCCAGTTCATGCTCGCGAATATGGCGACCGAGATCGAAGCAGCAAAACTCCTTGTCCTTAAAGCCGCCAGCCTGAAAGACAGCAACGGAAAATTTGAAAAATTCGCGGCTATGGCTAAAGTTTATGCTTCTGAAATGTGCATGCGTGTAACAAACCAGGCAGTTCAGATCCACGGCGGATACGGTTATACAAAAGAATACGCGGTTGAGAGATATTTCCGCGAGGCAAAACTTTTTGATATCGTTGAGGGCACATCTGAAATTCAGCGGGGTGTGATCGCTAATCACATTTTAAAGGAATCTTAATCCATGCTAAAAATTATAGTCTGTATCAAGCAGGTGCCTGACACAAGTGAAATAAAAATAAATCCGCAAACTAACACACTGATCAGGGACGGCGTTCCAAGTATAATTAATCCCTTTGACAAAAACGCGCTTGAAGAGGCAATAAAGATCAAAGAAAAAATACCTTCTGAAATTTCAGTAATAACAATGGGTCCGCCTCAGGCTCAGGAAGCTTTAAAAGAATCATTAGCAATGGGCGCTGATAACGCGTACTTATTATCAGACAGAAACTTCGCGGGAGCTGATACCTGGGCTACATCTTACACCCTTGCTAAAGCAATAGAAAAAATCGGCCATTTTGACCTTATAATTTTAGGAAAACAGGCTATTGATGGAGATACCGCTCAGGTCGGGCCTGAGCTGGCCGAGCAGTTAAATATTCCTCAAATCACATATGTTAAAAAATTAGATCTGGTTATGGAAGAACCGGCCAAAATTATAGCGGAACGGTTGCTGGAAGACTGCACAGAAACAGTTGAATGCCGGCTCCCTGTGCTTATTACAGTTACAAAAGAGATAAATGAACCAAGGCATCCTTCTCTCAAAGGAGTTTTAAAGGCAAAGAAAGCTGTCATCCCCGCATGGAATAAAGAAAGTATTTTTTGTGATGATGATAAGATCGGTTTGAACGGATCTTTCACGCAGGTAATGAAAATATTCACCCCGCCTGTCCGCACTGAACGTGAGACACTTTCAGGGACTCCTGAAGAGATGTCCAAAATACTTGTTCAAAAACTTAAAGAAAGAAAGATTATATAATACTGTTTTTATTTACTTTCCTTAACAAATTTTGTAATCATATCCCCTATTTGAGAAGTAGATAATTCCCCGCCCGCTGATAAATTTTTAATATGTTTCTCTGATAGCGCCTTTATGATCGCGTTTTCAATCAGGGCGGCGCCCTTTACCTCTCCCAAATATTCCAGCATCATTGCCACGGCCGATATAGCTGCCAACGGATTAATTACATTTTTTCCCGCGTATTTAGGAGCCGAACCGTGTATCGGTTCAAACATTGAAACGCCTTCAGGATTTATATTCCCTGAAGCCGCAATCCCTAAACCGCCCTGTATCATCGCTCCAAGATCCGTAATAATGTCCCCAAACATATTCGAAACAACAATGACATCGAACCATTCAGGATTTTTCACAAACCACATCGTTATCGCGTCAACATAAGCGTGATCTTGTTTAATCCCAGGATATTCTTTTCCGACTTCCGCGAAAACCCTGGTCCAAAGGTCATGGGCGTAAGTCAAAACATTTGCCTTGTCGCACATATAAAGATGGTTCCTTTTGGCTCGTTTTTTGGTAAATTCAAACGCATAACGAATACAGCGTTCCACACCCTTTCTTGTAGCTATCATTTCCTGCATCGCTATTTCGTCCTTAGTCCCTTTTTTGAAAAAACCGCCAATACCAACATAGAGATCCTCTGTATTTTCTCTGACAACCACAAAATCAATATGCTCAGGCCCTTTATCTTTTAACGGCGTCCATACATTCGGATATAATTTTACAGGCCGTAGATTAATATATTGATCCAATCCAAAACGGATAGCCAGAAGTATTTCTTTCTCGAGGATCCCCGGTTTCACTCCCGGATGTCCTATCGCGCCAAGATAAATAGCATCAAACTGTTTTAATTCATCAAGCGCCCCGGGAGGCAAAGTCTCTTTTGTTTTCAAATACCGCTCGCCACCGAAATCATAATGTTTGAGTTTGTATTGAAAACCGGCCTTTTCAGACGCCGCTTTTAGTACTTTCAATCCTTCATTTAATACCTCAGGTCCTACGCCATCTCCTGGTAATACTGCAATATCAAACATAATTATCCTCCTCAAAATTATTATTAAAAGCTAATATTATAGCAATTTATTTAAAAAAATCAACCATTTTAATAATTTTTATATTTTATAAAATTAAAATTATTTAATTCTATTTTAACCTGTTTCTTATCTTTATTTTGTTAAAAATATATAAGAAAATTAAAATATTTAAATGGAGGTGTATTTATGGACACAATTCTTATTGTAGATGACGAAGTTCATATCAGAAGAGTTTATAACAAATTATTCAGCGAAGAAGGATATAGAACACTTGAGGCTTCGAACGCTGTAAACGCGTTAGACTTATTGAAAAAGGGCGGGATTGACCTTATTTTACTTGATATTAATATGTATGATATTACCGGTGATACATTATATGATATTGTGAGTTTATTTTATAAAAGAATTAAAGTTATTGTTTCAAGTGTTTGTTATATCGAAGACCAGAAAAAAATTATTGAAGGGGCTTTCGATTACTATAATAAATCAGATGGAATAAACACACTACTTTTAAAAGTTGAAAAAGCTTTAAAAGAAAAGGCATTCTTTATGAAGGCTTCTTGATCAATTTTACAGCTTGTTTCATATCTTTCGGTATGGGACTTGAAAATTCCATATATTTATTTGTAATGGGGTGTGTAAAACCAAGTACAGCAGCGTGTAAGGCCTGCCGGTCAATAATATCTGACTTTTTGCCATATAGCGCGTCTCCGATAACAGGGTGTTTTAGATAAGAAAGATGTACCCTGATCTGATGTGTCCTGCCTGTCAGTATCCTGACCTCTATTAAACTAACACCGTTAAATTTTTCTAATATTTTAATTTTGGATATGGCATTCCTGCCGCTTGAAAGATTAACCGCCATTCTTTGCCTCTGTACTTTATGCCGGCCGATCGGTTCATCAACAGTTAATTCACTCTTATCCATTTCACCGTTAACCAGCGCGATATACTTTCTTGTGATCGTCCTGTCCTGCCATTGTTTAACCAATCCCGCGTGAGTAATATCATCCTTCGCGGCAACCATAACGCCGGTTGTATCTTTATCCAGGCGGTGAACGATTCCCGGGCGAAGATAACCATTAATACCTGAAAGGTTCTTGCAATGATACAAAAGCGCGCTTACCAGTGTTCCTGAATAATTGCCTTTCGCGGGATGAGTAACCATACCCTTCGGTTTATTTATCACAATAAGATGATCATCCTCATAAAGTATTTTTAGAGGTATCTTTTCGGGCTGTATATTTATTTTTTCAGCCTCGGGAATTTCCACCAAAATAATATCCTCAGGCTTTACTTTATAACGGCATTTATTTTCTAAACGGCTGTTAATTCTTATTTTTGAATTTTCTATCAGGTTCTGGATCCTGCTCCGTGATATTCCGATTTTTTGCATGCTTAAATACAAATCCAGCCTTTTGTCTTTATCTTCTTCAAGAACTTTGATTTCCTTTATTATGCTCATTACATTTATTATCTCAAAAATAATTGTTCAAGTTTTTTTATATTTTTGTTTAAATCAAATTTTTCTTCAACCTTTTGTAAAGCCATTTTTCTTATACTGTCCACTCCAATATTATCAGATAATACATCAATAACTTTTTGAGCAATAATTTCACTGTTTTCATAAGGTATTAAAAATCCATCAATCCCGTCATCTATGATCTCCTGTGTCCCCTGACTTTTGGTAGCGATCACGATCTTCCCTAGCGCCATTGCCTCTATTATAACCAGGCCAAACGCTTCTCTTTTAGAGGGAAGTATTAATATATCCAATGAATTCATAACTGCGGGAACATCAGACCTGAAACCGGTAAATATTACATCATCTGAAATATTCAATTCCCTGACAATATTCTCTAAGTAATTCCTATATCCTTTTTCTTCCCCTTTTGTTTCTTCTCCGACAATAAATATTTTAACTTTAGGAATATTTTTTAAAATTGCCGGTATTGCCCGCAGCATATATTCATGCCCCTTTCCATCCTGCAAACGGCCAACCACCCCTATCAAATAATAATCTTCCGCAATATTATATTCTTTTCTTAAAATATTTTTATGCAGCGCTTTTTGCCTGAATTTTTCGACATCTATTCCGCAATAGATCACATCGATTTTTTCCGGTATTATATGCGTTGTATCTATTAAACTTTCTTTTATCGCGCCTGTAATCGCGATAGCTCCGGCAAGTGAACGATATAAGACATTATGGAATATATCTTTCTTACGGTAATGAGATTCCATATGCCTTGTAAAATATATTTTTTTGCAGCCTGCCATTTTTCCCGCAGGTATAACGATCCACAAATCCTTAGCCATATGGCTGTGAACAATATCAATTTTATTTTCCTTAATAATTTTTTTCAGTTTCCAGATAGCTGACAGATCGATATATTTTAACCTGTTTTCCAAATTAATAATTCGCAGATTATCCTTTTTTGCCGCTTTTTCAGCTTGTGAACCTTCAGGACAGACTACAATTACATTATGCCCTATTTCCCCCAATGCCCGTGCTGTAATAGGCATCTGCATCTCAAGGCCTCCCCACGCACGTGAAAAATTTATTTCCAGAATATTTAATATTTTATTATGCATAACAAAATATTATATCATAGTTTATTTTAAAAATAATTTTATATTCTATATTATTTATTATTTTTTTTTAAAATAATATGATATAATTTACACTTTAATAATTATATTGGGATGGAGGAAATATGAATAAAAATATAAAAATTTTTTATATTTTAATTTTAGCCTTTATTTTTGCGCCTTCAATTGCTTTTTCTTATTTTATGGTCATAGATCCTATTCAAAATCGTGTTCCTGTGGTTTATTTTAACCATACAAAACATCTTGATAAACAAAACGGGCTTGGTTTCGCTTGCGAAAAATGCCATCATGAATTAAAAACACCCGAACAAAAGCCGACCAACTGCCCTTCCTGTCATAATGTAGGGCATGACGAATCTCAATTAGAAGAAAAAAATCTTCCACCTCGCCTTAAAGTTGCTTATCATAATATGTGCAGAGGCTGTCATACGGAAAATAAAAGAAAATACAAAGGTGCACCCACTTCTGAATGCGGCGGCTGTCACATAAAAGAACTGGAAAACTTTATACAGGAAAAAAATAAGAAGAATAAAGATCAGGAAAAATAAAATCATTTAGCCGAAGTGGTGAAACTGGCATACACGCATGATTCAGGTTCATGTAGGAGCAATCCTGTGGGGGTTCAACTCCCCCCTTCGGCACCATTATAACCTCAATTTACTTAATCCAGCGAATATAGAACTACCTACTAAAACTTAACATTACGGGAGTTGAACAGGAAAGAGGTTTGGAGAAAACGTGAGTTTTCTTCAAGGGGTGACAGTGAGCAAAGCGAACGCCAGAGGGGCGAAGCCCCTATGGAAAGCGAAGCGCTCAACGCCCCCCTGTAGAATACTATAACTTAGCAATACAAAATTGACCGGGAAATAAAAAAGGGGCAAAAAACTTTCGTTTTCGCCCCTTATATTTTCTTGTTTTAATTACATTCCCGGCTTAATCGTCCTACCGCTTTTATCATGTCCTTGCGGCATACCGGTATGAGGCATTGTGCTTTGATCATCTGCCGCAAAATTTATTTTTTTCAAAACATCCTGATTGACTTCTGCAGGAATTTCTTTTTTAATTTCTTCAAGCCAACTATTAACACTATCCGTCTGTTTCTTACTAATTAATCTATTCCTTATTTCTTCTTTTTCAGGTTCCGTCCGTTTAATAATATGATACCCAAAAGAAGTTTTTACAGGCTCGGATGAAATCTCACCTATTTTTAGCGCGAAAATCGCATTATCAAATTCGGGAACCATATCTCCTTTAGAAAAAGTCCCTAAAGCCCCGTTATTTTTTTTTGCTGTGGGATCTTCTGATAACTCTACGGCTAATTTTGCAAAATCTTCGCCTTTTTTAACTCTTTTTAAAACATCTTTTGCTTTATTTTCATCTTTCAAAAGAATATGGCTCGCGCTTGCAACTGAATTGCTTTCTTTTATTTCTTTTTCCACTTCTTCATCTGTTATTTTAACAGATTTAGTCAACTCTTCACTTTTTGAAACAAAAAGCTCCTTCGCGAGGATATTATCTGTAATGCTCGCAATAATTTCTTTTACTTCTTCTTTTTTATCGATACCAATAGCCTTAGCTTTTTCAGCTAATACTTTTTCTTTAACAATTTCTTCAAGAAATTTAATTTTTCCTTCTTCTCCCGCAAACATCATTTTGTACTGAGGCGGAATATTGTTATATTTTTGCTCAAATTCCTTAACTGTAATTTTAGAATTACCTATTTTTGCAACAACCGCGTTCCCATCAACTGTTTGGGAACCTGTTTTTTTCTCACAAGCAAGCGAACATAATACAAAAAACACTATGAACAATAAACTTCCGAACCTTTTCTTTCCCATTTTTTTTACCCTTTCTTTTTTGCGAATTTTAAACCACTATATTATAATATAAAAATAGTTTTAAAGCTACAAGTATTTTATACCGCTATTTATAAATTTCAACGAAATTATTGACATAATATTATAAGATGTTAAAATATTACAGATATTGAATATTTTCATAATTCAAGGAGAAATAAATGGCTTTTAAGGATTGGTTTCTTGAAACAAGGCCTCAGTTTATTATTTTATCTGTAATTTTAGTATTATATGGAACTACTGTCGCTTTTTATCACAACAGCTTCAACTTATTTGTTTTTATATTAGCTATGGCCGGTTTGACCAGCATGCATATCAGCTGTAATGTCCTCAATGATTATTATGATTATAAAAGCGGCATTGACCTGCATACCGCGCCTACGCCTTTTTCCGGCGGGAGCGGATTTTTACCTTCGGGAAAATTAAATCCATCCGGTGTTTTTATATTAGGAATATCAACAGCTTTAATCGGAGTAATTATCGGAATTTATTTTTGTATTACAGTAGGCTGGGGCTTACTGCCTATTGTTATTGTCGGCACTATTGCCACCCTTTTTTATAATACTTTTTTTTCAAAAATAATGCTGGGCGAAATATTCGCAGGTCTGGGGCTGGGATTACTTCCAATCATGGGAACTTATTTTGTATTTACCGGCAGATATGATATACAGGCTGTATTTGCCGGCATACCCCCATTTTTTTTAGTATTCAATCTTTTGTTTTTAAACGAATTCCCTGACGCTGAGGCAGATAAAATAGGCAAAAGAAAACACTTTGTGATCGTTTTCGGTCCAAAAATATCCGCATGGATCTACACAATATTCAATCTTTCAGTCTATCTCTGGGTTATTTTTGGCATTTTATCCGGGATCATGCCGGTCTGGACCATCCTTTGCCTTTTAACATTGCCGCTGGCGTTTAAAGCTATTCAAGGCGCGTTAAAATTCAGGAACAACAGAGATAAATTTACCCAAGCGCAAGGCGCTAATGTTGGAATGGTTCTAATTACCCAGATTTTATTAGCAACAGGTTATTTTATTTCACATTGGAGCGATATAAGAATATCCTGCTGTAATTTTTAAAGTATGCTTAAGCACATTATTTTAATCCTTTTATTTTTATCTATAAGCTGTACAAAAGAACCAAAGCAAAAACTCAGGCCTACCTTTTCATCTATATCTAGAAATGTCTTTATTAAAAAATGTTCTCTTTACACATGCCATTCCAGTGCTTTTGCTGACAAATCCGGCAAACTTGACCTGTCTGGCAAGGATTCATATAATAATCTGATAAATATTCCCAGCAAGGCTTATCCTGAAATTAATAGAATTACCCCTGGTAAACCTGACGAAAGTTTACTCCTCCAAAGATTAGAAGGTAAAATTATTGTCAGTATCCCCTTGGAGAGGGATTGTGTTACGAAAGAGGAAATAGATATAATCAGAGAATGGATAAAAAAAGGTGCGGTTCAATGAACTGAACAGGAAATACACGGATCGTATGACCTTACCAGCATCTGACATAATAGTTCGATTTCACTGTCTGAATAACCTTTTTTCGAATAATCCTTAACCAGTTTATTCAGATCTTCACGGATATTCGCGTGATTTTGACCGGTCGGTATAATAAAATCACAATGAACGATCCTTCCTTCTTCATTATATTCATTACAATGGTATAAAATTCCTCTTGGAGCTTCAACAGCCCCTACGCCTTTTCCCTTTTTAGGTTTAATTTTAATATCCTCAGGGCTAAGATCCATATTCAATACCTTTTCAAAAAGTTCCAATGTTTCATAAACAGCATGAAAACACTCTACCAATTGAGCGATGTTATTCATAAATGGATTATAACAAATTGCCTTAAGTTTAAAATTTTCACAGATTTCTTTTGCTTTCGGGTGTAACAGGTTAAAATTATTATTGATCCTGGCTAATGAGCCTACCGCGAAAGAATCCCTGCTTAATTTTGCAAGTTTCGAAGTGGACCAATCGGACATAAATTCGTTTGTCATTTTTTTATATTCACTTTCCGGCTTCAGCACGCCGTCTGAAGACATTAATTGACCGCCGATCCACGGATAATTATTTTCACCCTTTAAAGATACAAATTCTGTTTCCCTTTCAAAATCAGGTATTTTTAAACTCATAAATATTTTTGATGTCTCAATTAGATCAGGGACCGAATTAAGCAGATCCTTTTGTAAAATTAAAAGGCTTTCCTTTGAAGGAAATTTCGTAAATCCGCCTACAACCATTGTCATCGGATGGGTATTCCTCCCCCCGATAACATCACACATATCATTAGCTATTTTTTTTAATCTCAAAGCTATCTCTGCAGCGTTTTTGTTCTTTGTGATAATAGGGAAAATACTCCCTTCACCTAAAAAATCAGGCAACGCCAGAAAATAAAGATGAAGTATATGGCTCTGAAGGGTCTCGGCATTCATTAAAATACGGCGAAACAATTCAGTTTTGCCGCTTATTTTGACATCAAAAGCATTCTCAGTAGCACGAATACTTGCAGTAGAATGCGCTATCGAGCAAATACCGCATATTCTTGAAACAATAAGTGAAACATCATCAAAATGCTTGTCAACCATCATTGCTTCAAAAAATCTGGGGGTTTCTATTACCTGCCACTCGGCTTTCTTTATCCTTCCGTTTCTGACTTTAATATCAATGGTACCATGGCCTTCCACTCTGGTTAGATAATCTTTTTCATTATGCATCAATTACTCCTTAAAAGCACTGAATAACTCAAATTTATCCCTGATCTGTCTTTCTGTAAAACCATTTTTAATCATAATTGTCTTCATAAATTCAATATTTGGTTCTTCCGCGGGGCCGCGACATCCAATACAACTATTGCCATTTGACGGGCATCTTGCCCCGCATCCCGCGCGGGTAAGAGGGCCCATGCATATTTTCCCCATTTCATACAGGCATATATTCTGTTTCTCTTTACATCTGAAGCAAACCGGATGTTTTAAATACCTGAATTCCCTGCCCAGCGCTATGCTCTGAACTATCGCCTCCACCTCCGATTTATTGACGGGACACCCATAAATGTAAAAATCAACCTTAACGACCTCATTAACCGCCATAACCTTATCGTTAGTTTCGATCGGGCAATTACCATAGACCTCTTTTTTTACCCATTCGATATCCTTAAATTTATTTTTTAATTTATTTATGCCTCCAAAACTAGCGCAAGTCCCGAACGCGACTAATATCTTTGCCTTTTCTCTTATTTTTTTCAGCCTGTCAATTTC
Organism: bacterium; assembly: GCA_028719205.1. Taxonomy (GTDB): domain Bacteria; phylum JACRDZ01; class JAQUKH01; order JAQUKH01; family JAQUKH01; genus JAQUKH01. The sequence continues at coordinate 44,507 of JAQUKH010000020.1, forward strand.
ATCTTTTCTGGTAATACTTCCTTCAATAAAAGCTATGTCATAATCATTATTTCTCTCGGTTAATATTTCTCGAAAATTCACAACCTCAACCAATGATATAAAATCAAGCAACTTATTTTCATTATTCGCGATTTGAAGCTGGCATCCCTCGCAACATGAAAAATCAAAAAATGCCGCTTTTGGTTTAATTAATTCAACACCTAAATATTGCATCTTAAATTGCCTCTTTTAAATTCATAACTGTCCAGTAATCAAAAACCGGCCCGGAAAGGCAGGTATACGTCGAACCAACATTGCACCGGCAGCATTTACCCATACCACAATGCATACGCCTTTCCAAAGATACAAACATATTTTCCATCGGGATACCGAGGTCATTAAGTTTATTGCAAACAAATTTAAACATAACTGGCGGCCCGCAGACAATGGCGTGGGTATTGGAAGTATCAATTACAATTTCATTAAAAAGATCTGTGATCAACCCCACTCTTCCACTCCATTTTTTATCAGGATTTTGAACTATCGTAAAAAGTTTTATCCCATCGGTTTTTTTCCATGTTTCATATTGATATGTAAAAAGCATCTGGTTTGGATCATTTGTTCCATACATAATAAAAATATCTTTAAACATATTGCGATTTTCTTCCACATAATAGATCGCGGACCTTAACGCGGCTAGCCCTAACCCGCCCGCTATAAGAAGAACATTTGCATTCGCAAACTTTTCCATTGGAAAATGCGTTCCGAATGGGCCTTTTATCCCTACACTAGCCCCCCTTTGCATTTTATGCAGAAATTTAGTAACACGCCCTTGTTTACGGATACAAAGTTCAACCACACCGCGGCGTGAAGGCGACGAAGAGATTGAGAGCGGAATTTCTCCAAAACCGGGTACTTCAAGCATTAAAAACTGGCCCGGCTTAAAAGAAAACCTTTCACGTTCATCCTGATCAATAATTTGTATCTGAAAAAGCTTTTCCAGCGGAGTAAGTTCAATTATCCCTGTAATTTCAGATTTATAAGTTTTTTCAAAATTACCAAGATCAGTTTTGCGGTTCAACCGGCCACCGGTCTTTATCTTTTTATTATCGCTTAACACATCCTGATATTTAAGAGATAAATCCATATTTAACTCCAATATTTAGTTACAATTTATTACTTATATCCTAAAACTACCTATTCTCTGATTGATGAAATAACCTCTGGCACGGTAATTCCGGCAAGGCACGCTTCTCCACACCTTCCACACCCGACACAAAGAGATTCTTCATACGCTTCTACAAATCCGCGATGTTTATGATAATACCGGTATTTTAAACGGATATGCCTTTCCGGCCGGAAATTAAAACCTCCTGCTACTTCCGCGAAATCAATTAAAGTACAGGCATGGAGAATTTTCAGTTTTTCAGCTTGTTGAAATTTCAAATCAATTTTTTCTTCGATCCCATAACAATAACAGGTAGGACAAACTCGCGCGCAGCTTCCACAACCCAGACATTTATCGCCCCATTCCTTCCAGACATCAGACTGAAATTCCATATCCAGGATTTTAGTCAGGTCAGTTACATCTATTTTTGCGGTAAATTTTTCCGCTTTCAATCTTCTTATTCTTTTATATTCATCATCGTCTTTTTTCGTAATATCTTTTGTCGTAACTTTTTTCAGAAAATCAAAAGCAACGTTGCTGAATATTTCAATGAAATATCTGTCACCAATATCTATTAAAAACATATCACAGCCATGTTGAACGGTATGTGTTCCTACTGAGCGACAAAAACAAAAAGGTTTTGGATCACAGTCCATGCCAATAATAAATGTATTTTTTCTCCTGATAGTATAATAAGGAGAAGGATAATCACCTAACATTAAAACTTTATCTAATTTATTTAATGAATTAATATCACAGGGATGCAAGCCTAAAAGAATACGCGGCACTTTGGTTTCATAATTAATATTTTGCTGCCATGAACTATTTTTAATTTCAAAACTTGAAATTGCCTCACGGTACGGAAGGAAAAAACGTCTTGGAGGATATTTTAATATATCATAATTGAAATCTATTTCTTTAAAATCGTTCACTAAGCGAAGGTCATAAATTGGTTTATTATTTTTGTCCTTCGCGATTTTCTGTGGCGCGAAAAAACTATTATTCTCGATAAGAATCTCTAAAAATTTATTGAAATCTTTTTTATCTATTGTCTTAAAGATCACAGATCTTCCGCCAGCCTTTCTCCAATAAACTTCAAATTATGAATCTATTTCAATGAATCTAAAACAGGCTTACCTAACCCGAATTTTGATATTCTATTCTTCAAGGAATCCATCACATAAATATTTCCCCGGCTATCCACCGCCAACTGGCTAATAGCCTTGAGGCCGCCATTATGATCCCCATCGAAACTCGACAACAATACTCCCTCCCAATCATAAACATATACAGTCTTCCCATCTGTTCCATAATAATTACCACTCTTATCTGATACGATTATCTGGCATAAATAAAGAGGAATACCCTCCTGTACTAAAGGAATCGGAATAGTGCTTGTTAAATATTTATCAGAAGTATAAACTCTAATTTCATATTTTAACTTCTTATCTTCTTCAATTTGCTTTAATATTCTTCCTTTATCTTCCTTCAGGCGTTTCATTTCTTCACTATTTTCTTTTTGTTTGTCTTTGATGTTTTCTCTTGTATTCTTTTCTATCTGCGCTAATCTATCCTTCCAAAAATCAATATCTTTAGCAATAAACGCTAATCTGGCATTATATGCATTAATTTGAGCTAAATCGTTATCAGCTTTTGCCTTTATTTTACTTTTATCCGCTAAGGATGCAGTTCCAAATTCAAATTCTTTCCAACTATTATCGTAGTCAAATTTTACTGCATCTAATGCCCATGTAGTATCTCTTATCTCATCCCGGTAATCTAAAAATCTTTGCGCAATCGAAGCTGTCTCCCCATTATCCGGTATTTCAATGGGTTGTGATAATTCTTTTATATTATCCTCTATTTTACTTAACTCATCATTGTATTCATTAGTTTTAAATTCTTTTCTTAAATAAATTAAATAATAATTACCTTTATCGTCAATATTGATCAGTTTAGCATCATCATCTAATGAAAAACTTGTGATCAGATCTTTCTGAGGAGATAATTTCTTTATTTTATTTTGCTGTAAAATATAGATATTGCCGGAACCGTCCGCCTTGGTCGGGATCTGAATACGTTCATTCAAATGGTTAACCAAAACGCCTGATGAATTATATGTAAATGTACCATCTACATTAACAACAAATAAATTGTCATCCCAATCTACAAAAATTTCCCCATTTTTGCTTTCAAAGCTTGAAATATAATAATATACAGGCGACTTACTGGTGTAAAACTTATAACCGATATTTTCTTGCGATTTTGCGTTTTCTTGTGCTAAGGCCGTTACATTAATAATCAGGCTTATAATAATAAACAGTATAATCTTTTTATTCATTTTTATTCTCCTCTATGGTTGCCTCTTTTGTAATAATATACCAATAATTTATTTTTTGCAACTTTAAAATTATAACATATATTTTCATATATTGTTTTTATATATTTCAACTACACCCTTGTGATATAATTTACTTAATGAAAACTAATTCAATTAAATTATTTATTAATAAATCACTGACAAAAATTGACAAAGATAACCGCAGAACACTTAAAATTATCGGCTCAGCTCAAGATAAATATATATTGATCAACGGAAAAAAAACGCTGAATTTATCTTCAAATGATTACCTTGGATTGGCTAATGATAATCGTCTTAAAGACGCAGGGATTAAAGCTTTGCGAGAGTATGGAACAAGTTCTTCTTCATCAAGGCTGATTTCCGGGAATATAAAAATACATGAAGAATTAGAAAATGCTTTAGCTGAATATTTCCAGACAGGATCATGTCTTTTATTTAACAGCGGTTACCAGGCAAATCTCGGTGTGATTCCTGCTTTAATGGATAAAAATGATGAAATTATCTGCGACCGGCTTTGCCATGCAAGTATTATCGACGGCATTTTACTATCGGGTGCCAGATTCAGGCGTTTTCCTCACTTTGATTATGATATATTAGAAAATATACTTAAAAAATTACCTCAAAAAACAAAAAAACTTATTATTACGGAAAGCATATTCAGCATGAATGGCGATATTGCGGATATTCCGGCATTATTGGAACTTGCGGTCAAATATAATTGTTTATTATACATTGATGAGGCGCATAGTTTGGGGATCCTCGGAGAAAAAGGAAAAGGCATTTTAGAAAAATATAATATTGATCCTGAAAATAATAATATAATAAGATTAGGTACACTTGGTAAAGCATTTGCAAGTTTCGGCGCTTTCATATTGGGAAATAAGAATTTACGGGAGTTTTTAATAAACAAATCCCGCAGTTTCATATATTCTACTGCCATCCCGCCATCCGCCTCCGCGATAAGTTTAACCTCATTAAAAATAATAGAGTCTGAACCGAAACGGCGGAAAGATCTTTGGGATTCGACTTTTTATTTTATTCAAAAACTCAAGGAATCCGGATTTGATACATTGAATACTCAAAGTCCGATAATACCGGTCCTTTTAAAGGATAATAAAACAACAATGAAATTCAGCCAAAGGCTAATTGAAAAAAATATATTCAGTCCCGGG
>JAQUKH010000021.1 GCA_028719205.1 bacterium
TTGAATGATCCGGATGGCTGTCAGCCGATATTGCTATAAATACCACATTTTCATTGCATAAATCTTCTATCTTTCTGGAACTGGTTATTCCTCTTGAATAGGCTAGCAATACTATCTTTAACAATATAGTTTTTAAAGCGGGCCATTTAAATACTTTCTCCTTTCAGTTATAATATAATATTTACATTATACCTGATATTTTAATCAAAAGAAAGTATTTATTAGGGGAAAATGGGGTTTTTCGACAGCTTCAACCTGAAAACTCAGGCGTCGCCATAGGCGGGTCGCCTGTAGTGCAATTGTTAAAATCTTAATTTATAATTTCAAATGAATTGACCATTCTTGTAATATGGTTCACTAGTAATAGTTTTAAATTATTTTCCATTTTTAACAGCGAGTTGAGCGTATTTACGGCCGGGTGGTGCGCCGAAGGCGAACCAAGGCTGACGGAAATTGCGCTCGAACGATTTGTTCGGGCGCGCGAATCAGCGCGCGGTCGGACTAATCGGGCGAATGCGTACGCGCAACTCGCTGTTCGGGCGCGCGCAGCGCGGCCGGACGTCGAAACTCACTGGCGGGCTACTGCCCGTCCAGTGCATTGAAATGTTGGGAATCTTAATTTATTTTATATAATTTTTTAATTCCATTGCGCCGTGAAAGACACCAAGAATATCTATTCTCTGCGAGTCAGCAATTAAGTAAGCAATTCTATAATGTGTATAGTATATTACTCTCACATTTTCTTTGTCTATAGCCTGGTATATCCCGCCAATTTCAGGGAATAATTTTAATATTTGTGCTTTTTCACGTATTTTTGTCACGACATTTTTTGCTGCTCTGGGATTGTCCAGTGCGATGTAATCATGGATGTTCTTTAGACAGGATTTTGCTTCATCGGTCCAATTCAATTTTACCATTTTTCAATTTCTCTACCTAAATCTTCATCGGATGTAATTTTATTTAATTGAGAATCTCTTATTCCTCTTTCAACCATACGTTTAAATAATAATTCCTTTATAAGTTCATCGTATGAAACATCATCAGGCAGGTCATCTATGATTTTTTTTGCATTATCTTTTATTGATAACATATTTAACTCCTTTCTTATCAAATACACTCCTATTTTACCACATAATAGCAAAATTATTTTTGAAAATCTTTTTCATTACAAGATGTTTCAATTACCGAATTAATTAACCATTTAAACCAACCATGAGAAATCTTTAAAATATATTCTAGTTTACCACCAGCTCTTACAGACATATTATCTGTTTTTATGAATTGGACATCAAAAGGCAATTCCCCTTCATGAACAAGTTCACATCTAAACCATTTATAAAAGATATGTGGAATTGTTTGTAATTCTCCTCTAAATTCAACCTTCAGTACTCCTCGCCATTTTTTATCCAGTAAATTTTCAAAACATTCACGGTCCCTTGAATTGTCAGGGTATTCACGGCGGGCAGTTGCAGCAACAGCAATAAGAGCATTCAAAAATGCGCCTTCATATCTTTCGTTCTGATAAAGTAACAAAGCATCTTCAATTCTTGCACGTATACTCATTATTATTCCTTGCCCAACGGCAAAAGGTCAGCCGCGCCGTATTCGGCGTCGGCTGCAACGCAATTGTTAAAATCCGAATTATTTTAATTATTTGAATTGTTTGTATATTTTTCAATAAATTTATAGAATTTAATTTTATTATCAAATATAAAAAATAACAATAATAATATCAATACAGAAAATGATACATTATTCTTTGTACCAAAAAATGATTGGATTATACTTCCAATTAAAATTATCCAAGTTACTATCCCAATTATTTTTCTGATATTTTCCAGTTTATGTATTGTATTTTTACGAGCTTCGGCATTTAATGCATTATAAACAAATTCTTCGTCATCATTCTTTAAATTAAATATGTTTTTAAAACTATGCATAGAGACCCCTCCTATATTATTTCTATTTTTAACAGCGAGTTGAGCGTATTTACGGCCGGGTGGTGCGCCGAAGGCGAACCAAGGCTGACGGAAATTGCGCTCGAACGATTTGTTCGGACGCGCGAATCAGCGCGCGGTCGGACTAATCGGGCGAGTGCATACGCACAACTCGCTGTTCGGGCGCGCGCAGCGCGGCCGAACGATTAATATACGAACTTCCTATTTATCCTAAATTCCAACAACAAAAATATGCTTTATTGGTAAATTATGATGCTTTTTGCAATATTTTTGCTTTTTATTTCGTAAAAGGTCTGTAATACCATAAAATATGAACTTCGTAAAATATGGTTTTTTATACTTTTACATGATATTAAACAAAAAGAGACCGAATTATATTTAAAACATCCAGACTTACTTTTTACCTATAACTTTAAGGCAATCCTGATGTATGGATCCGTTTGTTGCGAATATTTCTTTTTTGAATATGGAGAATTTTTGGCCTTTGAAATCGGTAACTTTTCCGCCTGCTTCGGTTACTATCAAATACCCGGCGGCGGTATCCCATGGGTTTAAACGCATTTCCCAGAAACCTTCAGTCCTTCCACAGGCGACATAACACAAGTCCAACGCGGCGGTACCGTCGCGCCTTACCGCCTGCGCGGTTTTCAGGAACCTTCGGAAATAGTTGATATTATTGTTTCTGTTCGCTTTGTGGATGTTATACGCGAATCCGGTTACCAGTAAGCTCTTTTGCAGGTTATTTATTGAAGATACATTGATCCTTTTATTATTCAGGTACGCGCCTTTTCCCTTTTCCGCGAAGAACAATTCATCCCGCATCGGCTCATAAACAGCCCCCAGTATGATCTCGCCTTTTTTTTCCAGCGCGATGGAAACGCAGAAAAACGGGTAACCGTGGCTGAAATTCGTCGTGCCGTCAAGAGGGTCAATTACCCAGCGGTACTCATATTTTTCTTCGCCGATCTTTCCGGCCTCTTCCGTAAGTATGGCATGCCCGGGACAATTTTTGCGGATGGATCCAACAATCATTTTTTCGGCCCTCAGGTCCACATCGGTTACAATGTTTATATCGTCTTTATAATCTATCTTCCGGATCTTCCCGACCCTTGATTTCAGGAATTTGCCCGCGCTGACCGCCATTTCTTTGATTAATATATTATATTTTTTCATTTGTTTTTATTAACATTCTAACATATAATTTGGTTATGTTTAAAAAAATTTCTATACAGACAAGCGGCCAGGCCGATTTTGTGAACATTACTAAAGAAATAGAAAAATTTATCGCGGCGGAAAAAATTTCAAACGGCATTATTTCAGTTTTTGTGCCTCATACCACCGCGGGTATAACGCTAAATGAACAGGCTGATCCAGATGTTGTTGCTGATATCCAAAGCGAACTCGAAAAAATGGTTCCGCGTAACGCGAATTTTCTTCATTCAGAGGGCAATTCATCCGCGCATATTAAAGCAAGTATCATAGGCTCTTCCGTCCAGATCATCATAGAAAAAGGAAAACCCCTGCTGGGAACATGGCAGGGGGTATTTTTTTGCGAATTTGACGGGCCGCGCCACCGTGAAATATGGATGAAAGCAATTTCCTGTTAATATTTATCCGACAAGCACTCCTTCTTTCTCCCTGACAGCCACCTGCTGTTCTGCCTGCGGTTCATAATATTCATAGATCTTGTTTTGAAAATTTCGCAGGACAAATTTATCCTTAACATTAGATAAAACATAATTCGGGTTAATAGGTATCTTCCCGCCGCCGCCGGGCGCGTCAATGACAAAACTCGGGATAGCGTAGCCGCTTGTATAACCTCTTAATTTCTCAATAATACTTACACCCGTCATGACAGATGTACGGAAGTGTTCTGTCCCCATCGCAAGGTCGCACTGATAAAGATAATAAGGCCTGACCCTCATTTTTAATAACTCATGAAGCAGTTTTTTCATGGTCTGAGCTTTATCGTTAATATTTTTTAAAAGGACCGTCTGGCTTCCCAGAGGGATACCGGCATCCGCCAGCATATTACACGCCTTTTGAACGTCCGGGGTTATTTCCTTTGGATGCGTAAAATGAATACTTAAATATAACGGGTGGAATTTTTTTAATATTGATACGAGCTTCTCTGTTATTCTGAACGGCAAAGTAACAGGAGCCCGTGTTCCGATCCGTATCATTTCAAGATGTGGAATTTTCCTCAACCGGGTTAATATTGCTTCTAATTGATCATCCGGCAAAAGCAGAGGGTCTCCGCCTGAAATAAGACAATCCCGAATTTTTTTATTCTTCTCAATATATGAAATCGCTGCATCGAGTTTGCTCCCTGTCGCGATATCTTCATGAGCTCCTACTATTCTTCTGCGGGTGCAATACCGGCAATAAGCCGCGCACCTGTCTGTAACTAAAAGCAGTACTCTATCCGGATAACGATGGACTATTCCCTGGACAGGAGAATCTTTTTCCTCACCACAAGGGTCAACCAGATCGTAGGATGATATATTTAATTCCTCCTGCTGGGGTATCACCTGACGGCGAATGGAACAATTTGGGTCAACCGGATCCATTAAAGAGGCAAAATACGGTGTAATAGCCATCGGCATCCTGTTGTGGCCCGCCATTACCCCCGCCTCTTCTGACGGAGAAAGATTAATTATTTGTGATAATTCATTATGCCGGACGATCCGGTTGCGAAGCTGCCATTCCCAATCATACCAATCATTCGATGAAACATTCTTCCATAAGCTGCACTGGTGATAATCCATTCGTCCTCCATTAGTAGAACCTGGCTTGAGATTTATGGCAAATCTCATTCTCGGATATTCTCCTGGTTTTTTATCATTAAGTTAATATTTTTGTTTTATAATATCCATTGCCGTTTGCCCTGCCCATGGCAGAGTGAACTATCCTATTTATCAATTCAGGGTATTCTATCCCCGATACTTTCGCAGAGATCGCCAGGCCCGCGTCTTCATCAAGGCATGGATTAGGATTAACATCTATCACGTAAGGGATATTGTCTTCTGTCAAACGGATATCTATCCGCGCGTAATCGCGGCAGTCCATTAAACGAAACACCTTTAAGGCAATATCTTTTATTTCATTATAAGTTTCCCGCGGAAGGTCAATGGGACAAACAGGAACGGTTTCCTGATACTCCGCGCTTTCTGTTTCCCATTTACCTATATAACTTAGAATTTGAAAATTATCTTTCGGCATTTGCGTAAAATCTATTTCCGACATAGCCAGAACAACTTCTTCATTTTTATTCCCGATAATGGGAACATATATTTCTCTTCCGGCAATAAACTCCTCTACAATTGCCGGCTGTTTATGTTTTGAGATCAACGCGTTTACCTGCGCCACTAACTGTTTGCCGGAAGTTACAACTGATTTTTGGCTGATACCCAGGCTTCCGTGTTCCAATAACGGCTTAATAATGAGCGGAAATTTAAGCCCGTCAATTATTGAATCATCTGACTTTCCGATTTCTTTATAAAAAATCCTGCATTCCGGTGTTTTAATTTTGTTGGAAACCAGGATCCTTTTTGCCATACCTTTATCCAGTGTCAGGCCCAAAGTTAGCGCTCCGGAACCGGTATAGGGAAGGTTAAGCAAATCCAGCATAGCGGGAATATTCATTTCTTTTGTGCTTTCCCCAAAAACGCTTTCACAAAGATTAAAAACGAGATCCACTTTTCCATCCCTGATAGTTTGCAAAAAACATACCACGTCACTTCCGATACTTATCGGAAATACGGAATAATCCATATCGCTTAAAACAGAGTTAATAAGTTCTATTTGTTTGGAAATATCCTGATAAGCCGTTAAATTCTCACGGCTGCCCTCACAGGTACAGGCATAATCGTAAATAACAGCTATATTAAGTTTATTTGTTTTATCTTTTTTTCCCATTTTACCTGTATCTAAATATCCGAAATTTTTTATTATCAATTTTCTCCAAGCCTTTTTATAGCGCTATTTAAAACCGAATTGATCATCTCGTCATAACTGATCCCGGCTGACCTCGCGGCTTTCGGGAAACATGAATTATCCTCCGGATTCGGCAAAACACCCGGCAGCGGATTAAGTTCAATTATGTGCGGCTCGCCATTTTTGTCCAGCCTGACGTCAATACGGCACCAGTCACGGCACCGCAATACATTAAACGCCTTTTTACACAGGTCTTCGATCTTTATTTTAAGCTTTGGGTTTAACCTTGCCGGGCATTCAAATATATTTAAAGGTTTATCGCTTGTATCCCAAACCCATTTCGCTTCATAGGAATACATCTTATTCGATCCTGGCGGCAATTCATCCAGTTTTATCTCCACAATAGGAAGAATCCGCGCGTTATCTTCATTACCTAACACCGCGACAGTAAATTCTCTGCCTTCAAGAAATTCCTCCACTAACGCGGGCTGGTTATAATCATTTACAACCCGTTCGACCTGTTCCCTGAGCTCTTTTTTTGTCCGGACAAGCGAATTATTTATTATCCCTTTACTTGAACCCTCCCACACAGGTTTAACCACGGCAGGCAATGAAATATTTTCTAATTCTTTACCTGATGATACCGTTAAAAACTTAGGCGTTGAGATATTGTGAAAGGATAATATCTCCTTCGTCCTTTGTTTATCAAGGCAAATGCCCAAAGTCACCGGATCTGAACCTGTATAAGGGATATTAAGCATATCTAAGATCGCCGGTACCTGCGACTCCCGGCTCGCGCCGTAAAATCCTTCAGCCATATTAAAAACGATATCCGGCTTTTCTTTAACAAGCTTATTGAACATTTTATTATCTGCCTCAATAAGAACAACCTCTCGCCGGCCGGTTCCATTAAGGCCGTTCTTTAAAGCATTAGCCACCGCGTTTATGGTTTCCGGGCCGTCCCATTCAGCGTACATATCAATATTTTCATGGCTTATCTTTTTTGGCTTTTGGTTAAACACCAATCCTATTTTCATTTTTTTATCCATTTTTATCATTTTATCTGACACCCTGTATCCCCAGTGCCTGCTCCGCTACAGATATCATATCTTTCATGCGAAAGGGTTTTTTCAAACAGCTGAACGCCCCTATTTTATTCGCGCCCTCCATGGAATTGGGCTCGCCGTAAGCGGTAATAATAATTACTTTAGTTACCGGGTTTATATCCTTCAGGGCCTCCAGGATCTCAAGGCCGCTTTTTCCCGGAAGTTTTAAATCGGTCACAACCAGGTCGTAAGAATCCTCATTGATCAACTGAAAACCTTTTTCACCATCAGAGGCAATATCCACTTTGCAGTCCATTTTTAAGAATATATCTCTTATCGCGTCGAGTGTATTTTCTTCATCTTCAATAACAAGAACCTTTTTCTGCAGCCGCTCATGTTCTTCAAATAATATTTCCTGCTTCATATATATAATATGTAGCAATTTCCGTGCCACAAAAAAAGTTTTAAGTCACAAGTCACAAGTTTTAAGCAAATATTAAACAAAAAAGAGCCTGTTCCCTAAGGAAACAGACTCTTTATATTATTAAAAATATTTTTAATTTATTTTTTTAAACTTAGAACTCATAACTAAAAACTTATAACTTTTTTAAAATAACTATCAATTTGATAGGTTTAAGTTTTTATCGCCGATTTTAATTCTCATTTTGATAATCCTGCAATTTACGATAAAGCGTAGCCACACCGATCCCCAAAATATTTGCCGCCTCTTCGCGGTTCCCGTCCGCGAAATCAAGCGTCCTCAGGATCGCGTTTTTTTCCATATCTTCCAGTTGCGTCCCGATGGAAAAGGTTATATCCGGCTGCTTTTTCCCGTTTTGTATGGACTGGGGCAGGCAGTCGGTTGTAACAATATTATTCCTGCACATAATAACCGCGTGCTCAATAGTATTTTCCAGCTCCCGGACATTACCGGGCCAGGTATAACTTTTAAATATCTGCATGGTTTTATCATCTACCGCTTTAATATCTTTATTATTTTCTTTTGAATATTTTTCCAGAAAATAATTTACTAGAAGCGGTACATCCTCTTCTCTCTCACGCATGGGAGGCAAATGAATATTAATAACATTCAGACGATAATAAAGATCCTCACGGAATTTTTTTTGTTCTACCGCATCCTTAAGATCATGATTAGTCGCCGCGATAAGCCTCGCGTCAACTTTTAGTGTTTCTGTTCCTCCAACCCGCTCAAACTCCCCTTCCTGTAAAACCCGCAAAAGTTTTACCTGCAGGTGCGGGCTGATATCACCAACCTCATCAAGAAAGATCGTTCCGCCGTTAGCCAATTCAAAACGCCCCGGTTTTTCCTTTATCGCCCCGGTAAACGCCCCTTTTTCATGGCCGAACAATTCGCTTTCAATCAGATTTTCAGGCAGGGCGGAACAATTAATTTTTACAAGCGGTTTATCCTTCCGGGGGCTGTTATAATGGATAAGCTCAGCAATGATCTCTTTACCCGTCCCGCTTTCCCCCGTTATCAAAACCGTTCCGCGCGTCGGCGCGATCTGATAAACAACCTTTAAGATCTCCTTAAAAACACGGCTTGAACCGATCACCTTGCTGGAAATTGATTTACCAAAAAGCTCCGCTTTCAGAGATTTATTTTCTATGATCAGGCTGTGCTGTTCCAGCGCCTTGCTGACTACGCGCCGAATGTCCTGCATCCTCAACGGTTTTGTAAGGTAATCATACGCCCCTTCCCTCATTGCCTCCACAGCGGTCTCAACACTTCCAAAACCGGTGATGATAACGATCGTAATATCCGGATATAATTTTTTTATCATTTTCAAAAATTTCAGGCCATTCATACCGGGCATCATCAGGTCGGTCAAAACCAGGTCAGGTTCTTTTTCATTGATCTTTTCCAGCGCCTCTTTGCCGTTATTCGCGGAAGAGACAGTATAACCATCCGCAGTCAATCCCTCAATAATGGCGTCAACCGTATTTATGTCGTCATCGATCACTAAAATATTCGCCATTACAAAACTACCTCCTCAACCGGCAAAAATATATTTACCTTCGTCCATTTTCTTTCTTCACTGTCTATTTCTATCAGGCCGTTATGGACATTAATTATTTCCCTCGTCAGATAAAGCCCCAATCCTGTGCCGCCTCTTTTGGACGAATAAAATGGCGTAAAAAGGTTCAACATCTCTTCTTCGGGTATCCCTTCTCCTTTATCATAGATCTCTATACCGACATGATCCTCATTAAATAAGGTTGTTAATCTTAAATATCCCTGCTCAGGCAGCGCCTGGACTGAATTTTTTATTATATTTATAATGGCCCGCCTCATTTGTTCATAATCCACTGAAACCTCCGGCATCCCTTTAGTAAATTTTTCGTCTATCTTTATTTTTTTACTGTAAATTAATTTATTAAGGCTGTCGAGGCTGTCTTTTATCAAACGGTTAACATCCGTAAGTGTAAGGTCAGTGGCTGAAAGCTTTGATAACGACAGGTAATCGTCCACAATATCATTTAACCGGTCTATCTCTTTGCGGATAATACCCAGCCGGTGTTCCAGTTTAGGGGTAAAGTCCTTGACTAACCTGCGAATCTCATCTTCCAGAAGGTCTGTATTCAGGAAAAGTGAATTCAGGGGGTTTCGTATTTCATGCGCCACGCAGCCTGCAATAGTTCCCATTGCCGATAATCTTTCCGTTTCCAGAAGCCTTTTCTTAACTTCCATCAATTCACTTGTGTCACGGAAAGTAATAAGTATCCGGGGTAAACCTTTTTCTTTGCTGTCAAGACGGGTAAAAGAGATCGTTATCGGGATCCGTTCGCTGTTCTTGTTGATTATTGTCGCCTCGCGGTGTTTTAATTCCTTCCGTCCCTGGATCTCGATCAGAAAATCCTTTATCTGGAGCGGATCAGAAAAAAGATCCGAAACATCCGTCCCTTTTTTTTCTTCAAGGTCCAGCCCGGTAAGTTTTTCCGCCACCTTATTCCATGACAGGATCTCACCCAGTTCGCTCACCGTGATCATCGAGTCCGGATAATACCGGATAAACCCCGTAAGATAATCTTTTAACTTATCTTCTTTCTCAACTCTTTTTTTCATTATAAAAATATAATAGCATAATTCTATTTTAATTCAAGAAAATTTGGATATAATATAAATAATGGATAAATTATTTTTATATTTTTTTTCAGTGTCTTTAGTTTTAGCCGGAATTGGTTCTTCCGCCTCTATAACATTTTTTGCTTTCCCCCGAAAAAGTTTGCTTAACATTTTAAAGCATATTCTATTTGTTACTCTTTTTACATATTCCGTAAGCCTGATATTACGGACCATACTCTGCCGGTATGCCCCGATGACAGGCTTATTTGAATCGCTGTTTTTTTTCGGCTGGTCAATATGTTTTATGTGTTTCATTGTCTGGCTTCGTTTCGGGGAAACATTTTTTTTGCCATTCTCTTTCCCGATGCTTTTCCTTTTAACGCTAAAGGCTTATTTTTCTTCGTGGAAGATCAATCCTCTCTTCCCCGCGCTAAAAACCATTTGGTTCGCGCTTCATGTTTCGACTTCTTTTCTGGCATATAGTATTTTCTTAATAGGTTTTGGCGGAGGAGCCTGCTACCTTTTAAAAAGCGCTTCGCGCTACAGTGATGTTTTACCTGAACGAGATAAAATGGACTTCATTACTTACCGGGCTTCAGCCTGGGGGTTTTTTCTGTTCACATTCTCGATGTTTGCCGGCGGGATATGGGCATACCTTGCGTGGTGCAATTATTTTATCTGGACGCCAAAAGAGATCTGGTCCATCCTGCTCTGGACTTTTTACGCCTTTTACCTGCACGCGAGGCTGTTAAATGAATGGTCCGGAAAACGCTGCGCGTGGCTGGGGATCCTGGGATTTATTTTTACAATGTTTACTTATCTGGGCGTAAGCCTTTTAATGAAAAGTTCACATTCCCTTTAGGAAGCATGGAGCAAAGAGCATGGCGCATGGGGTATAATTCATGAAATTAATTTGGAAATTTTTTAAATCTATAAGGCTCACAATTTATCTTTGCGTAATTTATATCATATTATCTTTATGGGGATCTTTTTCTCTTCAGATAGACGGGGATCTTTATAAAACAATTGATAATGAAGTCCTTTTTAACTGGCTAAGACAAACGGGCCGGCCTGCGATAAACAAAACTTCCTGGATATTTCTTTTGATAATTAATATAGTGTTTCTTGGCATTAACACCTTAGTATGCACCATTGACCGGCTCGCTAATATCTGGAAAAGGGTTTTTAATCGCAATTTAAATATCCAAATAGAATTTTTGAATAGTCTAAAGTTCCGCAGCGAAAAAATTGCTGAGGGGGATCCTGAAGTTATAAAAAATGTTATTCTTACTCAACTGCACAGGAAGGGATACAATACCATCACTTCTGTTCCTGACAAACAACAAACAACGGATAACGCTTGCCCACGAATAATTATTTACGCGGACAAAAACTGTTTCTTCGCGTTTGCCGAAGTAATAGTTCATTTCGCCTTTATCCTGCTGCTTCTGGGGCACTTGATCACAAGCATTTACGGTTCTAAAAGCATAGACAACGTCGCGTGGAAAAACTATAAGACGGTAATTCCAAACAAAACTTTTTCAGTTTTGCTGCATGATATAAATATGAGATTCTATCCAAGCGGCCAACCGGAGGACTTCTCCGCCGATATCGGTATTATTAAGGATAACAACGAAGTTACAAGAAAAGTAATCAAAATTAATTATCCTCTTTTTTATGACGGAAATGTGGTTTATCTTACAAACCTCGGTTATGACCAGTCCGCCAACTGGCCTTACGCGGTTTTAACTGTCAACAGCGATCCCGGAGCTAAATTTGTTTTATGGGCAGGGATCTTTTTTATGATCGGACTTCTGGGAACATTTTTCGTTACATACCGCCGGATATGGATCTTTATTACTTCATTAGAAAACGGGCAGATTGAAATTAAAGCCGGCGCATGGATTAATCAAACAGGATATAAAATGGATAAAGAATTAGAAAATATTATCTAAAATAAATTTTATTTTTTTTCCTTTTCTATTATAAGAAGGATCAATCCGCAATCAGGGCATTCAACAGCGCCCGTTTCCACAGGCGACCCGCAAGCAGGACATTTTCCTTTACTGATCATCTCGTTCGAGGTTTTCAGCTCAGGATATTTTTTCATACAGTACTCTTCGATCTTCTCATGAGCCTTTTCCATATCTTTTTCAGAAACCAAAAGCATGCTTTTATCCCCGCAACATCCTTTTCCACAGCCATCATCTTGACTGATCGCGCAGGGAATATCCGCTTTAACTAAAACAATAAATATTTCTCTGATCCATCCTGAATCCCCTTCCCGTACCGCGACCGGATTTTCCAGAACTACATTATCAAATTTCATTATTTCTTCACTTGTTAATTCTTTTTTTTCATCCTTAATCTCTTCAGGCGGCACCAGAATCGTTCCGCAATGCACGCATTTTATAATGTGAGGTTGATATTCTTCCCTGCATTCAGGACATATTTTTATTTGTGACATTGTTTATCTCATAACTCCAATTCGCCTGAGCTCAAAGTAGCATTTCGAACAAGCCCTGACATCGACAAGCGCATTGTGGGCGTCATCAAATCCTTCCTCAAAAAGCCTCGCGTGCAGTTCCTGTAATTTTGGCCACTTGTTGCCGTAAGGGCCGGGAATCTCACAAAAGTTTGTTGATGACAGCATTGTGCATTTCCTTGGTTTTTCATCTAAATGGTTAAAATATCCCATTCGTAAAAACTCCGCGCCGAGGATCTTTTCATCAAACTGCATATTATGCGCGATTAAGGTAAATACTTTAGAAATATCCGCCCTGATCTCATCAAGAACCGGCTTTAAATCAACACCATCCTGGTTGGCAATCTCGTTAGTAATTCCATGGATCCTGGATGCTTCTTCGGGAATCGAGAATCCGTCCGGTTTAATAATATACTCCGCGCTTTTGATCTCATCCCCGTTATTGTCAGTAACTAACCACGCAAGCTGTACAAGCCGCGGCCAGTTTCTAAGATCAGAAACCGGCGCTTTGTAGTTTTTTGGAATCCCGGTTGTTTCTGTGTCAAAAAATAAATACATGTATCTCCCCCGCGTACTTTTCGTTTAAAGATAGAAACAGTATATCAAATTAAGGTTATTATTCCATCAAAATTTTTATTTTAGATACAGTGGATTTTCAATAGCAATTGATCAATTTAGAAAGAGGATCTCTATTCGAGCTGAGCAGTCAAACCAACCGTAGGGAATAATATGATATCCCCTACGGTTCAAAGTTCGATATTAATTATAACTGATCTTTAAATCTTTTTCCGCAAACTTACCGCACCGAACAAACCAGAAACTAAACTTCCAAGTAAAAATATTGTTGAGGGTTCCGGAACTTGCGGCGTTTGTTCGTTTTCTCTTATACTAACCGCATCCAGGTACCCGCCCAACGAATCACTGGTACCTCCTGCCCTAAATTCTAACTTTGAGCCATTGTTTCTTGCAGTTACAGTATAATTATAAACCGTCCAGCTGGTAACATTACCACCTTGAGCACTTATTGAAGCAAATAGAGAGCCTTCAAAATAGGCGTTGATCCAATTTGAAGCATAACTAACGCTCGGCCTGGGAGAATATGCAAAACTTAAATTGTAAGTTTGCCCCTGTAAAGTAGGAATTAATTGTTCCATGCCGCTATTACTATAACTATCTAATTCCACATGCTGAAAACCTTGATATGGGGCTCCTGCCACATTATTCTGGATTTCAATTGTTCCGAAAGTAGCCGTCCATCCCGGAATAGAAGTATAGGAACCGTACCAAGTGCCATAAGCTAATACCGGCTCTTCAAAACCGCCATTTACTATTGAAATGGCGTGTGCTGATGTAATTGCAAAACAAAAGGCAATTACAAATGTAAAACAAAATAACTTTTTCATTTTCCCATCCCCCTTTTTAAGTGTTCTTAACAATTTTCTTTAAAAAAACTACCTTAAATAAAAAACCAGCTAAACACAAATAGCTGGCTTTTGTCCTATATCAATAAGATTTACCAAAGATGAATGACCTATGCCCTATACAAAACCATTATAAATTATATATATTATACATTAAATTATAACTTTTGTCAAATAAAAAATATCCTCAATCAAGAAAAGAAGCTAAAATATTTATTTTTTATTGACGATTATTTTAATCTGGCATATATGGTAAATAGAAATGGGCATGGGATACAATTATAGATCCCGCTAAATGCCCACAAATAATCCCGGCCTATATTGGAGACAAATGGATTAGGGTTAAAAAAATAGTTGGAAATGCTTATTGCACCAACGATCGGCCTTAATAATCCGTCTCTGAAAGGCGCGGGATTTTTTTTGCCAGACACCCTGCGGGCAATTCCTCTTTTCACATTTCCAAAATTAAATTAATTTAATAACTCTTTTTTCCGATAAATTAATCTTAGCAAAGGATTTAAATTATGAAAAATATAAATTCCCCCCGAATTCTAATGTTTTTATTCATTTTCCCGCTTATAGCCGTTCCGAATATCAAGGCCGCGGAAAAACAAAAATTAGCTGTTGTAATCATTAAAAAAGATATCCAGCCGGTTAACATTAAAATAAAATGTGAACGAAAAAACGATGATATGGGTAAATGCCTGTCATGCCATGAGAAAAATGGATGGAAAGATATGAAGTTTGTTCACGGGCCATTAGCTATAAATGACTGCCGTCCGTGCCATATTAAACCGGACAAAGAAGTTTTAAAAAAAGCTGAGGTTGATTTCAGAAAAAATCCATGCAATTTTTGCCATCAGGATTCTGAAATTAAAAACGCCCACCCTGAAACTTTAAAGAAGGAAAAACTTAACTGTCTGACCTGCCATAATCCGCACGCGTCAGATAAGGAATATTTTTTGAGATAGTTGGCAGCTGATAACGAATGTCTGATTTTTCAACTTATATTGATATCTAACGTGTCCAGAATTCTTCCCAGATCATCTTTTGAATAATATTCGATCTCAATATGCCCGCCCTTCCCTTTCGCGTTTATTTTCACCTGCGTGCCGAAAAATCTTTTCATCGACTCTTCGTATTGGAACAGGAACGGGTCTTTAGGTTTTTCTTTCGACTCTTTTAATCTAATTCCACCCTGGCGGTTAGCCACCTGAACTATCCGCTCAACATCTCTTACGGAAAGATTTTTTAAAATAGTTTTACCGTACACCATTAATTGTTCGACTTCAGTCTTTAAGCCTAATAAGGCCCGTCCGTGTCCGTATGTTATTTTTTCTTCTATCAGCGCCCGTTGGATCTCTTCCGGCAATTTCAGAAGCCTGAGAGTATTTGCCACGTTTGATCTTTCCTTGCCGACCTTCTTTGACAGGGCATCCTGGCTTAAACCGAATTTATCCATCAGCTTTTTATACGCCTTAGCCTGTTCCATCGGGTTCAGGTCAGCCCGTTGTATATTTTCGATCAGTGCAAGTTCCAGAGATTCTTCATTATCCACATCCCTGACAATAGCCGGAATATCTGAAAGCCCCGCTTTTTTTGCCGCGCGGAACCTGCGTTCTCCGGCTATCAGTTCATACGCCTCGCCTTTTCTCCTGACCAATATAGGCTGAATTATACCTTTTTCTTTAACAGATTCTACAAGCTCATCAAGTTTTGCCTGATCAAAATCCTCCCTCGGTTGAAACTCGTTGGCAATAATAGAATTCAATGGAACTTTTACAACATGTATTCCGCTTAAAGGGATATGAGCTATTTGCGCCTCTAATTTATCTATACCGCTTCCGGACATTGGTTCTGTTTCCATCTTTCCATGCGGAATAAGAGAATCCAAACCCCTGCCCAAACCACTTTTTTTCATCATAATCTTTCCTCCTCTTTTATTCTATTATACGCGGCAGATAATTTTCTTTTTTTTCCTTTAATATATCTAATTTTTTCAAATCTACATTCGGACTGTTCACAAAAATCTGCGCGGATTCCAAAACTTCATTGCAAAATTGCAAATATGTCTGCGCGCCGCGGCATTTTATATCATAATATATTATCGGCTTGCCGTAACTCGGAGATTCGCTCAACCTGACGTTTCTGGGTATTATAGTTTTATATACTTTATCGGCAAAATATTTCTGGATCTCCTGTATTACCTGCTTCGATAAATTTGTTCTGTCATCATGCATTGTTAAAAGCGCGCCGTCAATCTCTAACCTGGGGTTTAAACGTTCCTTAATTAATTTGATCGTGTTCAGTAACTGGCTTAAACCTTCAAGCGCGTAATATTCGCACTGGACCGGAATTATTACGCCGTCAGCCGCGTTAAGGCTGTTAATGGTTATAAGCCCCAGAGAAGGCGGACAATCAATAACAATATAATCATAATTATTCTTTATTCCTGCTAACGCGCTTTTTAACCTTGACTCTCTTTCCAAAACATTAACAAGCTCAACTTCCGCGCCTGTCAGGTGTATATTAGAAGGAATAAGGACCACACCGTGGCTTTCCGTAAGAATAATTGTATCTTCAATATTAACATTATTAATTAAAACATCATAAATACTCTTTTCTACCGTATTTTTATTTACACCAAGGCCGCTTGTGGCGTTTCCCTGAGGGTCCATATCGATAAGTAAAACCCTTTTTTCCGCCCTCCCTAAACTTGCGGCTAAATTAATAGCAGTAGTAGTCTTTCCCACTCCGCCTTTTTGATTTACAATAGCAATTATTCTGGACATTTACTCCTCTTCAAACACATCCGCGAAATACGTATAAACCTCAACGCCTTTTCCCTTCCACGCGTCAGGCATATTCCCGCCTTTTAAACTTAACTGTGATAAAAAATCTGTTTTATTCGGCAGGCTTTTCCACACCTGAGGAAGAAAGGTAGAGCTTGCCATGCCGATCTTCAGGATAACACCGTCGCGCATCGGCACTAATTTGCTTAAAAGTTCATTTGGCGAATCAAATTCCAAATCCTTAAGGCTGCTCAAAATACTTATTTCTATTTTAATATCCTTTAATTCTTCATGCTTCACCGCGCGAAACCGCGGGTCATTTGTCGCGGCGTTCACAGCATTTTCCATAACTGCTTTATAAAGCGGCTTTATCGGCTGTAAATATCCGATACATCCGCGGAGCTTGCCGTTCAGGTTAAGCGTAACAAAACAGCCATATTCTATTTTCATTGTATGCGTTAATTCTTTTTCGTCTATTTTCGGCATACCTCCGGTTTTTAAATATTCTTCCAAAGTATTTCTTGCTAATTTTAACAGAAACTTCTTTTCTTCTTCGTTTACAATCTTCAATTCTTCCGTTTCCATCTTAACGGGCTCCTTCTCGTCGCTGCCTTTTACACAATAATAACAGGATAGCACATTTAGCACTAAAAAAACAATAAAAAATATCTTTTTCATATTGGTTAAACCTCCTTAACATGAACCTTTCTTTCATAATATTTTTTATTCTTAAACAGATAATTCTGCTCAACTTTCGCGTCTTTGTAATTATGAGGATATTTATACCCTTCGCCCGCGTTTTGATTTGAAGAATGTGTGTCCTGCAAATGTATTGGAACATCCTGGACCCGTTCTTTGCTTACATCTTCCATCGCCTTCTCAATAGCCATATAACACGCGTTGCTTTTCGGCGCGCAAGCTATATAGATCGCGGCCTCCGCCAAAGGGATCCTCGCCTCGGGCATTCCGATCATTTCACTTACCTGGTAAGCCGAGTTCGCGATGACTAACGCCATCGGGTCCGCATCCCCTACATCTTCCGCGGCACAAATAACTATCCTTCTCGCGATAAATCTCGGATCCTCGCCCGCGCATAGCATCTTCGCCAGCCAATAAATCACCGCGTCAGGGTCCGACCCCCTCATACTTTTAATAAAAGCGGAAATCGTATTATAATGCTCATCCCCGTCACGGTCGTATAAAACTTTTTTCCTTTGAATTGACTCTTCCGCGACTGGTAAAGAAAATATTATTACATTATTTTCGTCCGGTTCGGTTGTCAACGCCCCCAATTCCAGCGAGGATAATGCTTTACGAGCGTCGCCTTCGGACATTTTAATTAAATGCTCCATAGCCAAAGGGTCCATTTTTATCTTTAACTTGCCCAACCCCCGTTCTTTATTTTCGATCGCGTTTTTCAAAATGATACGAACATCATCATCATTTAATTTATTAAGTATAAATACCTGCGCTCTTGAAGTTAAAGCGGAAGTAATGGCAAAATTCGGATTTTCCGTAGTAAGACCTATCAAAATAATAGCACCTTCCTCAACTGACGGCAGAAGCGCGTCCTGCTGCACTTTGCTGAAACGGTGTATTTCGTCAACAAGAACTATTGTTTTTTTACTTTTCGTCTTGATCTGGTACCGGGCACCTTCAATAACTTTTCTAAGATCATCGACCTTAGCGGTTACAGCGTTTAAAGATATAAAGTGTGATTTTGTTAAACCGGCAATTAATTTAGCCAGCGCTGTTTTACCCGATCCCGGCGGGCCCGCTAAAATTATAGATACGATACGGTCAGCCTCGATCAAACGCCTTAAGATCTTACCCTGTCCGAGAATATGATTTTGACCGACAAATTCACTTAAGGTTTTCGGCGCCATCCGCGCGGCTAAAGGCGTATTTTCTTCGACATTGCTTTTCTCTTCCTCTTCAAATAAATTTACCATAAATTTAACCTTACACCCTTTTTCCTAATTCCTTATATAAACCAAAATGAAAAACCGTTAACCACAGGCTTAAAACATTTGAAATAATTGTCGCGGCTAATTCTCCGAAGGCCAAAAGTGTTGTTGATTTAGAAAAAATCAATTTAAAAAAACCGGTTAATCCGATATTTATAAAAACCAGGATCCCGATCATAACCAGCATATTGCCGACAAATTTCGCTAAATCCTGTCTCACGATCTTTTTACTTGAAGATAAAGCGTCTTTTCCTGTTTTCCCTTTAAGAATTACTTCATACGGGACAAAAGAAAACCATATAAGAAAAAGCACTCCCGGCGCGAATAATAATAAACATCCCGCAAAAACAATAACCCAAACCAGAAGCTGGGCATTACATAAAGCTCCCATCTTCGGCCATACCTCTTTTGTTAGTTTAATTAATTCCAGATAATACTTTTCTTCCGGCTTTTCCCATAATTTATCCATTATTGTTACCTTCATCAGCTTATCCATTAACAAAACGAGAGCGAGTATGCCAAAAACAGTAAGCGTTAATATTCCGCCTGCAAGAATAACCTTAACTGAAAATAACAATTCCGTATTAGTTTTTAAAGAGTTATAACTCGTCCATAAGAAAGACACTAACGGAAGTATCATCACGGCAGGTATCCAGACAAAAAGGGATATCTGAAAAAGAATCACCCATCTTTTCGCGAAAAACCCCCAGGACTCCTTTATTAGCACGCTTAAATCTTTTTTTCCAATTATATCAGCCATTAACATTTCCTTTCACTATCTTTATTAATTTTCCTTTTTTCCCTGAAATAAGCTCATAATCCAATATTTTATCAATGAGGCCTTTCATCTTTTTCAAATCCTTTTGGCTTTTTGCTACCTCTTCGTCTATTATTACTCCTTTTAAAGCCAAAAGGCATCCTCCGTTTTTGATAAAAGGAAATGAATGTTTCACCAAAAGTTTCAATTCTCCAACTGCTCTTATTACTACAATGTCAAACTTTTCCTGTAATTCCATTTTTTTGGATAATTCTTCCGCCCTGCCGTGAAGTATAGAAACATCTTTAATATCCAATTTTTTTAAAAGCTCTTCAAGAAAACGGATTTTTTTTCCCGTAGCTTCCATCAAAGAAACAGAAAGATCCGGACAAAATATTTTTAATGGCAATCCCGGGAAACCCGCGCCGGTACCTATATCAAGCAGCTTCGGCGCTTTCTCTTCATCCAAAACGATCTCTTTTAAACACACCAGTGAATCCAGAAAATGTTTTACAATTATATCTTCAGGAACCTTAATTGCTGTTAAATTTATTTTTTGACTCCAGTCAATTAATTCATTAACATATATTAAAACCTTTTCTTCGGATCGCGGACCGGGCTTAATCCCTAACTGCAACAAACCTTTATTTAATATATCTGATAAGCGCTGTTTACTCTCATCCATTATTTAACCACTGCCCACTTGTTCAGTTTCTTATTAAAATCAACTTTAACTCCCAGCTTTTTTAAAATATCCATGGCTGTAAAACTTAAGATATCTTCTTTACTATTTAGAAGATCATATTTAACAATATCTTTAATCGCAAGGTCTTTATCTAAACACTGCAGGGCAAGCATTGCTTCCATTACAACCTGGCCGTCTTTATTTTGCAATTCCTTACGAACCACCCCTAAGCCTTTTTTCTCACCTAATAAACACAATATCTTTGCAGATAAAACTCTAGACATAGGATCAGCGTTATCTAAAAGCTTTATAAGTCTTTTTATCGGGAATGCACCATATTTGACAATTGCTTCAACACATTTATTTCTAACCACCTCATTTTCACTTAATACTAACCGGCTCAATAAAGAATCCAAGGCCCAACCATTTTTCAGATCGCCCAGCAGCTCCGCAACTTTGCTTCGTTCCCCCCAGTAAATAGATTCATTAGTCAATCTGGCAGTTAATTTTGCAACCTCATCCTTAGACATTTCATCTATGTTAAATGTAATTGCGTTCGATTCCAAATCTCCGGTCCATGCATACATTTCCATTAACTTATCGCCATCATCACCCGACATCAAATATCCCGACATATCATTATGATAAATACACTTAAATGCATACGGTCCTGACGCACCTAACTCTTTCCAATACCACGTATTGACAGCTAACTGTTTTTCATATTTTCCTTTTGATTTTATTTTTACAAAATCAGTTTCAGACAATGGTGCAACCTCAGACGCAAATTCAATATTAGCATTCCCGCCATTTGGTTTAGTTATTTTAAAACTTATGTCACTTTTTACCTCTGCGCCCTGTTGTTTAATTACTGCGAATCGCTTATTAAAGATTACTTCATTTGGAGTATTATTAATAACAGTAATTCTTATATTTATTGGCTGGAAAGGTTGATATTTTTTTCTATCCGACGCTATCTGCATTATTAACCCACTCTTAGTAGTATCATTAGCTTGCAAGTCGGAAGCTGTATCATTTGAAGCTTTTACTGTAAAAAAACAATTTACCAAAACTAAAAAAACAATCAAAATTAAAATTCTTTTATTCATTTACCCCCCTCCTGAAGTTTATCATTTTATTATTAATTCATTAAAAAATCTACAAATTACTACTTACAATTTTTGGAATGTTTCACGTGGAACATTTTTGATTTTTCTTTAAATGAATCATTAAAACATCTATATCTGCCGGGGTAACACCGGTTATTCTTGATGCTTGCCCAATTGATATTGGCCTGATTTTCATTAACAATTCCTTTGCCTCACGACAAAAACTTGTTATCTTGCTATAATCAAAATTGCCAGGAATTAATTTATTTTCCAATGTTTTAAATTTGTCAATTTGCCAAAGCTGTCTATTTATATATCCTTCGTATTTGATTTGAATTTCAACCTGATTTATTATATCGGAATTATACTTGTCTAAGTTTATCGATTTTGGATCTATTTTCTCTAATATGTGTTTTAAGCTTACTTCCGGCCTTTTTAAATATTGTAATAATGTAACATTTTCCGGTTTGTCAGTAATATTACATTTTTTTATATCAAACTTAAGCAGTTCCTCTTTGAATTTTGCTACATTTTTTAATTTTTTCTCGAATATTTTATAGTTTTTTTCAGAAATTAACCCAAACTTGTAACCATATCCCATTAATCTCTGATCAGTATTATCAATCCTTAACACCAATCTATATTCAGCCCTGGAAGTAAACATTCTGTATGGTTCGGATATTCCCTTGGTGACCAGATCATCAATTAAAACCCCAATATATGCCTCCGACCTGTCTAATATAAAAGGTTTATCCTTTTTTATTTTTAAAACCGCGTTAATACCAGCCATTAATCCTTGAGCTGCCGCTTCTTCATATCCCGAGGTACCATTTATCTGACCGGCTAAAAAAAGCCCTTCAATTGATTTTGTCTCCAAATTTAATTTTATCTGGTCCGGATAAACAAAATCATATTCAATCGCGTATCCGGGCCTTATTATTTCAGCATTCTCCAACCCATCTATTGTTCGCAGGAACTTAAGTTGAACATCATATGGCAGGCTTGTGGATATACCATTCGCATAGATCTCTGATGTTTCTCTGCCTTCCGGCTCAAGAAATATTTGATGCCGCTCCTTATCCCGGAATCTAACTACTTTATCCTCTATTGACGGGCAATATCTCGGCCCTATACCCTTTATCTTGCCTGAATAAAGAGGAGATCTTTTAAGGTTACTTAAGATTATTTTGTGTGTATTCTTATTTGTGTATGTCAAAAAACATGGGACCTGCGCCTGCGGCAATTTCTTTGTAAAATAAGAAAATGGAACAGGAGGGATATCGCCATATTGAGGTATTGTCTTTGAGAAATCGATACTTTTACTGTCAAGCCTTGGATTAGTGCCTGTTTTCAATCTTCCTAATCTTAATCCTAACCTGCTTAAGCTTTGAGAAAGACCTACTGACGGAAACTCAACCATCCTCCCGGCAGGAAAAGATGTAAGGCCGATATGGATCAATCCGTTCAAAAAGGTTCCTGTGCAGATAATAACGGTTTTAGACTTATATACAGTGCCTATATTAGTCCTCACACCTTTTATTTTTTTACCGGAAACCATTATCTCCTCAACTATCCCTTGTTTTATATCTAACCCTTCCTGATTTTCCAGAATCCTTGTCATTTCCAGCCGGTATTCCAGTTTGTCGGACTGCGCGCGGGGAGATTGAACCGCCGGCCCTCTGCTTTTATTCAATATCTTAAACTGAATTCCTGTTTTATCAGTAACCTTAGCCATTTCACCGCCTAAAGCATCAATTTCTTTGACTAAATGCCCTTTAGCTAAACCGCCTATTGCAGGATTGCAAGGCATCAACGCGATACTATCAATACTTATAGTTAAAAGAAGCGTTTTTATCCCCATTCTCGAGCATGCAAGCGCGGCTTCGCATCCAGCGTGGCCGGCACCCACAATAATACAATCATAATCTTTTGTATAATTATACATAAGATATAAGGATATCAAATTGCGGGAAAAAATCAATCTTATTTTTTTTATTGACTAGCAAAGTGTTCCATGTTACGATTTGGTCTTATAAATTTGAGTTTTCCGAACAATGAAAAAGTTACATTTGTTTCCTCTTATTATTTTAGTTTTATATATTTTCTCTCTTTTATTATTCCCTGTAACTGCCGAAGAATACGGCGGAGGCGGAGTATATGGAACGAAAAGTCCAGAGGATATACTTAATCAGATGAAAAAAGAAAAAGAGGAAACTTCAGACACGGAAAATCCGGTTGAAGATACAACCGGCAGTAAAGAAAATATTGTTACACAGGAAGAGCCCGAGGCTAAACCGAAACCTTTATTTGATGAAATACCCAATCCGCATCTTGGTATTAGCTGCGAAAACTGTCACAAACAAAAACCTATACCAAGCTCGACGGAAAAAGAAATTTATACGTTTTCAAACACATTTGAATTTGATGAAATAAGTTTATGTGAAAGCTGCCATAAAAAAGTAAATCTCCACCCAACAGGGGTGAATCCAAAGAAACTGGAAAAACCTATGACAATTCCCGATATTTTTCCCACAGGGAAATATGGAAAATCAGCAGGCACCGTTGTCTGCTCGACTTGTCATGACCTCCATGTCAGTGTAGGTAATTTTCAAATGCTCAGAGGCTTCCAAAAAACTGCGTTTGATTTCGAACCTGTTTTTGAAAATCGCGAAACTTTTTGCAAAAGCTGCCATGGAGAAAAAATAATTTCTCAAAATCCTCATAAAGGGGATCATTCTCCATGCGGGTTCTGTCATGCGAGCGACCCTAAGATAAGCAGTAATCCCAAGCAAACCCTTCGTCAGGACGCGGAAAATATCTGTTATTTCTGCCACAATAAAATAAATTCTAAACACTATAGTGATGCAAACCCTTACCCGGAACTAAAAAAAGAACCGGTTTGCGAGACCTGCCATGATGTTCATGGTTATTCCAAAAAAGGATATTTTGTTACTTCGGAATATGAAAGTTTAGCGACAGAATCATTAAAAACAAACCCTCATTTAAAAAACGCGTTTTGCTTAACTTGCCATACGGAAGAACCTGTGAAAGGCATTCCAAATATCCGGTTCGGCGGCAATACGATTGAGACTTGTATGCGCTGTCATAGAGATGAATTTCCATGGAGAAGCGCGGATTTTCATCCGATCAATGTCTCAGCGGATGCGCCCGGAAAACATAAACCAAAAAATCTTTCTCTGTTTGACGGTAAAATCACATGCCTTACATGCCACTACGCGGACTGCCGGGTAGAAAATAAAAAGGAAGTTAAAAAAACTAATAAAATATTTCTTCGCGGCGGGCCGTATCAGTACCGCAGCGATATCTGTTTTGAATGCCATGAACGCGACGCATATGTAAAATATAATGTCCATGATCAAATTGATTCCAGGGGAATCATAAGAGAGGGTGTTTGTTTATATTGTCATCGCAATCAGCCCGATAGAAAAGTCAGGGCGCAAAAACAGGATTTTAAAAATCTTATTGCTCCAATGACCGATTTATGTGTGCGCTGCCATAGAGATAAAGTCCATCCCGGCCAGAAAGATCATATAAAACATGCATCAGTTGATATGCAAAAAAGAAAAAGCGTTTACGAAATTGAACAAAATGTTTTTCTTCCGGTGGATGAAAAAGAAAATGTAACGTGCGCTACCTGCCACAATCCTCACGAAAAAGGGATCATTCCATGGGGGGCGGGAACAAAGGGCGCGGATGAACCGGCCAAACTTCGCTTAGTGAAAAAAGACGGATTATTATGCCAGGTTTGTCATACGGGGCAAGGGCTGAAGTAAGAGGGTAATTTAATTAAGCATTGACAATTGAAAATTTGGCCTTAAAATATCATTGTAATAAAAATTTTTGAATTGTTAAAATTTAACAAAGAAAGGAGTGAAGCTAATGAGCATAGGAAAATTTTTACAGGTTATATGTGTTTGGGTACAGACAATATCTTATACGCTAGGCGGGTATTTTTGTTTAAGGAGCGGTGGAATAATGGCAATAACAGGCGCATTTTTTATTTTTATTGGAGTTGTGCATGTAATAAAAATATTTAACGGCTCGATATTAAAATTTCAATCACACTAATTTTTTCTCCTTGACACAAGAATTATTATTGTGTTAACATCGTTGCTGTTTTAATTAATCTATGGGGGATATGCTTTTTATTTATTCCTAAAGAGGGGGTGAAATCTTGAACAAAAATTTTTTGATTAAAAACTTTTTTGTATTATTTGCTGTAACCTTCATTTGCACTTTTATTATTAATGAACATTCAAGTTATGCCGTGGCTGACCCTGATAACTGCATGATGTGCCATGACCATCCTGGTATTGTACGCATGGACGAAAAAGGAATAAAAAGAGATTTCTATGTTGAAGAGGATATTTTTATTACCAGATCCGTTCATGGAAATGTCAGATGCGTAGACTGCCATGATTATATTATGGAAGGAAACGAACCAAAAATTCCTCATCAGCCTTTAATTAAAGAAAAGGTCCGCTGTAATTTAGTATGCCATAGTATAATTGAACCGTCCCGCGCCGATGATCCAAGCGATAAAAAATATTTTTCTCATGAAAATGCCTATGTTGCTTATAAAGAAAGCGCTCACGGTACTGCAGACAGAGAATTACCTCAGGATAAACAAGATCCTGACGCGCCTTATTGCACCTACTGCCATGACATAAACCCGATTTATGAAAAAGTCGGCGATGTAATACCAACAGTTAATGAGGCCCAGCTAAAAAGATGCCGTGGATGTCATAAGGATGATTTTTCCGCGAGATTTTATCGCCACACAAAACATCGTTTTGACATGAAGACCAATAGAACCAAAAACCAGGTTGTCGAGCTTTGTGTTGAGTGCCATGGAAATGACGATATGATGAAAAGGCACAAACTCAGCGCGGCACCGGTTAAGGAATATAAAACTACATTCCATTATAAAATGGTTTATCACGGCGGAGAAAGATGGGCAGGCTGCACGGATTGTCATACCAAAGCTAATTATCCAATGGATCCAAATCGCCCATCAGGCGGAGATGCAGGGATACATGAATTATTAAGCAAAAAGAATCCGAAATCAGCAGTATTTATTACAGAAGAAAGTCGTCTTAATAAAGAAAAAGATAATTTGGTAAAAACATGCAGTGTTGATGTCTGCCATCCAAAAGCTAAAGAGTCCAAATCATTTGCGCGTTCAGTCGGACATATTGCGCCGCATAATTTTATCGGGCTGTTTCTTCTGGAAGAAACCTTTTTCTGGCTTTGCTATGGAGTATTAGCTTTTGTTATTGCACTTATTACAATGGACTTAGTACGAAAAATATTAGGATAATTTTATTTAGAAAGGAGCGTGAAGCTTATGGAACATGCTGAGCATAAAAGTTCTGTTGAACCAAGAATATTTGAGAGGCTAAGTACACACCAAATAATTCAGCATCTCATTCTAGTTATTGCTTTTACCTTGCTTGTCGCAACCGGTATGCCTCAAAAATTTCCGCACATGCCGTATGCCAAACCTTTGTTTAAACTTCTTGGGGGGCCGGAAATTGCTCCTGTAATTCATAGGATATGCGGAATACTATCCTGGATACTTTTAATTTACCATTCTATTTATTTGATCAGCCGATGGATAATTGAAGGCTGGAACCCGTTTAATAATTTTTTCTCGAGATTAAAAACAGGGGACCTGGCACTAATTCCATCCGCTAAAGATGGAAAAGATATCGTTGATAAAATTAAATATTATCTTGGGATAAACAAAGAACCGCCGGCATTGAAAAAATGGGCCTATCCTGAAAAATTTGATTATCTTGCCGTATATTGGGGTATGGTTATGATCGGGCTTACTGGCCTTAGTTTGTTTTTAAGAGAGTTCGTCATGTCTTTTATGCCTTGGTGGTGGATGACTGCCGCCCTTATTGTTCATAGTGATGAGGCGTTTTTGGCAACTGTTTTTATATTTACATTCCATTTTTACAATGTTCATTTTATTCCTGAAAATTTCCCGATGATCAAATCGTGGATTACCGGGAAAATGACTGAAGAAGAGGTAATTCATGAACATAAAATGTGGTATGATGAAATGATGGCAAAAGAAAAAGGGGAAGAGGGGGGTAAAAAATAATGCTAAAACGTAATTTAATAATAAGTGCGGCTGTGGCTATGGTTTCTGTCGTAGCATTAGCCTTTGTTGCGCCTGTTAAATCCGGAGAAGAGCACAACCCGTTAACCGATAGGATTGTAGTTAATGAAAAGGAATCGAGAGTATTTCATTTTCACAATAAAAATGAGGGTGATGCTGCGTCTTTTGATGATCAAAATCCTCTCATTTGTATCATTTGCCATGGCAAAATGCCGCATGCTAAAAATAAAATCACAAGGGCAATGCTTAATTTTCACGCCCCATTCATAGACTGCAATACCTGTCATGTAAAGGATGTAAAAGGAGGTATTAGCGGCTATAGATGGTTTGATGGAACCTCATTCAGCATAGCTAAGTTAAAAAAGGGGACAAGAAAAGTTGACCCATTAATAAGGATAAAACCCTATGTCAACCAGCTTATCTCTGCCTTTGATGAAGAAATCACAGGAAGGGACAATGTCCCTTTAATTACACCATACGTTATAGAGAATGGCCGTTTTAAAATGATAACTATGCGGATGGATAATGCAAAATTCGCAAAAGCGCTTGCCATGAGAGACAGGTTGCCATCTGATATACAGGGCCAGATGAAAGGACAAATACATCAAGCGGTTTCAAACCCCGGATTAGATTGTACGGATTGTCACCGTGTCAAAAGTGTATTGCCGTTTAAGGCCCTTGGATATTCCGAAGAGCGCACGGATCAAATAGTCGGAACCGAGGCTGCGGGAATTATCGGACGATATGGCAGATTTTTTATGCCTGTCCTCTTTGGAACTAAAAAAGGCAGTTAAAAGCTAATTATTATTTTTTATATTTAATAACTTTCATAGGGGGGCGGAGGAATATTCTTAGCCCCCTTATTTTTCAGTATGATTATATTTAATAAAAAATTTATATTTATTTTTTTTATAACTCTTCTTTTCAAGAATTACTGCGCATTCGGAGAAGAAATTCCGGTAAAAGCCACTCTTCTTTTCGAAATAAAAGGTCCTGCAGCTTCACCTTTAAACCAGCCAAGTGATATAGCTATTGGGCCAAACGGCAACTTATATATACTGGATGGGGTAAATAACAGGGTGGTCGTAACTACCAAAAAAGGCGAATTCATTAAAGAATTTGGTAAAAAAGGCGACCAATCAGGTGAATTATTATATCCTTTGGGTATTACCACTGATACTGATGGAAAAGTATATATAGCCGATTCAGGAAATCATAGAATTACAATATTTGACGCTGATGGAAATTTCCAAAATCAATTTGCTATAAAACCTGGTGAAGAAAAAGTTCCGGCGGATCCGACTGACATTATTGTTGTTAAAGATAAATGTTTTATTGTAGATAATGATAACCATAGAGTT
The DNA here is from genome assembly GCA_028719205.1 of bacterium. Classification (GTDB taxonomy): domain Bacteria; phylum JACRDZ01; class JAQUKH01; order JAQUKH01; family JAQUKH01; genus JAQUKH01. The sequence goes on from JAQUKH010000021.1 coordinate 28,757, forward strand.
GTAGTGTATAACAAAAAAGGTGATTTTATAAGAGAGTGGGGCAACAATGGCAGAAGAAAAGGGGAATTCAGATTTCCTTTTATGCTGGCAAGCGACAGTAAAGGTGAAATTTATATAGTTGATGTTATTAACGCTCGAGTACAGGCATTTGATCAGGATGGAAATTATTTGCGGCAAATAGGCCTTTGGGGAATAAAAAAAGGAACTTTTTATCGCCCGAAAGGCATTACTATAGATAAACAAGATAGAATATTTGTAAGTGATAGTTTCCTTGGGGTCATTCAGGTATTCAATAGGGATGGCGAACTCATTTCTTTAATCAACAATGAATTGAATAATCGTAGAACTTTTATTACACCTGTTGGAATTTTAGTCGATGACGCTAACCATCTCTATGTGGTTGAAATGATCGCCAACCTGATTGAAGTCTTTAATCTACAATAATTATTATTAAATTAATGAAACGTCTTTTCTTCTTTTCTCAGATAATATTTTGTTTGTTTTTTATCCAAAGATACGCATTGGCTAGAAGTGTTATGCCCGGAAGCTCCAAGCAGGAATGCGCTGTCTGCCATTATGAATGGCATCCTGATCACTCAATAAAAGATAATCCTGACCGCATACCGCGCTATATCGGACATAAACGCTATGTAACAGATGAATGGATATGTTACAGCTGTCATGACGGTTCAATGGTTGATTCCCGCGCCAAAGTCTGGAAAAAAAAGATAACCCATCCGACAAAGATAGTTCCCTCTAAAAAAGTAAATATTTCAGAAAAATATCCTTTATACTTTATGAATAATTTCGCTTATAAAGATGATTCTGACAAATTTTATGGTGAATTAGACTGTGGAAGCTGTCATACAGCACACGCGGTAGGTTCTCAGGATGGTTCGGTGCCGGAAAGGGCTACTTATCTCAGGGAAGCAAACGAGAACTCAGAGATGTGCATGGATTGCCATAAAGATAAGTCTAATGGAACAAAAGAAGGAATGCATCCTATAAATGTTGAGTCAATCGTTTTTCCAAAAGAATTAAAAGAATCCGGGGCATATAGCGGAGATAAAGCTAATAAGGTAATTTGTGAAAGCTGCCATAAAATCCATTCCGCGGAAGCAGACAATCTTTTATTGCTTCCGGTAAAGGGCCCGGATGTTAAATCCTCGGAGCTTTGTGAAGCCTGCCATACAAATAATCCAAGCAAGAAAGAAGGTCCCGGGCATGATACCCATCCGGTAGATGTTCCTCAAACAAAAGCATCAATCCCTTATCGATGGCATTCAGGAAAACCGTCTAACACAGGTAAAAATAATAGCTTAATTTGTGTTTCCTGCCATTCACCGCATTACGCGGCAAAAGAAACACATCTTTTAGCTGATAACAACAAAAAATCTTCTTTTTGTGAAATATGCCATATCGACAAGCTTAACAAAGGCACAGGTGAAAAAAATACGGGGACTCACCCGGTAGATGTTCAATTGACCGGTGAAATGCACCCTATGGGTTTGCAATTCGGGCCTGACAGCACAGTCATCTGCGAAAGCTGCCACAAGGTCCACAATGCCGCGGACAATGCGGCAAATGATGGAACGGACGGTAAAATTATGGCTGTTTCTAATAAAAATTCCGCTTTGTGCCTTGAATGCCATGAAACAAAATATGCTAATGGGATACAAGATGGCGAACAAAAAGGAACACATCCGATTAATGTAATTCCTTCAGAAGCAGTTATTTCCCCATCCCTATTGGGGCTAGGCGCAAGAAAGGGCGTAGACGAAAAGTTAGTCTGCGAAAGCTGCCATAAGATCCATGATTCCGCGCCAAAAACAAAAAACCTCCTGGCGGATAATAAATTCTCCGGATTATGCAACACCTGCCATCAAAACAAAATAATCCGCGGGATCCGTGATTCTATAGCTTCAATAAAACATCCCGTAAACATCATTTCTGATAAGGTAAAAATCGCCGAGGATATTATAAAAGCAGGCGGCAATTTTGGCCCAAACAAGGAGATGATATGCACTACATGCCATCTTCCCCATAAGGGTGTTAAAAATACCCCGCTTTTAGTCGCGGTCAATAATCAGTCTTCTATTTGCCTGGACTGTCATAAAGATAAAAAGTCCGTAATTTATTCCGACCATAACCTGGCAATTACAGCCCCTGATGAACCAAACATCAGAAATCAAACAGCCGCGCAATCAGGAGTTTGCGCGCCATGCCATTTCTCTCACGGATGGGCTAAAAAACTTTCGGGTGAAGGCGATTTCGTTACACAGCTTTGCGTAAGTTGTCATAATAAAGATGGTTCCGCGAAGAATAAACCAATTGATAAATATTCTCATCCGACAGATAAGTCAATAAAAAAAGCTGATGGCACATCTTCTATGCCATTATTTGACGAAATGGGTAAACAAAAACCGGAGGGGAATGTCCTCTGCACAAGCTGCCATGACCCGCATGTATGGGATCCAAAGAAGCTGGATACAACTTTTAACAAAAACAGGGAAGGTGATTTTACTAATAGTTTCCTGCGTAAACCAAACAATGCCAAATCTGAATTTTGTAAAGATTGCCATGAGGATAAATTCTTTGTTGAAAATACTGAACATGACATGTCGGTAACTGCGCCTAACGCAAAAAATATCGAAGGGAAAACGAGTTCTGAAGGAGGAATTTGCAGCGCCTGCCATTTGGTGCATAATGGAAAAGAGCGTAAAATATGGGCCAGAGAGGTTTCGCAGATCGGAAAAGATACTTCCGCCAATCTTTGTTTCAGCTGTCATTCTGAAAAAAATCCAGGCGAGGCTAAAAAAATTGTAACCTTTACGCATCCAACCTCAGTATCCATTCTAGGCGCGGACGGAAATTCTACGTTGCCGTTATTTAATAATAAGGGTGAACTTTTAGAAAATGGCAGTGTTTATTGTAATACATGCCATGATCCGCATACATGGGATCCGTCTAAAAAGAAAGTATCCTCCCGTAAAAATACAGAAGGGAATCAGACTAATAGTTTTTTAAGGATATCCAACTTTCCGTCACCTGATTTGTGTAAAGATTGTCATGGAAAGAAAGTTTTAGTTGAAGGAACAGATCATGACCTTGCGAATACCGCGCCTAAAGTCAAAAACTTTGAAGATAATACCCGGAAAACAGGCGGACTCTGCAGTCCATGCCATGTAGTCCATAATGGATTAGGGCCAAGAATGTGGTCAAGGGAAATAAGTGGTGACGCTGACTTTTCCTCAAAATTCTGTTTTTCCTGCCATGCGGACGGCAAATGCGCGGAAAAGAAGCAACTTGGTAAATTTTCACACCCGGTCGATGTCTCCATTTCAAAGGCTGGAGGGATAACAACTCTGCCTACGTTCAATAAAGAAGCACAAAAACAGGAAGGCGGCAATGTCTACTGCTATTCCTGTCATGATCCGCATATCTGGGATCCTAAAAAGAATACAAAGGGTGAGGCTAAAGAAAATATAGAAGGAACGGCTTTAAACAGTTTCCTGAGGCTTCCTTCCGACCCGGAGGCAACTCTTTGCAGGGACTGCCATGGCGCTCAAGGCCTTATTGTAGAAACAGATCATGATCTGAAAGTTTCCGCGCCGAAAGAAAAAAATATGCTGGGTCAAACTGTTTTTGAATCCGGACCTTGCGGGGCTTGCCATGTACCTCATAATGCTGTTGCGGAAAAATTATGGGCGAAACAAAAAGGTAAAGGAACCGATAGCATCTCTCCTTTGTGTGAAAGTTGCCATGGTAAAAACGGATGCGGAAATACTAAACAAATCGGTGAAACGCATCCTGTAGGCGTAGATTTCAGCCGGCTTGGATTTAAAGGAGAACCCCCGTTTCCGATATTTACCTTGCAAGGCGCTAAAGATATGGAAACCGGTAAAGTGCTTTGTTCTACCTGCCACAATCTTCATCAATGGGACCCTGACAAAAAAGAACATGGCCCCGGTATAAAAGTTGAAGGAGATATTACAAACAGTTTTTTACGAAAAAACAATAAAAATTCTGATATGTGTACGGGCTGTCATTTAAATAAAAAATATGTTGTTCGTACGGAACATGATATGAGAATAACAGCGCCTTCTGAAAAAAATGTAATCAACCAGACGGCTGAAGAGGGCGGCCCATGCAGCGCATGTCATATTCCCCATAACGCGTTCGGTAAATTGTTAATATGGGCTAAATTGCCGCAGGCAAGCCTGGAAACACCTTCTATGCTGTGCAAAAGCTGTCACGCGCCAAAACAGTGCGCGGAAAACAAAGTTCCTGTTGTTGATATGCACCCTGCCGATATTGTAGTTACAAATATCGGCAGACGGAATGACCGTGAACCCGGCTCACTTCCGATGTTTAATAAAGATGACGGCCTTAGGGCAAAACACGGAATTGTGTCCTGCGGATCGTGCCACAACCCGCATCAATGGGAGGCAGGAAACCCAAATAACGCGCCGGGAGAAAATACCGAAGGAACAGCGTCTAACAGCTTTTTGCGCCAGAAAGATTTTACCATATGCGCGGACTGCCACCGTTTTGACGCACTTTTCCGTTATAAATATTATCACATCCCAAGGATACGGGAAATTGGAAGGGGATTAGAATAGGAGGTAAATATATGTTATTAGTTGGTTTAAAAAATATTATAATACTGCTTATTATTTTAGTTGTCAGTTATATTATTTTTCTATTTCTTCCAGCTTCTTTGACTGATTTAAAAATAGATAAAAAAACAGAAAAAAAGTTAGAAGAAGAGTTAAAAGAAAATTTAAAAGAATAAAATTATCACTCTATCTCAAGACATTTCTTACATTCCGCTTCAGACATGCTTTTTTTACAAAGATCAAGTAATTCTTTTATAGGTATCTTTCCTTTTAAACTTTTAAATATTTCGCAATTTACATTAACAGTATTTTTTGATTTGCCAATAGAGTCATTATTAAACTGTGTTCCGCACGACCACTCAACAGATTTAATTTTAGCATCTAATATTTTAAGTTTGGCTTCTAATATTTTCAGCTTTTCTTCGTGATTTTTTCTTAATAATTCACAATCTAAACGTAAACTTTGCCCATTATCCCATGTCGGAGAAGCCACATCCGGATTTTCAAGGCACTTTTTTAATTCATCGTTTTTAGATTCTAATTCTTCACGGGCGGATTCCGCCTCTTCAGCGGCTTTAGAAGCGTCACTAACGGCTTTCCCTAACTTATCCAGATCTTCAACACAACCACCCAATTCTTCTTCCAGGCAGACAGCGGATGCGGTAATTATAAATAAAATTACAAAGATATTTTGAAGTGTTTTTTTTAACATATTTTTTTATTTATTTTACTAATTATATTTTTCATTATATAACTAATTTTTAACACGTCAATTACTTTATTTTTTTACGATCCTAATCTTTTTTCACCTGTCCCTGCTCCACCTTAAACCATTCGCCGCTTTTACTTTTAATCTTTGACTTATCAACCTCGGTTATAAATATCTGAATATCTTTTGGTAAGGCATTAAAGATATTCTCGATCCTTTTGTTGTCTAATTCCGAAAACAACTCATCAAATAAAACTATAGGGTACTCCCCGGATTCCTCAAAAACAAAATATATTTCCGCTAAATTTAACGCCAGTAAAATACTTTTTATCTGCCCCTGCGAGGCAAAACTTTTAACCTCTTTTCCGTTCATAAAAAAAGAAATTTCATCCCGGTGCGGCCCATACAATGAAAATCCTTTTTTAATCTCCTCATTTCTTGTTTTTAAGGTCATTTTCTTCCAGATATCTATTATTTTATTTTTATCAGATAAAACATCGTTTATTATAAATGTTTTATAAACCATATCTATTTCTTCGTGTGATATTATATTTTTATAAATACTTTTCATTAAGCTGTTTATCTTCTTTACCACCATATCTCTTTTTATTATTAATTCAGCGCCATATTCGATCAATTGCTGGTCCCATGAATCCAATATATCCATGTTTTTCGTTCTTTCCTGTAGTATGATATTTTTCTGAATTAAAATTTTATTATATTGTTTAAGATTGTGAAAATATTGAGGGTTGATCTGGGATATTTGAAAGTTCAGGTAACTGCGCCTGTGAGAAGGCATACCTTTTATAATATTATAATTTTCAGGGGTAAAAATAACGGCTGGAAATCTATTACCAAGATAATCAGGGTTTGTCTGGATCTTATTATTAATTCTTAATCTTTTTCCTTTTCCTTTTTCTCCAACAACCTCTATTACCTGATTCTTATCTTTTATTATTAATAAACCTTTTATATAAAAAAAATCAGACCTAAAACTGATCATATCCTCATAATAATTAGTTTTTAAAGATCTAAATGTTAAAAGTAAATATATTGCCTCAATTAAATTACTTTTCCCTTGGCTATTCTCTCCAATAATAAAACTTAAACCTTTCCCGAATTCTATATTAACTTTACCTAAATTACGAAAACTGTTTAAAATAATATTTTTTAAATACATTAAATTCTAATCGGCATTACTATATAAATTGGATTTTTCTCTGATTTCGGCCTTATTAGTCCGGGATGAAATGGTTTTGTAAACTCAAACATTATCTCCTTCTCATCTATATTCTTATATATATCCAATAAATAACGGAAATTATAACCAAACTCTATATCAGGGCCATTATAATCAATATTTAATATTTCCTGCGCTTCCCCCTCCTCCGGATTTTTAATATTAATATTTAATGTTCCCTTTGTTAACTTATAAACAACAGCCATTGTTTTTGAGCTGGTTAATATAGAAATTCTCTTTGTTGCCTGTAAAATCTTGTCTCGATCAACTAAAAATGTATGATCAGTCTTTACAGGAATAACCTTTTTATAATCAGGGAATTGCCCGTCAATAAGCCTGGAAATTAAAATAATATTACCAATAAGAAATATAATCTGTTTTTCCTCAACAATAACTTTTATATCTTTATCGGCCTCCATAAGCAGCCGGCCTACTTCTTTTATAGATTTATAAGGAATGATCACTTTAAAATCCTTTACTTTCGCTTCTAATATTTTTTCTTTTATAAAAGCTAATCGATGGCTGTCTGTCGCGACTAAATTTATCTCATTTTTTTCTTTTTCTATTAATATTCCATTTAAAACATATCTGGTTTCATCATGGGATACTGAAAAAATAGTATTAGTTATCATATTTTTTAAGATCTTAGCCGGAATTAAAAAATAATTTTCATTTTCCTTATAAAAAGGGAATTTAGGGAAATCATCAGAAGAAATAGTGTTTATATTGAAAGATATGGAACCGCTTTTAATATTTATTAAATTCTCTCCAATCAGCTCAATTTCAATTTCGCCATCCGGTAATTCATTAATGATCTCGCTAAATTTCTTAGCTGGAACAGTAATTATTCCTTTTGTTTCTATTTTTGCCGTGAAAAATGTTTTTATTCCGATTTCCAGATCAGTGCTTGTGAGTAATATCTCATTTTTTTGTGTTTCTAATAAAATATTAGAAAGAATAGGTAAGGTATTTTTATTCTCAATAATATATTGCACACATTGTATACTTTTTAAAATATCTTTCTGTAAACATTTAAATTTCATTTTTTCTCCTTAATACCCACAATAGGCAGGTATTATTATTTTATTATTTTACATGTTATATATAATAATAATACTCATATGCTCTGTTAGTATGTTGAAATGTGAAAAAATTTTATATATAGTATAAGAAATTTAATAGAATAAACTATGGATAACTTGTTATAGTTATCCACATGATTAACATTTAATTGAAAACTTTTTTTTATTAATAACTTATTAACACTTAATACATATTTATCCGCCGCAGGCGGGCTAATTTTTAAGTTTACTAATAATCTCTTCGAGTTGGATATTAAAGTTTAGGTCTTTTTCTTTTAAATTTTTTATCTTTGAACAAGCGTGAATAACGGTTGTATGATCTCTGCCGCCGAAATTTACGCCTATTTCAGGTAAAGAGGAATTAGTTAATGTTCTGCTTAGATACATTGCCACCTGTCTTGGAAACGCGATAGATTTCGATCTTTTCTTTTTTTTCATATCTGAAGTCTGGATGTTGAAATATTTAGCAACTAATTCCTGGATGGCATCAATATTAATATTATCAAAATCTTTAGGGAATATGTCTTTTAAAACCTCTTTAACTAATTCCAGGTCAATAGTTCTTTTATTTAAAAAAGCGTAAGCAACAGTGCGGATAAGCGAGCCTTCTAATTCTCTTATGTTTGATTTGATTTTATTTGCTATAAATAAAGCGACATCATCGGGCAGGTTAATTCTATCTTTTTCCGCCTTTTTTTTCAATATCGCGATCCTTGTTTCCAGGTCAGGCGGTTGAATATCGGTGATCAATCCCCATTCAAAACGGGAACGCAGCCGCTCTTCCAATGTGGGGATATCCTTAGGCGGGCTGTCGCTTGAAATAACTATTTGTTTGTGCGCGTCATAAAGAGTGTTAAAGGTATGGAAAAACTCTTCCTGTGTTCTTTCTTTTCCCGCTAAAAATTGTATATCGTCAATTAATAATAAATCTATGTTTCTGTATTTATTGCGGAATATAATATCTTTTCCGTCACGGATGCAATTAATAAATTCGTTTACAAATTTTTCAGAAGAAAGATACATAATTTTTAAATCAGGATATTTTTTTATAACGGAATTCCCTATAGCATGCAGTAAATGGGTTTTTCCTAATCCGACACCGCCATATATAAAAAAGGGATTATATGTTTTAGCTGGGGATTCGGCAACAGCCATCGCGGCCGCGTGCGCGAACCGGTTGCCGTTTCCGACTACAAAATTTTCAAATATATATTTAGTATTTAAGTTGTTCTCAAAGGAAAAATGTTCTTCTTTTGTGGCCGCGCGTTTAACCTCTACAGGGTTTAATTGTTTTTGAGTAATAGAAAAAACAATATCTTTTTCTTCGTTAGTAATTTCTTTAATAATCTCTTTAATTATGTCTGTATAATGAGTTGAAAGCCAATCCCGATAGATAACATTAGGAACTTCGATCTGAATATTGCTATCAGATAAAGAAAGCATTTGCGTGGGGCGGAACCACGTATCAAAGGCCTGAGACGGTATTTTTGTCTGTATATTTACTTTAATTTTTTCCCAAAGGTTCATATTAGTTAACCACAAACTTATCCACATATGTGGATAACTGAAACAACATTTATTTATAAGAAGTTACCGATTATTATTTAAGTTATAATATATTTTTTACTAATAATTTTCATTATACAACAAATATATGATTTTACGCAATATTTTTAATATAAAAATGTTTTTTTTGCTTAAATATAAAAGTTATTAACATATTTTCCACAAGATTAAATTTTTTATTTGATTTTATTAGAAAGGCTTGACTTTAATCTAATATTTAGATATAATCTTCTTTTTAATTTTTAATTTATAATATTAATATAGAAATTATACTCTAAAAAAATATATAGTCAAACATAAAAAGGAGAAAAAATGCATTTTACTTATAATCCGAAAAAACGAAAAAGAAAAAAGACCTGTGGTTTTCTTGTTAGGATGAGTACCCCTGGCGGACGGAAGATCATTAAAAGAAGAAGAGCTAAAGGAAGAAAGAAGTTAGCTGTATAATCGCAAAAGGACAATATGTGAAAAAATTTGGTTTCTCCGGGCATGAGAGATTAAAAAACACAATAGATTATAATCATGCGCTTAAAAAAGGAGAAAAGGTTGTACATCCGTTTTTTTACCTTTATTATATTAAAAATAATTTATTGTATAGCCGGCTGGGTATTAGAATAGGTAAAAAGTTTGGCGATGCGCATGCGCGAAACAGGGTAAAAAGAATAATTAAAGAAGTTTACCGCATAAATAAAAGCTTTATAAAAGGGTTTGATTTAGTTTTTATCCCGCGTTTTGGCGCAAAATATGTTTTTTCGGATGTGAACAATGCGATTAAACAAGTATTTTTAAAGGTAGAAGAGGGCGCAAAAAAGTACAATATATGAAAAAAATTTTGATAAAAATAATTAGTTTTTATCGTTTTTATATCTCGCCCTTAACATTTCCTTCTTGTCGTTTTATCCCTACATGTTCGGCATATACTATTGAGGCATTAGAAAAACATGGTTTAACGCGCGGGATTTATTTGGGAATATCCCGTGTCTTAAAATGCCATCCGTTCCATAAAGGCGGATATGACCCAGTCCCTTGAAAATTGGAGTGATTAAATGGAAAAAAGGTTAATAATAGCTTTAGTATTAAGTGGATTAGTCCTTGCTGTTTTTGGTGTTTTAGGGCCAAAATATAACAAAAAACCGGTTGTAAGGCAAGATAAACAGGAATCAGTTAAGCCGGAAGAAGCAACTATACAGCCGTCAAATTATTTAGATCTTAGCGGCAAAGAGGTTACGGTAGAGACGGATGTCCTTAAAATAGTATATTCTGAAAAGGGCGGATGGATAAAAAATATTTTTCTAAAAGAATATAAAGACAAGGAAGGAAAAGAGCTTGATCTTATTAATGGAGAGGGTACCGGCGGATTGTGGTTTAACAGTAAAGAACTGAACCAGGAAGATTTTACGATCCTTTGTAATGACACAGTTGGCGGGAATAAAGAAGTAAAATTAAATTTCTTATATCCGAACGGTTTAGAAATTAAAAAGAATTTTGTTTTTATTCCTCATGAATATAATTTTAAATTCTCTCTTGAGTTTATTAATCATTCAAATGAAGAACTTAAATTGGATTCACTTTATCTGCAATGGGGCCCTGGGATCAACGCAGAGGAGGAAACTAAGCAGGAACGCGAGTTGTATAATGTACTGAATATCAACCAGGGAAAAGAGTTAAAAAGAATAAAGTGGGCTAAATTAAAAGATCCTTTGAATGTTAAGGATGAGATAAAGTGGTTTGGTTTAAATAGTAAATATTTTCTTGTGGCGTTCATTCCTTCAGAAAAGGAGTCTAATCTGCTTATCCGCAAAACAGCGGATAAGGGAATAGAAACAGGATTAAATGTTTCTGCGCCGTCCATAGCGCCAAACGGAAAAAAGGAATTTAGCGCTAATATATTCGCGGGGCCGAAAAAGTACAATTTGCTGAAAAAACAGGGAAACGGATTAGAAAAAAATATTGATTTTGGCTTTTTTAGTTATTTAAGCATAGGGCTTTTATACATACTCAACGGAATAAATAAATTCGCGCGTAATTATGGGATAGCTATTTTTATACTGACGCTTGCGGTAAAAATTGTTTTAGGGCCTTTAACTAAAAAGGGTTTTGTGTCTATGCAGAAAATGCAGAAAATCCAGCCGGAAGTAGAAAAACTGCAGAAAAAATACAAAGACAGCCCAAAAGAACTAAATACAGAAATAATGCAATTGTATAAAGAAAGAAAAGTTAATCCCTTTGGCGGTTGTTTGCCTATGGTCTTGCAAATCCCGATATTTTGGGCATTGTTTAATACATTAAGAAGCACTATTGAGCTTAGGCAGGCAAAGTTTTTTTGGTGGATAAACGACCTTTCCCGGCCGGATACGATTTTTAATATACCGTTTCATTTACCGGTGATGGGTAATAATATAAATTTATTGCCGGTTATTATGGTTGCTACTCAGATAATACAGCAAAATATGATGCCCTCGGGCGCGAAATCCAGTGAACAAAAAATGATGTTTTACGCCATGCCGGTTATTTTTATGGTAATGTTTTATAATTTCCCGTCAGGACTGGTTTTATATTGGACGCTGAATAATCTATTTACGATCATTCAACAGTATTTCCTTATAAAAGACTTAAACACTTCAAATTAGGAATAGGGATGCCAGAAGATACTATTGCGGCCATTTCTACACCGTTAGGACAGGGGGGTATTGGAATTGTAAGGATTAGCGGAACGCAGGCTTTTCCTATCACACAAAAAATATTTTTCCTTTCCAAAAAGAATACTTTTAAAATAGAGAAAAAAAGAAAAATACTGTATGGATTTATCCGTGACCCGAAGACCGGAAACACCGTAGAGGAGGTTTTAGTTTCTTTAATGAAAGGGCCAAAGACCTACACGCGGGAAGATATCGCGGAAATAAATTGCCACGGCGGATTTTTATCTTTACGCAGGGTACTAGAGATTATTTTAAGGTGCGGAGCAAGGCTTGCTGAACCGGGAGAGTTTACCAAACGGGCGTTCCTTAATGGTCGGATAGATCTTATTCAGGCGGAGGCAATAGCTGATTTTATCCGTTCTAAGACTGAGAGAAGCCTTCAAATGTCTTTTCGTCAGATAAAAGGCGGGTTATCAAAAGAAATAGATGGTTTAAAACAGGGATTAAAAAGATTAATTGCGCAGGTTGAAGCAGGAATTGATCATCCGGAAGATGATATAAAAAAAATATCAAAAAAAGAAATTGGCAAAGAATTAAAAAAACTGGATAAAGGTTTTTCTGACATTTTGGGAACAGCGGATGACGGAAAAGTGTTGAGAGAGGGTATAAAAATAGGAATTATTGGAAGGCCCAATGTCGGAAAATCAAGCCTTCTTAATAGATTGCTGGATGAAGACAGGGCAATTGTTACACATATTCCGGGAACGACGAGAGATACTTTAGAGGAAGAAATAAATATAAACGGTATTCCTTTAATTATTATTGATACGGCAGGGATCAGAGACACAAAAGATTTTATTGAAAAAGAGGGAGTTTCCCGCAGCCGTAAAGTATTATCTGACTCAGACCTTTTGCTTTTGGTTATTGATGGAAGTGAACGTTTAACAGCTGAAGATAAAAAGTTATTAGAATTAACAAAAAGCAAAAAGGTTGTTATAGTAATAAATAAGGTTGATTTAGAAAAAAATATTTGCTACAATGAAAGCCTGTGCCTATTGAAAAGAATGGATATTGTTCAGATATCCGCTTTAAAGAATCTAGGGATAGAAGCATTAAAGAAGAAAATCAGAGATATTATCTTAAAATGCGGTTTGTTCTCGGGCGGCAAGGAAATAAAGATCAGCAATATTCGACAGATCGAATTGCTTCGCAAAGGAAAAGAATTTTTAAGTAAGGCCAATGAAGCGGTTGTGCAGGGATTATCAGAAGAGTTTATATCGCACGACCTTATTTTATGTCTGGAATCTCTTGAGCAGATAACGGGAAAACTGGTTAGAGAAAATATAATTGAAGAGATATTTTCACAATTTTGTTTAGGCAAATGATTCTGTAAAATTATTATCTCATGAAAGAAAAAATGGGGTTATTAAATTTTAGAGTTTTTAGATTTAAAATTTCCTACTACGCATTAATATCCTTACTGATGTTATGTCTTTTTATCAGAAGGAAGAATGTATATGCGGATGTATGCGGTAATGCCAAGGCTGAAGAGGCTTATAAAGAAGGTATGGCTTCTTTTAAGGAAAAATTATATAACGCAGCTAGACAGCAATTTGAAAAAGCTATCCGTTATGACCAGAATTGTGTTGAAGCGCATTATCAGTTAGGTTTGGCATATACTTTCTTAATCCCCTACCAGGATCTGGCTATCGTAGAATTTAGAAAGGTGCAGGAATTAGTGCCTGATAATACGGCGGCTACTCATGTCAAAGCGGTTTTTAATGAAGGATTAGCCCATTTAAGAATGGGCGCGTATGAAGAGGCTATTGTAGTCCTAAAAAAAGTAAAAGAATTAGATCCCACATATAAAGAACTTGATAAACTTCATAATTATTTAGGGGTTGCTTATTGTTTTTTAAACAATTACGAAGACGGTATCAGGGAATTTAAAAAAGCCATTCAGGAAAATGCTACCTACCGCGAGGCGAATTATAACCTAAAGAGTGTTAATATGCGATTGCTTTATTTTAATGTCGGTGTTACATATGGTTTTATGGGTAATTACCGGCAGGCGATAGAACAGTTAAATAAGGCGATTGAGATATCTACCAATTTTTATAACGCGCACATGGAGCTTGCCCGCATATATATCCGTGAAGGTATGTATGGGGATGCTATAAGTGAATTGATCCGTTGCGACAGGATAAACCCTAATCATAGGAATAACCGTAAAGTATATATGAACCTTGGAATAGCTTACTATAACCAGGGAAGCCCGAAGATTGCAGTTGAATATTTAAGGAAAGCCTTAAGATTACAACCGGACTACGAAGAGGCTATTAAAAATTTGCGAAGCATATTTCAGGGCTATGATCCTTTAAAGGAAGAAAAAACAAGTTTCACGGAAGACCCTAAAAAATATATTGAAGTTCGTATGGAAGTTGCAAGGGATTATTATATGGTGGGTTTGTATGACAAAGCAGTTGCCGTTTGTAATGAGATTTTGAATGTAGATTTTCAAAATAAAGAAGCGGCAGATTTAATTTTAACATCCTATTCCGCGCGAGCTGATTATTATATAGACAAAAAAGACTATTCAAACGCGATCAAAGCCTTAAAAGCGCTTTTAAAAATTACTCCGGAAAATACGGATGTATGGTATAAACTGGGGATCTCCTATTTTTCCATGCCGGGTAATTACTGGTATAAAGAAGCAGAAGAGGCGTTTAAAAAGGTTATTTCATTTAAAGGGAAAGAAGAGTTTATCGGGGAAAGCCATTATTATATAGCTCAGATTTATTATACCCAAAAGAAAAATGATGAGGCAAGGACAGAGGTCGAAATCGCTATTAGAAATAACACGGATAACCCTGATTACCATTTATTAGCAGCAAAGATAAACAGAACTCTTGGTGCGTTTAATGATGCGGAGGCTGAAATTAAGCAAGCTATTGAATTGGATGCTGAAAATGAGGAATATCCGAAATTATTGCGTGAAATTATTAAAGATAAGCTTAAAGAGGAGAGAGGGCTTAATAAAGGCGGAACGGAAGATCAAGATTTATCTGAAGGTGGAGAAGTGGTTGTGGAAGATTATAAGACACTGATCCGGCGGGGCTTAAGTTATGTAAAACGGGAAGAATTTGATAACGCGTTAGGAGTATTCCGCAGCGCGTCTGAAGCTACCCCCGAAGGGATGGAGGCTCACAATAATATTGGCGCCTGCTTATTGCGTACCGGGAAGTTTAACGAGGCATTAGTGGAATTTATGGTATGTGAAAGTATGAGCCCAAAAGACGCGGAAATACATATTAATTTGGCTATTGCTTATTACTTTTTATCAGACTTTAAGAATGCAAAAGAAGAATATCTCAAGGCAATAGCCATTAATAGCGAATTTTCCAAGGACACATTATATATAAAATTGATAGAAAGCGGTACAGTTCCGAATAAGGACTTTTTCCCTAAAATTATATGGAAAAATCCAAAATAATTAGGATATAGAAATGTTTAATTTAATGAAAAAAAACAAAAATTATATTATTCTATCAATAACGATATCATTATTGATAGGGCATACCGTATTTTCCGCTTCGGCAAATGAAACTAAAGCCATAGAGGAATTTGCGAGGAAAAAAGGCAGGCCGAATCCGCATAACGAAATAGAATGTATTGATTGCCATAAAACTAAACCGGGCAAGGAAGAGACAAGAGATAATGTAACATTTAAAACAGCTATAGATGAACTTTGTGTAGAATGCCATGGGGCAGAGAGCAATATTCATCCTACGGGAGTAATTCCTTCTATGAAAATTCCAGCTCATCTTCCTTTAAGCAAAGAAAAAAAGGTTAATTGTGTTACCTGCCATGATATGCACGCTAAAGATACTAAATTCAGTTTACTTCGGGGATTTGAAGAAGGCAAATATAAGTGGCGGACGGATATGTGTTATGACTGCCATGGAATGGAATTCCTTAAGAAAAATCCGCATCGTATTATGGAAGGGAAGCGCAAATGTAATTATTGTCATGCCACTGAGCCCAAGGTAAGTGATACTGAAAAGACGGTAGGATTTAGAATTAGTGTTCTGACGTTATGTAATTTTTGCCATAATGTCGCGGCAAAAAATCATCCTATGAATGTGGATACTACCATATCTCCCCCGGCAAGCCTTCCGCGTGACGCCGATGGGAATATGACTTGCGCGACTTGTCATGATCCGCATGGGGCCTCGGCAACCGCGCATTTTTTAAGGCCGGAATATATTTACACTCTGGAAGAGGGAAGATATATTAAACCCCATTTTGATGATAGCCAATGTTTAGTTTGTCATATTACTATGCCAAAGGAAGGTGCTACCCCGGACGAGGTTGATTATAGGTTTGGAGGCAATTTCACGCTTCTTTGCAACAGCTGTCACGGGACAGAAGCTAATATGCATCCTGTAGATATTTTGCCTCCGCCGGAGATGAAGATTGATCCGATCCTCCCTCTTCGAAATGGCAAAATCACCTGTCAGTCATGCCATAACGCAGGATTTGTAAGCAGGTCCAGCCTTTACTTACTTCGGGGATTTGAAGAAGGCGGGAAAAATAAGGAAATTAATGATCTGTGTTTTATGTGCCACGATAAAGAGGAATTTAAAAAATTGAATCCTCATTTTGAAATGAAGGCAAAACGGAAATGCATGTATTGTCATATTACCCCGCCGGATACCGGAGATAAAAATGATGAAGAGAGCGATAAGGGTATTAAGGGAGGAAAGATTAAGATGCTTTGTATCAGGTGCCATTCTCACAGGCCGCATCCGGCATCGTTTTCCCATGTTGTAAAACCAACAATGATCGTACCAAAAGGATTTCCTCTGGATACAAACGGAGAGATTACATGCTCTTCCTGCCATGACCCTCATTTTGAAGGTGAAAAGGCTTCAAAAACTAAGAGGCTTCGGAAAGGGTTTGCCTGTAATTTGTGCCATCTAGTTTAACCAAAAGCAAAATATTTTTTGTAGTGATGGAATAATTTTGATTGATGAGGAGGTTCAAACATGGAAGCAAAATTAAAACGCAGCAATTATTTTATTAAAAAAACGTTTCAGCTGAAATTTATCGGCGTTTTTTTAGCTCTAATTATTTTAGGCAGTATGATTTTAGGGTGGGTAATCTACCGAATAACAAACCAGTCATTAGCACGGGCTTTTTACCAGTCGCATCTTCAAATTAAATCTACATGGGAAATTCTTTTTCCATCGGTGGCAGTTGCCACTTTGCTTGCTATTTTTATCTCAGGAACCATCAGCGTTGTTATGGTTCTTATTTTCTCCCATAAAATTGCGGGGCCATTATTCCGTTTTGAAAAAAATTTGGAAGAAGTTGCTAAAGGGGACTTAACGGTTAAAACCAAATTAAGAGATACTGATCAGCTCGAAATGCTGGCTGATAAATTAAATATTTTAACTAAAGAATTAAACTTACGGATAAAAGAAATTAAAACAGAAACTGAAAAACTTTCAGAATGTCTTCAAAAAACAAATTATCTGGATGGTTCTGCGAAGAGCAAAGAAATCAAAGACAGCCTGGACCATCTTGATAAGATCATCAGTCAATTTAAACTATAAGACAAATACATGAAAATAAAATTCAAATTTTTTAAATGGGTAATTTTAGTATTCATAATATTTTTTTGTGCTATAGCTTTGAATACAGCCCTGGAAAATGATGAAAAAAATCCGCATAATCTTGCGGCTAATCCCGAAAACTGTTTTTATTGCCACAACAAAAGCAGTATTCCTACGGAAGAAGCGAAATTTATGAAAGTTCAATTAACACATAAATTTAAATTAGAAACAGAAGACTGCGAACAATGCCATAGCATGGATGATAGTTCTCAAACAAAACAATCGAGATATAAAAAAAGCATTCCTGAGTTATGTGTTGAACCCTGCCATCGCGATGGGGCGTTAGGCCTAAATCATCCGGTGGAGATTGTTCCTGATTTTGAGGTGCCGAGTTCTCTGCCCCTGGAAAATGGAGAGATTACCTGCGGGACATGCCACGATCCGCATAGCAGCCCGACAATAAAAACTAAATCTTTTATCGGCTGGAAAGAGGGAAAATCTTATTTTCTTAGGATTGATAATTCACATGGAGATCTATGCCGGGTGTGTCATACCGATTATCCGGTTTTTAATTAACCTCCCCTTTGTCCCCTCCTTCGCAAGGAGGGGATTATGGGTGGTAAAAAATTCAATTTAGGCTGAAATTATGAATAATAAAAATCTGAAAAAATTAGTCAGGCCAAACCTTTTTAAGATTTCCCCATATATCCCGGGCCGGCCGAAAGAGGAAATCTGCAGGGAATTTAACCTGGCAAAAAAAGATGTAATAAAAATGGCCTCAAACGAAAATGCCTTGGGGGTATATGAAGTTATTGCTGATGAATTGAAAAAGTGCCTTGAGGAAATATATTTATATCCTGAAGGAGGAGGAAAAGAAGTTTGTAAAAAGCTGGGAGATCAATGGGGCCTTTCTCCTGATAATTTTATTCTTGGGAACGGGTGCGATGAAATTATCTCTATGGTTTGTGAAACATTTTTAAAACCGGGGGATGAAGCAGTTATAGGTAAGCCAACATTCAGTTATTATGAAATCGCATGCCGCATAGCTGACGCTAAATGTGTTTTTGTCCCGTTAAGAAATTATAAATATGATCTTACGGATATCCTTAAAAAGATTACCTCAAAAACAAAGCTGGTTTTTATCTGTAACCCTAATAATCCTACAGGAACTATTGTAACAAAAAAGGAAGTTGATAAATTTCTTCATTTGTTGCCGGATCATGTAATAGCGGTATTTGATGAGGCGTACGCGGAATATGTGGATGATGTAAATTTTCCGAACAGTATGGAATATCTCCGCGGGAAAATAAATAAAAATATTATTATTTTAAGGACCTTTTCTAAAGTTTATAGTCTCGCGGGATTAAGGATAGGATATGGTATTTCAAACAGCGAAATAATAAAATACCTTAACCTTGTGAGAAAACCTTTTAACGTAAATAGATTAGCCCAATGCGCGGCATTGGCTTCCCTGGAACACAAGGAATGGCTGGATAGATCACGGGAAATGGTTTTTGACGGTAAGGAATATCTTTATAAACAATTGGATAAGTCAGGAATTAAATATGTTCCATCGCAGGCTAATTTCCTATTAATTGAATTAGCTCGAAAGGGAGAAATAATTTCTGATAAATTGCTGGCCTATGGGATAATCGTCCGGCCAACAACCAGTTTTGGATTACCCGATTGTATCCGGGTGACTGTAGGCACAAAAAAACAGAATAAAAGATTTATTGAGGTTTTAAAGAAGATTCTACTCTTGAATTTTTAATGATTTGAGCATATCGAGGTTGCGTTTGGACGTGAGATCCATCGGGTTGAGTTTTACGGCAGTAGTGAACTCCTGGATGGCGTCTTTTATCATGTTTTTGTTATAGAATGAGACTCCCAGATGATAATGCGCGGCTGCGTCGTCAGGGCTACCGTTAACAACCTTTTT
>JAQUKH010000022.1 GCA_028719205.1 bacterium
GATAAACTATGAATATTATTTTTCATCTATGACATCAAACGCTTTCAAATTACAGCCTGATATTATTGACCCGGCTGAAAAGGTCCTTATTTTAGGCGGCCAGGCTGAATATCCTGTTTCAAAAAACCTGATGGTTTCCGCGGATTATAAAAATTATAATTATAAAATATCAGGCAGGGCTGATTATTACGGCGGGGAAGGGAAATATTCGGTTTCCGATATTTGGGGGTTAGGTTCGGGTATACACCGTATGAACGGCAAAGATGACGAGTCAGGATATTATGAATCGAGAGTATATGTTTACAGGAATTTCGCTAAGATAGATGCTGTTATTGACCTGTTCGATGTTGCTTATGACGAAAAGATCAATGATGTGAAAAATGCTTATTCCGGTACACTGGCTATTGGTTATAAACCTAATAAAAAAATCCATTTAAGTTCTGATCTTTCGTATTTACACAACCCGGAATTCAACAACGATGTAAGGTTGTTTTTTAAGTTTATCTATGGATTTGATATCAGCAAAGGAGATGAAAGCCGTGAAAAAGGTGTTGATTAAACTTGTTCCTATAATAATTATTATGGCGGCTCTTTCAGGGATTTTCGCTTGTGCAGCAACAAGAGGGATAGAAAGAGAACATCCTGAAAAAGTTACCGGATTGCCTGTATGCGAAGATTGCCACGAAGATGAAAGAAAGGAATTAAACCATACACCTATTTTCAGCACCAGGCACAAAATTTATGCGAGACGGCAAATACGTATTTGTAATACATGCCACAAAGAATCTTTTTGCTCAGATTGCCACGCTCATAAAGATGAAATAAATGCCGCGGATAAATATAAAGATTCACCGGAAAGATTTTTCCAGCACAGGGGGGATTATATAACACAGCATAAAATAGACGGGCAAGTTAATCCCGCTTCTTGTGTAAAATGCCATGGCAGGCAGAATAATGAAAAATGCAGATTGTGCCACGGATAGCAAATATGAAAGTTGGCTTATCAATTATATTTATAGTTTTATTGTTGTTTGCATCCTGCAGTGACAGAAATCAGGGATCCGTTTTAGACCCTTCTACAGGAAGGCATTACGGAAACTGGATTTCTGACCACAGGGAAAATTATCTTGAAGGTAAAAACGATTGCACTGTGTGCCATGGGAATGACCTTAAAGGCGGAATATCAAATGTTAGTTGTTTTTCCTTAAATTTCGGGGATATGTCATGCCATCCTGAAGGCCCTCCTTCAATGCATCCGTCCGGATGGCGAAAGCCTTCAAATCACGGTGCATCTGCAAAGTCCGCTCCTGATTTTGATCCTGAGGCGAGAAAAGGATTTTCACGCTGTCAGAAATGCCATGGAAATGATTTTTCAGGCGGTATTGCGAATATTTCTTGTTTTGTCTGTCATGGTGTCAATGCGCCGCATCCTAAAAAACCATGGCGTAGTGACAAAATAACACATCAAACTACAAATATAGCTAACGTGCCTGTATGTTCCGAATGCCATACTAACGGAGCCAATTCTACTCATAAACCGGATATTATAGCACCTTCAGGGACTTTGCCAGGATGTTTTAATGGTACTCTTTGCCATTCAGGAGAAAATGAATAGGGATGCCGGCAATAATCCTTATTAAAGAAGAAAAAAGTCAGAAAAAAACAGAACCACCACCTTTATCTTTTTTTGGAAAAGTGTAATATAAAAAAGGAAATATGAAAATGGAATATAAAAAGGAGGAAAAAATGAATCAAAAAAATTTATTAAAAATATTAAGCATTTTATTTATAGGAATATTTTTATGCCTGGAAGCAGGGTGCAAAAGCAGTTCAAATTCAACATCTTCCTCCGATACCAGTGGTTTTCAGGTAACATCTTCAGCGACTAACGGCCATACGCATTCCGTTACAATATTATCTGCTGACCTTGCGAGTTTACCCGCCGCCGGTGCTACCTATACCAGTACTTCGTCCGGCGGTTCATATTACAGTTCCGGCCATACGCATACCATTTTTTTGAGCCAGCAGCAGCTTACGGCAATTAATAGCGGTTCAACAGTTACTGTTACTTCTTCCGTCACTGAATCTCATACTCATGATTGGGTGATTACCAAATCGTAACAAATAAATCAAAAAGGGATCTATGATAGATTTCAGGAAGTATAAAAAAATAGAATTTCTAAAAACCGCGCAAGTTAAAAATATTCAAAATACTTTATTTAAACAACATTTGAACTATTTAACAAATAATTCACCATATTATTCTAAACTATTTAAAAAACAAAACATTAACATTAATAAATATTGCCTCGAAAATATAAGTGATTTACCTTTTACCGATAAATCCGATTTTGAAAAATATAACAGTGAATTCCTGGCAGTGCCTTACTCAAAAATATCTGATATTGTTTTATCCTCAGGAACAACCGGAAAGCCGACAAAAATAATGTATACTGAAAATGATCTTTTACGGCTTGCTTTCAATGAGGAAATTGCTTTGAAAAGATGCGGCATAAGCCGGGAGGATACGGTTTTATTAACCTGTACCATGGATCGTTGTTTTGTCGCGGGATTGGCTTATTATTCAGGAGCAAGAAAAATCGGCGCGAAAACTTTAAGGAACGGCCTTAATAATTTTGAGAGCCACATGGATCTGATCAACAGAATGAAACCTACCGCTGTAATAGGTGTCCCGTCATTGATGTATAAATTAGGTTTATTTATAAAATCCAGAGGTATAGATCCAAAAGAAACATCAATACGAAAAATGATATGTATTGGAGAACCATTAAGGGACAGAGATCTTTCCTTGTTAAAAATCGGTGAATATCTTGAAAAAATGTGGAAGGCTGAAATATTTTCAACCTACGCGTCTTCTGAAACTATTACAACTTTTTGTGAATGTTCCGCTCAAAAAGGCGGGCATATGAATCCGGCCCTGGCCATTATGGAGATAGTAAATGATAAGGGAGAAACACTGCCACCCGGAGTGGCGGGAGAGATAGTTATGACGCCGCTTTTTATTGACGGAATGCCTTTATTGAGATTTAAAACCGGGGATATCAGTTTTTTTATAGATGCGCCTTGTCCCTGCGGGCGTTCTTCCGTCCGTATCGGGCCGGTCCTGGGAAGAAAAAAACAAATGATCAAATATTGCGGAACGACATTTTATCCTCAATCCATTAATTCTGTTTTAGACGGTATTCCGGCAGTTACTGAATATTATATGGTTGTTTCCAGTGATTTCGATCTTTCTGACAAGGTAAAGGTTTATGTTTCAACCAGTGATAAATCTTGTGAGGTAAATTATATTTCCGAGAAACTTAAGTCACATTTAAGAGTTAAACCTGAGGTTATTCTATCGGCTGAAGAAGACATAAAAAAGCAGGTTTATAACGGAAACTCAAGAAAACCCGTAAGATTCATAGACGAAAGGAAAACCGCCAATGAATTTTAATAATTGTGTAGTGCCTGAATTTCCAAAGGAAATGATAGAAAATGCCATAATAGATAATAATCTTTTGACCATGGAGATTGAGTTTACAAGAGCGTGTAACCTCAATTGTGTGTATTGTTACATGGATAATAATTTGTTTTGTGAATCCCGCGAATGTGATTTGACAAGAGAGGAATTCCAAAATGTTATTATGCAGGCAAAAGACCTTGGGGTGAAAACTATTGTTGTTCTTGGCGGAGAGCCTATGTTATATCCATACATCTCTGATATGATAAAATTTATCAGGAAACAGGATTTGTATATAGAAATATTCAGCAATGGAATTAACGTAACCGAATTTAACGCGCGATTTCTATTTGAGCATGATGTGACTTTTGTTCTTAAAATGAATACTTTTATTGAAAAACTACAGGATTTAATTTCAGGGAAGGAAGGTACTTACGCGCAGATCCAGGAAGCATTTAAAAATCTGGAAAATGCCGGGTATCTTAAGGAAAAAAATCTTTTAGGAATAAGTTCGGTTATTTGTAATCAGAATATTGATGAAATAGTTAAATTATGGCAATGGGCGAGAGAGCGGAAGATCACTCCCTATTTTGAAATAATTACGCCGCAGGGCAGTGCCAGAGCAAATAATGGATTATATATTAATTACAAAGAAATGAAGGACCTGTTTTATATTATTTCCAACATTGACCGTGGGACTTACGGGTATACCTGGGAACCGCAGCCTCCTTTAGTCGGAATGAAATGCCTCAGGCATCAATATTCGTGCCTGGTAACATCCTGTGGAAATGTGCAGCCGTGTGTGGGAGTAAATATAAAAGCCGGAAATGTAAAAGAGAAAAGCCTGCGGGAAATAATTAAAAATAGCGAGGTTATACAAAATCTAAGGAATTACCGTCAAACGATAAAGGGCCATTGCGGCCATTGCGTTAATTCGGATAATTGTTACGGCTGCCGGGGTACCGCTTACCAATTGACCGGAGATTATCTGGCATCAGATCCATTATGCTGGAAAAACGCGGAGAGAGAGAATTATATCAAGTCTTATGTCGGAAGAATGCAGGCAAAAAACAGGAATAAATTTGCCGCTAAAAACTATTCAAATGAGGAATACCTTGTCAAAGCTAAACGCGGTAATTACTTCTTGTGATATGTTAACAGCATATGGCCTTGGAACAGAGCTGTGCTGGAATGGACTTCTTTCCAAAAAAACAGCAATATCAAAATTGAACAGGTTTGATACTTTTCCGTTTAAGACTGATTACGCCGCGATTGTTCCGGGGCTTGAGTATCTTAAAAATGATTCTTTGTCCGCGCAAATGTTCAAACTTTTGTTTCAAGGGAAGAAAGGCCTGATCCCTGAAGATTCTAAGCTTATTCTGGCTACGATCAAAGGAGAAATTGATCTTCTTGAAAAAAACATTCTTGAAAAAAAAGATGAATATCCAAAATCCGGATTTAATTCCATGCTGGAAAAACTATCCGTTACCGCAAGAATAAAAGACGGGGGTATGATCATTTCATCCGCGTGCACTTCTTCTTCAGCCGCGATCGCGATAGCGGGAGCGATGATTCAAAACAGTGAATGTGACAGTATTCTGGTTGCAGCCTGTGATTGTGTTTCAGAATTTGTGTTTGCCGGGTTTTCATTATTAAACGCATTGGATAAATTCCCGGCTAAACCTTTTGACCGTAATAGAAACGGGCTGACTCTTGGTGAAGGCGCGGGTTTTATTTTAATAATGAGCGAGTCAAGAGCAAAAAAAGAAAAAAGAAAAATTCTTGGAGTAATTAAAGGTTTTGGATTAAGCAATGATGCCAGCCACATGTTAAGGCCATCTCTGGATGGGAACGGTTTAATAATTGCTGTAAGAAAAGCGCTAAGGATGGCAGAAATTAATGAAGAAAATATAAACTTAATTTCTGCTCACGGCACAGGAACTATTTATAACGATAAAATGGAAATGAACGCTTTTAGCAAAATATTTGAAAACAAAAAACCTGTTTACTCGGTCAAAGGTGGAATTGGCCACACAATGGGCGCGGCGGGATTGATAGAAACGATGATAGCGTTAAAATCCTTAAAAGAATCAATTATTCCGCCTACAGTTAACCTGGAAGACGTTGACGAAGAAGCGAAAGGCTGGGTTTCCGCTTGTGAACGCCCGCTTAACGGGGATAGAACAGTTTTATTAACAAATTCGGGATTTGGCGGAACAAATGCTGCATTGATCCTGTCCTTACACGATTTGGATAAAAAATGAAGGTTTTTCTGGAGCAGAATTATGGTTTTTATCGGTGGGTTGGGTTTTTCCAAAATAACGTTTAACGCTATAGGCCTTGCGTTAAAAGATGCCGGGATGAATTGTCAATCAATACCCGGGCAGGATATCGGCATTATCGGTACAAATACCTCAGGATGCGTAAATTCAGATATCGATTATTTAAATAATTATTTAAATGCTGGCCGGAATTCATACCAGAAAAAACTTTTTATTCATACCATGCCCTCCAGTTTCTTAAGTGAATCAGCGATTTATTACAAATTCCAGGGGCCTGTATTTTACATGACTATGTTAGACAGGTCATTAGCAGGGGCGGTAAAAATAGCATCCAATATGATTGAACTCGGAGAGGCATCTATTATGCTTGCGGGCTCATCAGAAGAAGAAAATTCATTGTATTTTGTTCTTGGCAGGGGAGCTTCTTTCCCCCGGGGAATCGTATGCGATATTGGTAAAGCTGAATTTATCTTTAACAGGAATCTGAATTTTCCTGAAATGGCAGAGGAGTTTCAAAAAATCAGGAAGGAGAAGAATTAGATGCGGGTTTTATTGATCTCTTCAAATACCTCTAAGTCACCCTTTCCGGTTTATCCCATTGGCTGCAGTTTGATCTCAGCCGCGTTAACTTGCGCGGGCCATGAAACATCGATCTATGATTTTTTAGAACGTAAACATTCATTTGATACGCTCGAGAAAGAAATAAAAAATGTTAATCCGGGGATAATAGGGATATCCATTCGAAATATTGACAATACCAACATGCTTAATGAAAAATATTATATAGATGACATCAAAAATATCGTAAAAAAAATCAAAAATATTACAAATGTGCCGCTGGTTTTGGGAGGAGCGGGATTCTCGCTCATGCCTGATATTATTTTAAAAGAAACAGGGGCTGATTATGGAATAATCGGCGAGGGAGAATCCTTAATGGCTGATTTTGTCAATGACGCTGGCCGGGGAATTTTTCCCGGGGAGCGTATTATAAGAGGAAATAATAAAATTTCAGGGATAGAAATTCCACGGGCTGTATATGAGCCTGATTTGATGAATTATTATTTGAGCAGGAAAAGTATTATCCCGATCCAGACTAAACGTGGATGTAACCACAGGTGTGTTTATTGCACTTATCCTTTTTTGGAAGGAACCAAAATCCGTCCGAGAGATCCCGATTCAGTTATTGATGATATCGAAATGCTTGCTGAAAAATATAAAGTAAAATATATCTCTTTCAATGACGCGGTTTTTAATGATGATGGAGGCCTTTATCTCGATCTTATGGAAAAAATGGAAAGGCGTAGCGTAAAAATATCATGGTTTAGTTTTTTTAAGCCGAAGGGCTTGACTAAAGATATTATTGAATTGATGAAGCGGACCGGCCTTTCAGCCGCGGAGATCGGCTCGGACGCGGTTACAAACAGTACACTAAAGAAATTAGGGAAAGATTTTTCTTTTCAGAATATTTTAGATTGTAATAATTTGTTTAGTGGATCCGGGATCCCTGTCTCGCATTTTGTAATGTTTGGCGGGCCGGGTGAAACGAAGGAAACGGTACTGGAAGGGATTAAAAACATAAAAGCTTTAAAAAATTCTATCTTGTTTATTTTTATGGGGATAAGGATATTGCCAAATACTTCTCTTTCCAGTATCGCGATCGATGAAAAAATTATTGCGTCAAATACTGAATTACTCAAACCTGTTTATTATATTTCACCCGCGATTGATAAAGACTGGCTTAAGGAAACCCTGGCAAACGCTTTTTCTAATAATGAAAACTATATATTTCCTCCTGATGAAATTCAAATGGCAAAGGTATTTTTTAAATCCATAGAAAAAAATATTTCTCATTAAAGTAGAAAAAAGTCAGAAAAAAGCAGAACCATCACCTTTATCTTTTCCCGGGAAAGTGTAATATAAAAAAATAAAGGAAAAGGCTGGTTTATGTCAATATTTTATTTGAAATCTATCTTGTCAATTGTGCTTCTTGCGGTTGCCATGATTTCCATGTTTACCATGTTTGAAATATTCGGGAAAAGCGAGAAGAAATATAATATCGAAAAACTCAAAAAGTTCCATAGAATAAACGGCCGTATATATATTATAATATTTTTATTTATATCCTATTATTGTATTAACTCGATGATGGCTTCAAAGGCGGAACTTTCTTCCCGTGGGGCTTTTCATAGCGTGTTTTCTCTGGCTGTAATAGTTCTCTTTGCCCTTAAACTTTCCTATATCAGGATTTACAAGCAATACTATGGAAGAGTGCAGATGATAGGCCTCTTAATTGCTTTGCTGACTTTTGGCATGATGGGGACTTCCGGGGCGTATTTTCTTCTCGTTACAAAATTTGGACAAGATAGAACGTTCGAAGAGATCATGGAATATAAAACTAAAAGCCCTCAGGCTGTCAAGGGAAAAGAAGAAAAAATAACAGCAATAAGGACGGATCCTGAAAGTATCGGCAAGGGGAAAAACCTTTTTGACGCAAAATGCAGTTTCTGTCATGATCCATATGATATAAAATTCATTGTCGGCCCCGGGCTTAAAGGTATATTGAAAAATCCTGAACTCCCCATAAGCAAAAAACAGGCAAATGCTGAGAATATAGTTCATCAATTAAGAGAGCCTTTAAGCCAAATGCCGTCCTTTAACTATCTTTTGAAAGAAGATATAGAGAATATAATCGCTTTTTTGAATACTCTTTAAGCTGGAGTAATTATGCCTCGTGATATTCCTGTAGGAAACGGAAATTTTCTTGTTAATTTTGACAATGATTATTGTATCAGAGATATTTATTTTCCGTCAGTCGGTAAAGAAAATCATACTGACGGCCGTAAATTCAGATTCGGTATTTTTACTGAAGGAAAATTCAAATGGGTGGATAAAAGCTGGGGACTTAAACTCTGCTATTCCCGAGAAAGCCTTATAACCCGGGTAGAAGCAAAGAACATTGAATTAGATATCGGGCTTGAATGCAGTGATTTCATTGATTATAAAGAAAATATTTATATTAAAAAGATATTGATCAAAAATCTTGCTGAAAGGGAAAGAGAATTCCGAATTTTTTTCAGCCATGACTTTAATATTCTTGAATATCCGGCAGGGGATACAAGTTATTACGACCCTGATGAAAGGGCCGTAATACATTATAAAAGGAAACGTTATTTTTTAATGAGCGGTTTGAGAAATAATGTCCAGGGTATTGACCAATACGCGAATGGAAGAAAGGAATTCCAGGGGCTGGAAGGAACCTGGCGTGACGCGGAAGACGGTATCCTTGAAGGAAGCCCGATATCGCAGGGGTCAGTGGATTCCGCGTTAGCTTTTACAGTTAAGGTTCCATCGAAGGGGGAAAACATCCTGTATTACTGGATTTGCGCGGGAAGAGATTACGCGGAAGTCAGCCGTTTGAATAAGATGATCATGGGGCACGGGGTTGATTATTTTAATAAACGCACGGAAAATTACTGGAAAGCGTGGCTGAATAAAGACGAGCGCGGTTTCGGAGGAATACCGGAAGAGGTTATCGATCTTTATAAAAAGAGCCTTTTGATCCTTAAAACTAATATTAATTTTAACGGCGCGATAATCGCGGGAAATGATTCTGATATCCAGCATTTTGCGAGAGATACTTATAGTTATATGTGGCCCAGGGACGGGGCGCTTACCGCGTATGCTCTTGATATGGCAGGTTATCAGGGGGTTACACGGCAATTTTTTAATTTCTGCTTTGATATAATTTGCAAGGGCAAGGAATCGGTCGGGGGGTATTTTTTGCATAAATATAATCCGGATGGTTCCTTAGGAAGTTCCTGGCATCCCTGGATCAGCAGCGGCCAAAAAATCCTGCCTATCCAGGAGGACGGTACCGGGCTTATTTTATGGTCGCTGTGGTTTCATTTTAATAAATTCAGGGACATTGAATTTATTGCGAACCTTTATGAAAACCTTATAATCCGGTGCGGGGATTTTCTCGCGTCTTATAGAAACGATGAAACAGGGCTGCCGCTTTCATCTTATGACCTGTGGGAGGAAAAATGGGGGATACACACCTTTACTCTGTCTGCCGTTTATGCCGGGCTTAAGGCTTCTGAAAATTTTGCGGATTTTTTTGGCAACAGGAAAAGAAAAAATATATACGGGAAAGCGGCGGAAGAAATAAAATCCGCCATGGGAAAATATCTTTACAGCAAAGAACATAACAGGTTTCTGAAAACAATAGTTCCCGATAAAAACGGTATATTTAAAAAAGATTTAACAATTGATTCGAGCCTCTACGCGCCCTTTTATTTCGGTATGTTCGGGGCAAAAGATGAATGGGTAATTAACACAATGAATGCTGTAAAAGACCGGCTTTGGCTAAAAACACTAAGCGGCGGCCTTGCAAGGTATGAAGGGGACGGTTATTACAGGATCAGTGAAAATATTAAAGAAGTTCCGGGTAATCCATGGTTTATATGCACACTCTGGCTTGCCCAGTGGTATATCGCGAAGGCTGAAAATTTAAAAGAACTTAGTGAGGCAATGGCCATTCTTAAATGGGTTCAGGCAAGGGCACTGTCTTCAGGTGTTTTGGCTGAACAAGCAGATCCTTATACAAATCAGTCTCATTCTGTTTCCCCGCTTACATGGAGCCACGCGGTTTTTATTACAACCGTTCTGGAATATATAGAGAAGGCAAAGGTATTAAAATGATATATTAAATTTAAGGAGATAATCGCATGCCGAAAGTAGAGGATAATTTTGATAATGAAAATATATGCAATAAATTTTGCGGAGTATGCCCGACATATCCCGGAGTAAAGGGGGAGTTATTATTCTGCGCGAGAGGCGCGAGCCGCTTGCCAAAACAAAAATCAGGGTGTAACTGTGGTTTATGTGATTTGTGGAACAAATACGACCTTTCGGATTTTTATTTTTGCATGAGGAAAAAAGAAGAAGGGGGGTAAGTTAACTTTTTAAAATTTATTGTTTCTTTTTTTTCGGCAGATTTACTGAAACTTCTGTTCCCCTGCCAGTTTCGCTTTCAATATTTATTGTGCCGGAATGGAGGCTTATTATCTGAAAGCAAACTGAAAGCCCAAGCCCGGTACCTTTGGATTTGGTTGAGAAAAACGGTTCAAATACTTTTCCCAGATTATCTTTGCTTATTCCAACTCCGTTATCTTTGATGCAGACTTTAAGCAGATTGTCATTGTCATAAGCTTTTATTTCTATCAAGCCGTCAGGTTCTGAAACAGCGTCATGCGCGTTATTCAGCAGATTAATAAATACCTCTTTTATCTGGAAAGGGTCTGATTCAATAAAAATATTTTTTATCGGTTCGAGTTCTTTTTTTAATAAAACTTTTTTCTTGGATATTTTTTTTGAATCCTTAATACATTCGATAAGGATCTCGTAGAAATTAAAATTCTCATAATTCGGCATTCTGATCTTAGAGTAAAACAAAAGATTATTAATGATTTGTTCGCTTTCAACTATTTTATTTTCAATATTATTTAAGGAACGTTCCGCTGATGGGTCCAGAATTTTTCTTTTGAGATTGTAAACTGCCATTAATATAGTATTCAAAGGATTTCTAAGTTCATGTGCCACGGTCGCGGCCAGGGTGCCTATGTCTGAAAGCCTCTTGGCTTTATCCAGTTCTATCCGGGTTATCATTAATTCCTGAGACCTCTCTTTGACCATTCTTTCAAAAGTTTCTTTATCGCGTTTCAGGATCTCCTCGGCCTGTTTGCGTTCGGTAATATCAACCGAAAAACTTATTACCCCTATAATATTGCCTTGAGAATCGCGGTAAGGAATCTTATCCGTCTGGATGAAACGCGTCTTATTATTAATTATCGCGGTTTCAGTAATATCCATCTTTGGTTTACCTGATCTTATTACTTCCAAGTCTTCCTTCCAGTAGGCTTCAGCCTGTTCCCTGGTATAAATTTCAAAGAGAGATTTACCTTCCAATGCCTTTTTAGACATTCCCATCATTTTACTGAAAGCTTTATTTACCCGCAGTAAGCGGTTTTCTTTGTCCTTATAAAAAATCCAGGAAGGCACGGAATCAAGAATGATTTGCAGTTCCTCCTGCTGTTTGGCAAGCACTTCTTCGATGTGTTTCCGTTCAATCGCGTATTTTATGCAGCGTTTAAGAGCATCTGTATTTATTTTCCCCTTTACAAGATAGTCAGCCGCTTTGCATTGTAAAGATTCTATCGCCAGATTTTCATCGTCAGCTCCAGTCAGGATAATAACCGGAATATCCGGCATCAGCTTGACAATCTCTGTAAGGCCCTCAAGGCTGCGGCTGTCCGGCAGGTTAATATCCAGTAATACAGTGTCGAAAACTTCTTTCTCCAATTTTAAAATGCCGCCGGCCAAATTGTCCGCGTGAGTAATTTTAAAATAAGGATTCACGCAGTGCCTGAGTAATTCCCTGACAATTCTAATGTCTGCCGGATTATCTTCGATAACAAGTAAATGAATTTCACTTTTTTCCATAAAAAATCTATTCCTTTGGCGGAAGCTTTACTATTGTAAGCCAGAAATCCTGAATAGCCCTTGCTACCCTGGCGAATTGTAAAAGGTCAATGGGTTTTGTGATAAAACAGTTAGCGTGAAGATTATATGATTTTATTATATCCTCTTCCGCCTTGGATACCGTGAGAACTACCACGGGGATCATTTTCAGTTTGTCGCTTTCTTTTATTTCCTTGAGGACTTCTCTCCCGTCAATTCTCGGCAGGTTCAGGTCCAGCAATATAAGGTCAGGCCTTACCGCGTTTGAATATTTTCCCCGCCTGTGAAGAAAATTGAGCGCTTCTTCACCGTCACTTACGACCTGAACATTGTTGCATATTTTTTCTTGTTTCAAGGTTTCGATCGTAAGCCTCACATCAGCCGGGTTGTCTTCCACTAGAAGAATTTCTATGGAATTAACATGATTTCCGTTCTTCATTTGCTGCCTCCTTTTGTATGTTTGCCGGTATCGTAAAATAAAAGGTTGAACCTTTTCCAACCTGCGATTCTACCCAGATCCGGCCGCCGTGCGTTTCTATAATTTTTTTGCATATTGAAAGGCCGATACCGGTTCCCGGGTATTTGTCCCTGCCGTGGAGCCGCTGGAATATTAAAAAGATCTTCTCCTTGTATTTTTCATCAATGCCTATGCCGTTATCGCTGACAGAGAACAGCCATTCATTTCCATTTTTTTTCGCGCTGATATGGATATGAGGAGCCTCTTTTCCGCGAAACTTTATGGCATTTGAAATAAGATTCTGGAAAAGCTGGAGAAAATTACTCTCATTGCATACCGAAACAGGAAGTGTGTCATGAGTTATAACAGCTCCTGTTCCCTCTATGACAGAGCTTAAAATCGTGACAACCTTTCCGAGAACTGAATTGCAGTCAACATCAGTTTTTTGCGTCTCAACCCTGCCAATACGGGAATAAGCGAGAAGGTCTATTATAAGTTTTTGCATGCGGTTCGCGGCATCCGTTATGAAATCAATGAAATCATCCGCGTCCGGATCAAGCCTGGCTTTATACCTGTGCGCTAATAATTGGGAAAAACTCGACATGGTCCGGAGCGGCTCCTGCAGGTCATGGGAGGCGACATAGGCAAATTGTTCAAGGTTTTCGTTCGCGCGTTTAAGGTTATCCTCAGCTTTCTTTCTCTCTGTAATATCGTGCACCATCCCTACGGACCTGATAATTTTTCCGGACGCGTCTCTGATGTGTTCACACTTTTCATGGACGAAGCGAATTTCCCCGGTTGATCTTTTTACTATCCTGTGCTCGATTTCATATTTATCACTTCCTTCTCGAACGGAACCGGAATACGCGGAATCAACCGCGGCGCGGTCATCCGGGTGGATCGCATCGAGAAATGCCTCATATGTGGCCGTGAATTCCTGCGGTTCAAAGCCAAAGATCCTGTATACTTCATCCGACCATGAAAGGCGGTTATTTATGAGGTTCAGTTCCCAGCCGCCGAGATGTGATATTTCCTGCGCCCTGTTTAACCTTTTTTCGCTTTCGAATAGTTCAAGTGAGCGTTCTTTCACGCGCTGTTCCAGAGTTTCGTTTATTTTTTCAAGGACTTCACGCGCTTTTTTGATATCAGTAACATCGCGCGCTGCAGCAAAAACGCCGGAGACATTGCCGCTGTTGTCTTTATAGACACTGGCATTATAGAGAACATCTATCAGCTTGCCGTCTTTACGTCGTATAGTCAGGGGATAGTCTGTAACAAAACCTTTGGCAAATACCTGCAGGTAACCGGCCCGTGCTTTTTCAGGTTCCGTGAAATAGCCTGAGAAGTCAGTGCCTATAAGCTCTTCCCTGGTCTTTTCTGTTGCCCTGATAGTAGCTTCGTTAACGTCTGTAATTTTACCATCAGCTGATATAGTTACAAGCGGGTCAAGAGAGGCCTCGATGAGGCTTCTGGCGTATTGAGAGGCCTGTTTCAGCAACGTCACATCGCGCGCGGCAGCAAAGATGCCGGTAATATTTCCGCTGGTATCTTTGTAGACACTGGCGTTATATAGGACATCCGTAAGTTTGCCGTCCTTGCGGCGTATGGTCAGGGGGTAATCTGTAACAAAACCTTTTGAGAAAACCTGCAGGTAACCTGCCCGGGCTTTTTCAGGCTCAGTGAAGTAGCCGGAGAAGTCAGTGCCTATAAGCTCTTCCCTGGCCTTTCCTGTTGCCCTGATAGTAGCTTCGTTAACGTCTGTAATTTTACCATCAGCTGATATAGTTACAAGCGGGTCAAGAGAGGCCTCGATAAGGCTTCTGGCGTATTGGGAGGCTTGTTTTGATTTTTCTTCTGCGCGTTTCTTTTCCGAAATATCGCTGCTTATCACCAAATATCCAATTGGTTTTCCAGAAGTATCATCACGCCTGGTAACGACAAGGTTAGCCGTAAAATTGGAGCCGTCCTTTCGGACACGTT
This sequence comes from bacterium, assembly GCA_028719205.1. Lineage (GTDB taxonomy): Bacteria > JACRDZ01 > JAQUKH01 > JAQUKH01 > JAQUKH01 > JAQUKH01. Next base: position 14,702 of record JAQUKH010000022.1, read on the forward strand.
GAAATTCTCCCTCCGCGATTCCCTTTTCATAAGCCTCCGTCAATAATTTTTCCACAGCTCCTGATCTTATATCTTCAGGCACATGAAGGATGTTTGAATTTTTGCCTATAATCTCTTCCGCCTTATAACCGTAGTTGCGATAGGCTCCTTCATTCCAGGAAAGGATGCGTTGATTGATATCTTTTCCGATTATCGAGTATTTTATTGAACTTTGCAGAATATTATCCAGGAAGTTTTTCGTTTTAACAAACTCGCTCATGATACGCTTTGATTCAGTCACATCGCGCGCGGCAGCAAATACGCCGGTGACATTGCCGTGGGTATCTTTGTAGACACTGGCGTTATAGAGGACATCCGTTAACTTACCGTCCTTATGGCGTATGGTCAGGGGATAATCAGTAACAAAGCCTTTAGAGAAAACCTGGAGATAACCTGCCCGGGCTTTTTCAGGCTCAGTGAAGTAGCCGGAGAAGTCTGTGCCTATCAGTTTTTCCCTGGATTTTCCGGTTGCCCTGATAGTAGCCTCGTTAACATCTGTGATCTTACCGTCGGTTGAGATAGTAACAAGCGGGTCGAGAGAAGCCTCGATGAGGTTTCTGGCATATTGGGAATTTGCGAACAAATGTTCCTGGGCTAGTTTTAATTTACCGGTCATTTTATCAAATGATCTTGATAGCTGGCCGATTTCATCTCTTGAATTGATTTCAACTTTGTGGTTTAAGTTTCCGCTCCCGATTATTTCAGCGCCATTTGACAATTTTTTTATAGGCTCAGAAATGGAATTGGCAATGGAAAACGCCATTATGCAGCTCAAAATAAGAATAATGGTAAGAATTAATATTGTAATATTCCGTAAATTAATCGCATCGGCAAAGGCTTCATCGCTATCGATTTTTGATACTATTCCCCAATCTAAAGAGGGAATATGCCTCCATGCCGCGATAACGTTTTTTCCCCGATAATCGATTAACTGCCCGGAACCGAACTTTCCCTTTACCGCTTCCTGGATCGGGCCGCCGAGTGATTTCCCTATTTCAACCTGCCTTTTGAGAACCGCCTGGGGATCATGCCTTAACGGATTTAAATATACTACTTGATTATTTATTGCCCTGCCTAATAAAGTTTCGCCTGTGTTGCCCAACCCTGTCACATCACTGATAATTTCATACATGGGAGCCAGGTCTACTTCAAAAGCGATGACTCCCGCAAAAGCGCCATTTAGATCCGAAGCCGGGGCGGTAATCAGCACTGCCGGTTTATCGCCTTCTGTTTTGTTTAAAAAGATTTCCGAAAAATAAATTTTATTTTTTCCTTCCGAGAAAGCCTTTTCGTGATAGCTGAAAAAAGACTTTGAAATTTCCCTGGAATAATGTGGAATACTGCTTGTATATACGATTATGCCTTTATTATCGATAAGCATAATGTCAAAAAGATGTAAAATTGATTGCATTCGCCTTAGTTGTTCATCCAGCGTTTTCTTCGCGGAAATAGACTCGGGATTGGATGGGTCATTTAAAAACCGGGACAGGAGAGTAAGGTTCTTCCTGATATTGTAAAGGCCCTGGGTTATTTCCATTTCTGATTTTAACCTTCCAAAATATGTTTCAATTCTTTCCGTTTTGAACGCAACAGTATTTTCCAGCTGTATCAGCCTGTTAGCTTCTAATGAATTTCTGTAATTATTGAAAGTTAAAATGCTGATAATAAGAAGTGGAATGGAGGCAACAGCTAAAAAGGTAATAATAAGTTTTAATCTAATAGACATATTTTCTTTTTCCGGGATATATTTTAGTTTTTACTTACCTTAATTCTATTAAAATAATTTATTTTCTCAAAAGATTCTGCCGGTGTCAATTTAAATCTTATCTAAGAACCGGAGTGGTGAAAAGTCAATAAAAAACAGATTCAGCCAATAGATATATTTTTCATAAAATATATAATTATTCTAAAAGGTAAAATATCATGTTTAACGATAGAAAAGACGCGGGAAAAAAATTGGCTAAAGCATTAGAAAAGTATAAAAATAAAAATGTTGTTGTGCTTGCCATACCGCGCGGCGGGGTGGAAGTCGGTTACGAGGTCGCGAAATACCTCAATGCTGAATTATCCGTAATAGTTTCACGAAAACTCCCTTCGCTGGAAAATCCTGAATCGGGGTTCGGAGCAATAGCGGAGGATGGCAGTCTTTTTATGTTTGATTTCGCGAAAAGGATATATTCCACGGAAGTAATCAATAGAATTATTGAAGAACAAAAATCCGAGATAAAAAGAAGAATCCAATTATTCAGGAAAGGAAAGGCGCTTCCGGAGATTAAAGGAAAAACTGTTATACTTGTTGATGACGGGATCGCGATGGGTTCCACTATATACGCGTCAATACTTTTATGCAGAAATAAAAAAGCAGGGGAAATTATAGTCGCGGCTCCCGTATCAGGAATGGATACTAAAGAGATTATTAAAGAAGCGGCCGATGAAGTTATTATTCTGGAAACACCTGATTCATTCCATGCCGTTGCTGAGTCTTATTTAAATTGGTATGATGTGCCGGATGAAGAGGTGATAAAGATATTGAACAAATTTGGTAATTAGTGGAAATAAGTCATAAATAAGCAGACTCCGGCCATTTACATTATTTAAAAAAATAAATAATATTATGTGGGAGGATGTTATTATGAAAAGTAATATTTTTTTGACCTTGATAATCTTTAGTTTTATTATCTTATCATTTGTTTCTGCTATTGAAAAAAAAGTAATTAAACGGGAGGATAGAACAGAAACAGAAGATAATTTATTCAAATATAAAGAAACAAGCGTGGATAAATTTGCTACACCGGAGAAATGCGGCGAGTGTCATGAGGATATATATAAGCAATGGAAAGGCTCAATGCACAGCAAGGCTTTTATTGACCCTGTCTGGAGGGCGGCAACTAAATTATTTTACAGTGAATCCAAAACACCCGGTGAAATTCTTGAAATGAAGACCTGTGTTAAGTGCCATACCCCGCTTGGTTTCCGCTCTAATCTTATCCAATCCCCTGAAGATAATTATGATAAATTGACGGATTTACCCGCCCAGGGTATTTTCTGTAACTGGTGCCATAATATAAATGAGGCAGTGCATATAGGCGATGCCGGGTATGAAATAGCAACCGGTGAGGGAGAAAATTTTACGTCAACTATTCTTGGCCCCCGCAATGATCCCAGATTTGAATATCCTCCTGAACCTAAAGAAGTTTTGCATCCGTCGGAATATTCACAATTTTATACAAAATCCGAATTTTGCGGGATGTGCCATAATGTGTCCCATATAGAAAATAAACTTCCTTTAGAACAAACCTACAGCGAATGGGAAAATAGCCCGTATAATACTAAAGACCCGCAAACTACTGTAACCTGCCAGGATTGCCATATGAGGCAAAAAGCCGGAATTCCTTCCACCGGGAAAACAGAAAAAACAGACAGCCCCGGTATATCCGCGAAAAATGGCCCGCGCAGGGAACATATATGGACACATTATTTCGCGGGTGGGAATTCTATTGTGCCAAAGCTTCTAGGAAGTGACCTTCATTCTTTTCTGGCTATCGAGAGGCTGACAAACGCGGCTGAACTGGAAATAATCAAGGATGATTCATATAAGAAGGGCGGGTTATCGAAGTTTAAAGTTAAAGTCACAAATTCCGGAGCAGGCCATTATCTTCCAACAGGTGTGACCGCGATAAGACAGATGTGGCTTGATGTTAAAATAACCAGCCGTGACGGAGTGGAGATCTTCAGATCCGGCGACATGGACAGGGCAGGAGATCTTGAGAAAAGTACTGTTATATATAACACTGTGCTGGGGGATAAAAATGGAAAACCGGTTACAAATGTCGCGCTTGCGGATAGGATACTTTATGATCATAGAATACCCCCAAAAGGTTATGTTATTGAAGACTATAGTTTTATCATTCCTGAAAGTGCTTTTTCTCCGCTTAAGGTTGAAGTTGTTTTAAAATACCGGACTATTTCTCCGGGCCTTATGGAAAAACTTCTGGGCGATAAAGCCCCCAAGCCTATTTTAGCGGATCGTGACAAAGACGTTTTTCCTGATGATTCAGCTATGGTAGATGATGTATATAAGGCGGATGATATTTCAGGCATACCGGTAAAGGTTCCTGTTATTGATATGGCCAGCTTGACTGAAAAAATAAATTTTTAAATTTAAAAAAAGATAATGCTTGATGTTAAACGAAATAATCTCGACAGATCATTGTCTCCATATCTCATACAGCATGTATCAAATCCTGTCTGGTGGCAGGAATGGAGCACGGAGATAATAAATGAAGCGGTTCGGGAAAATAAACCGCTATTTGTTTCCGTGGGTTACGCTACTTGCCACTGGTGTCATGTCATGGCTGCCGGCGCCTTTTCAGATAAAGAAACTGCCGATTATCTTAACAAACATTTTATCTGTATCAAGGTGGATCGGGAACAAAGGCCGGACATCGATAAATTATTAATGAATTTTTTAACCGTACAGAGCGGAAGCGGCGGCTGGCCGCTTAATGTATTCCTAACCCCGGAGGTTCATCCTATATTCGCGCTTACTTTTGCACCGGCAAGTTCCAGCGGTTCAATGAAATCTTTTTTAACTATTGCCGGAAAAGTTTATGAATATTATCAAAACAATGTGGATAAAATTCAGCAATTTGAAGAAAATGAAGAACAGCCAGGGGTTGTTGCTGAAGAATCTATAGTAAAAAAAATATCAGCTTATTTTGACCATGATAACGGCGGTTTTGGGAACAGGCAAAAATTTCCTCCGCATTCAACTTTATTATATCTTTTGTATTTTATCTGTGTTGATAATAACGCGGATGCTGTAACTATTTGTGTAAAAACACTCGATGCCATGCGTTTGCGGGGATTGAATGACCACTTACAGGGTGGTATTTTCCGTTACTGCGTCGGCCCTGAGTGGTCTATTCCCCATTTTGAAAAAATGCTCTATGACCAGGCTATGGCTTTATGGTGTTATTCTTTAGCCTATAAGGTAATTAAAAAAAAAGAGTATATGTTGATGGCTGATAATATTATAAGGTGCCTTGAGGAATGTTTTGAACAGAATGGATTATTTATATCGGCGCATGACGCGGATACAGGACACGTGGAGGGAGCGGCCTATACCTGGAGTTATGATGAGCTGAAAAAGGTCCTTTCACCCGGTGAATTTAAAAAGTTTAGTGATTCCTATCAAATTGAAAGGAGCGGTAATTTCGAAGGTAAAATACATCTGATCAGAAAAAATGATAATGATCTATCAGAGATAGAGAATAAATTGCTTCGCATTCGCAAGCTTAGAGCTCAGCCTGAAAGTGATAATAAAATTCTTTGCGGACTGAACGCTTTAACCGCGATAGCAATGATACAGGCGGGACGGTATCTGGAAAAACCGCTTTATGAGGAAAAAGCATCAAAGATCACACACAGCCTGATGGATTTATTCTGGGACGGAAAGACACTTGGCCACTCCTTTTATAATGGCGCAACGCAAAAACAAAGTTTTTTATTTGATGCCGCCGCGATGCTTACCCTGATCAGTATGCTTTATGAAAATGATGGATTCTGGGGCGCCATGATGGACACAATGATTGCCTGTGTACTATCATTTAAAGACTCCGGGAAATGGATCGAATCAAGAGCGGAAGATTTTCAAACAGTGTACGCTTCGTGGTCTGATAATCCTATTCCTTCCAGTATAGGCCTGGCAGAAATGGGTTTAACTCGCGCGGCTATGCTCACAGGAAAACCGGCAGGATCGAAACAATACAGGCAGCCGCTTCAATGCGATTTTTTTAATATCACTGAGATGATAAACAACGGCCTTTTCCATATAATTACAGCTGAAAATATTATTCCATGGAGTAAATTACAGCCGAATACGCTTCAGAAACGCGGGAAAACCGAAACTGACTGCTACAAGGGAACATGCAAGATGTTTGGGTAGAAATAAGTCATAAAAAAGTAACTAGGTGCCATTTACACTTTAAGGGAATTATAATAATATTATTGTATGAAAAAATCTAAATCCTTAACTAAAGACCCCATCTGCGGAATGGGCGTGTATAAAAACACTGCCTTACACGCTGAACGAGATGGGAAGACGTTCTATTTTTGCAGCGACCAATGCCGGCAAAAATTTTTGTCTGTGCCTGCCGGTGCCAAGCCGCAGGATAAGTCTGGCTGTTGCTGTGGATAAAAGTTGTTTCGACTGAAAGTGAAAAACTTATTATGAGTGAAAAAACGAAATCTATATGGTCAGGATTAATATCATTTGGATTAGTGAATATTCCTGTTGAAATGTTTCCCGCGTCAAAAGACACGCCGATTAAACTTTCATATCTGCACAAAAAAGATTTGAGCCCCATACGTTACGCCCGTATATGTCTTTCTAACGGTGAGGAAGTTCCTTATGAGGAAATCGTGAGAGGCTACGAATTCCAGAAAGGCGATTATGTAATTCTGGATGAAAAAGATTTCCAAAAAGCAAGGCCCTCGGGAGACCAGAATATTGAAGTTCTTCTGCTCGTGAATAATAATGAGGTCGATATTAAATTGTACGATAAACCATATTATCTCGTGCCGGCGAAACAAGGCAGAAAAGCATATGTGTTATTGAGGGAAGCATTATCTAAAACCGGGAAGATCGCGGTTACAAGATTCGTACTTAAAACAAGAGAGCATATGGGTGTGCTTAAAACTGAAGGAGATGTGATATTGCTGAACCGGATACGTTATTACAGCCAGATACGTGATTATTCAGAATTGGGCCTGCCCAAAAGAGAGGCCGTTACCGAAAAAGAGCTCAAACTTGCCGTTGAGCTCGTCGAAAAACTTTCAGGAAAATTTGTTCCCCGTGATTATAAGGATACTTATAATGAAGTCCTTAACCAGGCGGTAAAAAATAAAATAAGCGGCAAAAAAGTCAGCCATATCGATAAAGAAATTCTATATCCAACCCGCGTGCCCGACTTGATGGCAAAATTACGAGCCAGCCTGGGAAGCCCCCGGCAGGAAGCCCTCCGCGGCGGGCAGGCCCTCCAGGGCGGGCAGGCCCGTCCATGAGAAAAACATCTCTCGAAAAATATAGCCGGAAAAGAAAATTTGAGTTCACACCCGAACCCGCTGCCCTTAAGTTTGTGGTTCAAAAACACAACGCGAGAAGCCTGCATTATGATTTTCGCCTTGAGGCCGGCGGTGTGTTAAAAAGCTGGGCGGTTCCTAAAGGGATTTCTGATGATCCCGAAGTAAAAAGGTTGGCGGTCCAGGTTGAAGACCATCCCATCGAATACGCGGAATTTCACGGGGTAATTCCCGCGGGAAATTACGGGGCCGGTACCGTGGATATCTGGGATAAGGGAACGTATTTTGTTGATCCGGATTATGCGCGTTCTTCCAACGAACAAAGCATCCTTAATGGTTTAGAAAAGGGGCATATTAATTTTTTTTTGAAAGGTGAAAAACTTTCAGGGGAATATTCTCTGGTTCACATGAAAAACCCCGCCACGGCGGGCAGGCAGGATAAAGACAACAAGTGGCTGATTATAAAAAAAAAAGATTCGCACCTGATTGGGAAATCAGGTATAACCGATGATGAACTAAGATTATTAGGCGCGAATAAAGCTAAAATGCCGCTTTTTTTTAAACCTATGCTCGCGGAGGCGGCTGAAAAACCTTTTGACTCCGCGGATTGGTATTTTGAAATAAAGTGGGATGGTTACAGAGCCCTTGCATTTATCAAAAACGGCAAAGTGAAATTATACTCACGCAACAAAAAATTATTTAACGCGTATTTCCCCGTGGTTATAGATTCTCTTTCAAGAATATCCGACGCTGTTATAGACGGTGAGATCGTTGTCCTTGACGAAACAGGAAGGCCTTCTTTCCAGTTACTGCAGGATTACATGAAATCCAGGGAGGGAATTCTGGTTTATTACATTTTTGATATCATTTATTACCGCGGTTTTGATTTAAGTAACCTTTCGTTGTCACAAAGATCCTTAGTTTTAAATAAAGTTTTTCCTGAATTGCCGCATCTTAAAATAAGCGGCCACGTTGAAAAAGACGGTATAAAGTTTTATGAATCCGCACGGACAAACGGCCTTGAAGGCATTATGGCTAAGCGCCTTGACAGCCTCTACCATCCGGGAGTCAGAAGCCGGGATTGGCTGAAACTAAAAATATTGAACAGGGAAGAGGCGGTAATATGCGGCTTTACCAAACCGCGTGGGTCGCGTGGTTTTTTCGGTTCATTAGTGCTTGGAATGTATAAAGATAAGAAGCTTGAGTTTATCGGCCAGGTGGGAACAGGTTTCGATGAATCAAGCCTTGAAGAGATTTACAAAAAGCTAAAACCTCTGGTAACAGGTATAAATCCTTTTGGGAAAGAGATAACCGGCCTGAGACAGGCCCGCCGCGGCGGGCAGGTCAGCCCGCCGTGGCGGGTTACCTGGGTAAGGCCTGAACTTTTATGTGAAATAAAATTTTCCGAGTGGACCAGGGAAGGGAAAATGCGCATGCCCGTTTTTCTCGGGCTCAGGCTTGATAAAAAAGCCCGGGATGACCGTGTCCACCCAACCAATCTTCAAAAAATATTCTGGCCGGAAGAAAAATACACCAAGGGTATGCTTATTGAATATTATTACCGCGTCGCGCCATATATGCTAAAATATCTTAAAGACAGGCCGGAATCTATGAACCGTTTTCCGGATGGCATAGAAGGTGAAAGTTTTTATCAAAAGAATGCGGGAGAAATTGTGCCGGATTGGATACAAACAATTAAGATATTTTCTGAGAGTGAAAAAAAAGAAATAGATTATCTTGTTTGTAATGATGAAGTGTCGCTTATCTTTATGGTTAACCTTGGATGCATAGAGATCAATCCCTGGAATTCGCGGATAAACAGCCTTTCAAATCCTGATTACGCGGTTTTTGATCTTGATCCTGAGGATATTCCTTTTACAAAGGTGGTCGAAACAGCCCTTTTTATTCACAACCTGTTAGATGAAATAGGCGCGTCTAATTATTGTAAAACCTCAGGGGGAAGAGGCCTTCATATTTATGTGCCCCTGAACGCGAGCTATTCATATGATCAGGCGCGCGAATTTGTTCATATTATAAGCCTGATAACAAATAAAAATATGCCCGGTATTACAAGCCTGGAACAGCCCCCTGAAAAAAGGGGAAAAAAGGTTTATCTGGATTTTCGACAAAACGCAAGGAGCAAAACCATGGCCGCGGTATACTCAATCCGGCCTCGTAAAGGTGCTCCTGTTTCGACGCCGCTTTTATGGAATGAACTTAAGCCGGATCTGTCTCCTCTTGATTTCACCATAAAAACAATTGATAAACGTATCAATGAAAAAGGAGATTTATGGGAAGGCCTGCTCAGGAAAAATATAGACATGAATAAATGCCTCGAAAACTTGTATAAGCTTTTTCCAGGCGAAAAAAGTCAATAAAAAGAGGATTCAGCCAATTTACATTTTTTTACTTTCTTTATAAGATAACAAAAAAGATATTGAACTAAAAAAAGGAGATTCAACATGGCAGATTTCAAAGAATTATTCCAGTCCGCTGATTTCAAGAAGGAAAAACATGTTCCTCTGATAGACGCGCCGGATAAATTTAAAAAGGGAGATCTTATTAAAGTTACGGTTACTGTCGGCAAGGAAATAGCTCACCCGAATAAAACCGAACACCATATCCGGTGGATCGACGTTTATTTTCACCCGCAGGGAGAAAAATTCCCCTGCCATATCGGCAGGTCGGAATTTAATGCCCATGGAGAATCCGCCCAGGGGCCTGATACAAGTTCAATATATACTCATCATGAAGTCACCTTAAGTTTTAAGACAGAAAAACCCGGGATCATTTACGCGTCCAGTTATTGCAATATTCATGGATTGTGGCAGAGTTCAAAAGAGTTATCTATGTAAATTTAAAGGAGCCAGAACGATGGAAACTTTCAAATTGGCAATTTTGTCTTTTTTGTTGGTTTTTTGTGCCGGATTTTTTTTATCCTGTAATAGTACAGGAACCACGAATCCAACATCTGTGGATTCGACTTTTACATCTATCCAGGATAATATATTTACCCCAAAATGCGCTTTGAACGGCTGTCACGCGGGGACAAATCCTCAAAAGGGTTTAGATCTTTCCAGCGGGCGAGCATTCTCGCTTATTGTAAATATAATGAGTGTAGAAGATGATCTATTTCGGATTACTCCGGGTAACAGCATGAACTCCTATCTCTATAGAAAGATTACAAATGATCCCAGAATTGAGGGAAGCAGGATGCCCTTTGGCGGAATTGCACTCTCGATCCAGGAAATTAAGGCAATTGCGGATTGGATTCAAGCCGGAGCTTTGCAAAACTAATTATAGAAAACCGGCATTTTAAATAAGGAGTTGAACGCGGAATTGGAGTAAAAAAGGAGAATAGAAAAATGAGTTATAATGTTTTGCCTCCGAAAGAAATTATCGAAAAAACTATAAAGGCAGTGAAAGATCGAAATGTTACTGTTTATTTTGAAAATACCAAAGAGGAAGCCCTGAAAAAACTTAAGAATCTTATTCCCGCGGGAGCTGAAATAATGACAGGGGGGTCAACCACTCTCGAACAAATCGGATTTGCGGATTACCTGAAATCAGGCAGGCATCCATGGAATAATCTTAAGGATAAAATTCTTGCTGAAAAGGACCCGGCAAAACAAAATGAGCTTCGGAAAATGAGTGTTTTATCGCAGTATTTTGCCGGTAGTGTTCATGCGGTAACGGAAACAGGAGTAATCATTATTGCTTCAGCTACCGGGAGCCAGCTTCCTTCTTACGCTTTTTCAAGCGATAACCTGATATGGGTCATTGGCTGTCACAAGATTGTGCCTACTTTTGAAGACGCACTGAAACGGATACGTGAATACACGTTTCCTCTTGAGGACAAGCGTATGAAAAGTGTTGGATATTCCGGAAGCACCATAGGTAAAATGCTTATTTTTGAACGTGAAATAATGCCCAACCGCAAAATAAACCTGATATTTGTTAATGAAGTTTTAGGTTTTTAGATAAGGGGGGGGAATGTTAAAAGAACAAAACAATATTTTAATTTTTGTGTTAACAGGTTTTTATCTGGCAATTATTTTAGCCATAACAGCTATTTTATCAGGTTTAGGCACAAGATGGTCTTTCTGGGATTTTCGCGCGGGCCTGAAAATTTTCAGGTGGGCGGTTTATGGAGAAATGGCGGTATTCGCGTTAACGCTGATCTCTGGTATCGTTGTGGAGTATAAACAATTTCAAAATATGTTCACTTTTTCCGTTATTGGTTTTTTAATAAGTGTTTCAGTTGCAGGTATGGGCTTGAAATGGATGTATATCGCTAAGCATGTTCCGGCCATCCACGACATTACTACCGATACTGAAAATCCTCCGAAATTTGACCTGATTCTTAATTTGCGTAAAGACGCGCTGAATTCTTCCGAATATGGAGGAATGGAAATCAGTTCGCAGCAGGAGAAAGCTTATCCTGACATTAAACCCGCTCTTCTTGAAGTTACACCGGAGAACGCGTACAAGCTTTGTTTGAAAACGGCTGGAGAAATGGGCTGGGATATTGTCAACGCGAACGCGGAGAAAGGATTTATTGAGGCGACTGACAGGACCTTTTGGTTTGGCTTTAAGGATGATATTGTTATACGCGTTATGCCTGTTGATAAATCAAGCCGGATTGACCTACGTTCCGTCTCAAGAGTCGGGAGGAGTGATGTTGGAACGAACGCGAAAAGAATAAGAAATTTCTTTAAAAGATTGAATAAAAAAATATAAGGGAAAAAATATGACAAAATATCGCTGTAAAGTATGCGGATATATTTATGACAGCATAAATATAGACGGACGTGACCAGATACCTGAAAAATGTCCGGTATGCGGCGCTTTTCAGTCAGCATTTTTATTAATCCCGCCATCAGAGGTTAATCTGGGTATTTATTTTAATCTTTTTCAGCCCGGATGGTGGGCCTTGCATTTTACCGGGATAAGTTTAGTTTACATTATAGGCCGGTTGATCTGGCATGGAATGCCGTGAGGAGAAAAGATGTTAAAGAATTTTTTACGGTTTAAATCAGGCTGGTGGATCCTGCATTTAATTGCGGTCAGTTTTACTCTATATCTTGCATATGTAATAGATTTTTCCGCCCGTTTTGTTAAGAAATAGTCCGCCTGAAATCTTATTAAATGGAGGATATTATGAATATTCGCCGATGTTTATGGATAGCTTTGGTATTGCTGGCAGGAGGAGGGCTGCTGCTGCATTTACGCGTGCACCCTTTATATTTGCCGTCTGATCTGGAGCATATTAATATGGCTAATCTTTTTGCCTTTATGTTCCCTCTGGTTGATTTGATAATAGTCAGTGTTTTATTTATGTCTCCGGCAACATCCGCTTATGGATATTTACTGAACGGTATGTTCGCTGTTTACGCGTCCGTGTTAATGGGGCATATGAGTATTTATGGATATTTTGTAAATCATCCTTCTTTAGGGGAATGGATTTTTACTTCTACTTTGCCTGATATTTTGATTGCCTGGGCTGATTTTTTCACAGGATGCGCTTTGTTTTATGTTTTACAGTTACCAAAATTTGATAAAGCTAAATAGTTTACCATGTTAAATTACTATGGTTTTTACTATGGCAGTTGATAGTGCATTTCCCGCCTGTATAATTTGCATTAGTAATAATTGTTAAATTAGCTCCGGTCATCGGGCTTGTATCTAAGTTTGTAAAATGATTAACAGGAAGTTTATTTATATCATGACATTCAACACAAGTGATACCCGCGCTTATATGAAAGCTATGCCTGCCGGAAGAATAGCTGTTAAATTCTGTTGTTCCTGAGATATGACATAAATTACATTGTGTGTTTATGTTAATACTTCCGTTTAACCAATTAGGTGTTGTTTGTCCTCCATGGCAGCTTACCTTCGCGCAAGTTACGTTCAGGCCGTTATACGCGAGATTTCCAGATTTTGCTTTATAAACATTATTAAAAATTACATCCGTGGTATTATTAATATGTTTATTTGTATTAGCGCCCGCGCCTGTGTGACAGGATGAACAATTTACATTTATAAACGCGGTATGCACCGCGTGGCTGCCTGCTATATTCGGATATGCTGAGCCTGACGGTGGTGTGGCATGGCATGTAACACAATTTGAAATTGTTAACGGCCATATATGACAACTTAAACAAGATGGCCCGCTTCCGGTAACACCTGTCAAACTTGCTCCGTGACAATTTATATTAGCGCATTTAGTTGTGCCATTGGTTTTTGCGTATGAACTGTGATTAAATCTTACGTCAGGGTACCATGCAGTCATATGCACCTTCGTCTGGTTCTCCATATGGCAAATATTACAAGCAACTTTAGACCCGCCGCCGAGATAGTTTGTTCCATGACATTTCTGGCAGGAAGTAATGTTTGCAACTGCGTTAGTTTTATGATTTGGAATAATCCATGCAGCGGCAGGGTGGTTAACTCCCGGCCCGTTATGACAGTTGAAACAACTTATACCCGAAGTTCCGCCCTTGAAATCAGTCCCATGACAGGTTTGACATGCAGAGAAATCCACTTCGGCTGTAATACCGTGGTTAGCCGGTAAGTTCCAGTTTGAAGGATGTGTGCCCGTAAAAGGCCATGCATGACAGCTCGAACAAGAAGGCCCGCTCCCGGCGATACCTGTAAGATTAGCTCCGTGACAGTTTACATTAGCGCATTTAACTGTGCCATTAGTTTTAGTATAAGCCCTGTGATTAAGCTGGACGTCAGGGTACCATGCAGCCATATGCACCTTCGTCTGGTTCTCCATATGGCAGATATTACAAGCAACTTTAGACCCGCCGCCAAGATAGTTTGTTCCGTGGCATTTTTGGCACTGTGAAATGTTTGCGACAGCGTTAGTTTTATGATTAGGAATGATCCAGGCCGCGGCAGGGTGGTTAACCCCCGGACCGGTATGGCAGTTAAAACAACTTATATTTGCAGTGCCGCCCCTGAAATCAGTTCCGTGACAAGCCTGACAGGCCGAGAAATCCAATTCAGCGATAATCCCATGTTCAGCCGCCAATTTCCAATCCGAAGGATGGCGGACATAAGGCCATATATGACAGCTCGAACAAGAAGGCCCGCTTCCTGTAACACCTGTCAAACTTGCTCCATGACAATTTACATTAGCGCATTTAGTTGTTCCGTTAGCTTTAGCATAAACCCTGTGATTAAGCTGAACATCCGGATACCATGCAACTATATGTACCTTAGCCTGGGTTTCCATATGGCAAATATTACAGGCTACTTTAGCCCCGCCGCCTGAATAATCAATTCCATGGCATTTTTGACACATTGTTAAACTCGAGAGAGCGTTATTCTTATGATCCGGAACAATCCAGGAAGCAGTGGAATGATTTAACCCGGGGCCCTGGTGGCACTTGTAACAGCTTACTCCGCTTATTCCTCCTTTATAATCACTTCCGTGGCATGATGAACAAGCAGGAAAATCTTTTATGGCAGTTTCTCCGTGCTTCTCAGCTAAATCCCAGCCTGTTGAATGTTCTTTATTTGAATGGCATAGAGTATTATTAAAACATCCCGGCTGTGTTCCTTCAGGTGCTGAAGGATTTGGTTTGAGAACGGAATTCGCGCCGTTAGAATGACAATATACACAAATATTCGCGTTATTTATGTCGGTATTTGTATGGGTTGCTGATGTATCACTTCGCCAGGGAGCCTTAGAATGCGGCGCGTTGACAGAGTGGCAGGTAAAACAAGATTTATTTATGTTCCCGCCTGAAAAATCCTCGCCGTGACAGGACTGGCAGTTGGAAAAACCTTTTAATTTACCGGGAGCGGATTTAGCCGCGCTTCCATGTGCGGTTAACCATTCCGCGGTATGTTCAAAAGGCCCATCCGCATGGCACGATGTTCTGTTAAAATCAGCGGAAAAACAGCTTACATTTGAAATTCCGCCATTACGATCTGCTCCGTGGCATTCGGCGCAGTTGTTTTTATTTGAAAGGAACGCGGCCCTATGATCTGAAATCCAGTTTTCAGCGTGCTCTCCGGTAGTCGGATTAATGATCGATTTTTTATTCCTGTCGCTGCAGCCCGCGTAATATAAAAATATAATGGAAAAGAGAACCGTTAAAATAAAATTTTTTAATTTTATCACTTTACTACCCTCTAATTTCCATCCCTCCTTAAAACAGATTGTTAAAGTATATTAAGTATATATATTAACTTGTCTTAACAATATATATACTAAAATGTTAACTTTGTCAAGCATTATTTTCAAAGTATAAAATTAAAGATTGAAAGATTTTAACCGAAAATTTAAAGATATGAAAAGAGGAATAGGGGAATATATATATAATATCAGGGAAAAAAACGGCGGTAAAGGTTTCTGGTCATTAAGATCGGTTGCTAAGCGCGCGAAAATTTCAGATGCTTATCTGTCTCAGCTTGAAAATGGAAAAGTAAAACATCCTCTGCCGGACATCTTAAGAAATATCTCGATAGCCTGCCGTCAGCCTTACGAAGATTTTCTTTGCGCGGCAGGATATCTTACACCTAAACAAAAAACACCGAAAATTTTGGAAATACCTGTATATAAAGACGTGCCGGACGATAAGACAGATTTAATTTACGATGAAATAATTTCTATTAATTATGAATTTATCGGGAATAATAACTGCTTCGCGCTTAAAATGAAAGGCGATTACCTTAATGATAATGGTATTTCCAAAGGGGATATAATCATTGTAAGCCGGGATGTTGAATGTAAAAATGGAGATCTGGTTATCGCGAGAATTACGGATTTGTGTAAAATAAAGACATTTTATAAACTTCAGAGCAATCCTCACCCAAAAATAGTGCTTCAGCCATGCCGGGATAAATGTGAATCCGCCATTCTTTTGTCGGAAGAAATTGAAATTATAGGCAAAATTACCCAAACAATTAAAAGAATGTAAAAGCCGCTTCTTAGCTGTATTCCTCATTAGGGTAGAAAAAAGTCAATAAAAAGCAGAATCAACACCTTTTTTTCTCAAAATAAAAAGTGTATCATGAAAAAAGTAAAAAATAAATTTCACTAAAAAGGAGAGTAATATGAAAAAAGTATTTAGTTTAAAGTTATTTATCGCCTTATTGTGCCTGTTTTATTCAAGTATTGCACATGCTGAATCTTTGGAAACATCAAAAGCGGATAAAAGTTTATTTGAAACGAAATGCTCTTATTGCCATGAGATCGAGAGGCCTCTTTCAAAAAGAAAAAACAAGGACGGATGGACGGCTACAGTAAAAAGAATGCAGTCTAAAAATCCTTCTCATATAAGTGATGCGGAGGCAGAAAGTATCATTGCTTATTTATCGTATGAAAGAGGAGAAGAAGCGCCTGTTAACAGGATCAAAGACCCTTCTAACCTTTCAGAGCTTGAGAAAAAACATGTCCCGGTAATTCAAATCGGGTCTGGAGATGTTGAGAAAAAAATTGTAACAATTACCGTGAAAGTTGGAGAAGTACCGCACCCGATGGAGGCAACACATTATATAAAATATATTGAACTTTTTATTGATGGTAAATCAGCCGGGAAAGTTGACCTCAAACCGGGCGATAAACCGGAAGCAAGTTTTAATGTGTCCGGAGCGGCGGGTAAACGCGTTACCGCGCGTGAGGAATGTAATCTTCACGGCCTGTGGGAAGGCGAAGCCAGATAAACAGGCCTATATAAATTACTGAAATATTAAACAAATATATTATTTCATATTAATTAATTTAATAATTGAAATCTTAAAATGGGGGAGTATAATTAAACTGTATTATTACTAACAATAAAAAATGGAGTAATATATGCCGGATAAAATATTAATTGTGGATGATGATGAAGCTTTCAGGTCGGAGTTTAAAGAATTATTTGATTATTATGATGTAATAGAGGCTTCGGATGGACAATCCGCTTTGAAATTATTAAAGTCGGCAAATGATATCGGCCTTATTCTTCTGGATGTAATGATGCCGGGAATAAGCGGTATCGAGGTTTTAAAAGAGATAAAAAAGACGGATCCGGATGTAGGAATTGTGATTTTAACAGGTTATAGTTCAAAAGACTTGGCGATCAAGGCATTAAAAGGGCATGCTGATGATTATATTGAAAAACCGATAGACCTCAATAAAACAAGAGAAATTATTGAAAAGGCGTTTGAAAATAAACGGGGAGAAGATAAGATAAATACAGGAGATATACCGGGCAAGATAGAAAAAGTAAAAAGTTTTATTAAAAGGAATTGTTATAAAAAAACATCTTTAACAGATGTGTCTAAAGCAGTTTGTCTCAGTCCGAAATATTTAAGCAGAATATTTAAAAACAGCACTGGTGTAAACTTTATCGAATATAAGTTGAGAATAAAAATGGAAAAGGCAAAGGAGCTTCTGGTTAAAACGGGTTACAACGTGAATCAGATCTCGGATAAATTAGGATATGAGAACGCTGAATCTTTTATCAGGCAATTCAATAAACTTGCAGGTTCTACTCCCACGGAATACCGGAGGAAATATTTAAAAAAGAAAAATAAAAAGTTATGAAGAAAAGGTCAATAGAAACAAAAGATAAATTTATCAAAGAAAAAAAGCAAATCCAAAACGCGTTAAAGCAAGCTGAAGATAAATACCGTTCTATTGTTGAAACCGCCCAAGAGGGTGTATCGATTGTTAATATTGATGGAAAGGTCACATACGTGAATAAACGTATGGTAGAAATGTTAGGTTATACGGAACAGGAAGTGATCGGAGTATCTTTTTTAAAGTTTCTGGATGAGAAAGAGCAGACATATATTCAGGAAAATTTAGAACGAAGAAAAAGAGGAATCAGGGAGAGGCGTATTTTTAAAAAAGACGGTTCATCTCTCTGGGCGCTTGAATCTATCAGTCCTTTATTAGACGCGAATGGCAAAGTAAATGGACAGCTTATAATGATCACGGATATTACTGAGCGCAAAAAGGCGGAGGAAATACTTAGAAGAACAAACAATGAACTGGAATCCAAAACGAATCAGTATACGGCTGAATTGGAGGAAAAAAATAAACAACTGCAGAAGGAGGTCCAGGAGCGTTATTATATGGAAAAACGCATTCTGGCGAGTAATACGATACTTAAATTATTGACTACATCATCCTCATATGGTAAATACCTGAATTCTGTAATTAAATATATACGTAACATAACTAATTGTAAATGTGTGGGTATAAGAATATTAAATGAGAAGGGGCAGATCCCATTTGAATCGTATATGGGTTTAAGCCAGGGATTTTGGGAATCGGAAAACTTGCTTTCAATAAATAAAGACCAGTGTGTTTGTATCAGGGTAATTACAGGGAAGCCAAAAGTTCAAGATATTAAAGTGACGAGCCATGGCGGGTCATTTTATTGTAACCACCTAATAAAATTCATTAATGAACTTTCTGATGAAGAAAGAGCTGAATTCAGGAACGCGTGTGTCAAACATGGGTTTCATTCAATTGCCGTTATCCCGATCAACTACAAAAATAAAATATTAGGGGCAATACATATCGCGGATGAAAGAGCGGATATGGTACCTTTGAAGATAATAGAGATTATTGAGCCATTAACACCTATGATCGGTGAAGGTGTTTACAGGTTCAGCCTGGATGGCAGGCGGGCTGAGGTTGAAAAAAAATTACGTGAGTCAAACGCGATATTAGAAACAATATTCAGCAGCGCCAATTTTTTAATCGCTTATATGGACCAATATTTTAATTTTATCCGTGTTAACCAGATTTACGCGCAGTTACAGGGATATACTCCTGAGTTCTTTACAGGGAAACATTACTTTGATCTGTACCCGGGTGAAAATGAAAGATCAATCTTTGAAAAAGTGGTTAAAACCGGCGAAGGATATTCGACTTATTCCAAACCTTTGGGATCGGAAGGACAGCCCGGGCAGAAAATTACTTTTTGGGATTGGAGCATCCAGCCGGTAAAAGATTCCCATGGTAAAGTTAAAGGGCTTGTTTTCTGTTTGATAGATGTTACTGAACGGAAACGCGCTGAAGAAGAATTGATAAAGGCTCAAAAAAGAGAAATTGAATCAAAACGACTTTCTGACATAGGCACTCTGGCCGCGATGGTTGCCCATGAATTACGTAATCCCCTGGGAGTAATTCAAATGGCCGCGTATAATATAGGTAAAAAATCCAAGGATGCATTTCTTAACAGCCATATAACAAATATAGAAAAAAAGGTATCAGAAAGCAATCAGATCATTAATAACCTTTTAAGCTATTCACGGATAAGAGTGCCGCACATTGAAAAAATAAATATTTTGAACTTGCTGGATGAATGCGTTAATTTAGCGGGGAAAAGATTTTTTAATTATGAAGTCACGGTTAACAGGAATTTTAATTTGTTAAAAGAAGAATTTATTGAAGCGGATCCAATTCAGATGAGAGAGATTTTTATTAATATTTTAAATAACGCTTATCAATCCTTACCGGAAAAAAAAGGCAAAATAGAGGTAAATGCCGCGCGAAATGGTAATGACATTATTAATATAAACATTAAGGATAACGGGTGCGGGATAAACAAAGAAGATCTGCCAAAAGTTTTTGACACGTTTTTTACAAAAAAATCAAAAGGAACAGGTTTGGGACTTACTATTTGTAAAGAATTAGTGGCTATGCATGGCGGCGATATATATATCGAAAGTGAACCCGGGGAAGGCACAAATATTAATATAAATCTGCCAATAAGAGGAAAGATATAATGCCTGCTAAAATATTTATAATTGATGATGATAAAGAATTATGTGAGGAAGTAATAGAGATCATGAGAGATGAGGGATATTTGATAAGCGCTGAATATGATGGTTTAAAGGGAAAAGAAGCGGTTGAAAAAGGTGGATATGATCTTTTGCTTTTAGATCTTAAACTTCCCGGGTTAAGCGGGTTTGACGTTCTTAAGCAGATAAGAGAAAAAAATATCAGGATAAAAGTTATCATAGTAAGCGGAAGGCCTCAATATAACGGTTTATTTAACGAGAATGCAGTTTGTAAAAACAAGGATAAGGAAGAAGAAGAAATCCTGAAATTAGCAGACGGAATTATCAGCAAGCCTTTTGAGATAAAAATAATGTTGAATAAAATTAAAGAGCTTTTAACTTAAAATTATTTGTTATCTGCCTTCCATCATCTCTCCTTCTATTGAGAAAAAAGTCAGAATAAAGTAGAACTATCATCTTCATTTTAATGTAAAAAAAGTTTATTATTAAAATCAAAAAGGAGATTAACTTTTATGAGGAGAATTATATTTTTAACTTTAATAATATGTTTTATTATTTCATCCTTTATTTTTGCTGACGAAGAAGAAATAATAGTAGAAGAAACAACCGGACAGGAATTAATAGAAATGCCGGTGAAAAATGAAATTAAAGAAAGTCCGGTGGAATACGAAAAAGATTTCTTGGATTTTATAAAATTAAGAACGGAAAAGTTTGCTGAGCAGGATATGTGCGGGGAATGCCATTCTGATATATTTAAGCAATGGAAAGGTTCAACACACAGCAAAGCGTTTATTGATCCAATTTGGCGCGCGGCGACAAAACTATTTTACAGTGAATCTAAAACGATAGGGCAGGTCCTTGAAATTAAACTCTGCGTAAATTGTCATATACCGCTTGGTTTCACTTCTAATATTATTAATCTTCCTATTGATAATTATAATAGATTAATGGAACTTCCGGAACAGGGGGCTTTCTGTAACTGGTGTCATAATTTAAAGGAGGCAGTAAATATTGGCGGTGAAGGATATATGGACGCAGATACAACAGAAGCGTATTCATCAACAATGCTTGGTCCTCGTGATGACCCAAGGTGGGAAAATCCTTCAAAAGATAACAAAGCTTTTCATCCTTCAGAATATTCAGAGTTTTACTCAAAATCCGATTTTTGCGGATTATGCCATAATATGTATCAGCCGGATAATAAACTTCCTATAGTGCAAACTTATGATGAGTGGAAGAAAAGTCCATATAACACAAACGACCCT
Source organism: bacterium (assembly GCA_028719205.1). Taxonomy (GTDB): domain Bacteria; phylum JACRDZ01; class JAQUKH01; order JAQUKH01; family JAQUKH01; genus JAQUKH01. The sequence continues at coordinate 35,848 of JAQUKH010000022.1, forward strand.
AAAACTACTGTAACCTGCCAGGATTGCCATATGAGGCAAAAACCGGGAATTCCTGCCACAGGAAGCACGTTAAGGCCTGATAATTCAGGACAAGCGGCAGACGGAGGCCCGTACAGGGATAACATTTGGACGCATTATTTCGCGGGAGGAAATTCAATAATTCCAAAACTTTTAGGGAGCGAAATGCATTCTTATCTGGCTATCGAAAAGCTCACAAATTCGGCCGGATTAGAGATAATCAGGGATAGTTCTTATGAAAAAGGTAAAGCATCACAGATAAAAGTCAAAGTTACTAATTCCGGCGCGGGACATTATTTGCCGACAGGTATGACCGCGATCAGGCAAATGTGGCTTGATATGAAAATTACAGACCGGGATGGAATTATGATCTTCAGGTCCGGCGCGATGGATAAAGAAGGGAATTTTGACAAAAATACAATTCTCTTTAACACTGTTTTTGGAAATAAAAACGGAGAACCTGTAATGAATTTCGCGCTTGCGGATAAAATTCTTTATGACCATAGAATTCCTCCTATGGAATCTGTTATTGAAAATTACAGTTTTATTATTCCGGAAAATACAGTTTTCCCGCTTAAGGTTGAAGTTATTTTAAAGTATCGCACCGCGTCACCGGACTTTGTTAAAAAGCTTCAAGTTGATAAAGTCTCGAATACAGAAATTCCCGTTATTGATATGGTAAGTTTGACGGAAAAAATAGATTTATAGTGAAAAAGTCAGAAAAAAGGGGAAGCAGCCAATTTACATTTTTTTTAAAAAGTATATTATATTAAAAAAATCAGAATCAAAAAGGAGAAGAAAACTATTATGAGAAAAAAAGTGATGATCATAGATGATGACAAGGTATTTTTAGAGGAACTTAATGAGGTTCTAATTTCAGGCGGATATGATGTTGTTACTGTTAATGATCCGGTTTTAGCTTTTAATATGGTTGATAAAACAAAACCGGATGTTATTCTGGTCGACATGAAAATGCCTTCGATGAGCGGGTTTGAAGTCGCGAATGAATTAAAAAATTTTTTAGGATATGATTTTATCCCTATTATAGGGATGAGCGGATTTTATAGAGATAACGACATATCGTTAATGAATATGTGCGGTATTCAAAAGTGCCTTAATAAACCGTTTCGTCCGTTAGATGTAATTTATAATATTGAGAAAGTAATGGGATGAGATATTATCCCCGCCGGTGACAATCTTATGAAAAAGGAAGATATTAACACTCTAGTCGTCGAGGATAATCCCGGGGATCTCAGGCTGGTCTCTGAGATGCTTCGGGAGAGCCGCATACCGGTCTTTCGCGTTACACATGCCGGTACATTAGAGGATACGCTGAAGATACTTGGCAAGGAGAAACCGGATATCATATTGCTCGATCTGGATCTTCCTGACAGCTGCGGACTTGAGAGCTTAAGGGAGATTGTTAAGCTGGCGCCGTGGATTCCTATTGTTGTATTGACCGGTGTGGATGATGAAAATTTGGGGATCGAGGCAATACAGAACCAGGCCTCCGATTATCTGGTAAAAGGGAAAATAAATGTAGGCATGCTTGTGCGAAGTATAAGATACTCCATGGAACGGAAGGTAATGGAAGAAGTTTTAAGAAGAGACAGGGAGATGCTGGAAAAGCTTGTAAATGAAAAAGCCCGGGAGCTTTTAAACGTTCAGAAAGGGATGGAACAAGCTAAACGCCTTACCGATATAGGCACGCTCGCGGCAACAGTCGCCCACGAATTGCGCAATCCCCTGGCGGTGATAAACGTTGTATCCTATAATCTGAAGCGGAAAATAAATGATCCCGATCTTAAAAAGCAAATTCATATTATTGAAAATAAAGTAATGGAGAGTGATCAGATCATAAATAATCTCTTATTTTACTCCCGGTTGAGAAAACCCTTCTTTGAAAATGTTAATATTCAAAAAATACTCAGCGAGGTTATCGAGTTAATTAAATTCGATACGAAAAATATTAAAAAAGCCAGGATAACCGCGAAATGTGATCCCATAATGAATACTGCGTTTGAGGCCGATCCTTTACAGCTGAAAGAGCTTTTTATCAATATTGTGAACAATTCTTTTGACGCGCTAGCCGATAAAAAAGGCGCGATTGAAATTATTGCCAAGCCTGATATTAATAAGAACGGCGCTTTAATTTATATTAAGGATAACGGATCAGGGATAGACAGTGAAAATTTAAGTAAGATCTGGGAACCGTTTTTTTCCACAAAGTCCAAGGGAACAGGGCTGGGATTGAGTGTGTGCCGTCAGATCATCCTTCTTCACAACGGGACTATAGATATAAAAAGTGAAAAGGGAAAGGGTACAACCGTGATCGTTGGATTACCATGTAAACAGATTTTTTTCAGGAATTCATCATAATTTAAAGAAATAATAAAACGGAAAAAAGTCAGAAGAAAGTGGCATTAGCCAATTCACATTTTTCAGGAGAAAGCTTATTATTAAACAATCTTAAACTTTGATCTTAAGCGGGGATCCTTAATTGTAATGTAAGTTCTGAAAGGAGGCAGTTATGAGATGTCCAGTTTGTAGAAACATGATTATTTCCACTGACGGCAATAAACAGAAATTAAGAAGTAGAATAATCATTTTCAGCCATCATAAAGCTATGGCTAAATGCCAGACATGTAAGACGGATGTCGAGGTTCCTATTAGATTCAATCGTAGTTATGAATTAACAAATAATAATATTCTAAGGGCCAGCTAGATATAGATTAAATAGCTTTGTTATTTTTATGAACAATTAAATTAAAGGAGAAAAAGTATGTGCGAAAGTTTAAAAAGGGTCAGTTGTGCTTTGGTTTTGTTGTTGTTAACAGGTATAGCTTTTGCTGAAGTGAAAGAAGTGAAAATAGCCGGAGATGTTAAAAAAGGAAAAGCGTTATTTAATGATACCAAACTTGGTGGCGGCACGGCCGGTAAATCCTGCAATTCCTGCCATCCGGATGGCAAAGGCCTTGAGAATTTCATTGAACAGAAAGTAAGCGATTCTACTGGCAGCAAATTAAAAAGCGAAGAAGAAGCAGTTAACATGTGTGTTAAAAGCCCTATGAAAGGTGTAGGAATGGATATTAAAGGGGCTGATATGGCTAACGTTATTGCCTATATCAAGTCTTTAAAAAAGCCGGTAGAAAAATCTGGAAAAACCGAGGGTAAAAAGATAGATAAGTCTCAAAAGGCAAAATAAGCAGAAATATAAGGGAATAATAATCAGTAACGAACCTGTAAAAAAACTTTAATAAAACACAAGGCCGGGCTTAAATGCCCGGCCTTGTGTTTTTTCACTGCAAGTCTAATACCAACCAATTTTAGAAAAACTCTTGACTCTCATAATTATCAGTAGCTATAATAAACATGAATTTTACAATTTTTAAAATAACTCAAAACAAAAGAAAGGAAAACGTATGTCCGAATTTAATAATGTAACAATAGTTAAAAAAGCCAATGTTTATTTTGATGGCAAGGTTACAAGCCACACTGTTATTTTCCCTGATGGCAGTAAAAAGACATTGGGTGTAATGCTTCCGGGCGATTATACATTCAATACGGCGGATAAGGAAATAATGGAAATTTTTTCAGGTGACCTTCAAGTTTCCGCACCCGGAATTAGCGGTTGGAAAACGGTAAAAGGCGGAGAAGCTTTTGAAGTGCCGGCAAAATCCAAATTCAGCATGAAGGTAAAAAACCTTACAGACTATTGCTGCTCTTTTGTAAAATCGTAATTTAACCTCTTGACATTAATGGTGTAAGGTGATACCATAAGTTTTAATTGAGAATCATTCTCAATTAGAAAAAAAGAAAATGATCTCATATCTTGAAAAATTTAAGGAATATTTAAAGTCAAAAGGGTTGAAATTTACTCCTGAAAGAAAAATAATTCTGGAAGAAGTATTTTTAATACATACGCATTTTGACAGCGAAATACTTTATAAAAAGATATGCGGACGGACAAAAAAAATATCAAGGGCCACAATATACAGGACTTTACCGCTGCTGACAGATTCGGAACTTATTAAAGAGGTCTTGCAGCAGAATGGCAGGGCGTATTACGAACACATATTCGGGCATGGGCATCATGACCATTTACTTTGCGTTAAATGCGGAAGGGTGATCGAATTTTATAATAAGAATATTGAAAAATTGCAGGAAAGGATCTGCAATGAATATGATTTCAGTCCCACGGACCATAAACTTGGGATCAGGGGATATTGCAAAAAGTGCAAAAAATGAATATTTTAGAAAAATTAATTAATATCTTAAAACCGGATAAAGCTTGCTCCTCATGTCCTCAGGCCAAATTTGGGGCTTGTCAAAAATTAGCGGCTTCCCTGGAAGGGATAAAAAAAATCGCGGTTGTGGGAAGCCCTAATGTCGGGAAATCAATGACTTTTAATTGTTTAACGGGCGCTTATGCCAATGTCTCGAATTATCCGGGGACCACGGTTGAGGTTTTCAGGGGAAAGACAATATTGAACGGAGAGGAATTTGAGATCATCGATACGCCCGGAATGTACTCTCTTATGCCGATAAGCGAAGAGGAACGGGTAGCGAGAAATATTTTATTGAATGAAAAACCTATCATTGTCCTTCATGTGGTCGACGCTAAAAATCTGGAAAGGATGCTTCCTTTTACTTTGCAATTGATCGAGGCAGGTCTTCCGGTAATTTTGGTTTTAAATATTATGGATGAGGCTGAACGGCTTGGAATAAAGATTAATATTGAAGCCATGCAGCATGAATTAAAGGTTCCTGTGGTTGCTACCGTATCTGCCAGGGGAGAGGGAATAGATATTTTAAAAGGAAAGATGGAAGAATATGTCAGAACAAAAATATGCGGATGATGTGTTAGGATCATCGTTTAAAAAAATAGAGCTAATGCTTCAAGCTGATTATGGTATATCCAAACACTCTATCGGATCGTTACTGCTTCAGGGCGATGATGAGATAATTTCGCTTGTAAAATTGAAAGATCCTGAAAATTTTTCCAAAATCATGGAAGCGGTTAATTTTGCCAAATCAAGTTATAATGACCCGCTTTCTTATATTATCGCGATACAGAACCAGGGGAAGGCAAATTATATTATTGAAAGAGCTATGGAATACGGGCCTTCAAAAGGTATTTCTTACAGGGAGAAAATAAGCAAAGTAATGATCGATCCGTTGACAGGAATACCTATCATGCTTTTAGTTCTTTATTACGGTATATATAAATTTGTAGGAGATTTTGGCGCGGGTGTGCTTGTGAATTTTATAGAGAATGGAATATTTATAAAATATATTAATCCTCTGGTAATAAAAATATTTATTAAAATTATTCCGTGGGAAGTTTTAAGGAGCCTGTTCACGGGAGAATATGGGATCATTACCTTAGGTGTAAGATACGCGGTTGCCTTGATTTTCCCGATTGTGACAACGTTTTTTATCGCTTTCGCTGTTATAGAAGATTCAGGGTATCTTCCACGCCTTGCGTTGTTGATAGACAGGTTATTTAAAAAAATAGGCCTTAGCGGAAGAGCGGTGATACCGATGGTTTTAGGACTTGGATGTGATACGATGGCTACAATGGTTACGCGCACTCTTCCAACGAAAAGGGAGAGGCTTATCGCGACAATTTTGCTGGCATTGGCAGTTCCATGTTCAGCACAGTTGGGTGTTATCTTATCTTTGCTTGAAGGAAATCCAAAAGGTTTATGGGTCTGGGTTGGTGTTATAACTTTAGTATTTGTTTTTGTAGGATTTGTTTCTTCGAAAATTCTGCCCGGAGAAGGGCCCTCTTTTTATATGGAGGTGCCGCCGCTCAGGCTTCCAAAGTTGTCGAATGTTTTTTTAAAAACATGGACCAGGGTTAAATGGTATTTTATAGAGATATTGCCTGTGTTCATTCTGGTAAGTGTTTTTATATGGATAGGCCAATTGACCGGTATATTTAATTTTTTAACCATGCTCTTAACTTACCCGATCCGCTGGATAGGACTGCCTGATAAAACCGCTGTCGCGTTTTTGTTTGGATTTTTCAGAAGGGATTACGGCGCGGGCGGGCTTTATGATATTAAAAAGGCGGGATTATTTACAGGGAATCAGCTGGTAGTCGCGTGCATAACTTTGACACTGTTTTTGCCCTGTGTCGCGCAATTTTTAATGAACATAAAAGAAAGAGGCTGGCGCGCGGCGGTTGGAATATCGGTTTTTGTGCTTTTCTTTTCTTTTTCAGTCGGATATTTGGTGAATTTAGCATTTAATACTTTCGGGATTAATTTATAAAGGGAGATTAGAGATGAAATTAAATGAGAGGGCCGAAGAGATACTTGAAACATTATGGGTTAATAATGAAAAAAGCCCCGGGGAATGGATGGATCTGGGATTAGCAAAGGATAATCCTGAAATTGATGAACTTTTAAAACTTGGTTACATTAAATTGATAAATAACAGGCTGAGTTTATCAGATAAAGGTATGATTGAAGGACGGAAGATCATTCGCAGGCACAGGCTCGCGGAACGGTTATTTACGGATGTTTTGGATATAAAGGAAAAACTTGTTCATCCTGTAAGCTGTCAATTTGAACACCTGCTCCAGGAGGGCATAGAAGATGATATTTGTGTACTTCTCGGGCATCCTAAAACCTGCCCTCATGGCAAATCCATTCCTCCGGGTGAATGCTGCCGGAAATCTCAAAAAGATATAAAAAAGATAATTTCCGTGCTTTCAGAGATGGACGTAAACCAGAAAGGCAAGGTGGCGTATATTTATACAAAAGATAATCCTACCCTCCAAAAGGTTATGGCTATGGGGGTTTTGCCGGGGATGGCAATAAATTTAGTCCAGAAATATCCTTCCTATGTTTTTCAGGTCGGCCAGTCCCAGTTCGCGGTTGATAAAGAAATCGCGTCGGTAATTTATGTAAGGATAACAAAATAGAACGCCCCATACAATAAAATTAAATTATGTTAAAAAAATATCTGTATCTTATTTGCCTTTCTTTTCTAATTTTCACCTTACCCCAATGCAGTCAAAAAGAATATCCGGTTAAAAACATAATAGACGGCGATACGATTGAACTTGAAAATGGTGAAAAAATAAGATATATCGGTTTGGATACACCGGAGACGCGAATTAAACAAAAGGATGGAACATGGCTTTACCAGCCGCAGGCTTATGCTGAGAAGGCAAAGGAATTTAATCGAAAACTCGTTGAAGGAAAAAGGATCAGATTAGAATATGATATGGTTCAAAAAGATAAATATAACAGGTCGTTAGCTTATGTATTTGCCGGAGATACCTTTGTAAATGCTGAATTGATCAGGCAGGGATACGCGTTGCTGTTTACGATGCCGCCTAATGTAAAATATATCGATCATTTTATTAAATTGCAGAAAGAGGCGCGGGAGAATAAAAGAGGCTTGTGGAGCGAAATTAATGATGAACCTGTTTTTCCTGAAAATGCTCATAATTATGCTGGCAAAGTAATATACATTAAAGGTAAAGTTCTAGATGTATATGAAGGCAGGAATATAGTTATATTAAATTTCGGAAAAAATAAAAAGGATTTCAAGGCGGTTATTTTTAAAAATAACTTGACGCTTTTCATAAATAGGGATATATACCCCGTTAAGGGTTATCTTTCAAAACAAGTCAGGATCTATGGTAAAATTAAAATGTATAAAGACGCGCCTGAAATAATTCTCGATGTTCCTGATCAGATCGAGATAATGCCGGATTTAGATTGATTTTAATTAAAAAAATTGTTATTATAATTAAGTTTAATTAAGCCGATATATTCTCTTATTCGTTAAAAAAAGAAGGAGGAGTTATGAAAAATAGTTTTAAAAAGTATTTGGTTGGTTTGAGTGTTTTTGTTTTGATGATCGGCTTGAGTTGCAGTAAGAGGGAAAGTGATACTGTAAATGCGAATCCGGCGGCGAATAGTTCATACACTAACGCGCAATCCACTCTTACGGCTTTGGGCTTGGCAATAAGTATTCCCACAATAGGAGATTTTGCGGATACTACAGGCACGAATACTGCGGCATTGACATCAGTATTTAGCGGTAATGATAGTAAAACAGCAAATTTTGATTCGACCAAATTTTCAGGTTTGGAATCAGCTATCTCTGAGCTGGAAAATTCATTAGCTTCATATACAGCCGCGCCAAAAAGCAATTTGTCTCTTTCTCCAAGTTTGGTAACGCAATCATGGCAGAATTCGGATCTTGCTTATGTCCATTTCATATTAGGCTATTATTATACAGTGCACGCGGTTTTAAAATTGCGGGTTTTTATCGGGAATGTAATTCGAATTGTGGGATCACGATATGAGTTAGATTGGGATGCTGCCACGTTAAATGGTATAGGGGATAGTGGAAGACAGGCTGTTCTTGATGCCTACTTTATGTTAAATGGAGTAAGATATCAAGTTAGTAATAGTGCGGGAACAGGGAAGATTTATGCTAACAAAAGTTTACCGGCGGGTGCAGTAAAACTTGATTTACTGACAGGAACAAATGGTAATGAAAGCGCTTCATATCATTTAGATATGGCTATATATTATGGCGGGCAGGTATTCCCTCAGCTAAAAACTGCTTTAGAAAAACTTAAAAGTGATAGTTTTAAGACGTTTTTTGATGAGATAGCTTCTAAAATGACAGCTCTTGGGATAACTGAACTTGCAACTAATTAAATAGCGTCTTCAGTATAGGCGGCCCTTTGGTCCGGCCAAAAAGGAGGATACATACTAATGTTTAATAAACGCCTGTTGTTTTTTGTTTTAGCCTCAATTAGTTTTATATTTACTTTATCCGCTTACGCGACTGAAAATCTTTTTTATCGCGGTATGCGCCCGATGAGTATGGGCGGCGCGTTTACAGCGATAGCTGATGATGAATATGGAAGAAATTGGAACCCCGCGGGAATGATGTTTTTGCCGGGGATGAATCTTTCATTTCAACTTTATGGCAGGGGGACGCAGGATACCATTAATATGGTTACAGATTCAATTGATCTCGCGAAAGAGATTCAAAAACCTGCTAACAAAGGTAAAGAATTAACGCTTCCTGAAACCCAGACACTTTTGAATAATTTCGCGGGGAACAAAATCGGGCTTCGTATAGGCGCGGATCTGGATATGGTCCTGCCTAAGATAAGAAAGAAGAAAATGACTTTTGGTTTTGGAGCGTATGCTGATGCAAAAAGCAATCTCTGGATCAGAGAACAAGGTTTGCCGATCGGGTTTCCTTTGGGCTTAGTTAATGACCAGGTGTTATATGAAATAACAGCGGATATTGTGCCGTCTTTTTCAGGCGCGTATAGGTTCGAAAATGTTGTGCCGACATTTGACAAAGGTGGTAAAAGGGATTTATCCGTTGGTTTGACGGTAAAATATGTCAACAGGATCAAGGCGTCAAATGAAAAAAATCCATATACTTTTCAGGAATTGTTTAATGGATACCGCGGTAATGATTCTACCCAAACAATAGATTTCGCGAAGGACATTGATCTGGATACCAGAGGAAGTTCTATAGGGTTTGATATTGGCGCCTTAACCAGTTTAACTGATTATTTGCGTCTTGGTATGACCATTCATGATATCGGCGGGACAAATATTTCATATAATACGACAAGCATAACAAACGATAAAATTCCCATGAATGTGCGTATCGGTACTGCTTTATATCCTCTAAAATATTTGCGCCCCGATTCACAGAATAAATTTTTTAATGTAATACTTTCAGCGGATCTGGATAATTTAAACGGCGATTCAGGGAGGAGCTCCAGTTTATCGGATAAGCTTCATCTGGGCGCGGAAATGCAATTCTCTTTGTTTAAAAATTTCTTGTTTGTTCAGCTTAGAGGAGGCAGTAACCAGGGGTTTCCGACTTATGGTGTTACTCTTCATGGCCTTTGGATATTCCAGCTTGATTATACCGTTTATGGTGATGAATTTGCCGATTATCAGAACGCCGCATTCTCAATTGTATTCTAATACACCACCCCTTAATCCCCTCCTTATGAAGGAGGGGAGAGGGGAGGTTATTTGTCCGTCCATTTCAACATTATTAAGCTTAATGAGCCGAATAATATATTTGCGCCCCACGCGGAAACCATGGGATCAAGTACATCACTTCTTCCTAACGCCTTAAACAGGGCGATAACCCCCCAATAGATGAATCCGAAAAGAAGGCTTAATCCAACGGACAGGATAAATGTCCCTTTCCTGCCGGTTTTTAAGGCGAATGGTATTCCCAAAAGGACAATAAAAAAACTTGTAAAGGGATATGAAATTTTTGTGTATAATTCTATTATTTCTTTTTTGAATGCCAGGCCGCTGTTTTTCATTTTACGGACATATTCCCTAAGGTCAAAAAAAGACATTTCCATAGGATCTTTCTGTTTTCTGACAAAGTCTGAAGGGGTTTCCTTGACTGGTACTTTTGCCGCCTTAAAAGATTCCGCTTTTTCTTTTTCATCAAATGTCCTTAAAAATCCATTTTCAAGTATCCAGTACTTTCCAAGCCATTTTGCGGAAGGCGCGTCATATCGTTTTATTAATTCAAAATTTTGATCAAATTCATATATGGTAAAACCATTAATTACACCCCGGTTTGGATCTATTTGTTTAATAAAATACATTTTTCCTGATTCATCATAATAGGAAACATTTTGTTTTATTTCGTCAGACATAAAAGTTCTTTTATAGATTTTCTGATTTTTTATTTCTTTAAAATTCGCGTTGGAAATCGGAACCACTGTTTCATTAAAGATAAGCGCGCCGATACTAATGAAAAAACTAAAAAATAAAATAGGGGCGATCGTGCGGACAGTATTCATACCGCTTACTTTGAATATTACCAATTCATTTTGGCGGCTTAGCCTGGAAAATGTGAGTTGAGTTGCGATCAGGCAAATGATCGGCAGTATTTCTATAATGATCATCGGGAGTTCATAAATAAAAAAACTTATTGCGGTACTTAGCGGGACTTTGTTATCTATTAAAATATCAATATTCTCGAAAAGTTCAGCGGTTAAAAAGATAAGTATACCTGCCAGAAATGTATAACCTAACGGTTTAATATATTCACGGATTAAATACCGGTCTAATACAGTCATTTTTTATCCTTTAAAAAAAACAATGGATTTTTCTCATAAATCGCTATAAAAAGCAAAATAAGCGCAATTATTCCCATAATAAGATTGGCAGACCACATGGACAAAAACGGGCTGATTTTTTCTCTGTCGCCTAAGGTTTCGCCGCCTATTAAAAAAAGATAATAAACAAAACTTAAAAATATGCTTAAAAAAATTCCTATTGCCCGTCCGCTTTTTTTTGCCATTGCCCCTATGGGAAGGCCGATTATCGTGAAAATTGTGCAGGCAAACGCTATGGCTGATTTTTTATAATATTCTACCCACAGATATCCGGTTTTTAAATTTAGAGTTTTAGCTCTTTTGGCTTCTTCTTTTAATTCGCGCATACTCATTTCCCTGTCGCCTTTTCGAATATCGGCGGTTTGTCCCAGCATTTGGTTAATATCAATATTGATATTATAAACTTCAAAATCAATTTTATGATATATGGCCATATTTTTTTCATCACATTCGTGCGCGGTTCCGTTATAAAGTTTCATCATTACCTTCCGTTCAGCGGAATTGGATATTAATTCAGCCTCTTTCGCGATAATAGTCTGGCGGGGTTTATTTGGTTCGAATTTTTGGATAAAAACATTATATAATCTGGATTTATTTTCATCCATACTACCGATATAAATAAGCAACCCGTCAAAGTCGTCAATAAAAACCTTTTCTTTCATAACTACTTCCGCCTT
>JAQUKH010000023.1 GCA_028719205.1 bacterium
CCAGTGTTATGAACAGTTAGGCCAGAAAGACGAGGCTATTAACGCTTACCAGAGAGTCTTAGGGGCTTTTGATGATTTGATTTATAAGTTAACTCAGGAGGCTTTAAAGAGGCTAAGAGGATATTAACAGGGGCGGTTTTAAGCCCCATTATTTGGGCTCCGATGAATATCGGAGCCCCTGTTAGCAGGTTGCCTAAAAAATGGTAACCTGCTATACTTATTTATATGGGAAAAATTTATCAAATTTTTAAGTCTAGAAAATTAGCTATTGGTTTATTATTTTTGCTGTCAGGCATTTCAATTTTAAGCACAATATTTAACCGTGATGAAGTTGGTTCTAAAATGCTTTCTTTAGATCCTTCTACCTGGTTGTCGTATTTTGAAACAGGTGCGTTCTCTCACTCCCCTGTATTTATTTCAGTAATGGGTCTTTTATTTATCAATTTGACAATATGTACTTATGACCGTTTAAAATCAAATTGGGGGAAATTATTAAAAACATTTTATTCGTTTGATGACGGCCACATATTAAATTTACCTTTTAATATTTTATTAAAAAAAGAAATAAACAGAGATCTCACAGAAAAAAATCTTTTCGCGTCAGGATATAAAATATATAAAAATGAAGGGATATTTTATGGAGAAAAGGGAAAAATTCATTTATGGGGAACATATATTACCCATATTTGTATTATCCTGGTTATTATAGCCGGAACGTTCAGCGCGTTATTCAGTTATGTCGGAACTGTCGGTATATTTGAAAAACAAGAGACAGATACTTATTATAATTGGATGGAAAAGAAATATAAGGCTCTTCCATTTAAAATCAGGGTTGAAAAGCTGGATATAATTTATTATAATCCGTCTATCGAATTGGAAATAAGAGACAAAAAAGATATAAAAAAATATTCATTACAAAAAGGTGAAGGAATATTCTATCAAAATGATAAAATTGTTTTTAAAGATTTTCTGCCGGACAGTATGGTGGAAAATAATGAAGTATTTTCTATTTCTGAATTTTTACGTGATCCGGGAGTGCTATTTAAAATTTATCAGGATGGGAAGGATGTTTATAATTATTGGATCTTTAAGGATATTGGATATAAAAACAAAATTGAGCCGGCATATACTATTAATATATTGTCCAGCCAGTACTTGGTAAAAAGCAGCGAGAGTATTTTAAATATAATTGAAAATGGAGAAGTAAAATTCAGGGATTCTGTCCGGCCAAACAAATCAATATATTATAAAGGATTGCATATTTATTTTTGGGGGTTTAATCAGGATGAATATAGAAATTATTTTACAGGCCTTCAAATTAGTTATGATCCAAGCCTATGGCTTACATGGATCGCTTTAGCAGGTATTTTGTGCGGACTTTGTATTACTTTTCTTGTTTCTTATGACAGGGTTTGGATTAAATATTCTTCCGGCCAGATTTTGATCGGAGGAAAAACCGGCGGGGATAAGGACAAATTTGTTAAAAAAATGCAGAAATTAGTTAATGAACTGGAAGGGTAAGAGAATTAGTAAATGAAAAAAATAATTTGGATCATAGTAGTTTTTATGGCATTATCATATCCCTGCGAGGCTTCTCTTTTTGCCAAGGGCAAAAAAACAGAAAAAAATGATATTTCCGGAGATACCGGCCGGATCGAAGCTGTTATTAGAGATTTATCAGGGAATTTAATGCCCGGAAGCAAATTATACATTTATTTAAATAATAACGCGGATTTTCGCGGGCTTGCTGATTATATTTCAGATAAGGCAGATGGTAATGGTAAGGCGGGTATTGATTTAAAACCGGGAAAGTATTATGTAATTGCCAGAAAAAGGGCAAAAGAAGAAGATGTAGGGCCTTTAAAAGAAGGGGATTACAATGGCCGTTTTGATAAAAATCCGGTAGAAGTAAAAGGAAAAAAAATATTAAAAATTGAAGTAGTTATGGAAAAAATTGAAGGGAAGATGCTGCTTTCGCCTTTATCTCCGAATACTTCCATATCCATTGAGGGAGTATTGAAGGATGAAAAAGGCGATCCTGTTAAAAACGGTTATGCCATGGTATATCATTCAAAAGGAATAAACGGCCGTCCGGATTATATGTCGAGGCCGTCAGATAATAAAGGAAGATTCAGAGTATATATTTCTGAAACAGGCAGTTATTTTATTATCGGCAGGATGAAATACGGGGGCCCTCCAAAACCGGAAGAACTGTACGGGGAATATGACAAAAAGGAAATTGAATTGAAGGCTAATGATAAAATAAAAGATATTGAGATCATTCTAAAACCATTTGGATTAGATTTGGATACTTTAAATAAATAAAAAAATATGTTAAAAGATAATTTTGGGCGGGAAATTAATTATTTACGCATATCTCTTACGGATCGCTGTAATTTGCGCTGTATCTATTGCCTTCCCACAGAAGGGGTAGCGCTATTACCTCACGATGATATAATGACTTACGAGGAGATATTGCGGTTTGTCAGGATTATCGCAGGTTTGGGCGTGGATAAGGTAAGGCTTACAGGAGGAGAACCTTTAGTGCGTTCAGGTATCATTGATTTTATTAAAGAGCTGAAGAAGATTCCCGGTTTGAAAGATCTAAGCCTGACTACCAATGGTATAATATTTCAGGATAAGCTGGAAGAACTTTATAAAGCAGGGTTGAGAAGAGTTAATATCAGTGTGAATACTTTAAAAAAGGATAAATATTTAAAGATTACCGGCGCTAAAAATAACCATTTTACTAAAATTATCCGGGGTATTGAAGAAGCACTTGAGATTGGAATGGATCCTATCAAGATAAATGTTGTAGCGTTAAAAGGAATAAATGATGATGAAATATTGGATTTTGCCAGATTATCTAAAGACAAAAATTTGCATATAAGGTTCATTGAATTTATGCCTATAAAGGAAAGGGGGATTGACTGGCATGGCAGTTTTATTCCGGTAGAAACTATTAAGTTAATAATTGAAAATAAATATGGTAAACTTATCCCGTTCAAAAAAAAATATGGCGGGCCTGCTGATTCTTTTAAATTAAAAGATTCAAAAGGGACATTGGGATTTATAAGCCCCATATCTTCATGTTTTTGTGAAGATTGCAATCGTTTAAGGTTAACATCTGACGGTAAATTGCGTTTATGCCTTTTCTCAGACACTGAAGTAGACGTGAAAAATATGATCAGGAATGGCGCGAATGAAAAAGATTTGATAAATATGATAAAGCAGGCTGTTTCAGAAAAACCTAAACAGCATAATTTAAACATTAAAAATAATTCTTTTTTGGGATGCCGCAGGACGATGGCGGAAATCGGCGGATAAAAAACTATGGCAGAGGGAAAATGAAAAATAGCAGACTGACTCATTTAGATAAAGATGGAAAGACAAAGATGGTTGATGTGGGAGATAAAAAAATAACTTCAAGGGAAGCAGTTGCCTCAGGTACTGTAAAAGTAAGTCCTGAAGTTATAAAGTTGATCGTCGAAAATAAGATCGGGAAAGGGAATGTGCTGGAGATAGCGAAGATCGCGGGGATAATGGCCGCGAAAAAAACAAAAGAGCTGATCCCGTTGTGCCATCAGATCAACCTGACGCACATCGGCCTGGAATTAGAAATAGATAAGTTAAATAAAAAAATAAATATACAGTCATTTGTCAAAACAAAAGACAGAACGGGCGTGGAGATGGAGGCGTTAACCGCGGTTGCCGTAGCGGGGCTTACGATATATGATATGTGTAAGGCTGTAGATAAAAGTATGGAAATTGGAGAGATCAGTTTACTTGTAAAAAAGGGAGGCAAAAGTGGAACTTATGTCCGAAAATAAGCATAATATAATTACAGGCGAAGTTGTTTCAGTAAATATAAGCTCGGAAAAAGGTGTAAGTAAAAAAAGAGCGGCGAAAATATTGTTAATAGAAGATTTTGGAGTTGAAAATGACGCGCACGCGAAAACACCGAACAGAGAAGTAAGTTTTTTAGCTATGGAATCTATTCTAAAGACAAGAAAAAGAAAACTGGCTGTTAATCCCGGTGATTTTGCCGAGAATATTACTACAAAAGGCATTGATCTGCCTCAGTTACCGATAGGCACCAAATTGCAAATAGGTGATGCTTTACTTGAAGTAACGCAGATCGGAAAGGTCTGCCATTCCCGGTGCCAGGTTTTTTATAAAGTGGGGGATTGTGTAATGCCGAAAGAAGGTATTTTCGCGAAGGTTGTGCATGGCGGGGAAATAAAAGTCGGGGATATGATAATATGCACAATAAACTAGCCCAGGGAGTTTATTATGAGAATCGTGAACCGGTCCTTAAGTGGGATGATATTGCCGGTTATCCCGGAATTAAAGAAAAAGTTAAACAGCTGGTTTCTTTGCCTTTAGTTCGCGGAAAAGAACTGGAAAAACAGGGGATACAGCTTCCAACAGGAGTAATGCTCTGGGGGCCGCTGGGAGTAGGCATAAAAATGATGGCGGAGGCGGCCGCAAGCGAAGCAAAAGTAAAGCTGGTTTACGTTTCAGGCCGGGAAATTTTAGGAAAGCCGAAGGAATTGCGGGAGGCGTTTAAAACTGCCCGTCTTAATAATCCCTGTGTACTTTTTGTTTCGGATACGGAATGGATCGCGCCCCAGCCGCACGCTGATTATTCCTGGCCCCCCATTCCCCCTGAAGGGGGAGGGCAGGGAGGGGGTTTTAGCCGCGGAAAACCAACGAGTTTAGCGGATAGGGAGATGACAACGATATTTTTGGAGGAGCTTGATAATATTTCGGGTTTGAGAGATATCGCTCTGGTTGGATCCTGTTACCGGATTGATACGGTAGACCAATGTCTCTTTAAAGAAAAATCAAGGTTTAACAGGAAAATTTTTGTCCCGCCGCCTTCGTCCATTGAGCGGGAATACATGTTAAAATTTTTTATCAATAAAATAAATCTTAGCGGGAAAAAGTATCTTAATATAGAAAATATTATCCCGAAAACGGAAGGTTACACCGGCTGGGATATGGAAAATTTATGTAAAGACGCGGTTGTTCAGGCTATTCAAAATAAAAGCGGGGAAATAAAACAGGAGTATTTTGATAGTGCTCTTGAAAGAATAAAACCCTGGCTGACTAAAGAAATGACAAAAAAATATTATGAACTTTACGAACAGGATTGCCCACACTATTACCATTTCTAATTGGTTTTCCTCTAAAGATCGTTATAAACTCGGGATATTTCTTGTTTCACTCACAACCTTATTTTACGAAATCCTTTTGACGCGGGTCTTTGCGGTTATTATTTATTATCATTTCGCGTCGTTGGCTATCGCCCTGGCGCTTTTAGGCTTAAGTATCGGAGCGGTATTTTATTATTTAACGCAAAAGTATTTCGCGAAGGATCACGATAAAATTATTTATTATTCATTTATTTTTTATTGCCTTAGCTATTTACTTGTTTTTTTGCTGCTTATTATTTTTTCCCGGAACGCGGAAAAGGTATCAACGCTTCTCAATTATTTTCGCAATCCTTTTTACCGTCCAACCCAGTCAATAACCGCGGAATTTAATATTTCTTCTTATCTTATATTATGGTCCGGTTTCTTTTTTGTATTACTTCCTTTTGTTTTAAGCGGTTTTTTATCAAGTTTATTTTTAACAATATCCATACAGGAGATCGAAAAAATATATTTTTGGAACTTATTCGGAACAAGTTTAGGCTGTATCTTTATATTTATTTTTCTCCCGCTTTTTGGCGCCTCAAATTCATTTCTGTTTATATGCGTTTTCGGATTGTTCTGCGGGATAATTTTATTATTTTTCGAGAAAAAGAAGAAAATATTATTGGCGTCAATCCTGTTCCCTGTTTTCGCTTTATTTCTTTTTGCGGTAAAAATTGATCCTGCCAGAATAAATTTTGTAAGATTAAGATTTACCCGCCCGTTAAAGAATCAATGGAATTCTTATTCTCATGTAGCGGTTTATCCGTTTCAGGGGGATATGGAGGTAAGCGGTTCATGGGGTTTAAGCCGCGCGTACACAGGATATGTTCCGCCGCATTTAAACATGGTTGTAAATGAGATCGATTACACGCCAATAATAAATTATGACGGCGACCTGTCGAAGCTGGAGTTCTTGAAATATGATCTCGTATCATTGCCGTATTATTTACTGGAGGCCCCTAAGACATTAATAATCGGGCCCGGCGGCGGGAAAGAGATCCTTGCTGCCAGATTATTTAACGCGAGCCATGTCAGCGCGGTGGAGATCAATCCTTTAGTTATCAAATTTGTACAGGATAAATTTAACACATTCAGCGGAAGGCCGTATAGCCTGGAAAATGTTGAGGCAATTGTAGCTGACGGCAGGAATTATGTTAAAAGAAGCCGGGATACGTTTGACCTGATAACAGCTACACAGGTTTACGCGTATTTGGACCCGGTCGGTTCAGCCTTTAGTTTTACGGAGAATTATCTTTATACTAAAGAATCGTTCATAGATTATTTAGATCATTTAAGCGGTAGAGGTATGATAGCTGTAATAAAACCTTTGATACCGGAAGAACGGCTGCGTTTATTTTCTCTGGCAAGGGCATCGTTAGAATCAAAAGGCGAAAAGGAATTTTCAAGACATTTAATGCTTATAAAAGAACGCGGAATGAATATATTTATTGTTAAAAAAGAAAGGTTCAGCCAGGGTGAGATCGATAAAGTAAAAGTCCTTTGCGGCGAAAAACAGTTTGAGCTGGTTTTTTATCCGGGGCTGGACGGCACAGGAGACCTTTTTGATTTTATAAAAGAAAATGACGCGAACCGGTTTTATCAGAAATATCCGCTGGATATAAGCCCGTCAACGGATGATAAACCTTTTTTCTCTACCTTTTTAAAAGCAAAAGATTTCTGGTCAGGGACCTGGCCGAAAGAAAAAAAGGATTTTCCTCTAAGGGTGATCTTTATTTTGCGTAAATTTTTATTTATTTTTCTTTTTACTGATCTTTTGCTGATAGCGGTATTTGTTCTGATAAAAAGGAACTTAACTGTTCCTTCATATTTTTCCTTACTTGGAATAGGGTATATGCTTATTGAGATCACCTTGATCCGAAAATTTATATTTTTTTTGGGGCATCCGGTTTATGCTGTCTCGGTTATTCTTTTTAGTTTGCTTCTTTTTAACGCGATAGGAAGCTTAACAGGCGTAAAAGTAAAATATATTTTGAAAAATAAAATAATAATATTTATTTTACTATTATTTTTAGTAATGCTGTACAGCTATCCTTTGGACAGGATATTCACTGATTTTATTTACCTGAATATTATTTATAAAATTATTTTGACAACGATACTGATCTTCCCGTTAGGATATTTAATGGGAATACCTTTTCCCTTAGGCTTGAGTTCGATAAAAGAAGAGGATCGTGAGGCTATTCCCTACATTTGGGCGGTCAATGGCGCAAGCTCGGTTTTCGGGTCGCTTTTAGCCCTGGTATTATCTATGAGTTTCGGATATAATCTGACTTTTTTACTTGCCGGGTTGATCTACCTTTTGGCGGGAATTTTGCTTAATAAGAAAAATAATATATTGTAACCCCCATCCCGCGAAAATAGCTAAAAAAGGCAAAAACAAAAATCTTTGCCGGGCGTCGCCGAAGGAAATCAGAGTGTTCAGCTGCGAATATATCACTACTAAATGAAGAAGAACGAATGAAGATCTTTCCTTGAAGGAGAAAATAACTCCAATTCCTGTTAAAATTATAAAAGGTATATAATAAAACAGATCAATTATTTTCAAGCCATCCGGTATATTCGGCCAGCGGGTATGCGGGCTCCAGTACTGCCAGAAACGGTAAATTTTTTGCGGTAATAATTTAATAAATATTACCGGGTTTTCCCTGATCCAGTTTAATGCCTGCAGGTAATACTTTCTGTCAGCCTCTTTTTCACCAAGCCCTGAGGAAGAATTTTCCGGATCAAGGTCTGAAAGATACATATTCTGCCATGAATCTCCTTTCCATTTGGTCCAGTCTCTTTTATCTTCTCCCTGCGGGATCTCTTCTGAGAAGTAAAGGCGGGGTGAACCGCTTACAAGAACGGCATCGCCCACTGCCTGAGGGTTGTTGCTGGCAAGGAACATTCTTCCTCCGCCGGTGGCGATAGGGATAAAGCCGTGGAAAATATTCCAGTTGCGGATCATCCAGGGCGCGATAACAATTAGTGTTGTAAGCGTAATTGTTAAAAATATTTTCGAAGCCTTTTTTTCAGGAAATTGTAAAAATGCCCAGACAGGGATAATAAAAAGAAAAGAAATAAAATTCGGACGGGTTAAATTTGTTAGCCCAAGAAAGATTCCCGAGAGTATTTGGTTGCTGAGAGAAGAATTTGATTCTGTCT
This sequence comes from bacterium, assembly GCA_028719205.1. Taxonomy (GTDB): domain Bacteria; phylum JACRDZ01; class JAQUKH01; order JAQUKH01; family JAQUKH01; genus JAQUKH01. The sequence continues at coordinate 8,367 of JAQUKH010000023.1, forward strand.
TCAAAAGAAAAAAGATAGTTAATAATGAAAAAAGGACGCATAAATTTTCTGTTAAAAACCAGCCTGAAACATAAATGTATGCAGGAATAGTCGCAATGATTGACAAAGAAAAAAATGGAAATAAAGAAAAATCATTGGTTTTAAGGATATTTTGCGATAAGTTTTCGGAAGCGCGGAATGTGACAAGGCATGTTAAAAGCGCCAGAAGGATATGCCCAAGTTTAGCCATAGCAAAATTATGTCCGAAAAAAAGATAAATTAACGCGAGAAAAGCAGGATATAAAGGAGGTTTTTTAGCTGTTGGAATATTTGGCTGTGATCCAAATCCGCCGCCCTGGGAAAAATTATAACCTACTTTTTCCAGCCAATAGCCGTGGGATTCAGGCGGCCCGGAAAATCCTATAAAAAAAAATATATAAAAAAACCTGAGCAAAAATCCAATAACTAAAATTAAAGATAGCCAATATGTTTTTTTCATTTTTGTAGTTTAATAAAATTCCTCAACCGTAATATCAATATTATCTTTTATTTCAGCATCTTTAATAGTAAGAATGTGTTCAGGCGTGCCGTCGTAGGCCCCTACAAGGTCACCCGGGGCAAGGGGCCCGCCGAAAGTATTTCTGGCACCAACGTAATAATTTCCTCCCCGGCTTAAAAATAGCTCATAATTTCCGTTTTTCCCGGTCACGACCGAACGATATAGAGGTTTCCCGATCATTTGACTGTCCTGATAAACAAAGGCATAGACACCTTCTTTTGGCTGGCCTGAGCTGTCTTTAATAGTTCCACGGATAATTGTTTGTGTTTTTGCTTTTATTTCACCTGACTCAATGCTTTTTAATTTTACGGGGTCTATTTTTCCAAGAACTATATCTTCCAGGTTCGTATAATTATTTATTTTTACTTCAACCGGATTATTTTGATAATCAGTATTCAAGTCTCCTGTTTTTAATCCGCCGAATTTATCCTTGTTTAATCTTTTCCGGACAGTTATATAATATTTTCCTTCCGGTAAATCCAGCGTGAAAATTCCTGATTTATCCGGTTTGATTAAGGCGTAATAAGACGGGCCCCTAAGGTCAGTATCATTATTTATGTAGGCATAAAGAAATGTACCTTCCATATCGGTATCTTTAGAAACTATTTTTCCTTTTATTCCCGTGTTTTTTGGGGAATTTACCGAGGATTCACTTTTTATTTCCTCTAAATCCAGGTTTATTTCAAGCCATTTATTCTCTTCAACGGTAATTGGATTTTGATTATGAAGCACCTGATAGTCACCTACACGCAATGGCCCGGTTGAAGCGTAATTCCAGCGTTTCCTGGCCAGGATAAAATATTTGCCGGGTTTGGGGGAGATCGTATATTGTCCGTCGCGTCTGGTTGCCTCAGAGATACTCGCGTATTGCTTTTTATAGTTTGTATCCTCATCGGTATAAAGATAAACAAACGCCCAGTCAGTGGGTTTGCCCTGAAAGGTTACAGTGCCTTTTATTCCATAATTTTTTGTGATTTTGCCTTTAGATGATCTTTGGCAGTTAATATTAACTACTGATAGAATAATAATATTAATAAATAAAAATATTGTTTTAATAAATTTACTGTTTATCATGGATTTCCTTTTTTGATTTGTGAATATAATTATTTAAAGAATACATTCCAAGCGCGGAAAATATTAAAATATAATTGCCTGCTCTTAATCTCTGCTGAAGATCCCCGGAGTGGTAAAGAGCAATAACAATTTGATGTATGATCAATAGATACGGAAATAAATAGTTTTTCCAATGTGCCAGGCTGGAAATGATTCCCCAAAAGAAAAATGGCAGAATAAAAAGTTCAAACAAAAAAGCAATATTCCTGAAGGGCTCAGTTAAAAAAGGGCTTACTGAGTGTCTGGAGAAGGGATGCCATAAAATTAAGAATTTCTTAAAGAGCAATTTTATATAGTTAGAAGGATTATTTTTGATCCATTGGATGGCATGTGAAAAATAACGGTCATTTATTTCCGGTTCGGTCAATGCGTCTTTTTTATTCAAGACAAGATCCTGGAACGGGGTTCCCATTTTGTCAGAAAGTTCTATCCAGTTTGAAGCATTTTCCCATCCGGGTTTTATTCCCTTTGAATAAAACCGGGCGGATCCGATCCATGGGGTCCAATTACCGTCGGCGTTTGGATTATTGCCTCCCCAAAAGCGGACCCCGCTTTCAGTATTATTATAAATAAATCTTTGATATACCTTATAATTTCTGGCCATCCAGATTGATACAGGTATTATCATGGCAATAGTAATTATTAAAGCTGTTCTCAGCCATTTTTCCGGATAAACAAAATATGACCAGATAAAAGCTAAAGGAAAATAAAACACTGTGCCGTATTGCAGGGAAAGCGTGGTCAATCCCAGAAATAATCCTCCAAACGCGAACGTCAGGATATTTGAATCTTTTTTGGGTAAAATAATGAGATATACCCCCAGTGCCAGAAGAAAATACATAAATGTGTTGGATAAAAACCACCAAGAATTATAAATTAACAAAGGAGAAAAAGCGGTCAATAAGGCCGCAATACGGCTGATTTCTTCAGCCCCCTCTCCTGCACCTCCCCCTGTGTTTCTGGCAATTAAATAAACAAGCGCTGGAGTAATAGAAGAAAATACAATGAGCAGGATCCTTACTGCTGTATAATTATGCATGCCGAAAATTTTATAGATCAGGCTGATAATGAGTATGAATGCTGGAGGTTTTTTAGCTGTGGGAATATCGGGAAAATTTGAGTAACCATGCCCTGTCGCGAGATTGTAGGCGATCTTATCCAGCACAATACCATCAATCCCCGGTGAATCATTAAATCCATAATAAAGATTGAACGCAAAACGAAGGGAAAAGGCAAGAATGATAACAGCGGAAACAAATCTCCAATTTATTTTATCGACTTCCATAAAAAAATAGTAACAAATATTGTTTATAAAGTCAATTAAATGATACAATAAAACCGTCATATTAAACCTGAATTTTGAACTAAAATGTCTTGTGAAAATTCTATAAAAATGGGAGATCTATAAATTGAGGTGGAGAAAAATTGCCCGGCATGAACTTTATTTTCCCGGGTCTGCCATTAACGCGGCGTTCAAGGCAATATTTACAGGAAAGATCAATAAAGGCGCCAAGATCGAAGAGTTTGAAAAGAAAATTGCTCAATATACAGGAAGAAAATATGCTCTTTCCGTTGCTTCAGGAAGAATGGCTCTTTATTTATCCTTGAAAGCCATGGCTTTTAAAAAGGGAGATGAGATCATAATCCCCAGTTTTATTACTCCTGAGGTCATTACAATGGTCCTTTGCGCGGATATGGTTCCTAAATTCGTTGATATTGAAGAATTTACCTATAATATGTCTCCGCGTTTACTGGAGGAAAAGATATCCGGTAAGACGAAGGCTATACTTTTAACTCATTTATTTGGCCAGCCCTGTGATATCGGGAAAATTTTAAAAATTGCCGAAAAATATAATCTTCAAATAATAGAAGATTCCGCGCAGGCTTTTGGCGCGGAGTATAAGGGACAGAAAACCGGGAGTTTTGGAGAAATAAGTTATTTCAGCCTGGGTCTGGTAAAAAATGTAAATTGTTTAGGCGGCGGAATAATTGTTACCGACAAAAAATATCTTTATGAGAATATAAAAAAAATGACGGAAGAATATGAATTCCCGGGTTTTATTAGAATGATCAGATTATTTTTTACCGCTCTTTTAGTAAAGATTTGTACCTCTCCCTTTATTTTCAGTTTTTTAATTTATCCGGTATTGTGGTTTTTCAGTAAATTTGGAGGAAATCCCGCGGATAAAATGTTTGATGAAAATTATGATGAGCTGGCTATGAGAAAAATTCCAGAGCATTACAAACTGAAATTTACCAACCTACAGGCGGCTATAGGGATAGAACAGATAAAAAATCTGGATATAATGAACGATAAAAGAATAACAAATGCCAATTATTTGGATCAATTTTTAAAAGATGAAAAAGTAATAGGCCTTCCCCAAATTATTCCAAATTGTAAAAGCATATATCTGAATTATTGTATAAGGATTGAAAACAGAGAAAAGATCATTAGAAAACTTTTTGAATACGGTATAGATGCTACCAGAGGATATTTAAATGATTGCTCCGGTGAAGAAATATTTAAAGAATTTAACACTGAAAGCCCTGATTCAAAAAAACTTTACCATACAGGAATGTATTTACCCGTTTATCCGGCTCTTAAAAAAAAGGATATGGAATTCATAGCGGGAATTTTAAAAAAAGTGGTATATGAAAATAACCGTTAAAAATAAATTTAAAGCCGTCCTCTCAGTCGCAAAAGCCTATGTATTAAAAAAGCCAGTTCCTTTGAGTGTTGTGCTGACAACTAACACAAGATGTAATTATAGTTGCGGGTACTGCAAAATGTGGACGAGAAAAGAAGAATTGAACACTATTCAGATAAAAAACCTGATAGATGAATTAGCGGCAATGGGAACTTGCAGGTTAAGTTTTACCGGAGGGGAACCGCTTTTAAGGGATGATATCGGCCAGTTGATAGATTATGCCAAATCAAAAGGATTTTATCTGACTCTTAACAGCAACGGGTCGCTGGTGGAAAGTAAAATTGGTGAGCTTAGAAATCTTGACCTTTTAATTTTATCTTTTGATGGTGAGGAATCTATTCATAACCTTCAAAAAATAGATGGCGCTTACACTAAAGTGATTGCTGCCATAAAGATCGCGAAGTCGCATGGGGTCAAAGTTTGGACAACCACAACCATTACTAAACATAATCTTCATTCTATTGATTTCATAATAAAAAAAGCCATAGAAATGCAATTTAATCCGGTTTTCCAGCTGTTGCATCACGCTGAGAGTATTGCCGGCAATACTGACCATCTCCTTGCGTCTAAAGATGATTATAAGAAGGTTTTGATGAAACTTATAGAATATAAAAAAAAATATAAAGATCTAATTGTAAACAGCAAAAAATATTTTGAGATTTTACTGAATTGGCCGGATTATAGTAAACCGGTGCGGGAAGACAATACTTATGCTTTATCAAAAATTAAGTGTTGGGCAGGCAGGCTTTATTGCCACATAGACGCGACTGGCGGGGTTTATCCCTGTCAACAGCTTATCGGGGTGGTAGATGCCCCGAATTTTCTAAACATAGGATTTAAAAAAGCATTTTACAGTATTTCTAAAACCAAATGTAAAATGTGCATAGCGGGAGATTACCTGGAAAATAATCTTCTTTTTTCATTGGACATCTGCTCGATTAGAAATGCTCTCAATAAATTTGCTGATACTTAGCGCCGCGAATATACTTAGAAAAGGGGTTATTATTAACCTTTGCTGAGCATCACCGTAATATATTAAAGATCCGATAATGGAATGTGTAATGGTAAGATACAGGATCAGATATTTTTTCCAAAAAGTTAACGATAAGTAAATTCCATAAACAAATAACGGGAAAATAAAACTGTAAAAGATTATTGCCGCTGACCGGTAATTATTTGCCAGTTTTGGAAACGCGGAATGCGGATTAAGCGGTTCCCAGAAATGGTAAAATTTTTTCGGTAAAAGCTTAAGAAAGTCTTTAGGGTTTTCCCTGATCCAGTTTAATCCTGCTTTGTAATTGAGTAAATTAATTTCATAGTCGTTATAATCTTTCTTCTCGCTGAATAAAAGGTCCAGCCAAAGATAATCAGCCTCGCCTGCCCAGCTTTCCCAATCCGGAGAATCGCCCCACCCGCGGTTGGTATTAGAGAAATAAAAACGGGGAGAGCCGCTTGAAGGTGTCCAGAATCCGTCAGCCCGCGGATTGTTCGAACCGCGGAACCGGTATCCGCCGTTTGTTACTATCGGAATAAATTTTTTATAGGCAATATAATTGCGTATTGTCCATATTGAAATGGTTAAGGTCATGGCCAGCAATACAGTAGACGCGATTTTTACGGTATTTTTCCGGTTTTGCCGGAAAATGATCAATCCCCAGATAAAAATATAGGGATAAAAAAGAAATGTATTGTAACCCATAGAAAGGCCTACGAGCCCCCAGAATACTCCGGATAGGATTTGATTCCTGAGCGACGGATCTTCGATTGTCTTAAGGCAGAAAAATACTGCAAGTGAAATAAATAAATAAACCATTATGTGCGCCAGGATCCATGATGAAATGAAGATAAGCAATGGGTCTATGCTTACTAATATGGAAGAAATTAAAGCGATTTTTCCGTTTGCTAATTTTTTGGTAATAAAATATATCAGGACCGTACATATCCCGCCAATCAGGATTTGAACAACTCTCAAAGCGAGAAAATTTCCCTTGCCAAAAAAAATAGAAACCAGGGCCATAAAATATGGATAAACAGGAGGTTTTTTGGTCGTAGGGATCCCTTCCTTGATAACAAAACCAAAACCATCGACAATATTAGCTGCCACCCTCTGGTAAAATACTTCATCCATTCCGGGCAGGGTATTAAATCCGGACAAAAAATAGGTATAGAAAAATCTTATGGTAACCGCGAAAAGGAAAATAAAAATTAAAATATTCCTTTCCTTAAAACCTGTGAAATATTTTTCTGAATTCTGTGTGGTCATAATTAGTAATATTGCATAATTTTTTTAAAAGTTTCATAAAAAATATCTATTTCTTCTCTGGTATTATAGACCTGAAATGATATCCTGGCCGAAGCAGATTTATGTTCCTGATTAAACCATGAATGGACGCAATGGACACCGGCGCGAACCATGATATTATTCGCTTCGTCGATTATCTGAGCTAACTGTATGGAATCGAATTTGGGGCAGATAAAGTTAAAAATATTTCCTCTTAACTCTGCATCTTTGGGCCCGATTATTTCAATATTTTCTTGAGACATTTTTTGAGTTAAATATCTATTAAGCCCGGTGACATGTTGATGGATTTTTTCAATACCGATATTTTCAATAAAATTGATCGCCTCGGAAAAACCTGTTACACCGGGATAATTTTGGATTCCTGCCTCAAATTTGTCAGGTAACGGGGAAATAACAAAATCAATATTATTAACATCTTCCGCGGTTTCACCCCCTACGATAAAAGGAGCGAGATTTTCTAAAAGGTGTTTTTTTCCATAAAGGATTCCGACGCCGGGAGGGCCGAATATTTTATGCGCTGAGAAAACAAAAAAATCCGCGTCCAAATTCTGTATATCTATTTTATGATGTGTGACGCTTTGCGCTCCGTCCAAAAGGACCTGTGCCCCGTATCTGTGCGCGAGAGAAATTATTTCTTTCACGGGGAATGTCGCTCCGGTTAAATTTGACGTATGAAGAATGCTTATTAGCGTGATTTTATTATTTTTCAGGACATTCTCAAGTATATCGAGATCAAAGGTCAGGTTGTTATTGACCGGAAGAATTTTATGAATAATTTCCTTTCCTGAAGCAAGCCTCATCCAGGGTAAAAAATTCGAATTATGCTCAATATTGGTAGTAAGAACGATATCATTTTTTTTAAAAGGGAAGCTATAGCTGATAAGATTGATGGCCTCGGTGGTATTTTTAGTAAAAATGATCTCCGCGGGGGATCCCGCGTTAATGAATTTCCGGACCTTATCACGTCCTTTTTCATAGGCCTCAGTCGTTTTCCTGCTGAAAGAATGACTTCCGCGTTTATGGCAGCCGGAAAAACTATAATATTCATTCATTGCCTCGATAACGCGATAGGGTTTAAGTGTTGTGCACGCGCTGTCAAAATATATAACTTTTTTATCTTTTAAGGCGGGGAATTCATTACGGATGTTATTATTCATTTTTATTCCTAAATAAAAGCAATTATAGCATAAATAATAAGGCTTAATGCCGACAAGATTGAGATAATAAGAAATGAATCAAAATATTTAAAAAAATAGCCTGAAACACGGGGAGAGAAGCGGAATATTTTTCCCGCGAAGCGGGATTTTATTTCAGCCGGGAGCAGAGTCAGCCGGCTGCTTTCCAAAAGAAAAATCAACCAGAAAGAAACCAGTATTTTTTTTGTAGTATTCAGGTCACTTTTAAAGAGGCTCCAGATGGCAATAAAAACTGTCACTGTTCCCAAATAACCCATAAAAAGGAATAAATAAACAAGCGATTTAATTTTTCCAGCCTGCATAGTTTTATCGATTTTCCCGCAGCAAATGGCCATAATATAAATCCGAACTCCCCCAACCCCCTCTTTAATTAAAGAGGAGGACTAAGGGGGCGTTTTTCCTTTGATATTTGATTTTTAATAAATTCTCTTGCTACTTCTTTTTTCTTCCTGCAATATTCCACGGCGATCCGGCGTTCTTTTTCCTCGGTTGTATTTTCAAAAAGATGGTATAAATACCGGCCGTAAGCGCCCATGAAAGGGGAAAAAACACAGGCAGGTTGTGAAGGATGAAAGATGATACCGTCGGAAGTTCCGCCTAACATCGCGTATTTAAAATCCCGGTTTTTTGATAATCCCGCCTCAAATATGATTTCCTGCCGTTTATTTTTATCTCCGGAACAAAAGATAGGATTAGTGTAATTAATCCCGAATTCCTTATCAAACATGGCATATTCCTGCAATAATTCAGGCATTTGCTCAAAGGCCTGTTCCCTGTTAGACCCGTCAATAATATCAGGTACCTGGTTCTCAAGATTATAAAGAATGGCTTTTGTGTGCATGGCAATACGGCATGCCGGGCAGACCAGGGCCATAAGATGTGTTTTATAAAACTTAAGATCTTCAGTAAAATCGTCAAGAAAAAGTTTTTGAAAAATATCACCGGTATAGATGACCTGATGAACAAATTTATCCCCGCCGTATTTTTGGATCAATTCCATTGCCCGCTTGCGGGTTTTATCAACTTGCCCCATACCGTATTTGATCCCGCGGTCAAAGGTCAAAAGATGAACCTGGTCGTAACTATTCAGCGCCAAAATGCTTGTCGCCGTAGAATCCGTCCCGCCGGAGAAAAATAAACTTACTTCTTTTTTTGCCTTAGAGTTCATTAAATGGCCGTCCTGTTTTGTAAGGGCGATTCATGAATCGCCCCTACATTATTTTTTACCCATCTGAATTTTCCAGACGGTTCAGCAGGGATAGCTTGCGTAAATAGTGTTTCTATATCAGCTGAGTTGCCCAGAATATTTTTCAGGTCCGTTTTAATCATTTCTATATTTAAATATACCTCATTTTTCTTAATAAGAAACAACTGAAATTTCAACAAATCTTTCTGGATGAGCTGAAAAAATTTTATTTCCGGATAATTTCCAAAAAATTTGATAATTGTTCTTGGGCTTATCTTCTGGCTGTTTTGATTAATAATAAAATCTTTTGAGCGTCCTTCAATATAATTAATAAGTGGCAATCCCCGTCCGCAGGGGCATTGTTTTTCTGAATAAGAACCGCAATCGCCGATTTCGTAGCGTATAAAAGGCTGGGTATAATTATCAAGGTCGGTTAAAATAAATTTTCCGGTTTCATTCGGCAGGCAAGGTTCATTTTCGTTTAAACATTCAAGATAATAACTGTCGCTTGATAAATGCAAGCCCTGGTGATGAGAACAGTCGTTGGCAATACCTTCCATTTCATGAGGCCCATAAGTGTTAAAAATTTCACCCTGAAACCATTTTTGGAATTTATTTCGCATATTTTCCGTAATTATGCCCGAAACAACAACAGTTTTTATTTTTAACGGCTGAAGAGCATTATCTTCCATAAAATAACATAAAAATAAAAGATTTTCCGGCGAAGTTTCAAAAACCGAGGGCGGAGAACATTTTAAATTATTGTATATTGTATTTGTTAATGGCTCGTTAATACCGGTTGAATCTTTTGTAATTGGAGAAAAAAGTTTACGCCGGTGGGCAAAAAAATAGACAAGTTTTTTTATTTCAGTAAAAGATTCGCCATTGTAACTGGAATGTCCCGGCCACCATAAACTCGCTGTTTTATTTCCTAATTTCCAATCCGTAAAACTATAATCCCTTAAAAGCAGGGCATATTTTGTGTTGTAACTTGCTATATTAAACGGCCAATTTAAAGGGGTTCCGGTGGTTCCTGAAGTTTTTACCCATTCTAAATTATTCGCGGATAATTTCGGATTTAAAGGATGAGTTTCTTTTAAAAGTTCTTCTTTAGTTGTGATCGGAATATGGAGAAGGTCTTTTGGATTGTTTATGTCATAGGGTATCAGGCTTGCAGAATCAAATTTATTTTTGTAAAAAGGGATGTTCTCATAAGAATAAGTAAGAATGGCCTTTAATTTTTGCCATTGAAGTTTTTTCAGCTCCTCGCGGGGAAGCCACTGATTTTTCATCAGAGCCTGGTATTTTATCCAAGCGTCATATTTAGTGGTTTTTCCGGCAAGATAATAGATTGATTCCAATATTTTATTGTAAAGCATATTATTCCTGTGATTTTAAGTATCGATGAATGATTAATAAATTAAAATATTTGGTTTATTAATTTATTTTTTACTTCTGAACAATATTTTAAGAAATGTAAGCCCTTCAGCAATAATCTTTTTTAACGGATAGCCTGTAAAAATTTTCTTTAAAAATTTTATAATAGTGTTTGGGCGCAGGTAAAAAGATGAAAAAATATTTTTTTGATAATTATTCAAAATATTTTCAGATAATCCTCTCGGAATAAAAACCGGATTGAAGGTAGTGAATCTATTCCAGTCTTTTTCAAGAGCGCCGTGTTTTTCAATCTCGGTAAAACTTTCTGAATTCGGAAATGGCGTAAAATACAAAGGCAGGATGTAATTTATATTAATTTGTTTTAAAAAAGACAGGGTTTCTTCCATTGTTTCTTTGGTTTCCAGAGGATGCCCCATGATGATAAACCCGATTGTTTCCAGGCCCGCGCTTTTGCACCAATCCAGGGCTTGCCGCGTTTTTTCCAGGGTAATACCTTTTTTGAAATAATCTAAAACCTTTTGGCTGCCGCTTTCAATTCCAAAAGCGACTGACCAGCAGCCCGCTTTTTTCATTAATTGCAGCAGTTCAAGATCAACCAGGTCAACCCGTGTCTGGCATGACCATGTCAGGCCGATATTTTCTTCGGTCAGGGCGTTACAAAGTTTTATTGTGTTTTTTCTTTGCAATGTGAAACAATCATCGTGAAAATTAATATCCTTGATCCCAAAATCATTCTGAAGATATTTTACCAGTTTTAAAATATAGTCCGTTGAATAAGAACGATAACTGTTCTTTAAACCTATCGAATCGCAGTAAATACACTGGTATGGACAACCCCGGGAGGTTAATAATAGTGTGGAAGGCAATCTTTTGAATTTTTGGAACGAAGGCCGGTACTTTTTTGGAAATCCCGATAAAAGATTAAATGGAGGCAAAGGGAGCTCGTTTAAGTTTTCAATAAAAGTTCTTTCAGGTGTAGTTTTCAGCCGGCCGTTTTCGCGGTAAATAATTCCCTTAACCTTTTCAAGCGTAGTTTTTTTCGTCAGGGCATTCAGAAGTTCGATTATTGTTATCTCGCCTTCACCGATTACACCGATATCGAAATACTGATAATCAGTCATTGTTTTTTCCGGAAGAGAAGTTAAATGGATCCCGCCGATAATGATAGGGATCTCTTTATTGGCCGCTTTTACTTTTTTAGCAATTAAAAAAGCAGTTTCAATGGATAATGTCATAGCGGTAATAGCAAGAAATTTAGGCTCGATCTTTAATATCTCCTGAACCGTCAGGCCTATACTGAATTTTATGGCTTCCGCGTCAAGTATTTGAGTTTTAAAGCCGTTTTTTTCGGTAACCGCGGATAGATATAGCAAATTGATCGGAGGATTATGGCTGCCGATAGAGGCAAAATCTCCTAGCCTTTTTTCGTTATTTAACGGCGGATTAATAAAAAGTATATCTATCATAAATTTCTCTAAATAAAACAACAATTATTTAAGTATTATATAGAATATATCTTTAGTTTTCAATGTATGTTTTTATTTTGCTTGAGAAACTTTGGATTTGATTTAAGGTATAACTAACATGAGAAAAATTCAAATTTTTAAAAGACATAGATATATTTTCATTTTGATCTTATTGTTTGCTGTTGCTACCGCCAGAGGACAAAAAATATATGCAAAGGATATGATGGCGGAAGTAGATGATCTTAGAATTCGCAGAGATACTATGTGTTTTGAACGCGTAGGAACAGATAAACTTTTCGAACTGCTGGCAATTGAACCGGGAATGAACATTCTGGACATAGGAACCGGAACCGGCCAATTTGCTGTTGCCTTTGCTGAAAAAATGAAAGGAACCGGAAAGGTTTTCGCGACCGATATAGATATTGATTGTATTGATTATCTTAAAAAAGAAGCAGAAAAAAAACACCTTACGAATCTTTATCCTGTTCTGGTTAAAGAAGAAGGGATAGATGAATTTTACGGTAAGCAAAGATATGATTTAATTACAGTCTTCCATGTCAATGGCATAACCGATGAAGCCAATTATTTTAGAGAGTTGAAGAAGTTTTTAAAAGAAAACGGGCGTGTTATTTTTATGTGCGCGAAAAATGTTCCTGCTTTTTCTCTAAGTGATCTTACCGGAGATTTTAATGGGTTGGCCAGAGAAATATCTCTGGAGCCGGACGGCAGCCCATTTTATAAAAGTTTAAGCGGGCCGACGCGGGAGTTAATAAAACAAAATCAGGCTAAACCTGATGAAGTCTTAAAAAAAGCTATAGTTGACGATTTTAACAAGATATTATCTGATAAAAATTTTTCCAAAGATTTCCTTGATGGTCTGGTTTTTAAAAAGGAATTAAAGTTATCTCCGGAAGAAAGGGTTTATATTGACTGGCTGCTGATGTATACTAATTGGGGTGAGGGTATTTACTATAAATACAAAGATGAATGGATTAAGAGTGTAAGGAATTTTTATTTAGGGATTAATAAACTGCTTATATTCCAGAGATTCCGGCCGTATCTTGATAAAGACAGAATGTTCCAGTCTTTAGATGGCCTTGCAGTCAAAAAGAACCTTGAAAAAGCCGGATATAAATTAGAAAAAGAGTTTACGGATATACCTTTTGAAGATGTTTTAGTATTCAAATGAAATCCTTTTTGTTATCTTCTAATAAGTTGGATTTTTTGAAAACAAACCTGCACAACCCCAGAAATCCGCTGATCATTTCCACTGGATGTATAAAAAGGTTTTTTATCTGTTTAACAATATATTTCGGGCGCAAATAAAATTCGCGGTAAAATCTTTTTTCGCGTTCAATTGCTTTTTGTTCAAGCAATGGATCCTTGAATCTATTTTCAAAAGGAAAAAGATCAAATTTAATTTCATCTTTATATTTTTTATAGAGTTCAGTTCCCGGCCATATTTCCAGGGTTTTTACGATAATATAATCCAGATCAGTTTCTTTCGCGAGTTCAATACTTTTGCTTAAATCATCATCAGTTTCGCCGGGTATTCCTGTAATAAAAAAACTGCTTATTTCCAGCCCGCTTTTTTTTATGTCTTTAATTCTCTCTTTTAATCCTGCTATGTTTATGTTTTTATTTAATAGATCAAGCATTTTTTGTGATCCGCTTTCGATGCCAAGATAAACCCTTTTGCATCCGGAAAATTTCATTATTCGCGCAAGCTCTATATCAAGTGTATCGACACGGCTTAAACAAGTCCAGTTAATTTTATATTTATGAAGCAGACCGCAGATTTGAAGAGTTCTCTCTTTGTTTAGAGTAAAGGTATCATCCATAAAGCGTATGTTCTTTATGCCAAAATTTGTAAGGTTGAATTTTATCTCTTCTTCGATATTTTTTAAAGAGCGTGAGAAAACTCTATTACCGTAGGTATGGATGCAAAAACTGCAGTGGCAAGGACATCCGCGGCTTATAGTCATTGTTGTAAAAGGCCGGTTAAGATATGGTTCCTTATAGCGTTTTAAATTACTTTCTAAAAGCGAAAGGTCCGGAAAAGGCAAGTCATCCGGGTTTTCAATACGATTAGCCGCAGGAGTGCTGATTATATTTTCGCCATTCTTAAATGATATGCCATTAATTGTTTTTAACGAACCGTTATTTTCCATTTGGTCATAAAGCTCCGAAAAAATAAGCTCAGGTTCGCCCCGGATAATTATATCAATTGAAGAATTTTTTAAGATTTCCTCCGGGAAAATTGTCGGAAAAAAACCTGTGGCTATAATTTTTATTTCAGGAAAAGCTTTTTTAATTTCATTGATTGTTTTTAGATCTTCGCCGATTGAAAAATGTCCCAATAAAGTTACAAGGATTTTGGGCTGGAATATGGTAATTTTTCCCAAAACCTCATCCAGATTGTTTCCTTCCGCGATGGCATCAATAAAAAGAACATTGTTGTTTTTTTTCAGCTTTTTAACGATCGTTGCGAGAGACAGAAGTTCGTGAGGAGGTAAAAGAAAGTTAGGGGCATAATAAGATGATATAAATCTGCGGATAATTTTTTTAGAATGAGGTAAGTTAAGGAATATGCTTGTCATAAGGTTTCCATTAAATATTTCCATATTATTTTGGGCCATACAGCAGGATTATAAAAAATATTAGCCTGAGTACTGCACTCCCAATGGCAATAACAGCCTGATTTTTGAATATGCTTCAGGATCTCCTTCACCTGAGAGCAGTTAATGATTTTTTTCAGGTCGAAATTTGTTTTTTTAAGGTCTCCAAAAGGTTTATTCAGATATTCGCATGGCATAACTATTCCTTCCGGATTAACAACGATCAGTTTTTTCCCCGCAAGGCAGGGCAACTGAGCATGGTTAGAAGTAATAGTACGGTAAACTATATCTGTATTTAATTCAGAAATTACTTTTAGTATACCTGAAAAAGGTTTATTTGGATTAGATTTATATGTATTATTAATTATTTTAGAACAGCTGAGGTAAGTTTTAGGAGCAATTTCCTTATATTCAGGATTTGGAATATCGCCTCTGACTAATATCAAAGTATGAGTATTTATATCTAAATGGTTCCTGACAAACCCGGCAATTTCAGGTATAAATGAGCAGTTTATTTTTGTAAGTACCGTGACAACATCAATAGTTATGTTGTTATATTCCTGACGCAAAGATACTAATCCTTTAAAGGTTTTCATGACTTGCTGAAATGCGCCGGGAACACCTGACAGATTATCATGCAGGGATTCAGGGCCGTTTATAGTAAGCACTATTCTCAAATGGGTTTTTTCTAAACGCCGGCATATATTTTTCAGGATTTTAAGTGTACGGCCGGGATTAAGGCCGTTAGTAGGTATAGTTATAATATTTACCTTACTGAAGCGGATAAATAAATAGCATATATCAGGCAGATCGTCGCGTAAAGTCGGTTCTCCGCCGCTAAGAGTTAATTGCATCAGATATGGAAAATTCCGCGCAAGTTTTTCAATATCATTCAGGGACATTTCTTTATTATGTTCCGGACGATTAAGCAATTTCCAGTTGAAACAGAAAGAACATTTAGAGTTACACCGGTATGTCACATGGAAGATCAGATAAGCCGGAGCTTTAAAATGCAGCAGTTTTTTGAATAAAGCGGTTTCGTAAGCCATATAATTTTCTTAAAAAAATAGAGAAATAAGATATTATACTTGCCAAGAGTACTGTAAAAGACAGTAAAACGGCAGTCATTGCTCCTTTAAGGCAGAAAATAATACCTTTTTGGCTGTGAAAATATATAATAATACTTTTATGCAGATAAGTGTAAACAGCAAAAAGAAAAACAGATGTAAAAACAAAAGGTTTGTAATACCATGCTGCCAGTATAAGAATAACGCTTAACGGGCCGGATAGAGTAGCCAGAGCCATTTCTTTAGTTGTTAGAATGCAGTCAAACTCTTTTTTATATTGGAATAGTTCGATCCAATCGATAGTTCTGGTAAAATAAGTTGAGATAAATTTAGACCATGAGGGGAAATAGTGCTTGCCCTGAATGCGCGGTTCCAGGTGAAAACGGTATTTTTGTGCTAAACGCATTCCAAGTTCTTCCTGCTCTACGCTGGCTGTAGTATATTTTGTATTATATCCTCCAAATTCTTCAAAAACACTTTTACGGATTCCGGCGCATCTGCCTAGAAAACCTTTATAGTTTTTGCTTAACGGATGAACCGTAAACCAGTAATATTCAAGAAGCGCTTTATATTCGGTTAAATAAGAAGGGTTTGCGGGATTTTTATGGTATATGCCGTTGAGTATGTTTATTTCCGGATCATTAGCGGCATTCGCGCAAATTCCCAGAGCATCCGGCTGTAATATAACATCGGCATCAAGAAAAAACAGAATTTCTCCCCGGGCTTTTTTTGCTCCCGTGTTACGCGCGGTGGCAGGGCCTTTATTGGATTGTGAAATGAGAGTTACAGGAAAGGCCCGGACCAGTTTTAACGTGTTATCGGTACTGCCGTCATCCACTACAATAATTTCATATTTATGGAAATCAGACTGCAGTACTGCCTGGATACACGAAGAAATAGTATTTTCCCCATTATATACCGGGATAACTACGCTAATTTTAGGCATTGAACTATTCATTATAATTATCTTTAAAATATTTTTTTAAGTTTATTAGTTTGGATTTATTGACCTGTAAAGGCATAGAAAAATCCGTCGGAAGAGCCGAAATATAAAATTCCATCAATTGCGATAGAAGATCCGGACCCGCCGACATGCCCATCAGTTTTATATTCCCATACCTTTTCTCCATTAGATGTTTTGACTGCGTAAACCGCATTGTCCAATGAGCCAAAATATATAAACTTTTCGGTTATTGTGGGAGATATCAGTATTCTGTCTTTTACAGGAGTTTTCCAGATAATTTCTCCATTCCCGGCATTAATCGCGTATAAATTTTTGTCCCAGCCGCCTATATAAAGTATTCCGTTCATAATGGCGCCCGGTGAGCAGATTTTATTGTCCAGTTTTGTCTTCCAGATCAATTTCCCTGTGTTTTCATCAAACGCGTACACAAAATGGTCCCATGAAGCAACCATGATCTTATTCTGGTAATAGACAGGATAAGATTCAATAACATTTCCTGTTTTGTAATTCCAGTTTAATTTTCCATTTTCTTTATTTATTGCGTATAAGTAATTATCCATTGAACCTATAAAGACCTGATCCCGGGTAACAAGGGGGGAGCAAAACCAAATTTTTCCTTCAGTCTTGAATTTCCAGATCAGATCTCCATTGTTGCTGTTAAGGGCATAAAGATTATGGTCATATGATCCAAAATATACCCGGCCGTTTTCAACAGTCGGAGAAGAATAGATTTTGTCTTCTGCCTTAAATTTCCAGTTAAGTTTACCATCCTTGATATCTAAACAATAAAGATAATTATCCAGAGATCCGAAAAATACATTGTTTTTGTATATTGCCGGCGAGGATTGGACCCATGAATCTGTTTTAAATTTCCATTTCAATTGGCCTGTTTCAACATCCAGACAGTAGAGATTACCGTCATTAGAACCAAAGAATACCTTATTCTGGCTTATTGCGGGGGAAGAAGCAATATCCTTTTCTGTTTTGAATTTCCATTTTAGCTTTAAAGGTGGTGTTGGGCCTTCTCCAATAGCTCCGGTATGATTCACATTCTGATGGAACATCGGCCAGCCTGCCTGTCCGGTAGGCTGGTCAGGGTTTTCATTACAGTCAGATTTCGGGGTAGCGCTAAAAAAAAAGAAAAGAAAAAAAATAAAATAAATTAGTTTTTTTTGCATTACTTTTAGCTAATTACTTTTGTAAAATTATTATTTTCTCCGACCAAATTTAAGGATTCAATAAATACTTTCTTTTTTTTATTTTTAACGGTGTAACCGATGATATGTGATTCTACTTTATGTTTATTCAGGATTTCCAGGCATTTTTTCACGTCATTTTTAGATACCGTAATACAGAAGCCTATGCCCATGTTAAACGTCTGGAACATTTCTTCATCAGATATAGCTCCAAATTTTTGAATTAATTTAAAAATAGGATGAGGTTCAGGCAGGTAATCAATTATAAAACTGATATTTTTCTTATCAATTCTTGCAAGATTTGTAAGCCCGTCGCCGGTAATATTGGCTAATGCCTTGACATTAATCCCTGACTTTAAAATTTCCATTATTTCCGGCACATAGATATGGGTCGGTTCGAGTAATTCCTCGCCTAAAGTCCTTTTTAGTTCAGGAAAATACTTATTTAAGTTAAATCCCATTTTATTTATTAATACGCTCCTGGCCAATGTTAAACCATTGCTATGGATGCCGCTGGAACGAAGGCCGATAATAACGTCATTTTCTTCCACATTTTGCCCTATTATTATTTTATCCAAAGGGACAATTCCTACACAAGTTCCCGCGATGTCAATTCCGGAATCATCTCTATAACCTTTTACCATTTCTTTAATTTGTGCGACTTCACCGCCGGGAATATTAATGTTTGAAAGTTTTGCGCCTAAATACAAACCTTTACCGATCTCTTCAAAGATCTTCGGGTCAACCTTTTGAACTGCCAAATAATCAAGCATCGATATTGGTTCAGAGCCTACGCAGATAATATCATTAACATTCATTGCTATACAATCTATTCCAATAGTGTCATATTTATTCATCATCTCGGCAACGAGAAGTTTTGTGCCTACACCATCACAGGATATGGCCAGGCCCATATTATTTCCCATATCCAATACATTCGCGAAATATCCTGATTTTAAGACAGGCCTTCCAATACCTTTTCTAAAACTATCTGCACGGCTTATCCATTTGAGCAGGCCTTTCATTCCTTTTTCTTCCTGAAGTGTGTTTACTCCTGATTTTGAATAACTTAGTTTCTTTTCTGGTTTTCTTGGGATTTTTTTCATAATGTTAGAAATAATAACAAATCTTTATTGAAAAGTCAATGCTGTAATTTTGCCTGGTTATCTGTTATAATAAATTTAATGTAACATTTAAAAGTTTGTATGGTAAAAAGAGTGGAGGATTGGGTGTTTATGCAGAGAATAAAATGGTTAACAGTGTTTTTATTGTTTTTAAATATAAATTGCTACCGTGGATTAGTGAAAAAACAGGAAAATATTTTTCAAATAGAAGGTTCGGTAAGTTATAAGGATGAAGTATTGTCCGGTGCGGTAGTCGGGGTATATTTAGAGAACAAGGTTCAGGATAGCGGGGTTAGTGAAGAACCTTTTGTGAAACTTGTGACGGATGAAAACGGAAAATTTATAGTCAATTTACCCGCGGGTAATTATTATTTTAAAGCATGGAAAATAAAAGACGCAACTGGAAAATATTTACAGGAAAACGACCTCTTTTGTTTTTATGGCGGGAATCCCGTAAACATCTCCGGATCAAAAGAAGATCTGATCTTGAAATGCGTGAAAATTCATTCCATACAGCGGCAAATTGACGAAAGCCTGGATCGGGCGGAACTAACCGGAAAGATAATTGACATAAACGGCCGGCCAATGGAGCGCGCCTATGTGTATCTTTTTTCTGTTTCCAATCCGGACCTCAGGAGAATGGCTGATATAGTTTCAGCGCCTACATTAAATGACGGCAGTTTTTCTGTTACATTTGATTCTGCCGGATATTATTTTTTAATGGTTAGAAAACGCCGGAATACGGAAGAAAGAGGCCCGTTAAAAACAGGTGATTATTATGGATATTATTATGCTAATCCTTTAGAGATCAAGGATAAAACGAAGAATTACCTGCAAATAGAATGCATAGAGAAGAAAAAAGACCAGCTGCCGGTTAATTTGATCAGTATACCTGTTGGGAAATCCGCTATCCGCGGGAGAATAATAGATAAAAATGGGAATCCGGTAAGCGGCATGTTCGCCTTTACATATAAAGATGAATTTAATACCGGTAAAAAACCGGATTACAAATCTATTATAACGGGAGAAGACGGGGGCTATACTATTCTTATTGAAGAGCCCGGTTTTTATGTTTTAGGGGCAAGAAAGACATATGGCGGGCCGCCGGAACCAGGTGATATTTTTGGATTTTACAATGGAACGGAAAATAATAAAATTGAAGTTAAAAAAAGGGAAGTTAGAGATAATATAGATATAATAGTTGAGGAGGTTAAATGAAAATAAAATCTATGTTATTTGTTATATTTATTCTTTTATTTGTTAATAGACGTTTGTATACGGCCGTATTAACGAACTTAATAATTACTGAAAATACTGTTTGGGATGGAGAAATAATTGTGCCGGATATTGTTCAGGTTGAAAGAACCGCGGTTTTGACTATTCAACCCGGAACTGTGATTAAATTCGCATCAAAAGCTGCGGGTTTAAATATAGAAGGTACTTTAATTGCTAACGGAAATTATGACCAAAAAATAGTATTCAGGCCCTCGGATGAGAATGATTCAGCTTCCAGCTGGCAGGGGATTGTTTTTTATGGTATAGAGCCGGGCGCGTACAGCCAATTATCAAATTGTGTAATTAAATCAGCAAATAGCGGTGTTACATATAGCATGGAGGCAAAGGGAAAAATTGAAAATTGCGTTTTTTCTAAAAATGGCAGGGGGATTTATCTTTTACAGGAAAGCGAGGTAACGATAAAAAACACGGATTTTATGGAAAATTCCGAGGCCGGGATATTTTGTGAACGGTCATACGCAAAAATAATAAATAGCCGTTTTTTTGACAATAAAAAATGTGGCCTTATTTTTATCAGGGGTGGGAATAATATTGTTTACAGCAACCTTATTGAGAAAAATGGGAATGGTTTAATTCTTTCGCAGTTTGGTACAAACGCGGAAATAAGAAATAATATTATTCAGGAAAATGAGACCGGAATTTTGATAGAAAGATGGGCAGATTCAAAACTCTCGCATAATACGTTAAAGAAAAACGGTACCGGTGTCCATCTCAACAGCGGAGGAAAGGCTCAAATTACTTTTAATGAAATTACCGGAAATAAAATCGGCATACTTAACGTGGAAAATTTCAGTTTGTCGGCTAATGATAACAATATTTATGAAAATACAGAATATGATATCAGTTTAAAAAACGTTTCCAGTGCTTATAACAGAAGAGACAAAATCAAAGATAGCCAGGATGTGTCAAAAATACCTTTTTTTGTGCGTGAAAAGCTTATGAAGGTTGCAGAGGAATATCTTCGGGAATATTTTGATGCCCGTGGAAATTTTTGGGGAGAAGAACTCACAAAAGAAATGAAGATTAAAGGTGAATCGGGGAATATAACTAAATTTTTTGATTTTTATGATAATCCTTCTGTTGAAATGGAAGGGATCCAATATAAATCAGATTATATACTTTATAAAGAATGGAGAGATAAACCGGTTGAAGGAGCTGGCGCGGCATTAAGATCTTCTTACGGCCCGGTTAAAGTAGATGATAACACAACTGAAGTGAATGTGGATAACATTCAATTGAAAAAAGGGGTTTTACCAAGGGGGCTTGGACCAAATACAGACCAGCCAATTGAAAATCAGCAGCAGAATCCAAATAAATAGTAACGTATAAAATCAGAGTGTAATTTCTTTAATCCTGTTAGAAATATTAATTATAATCCAATTATAAGTTACAGCCGCCAGAATCATAAAATAGGGCATGACTGCTAATCTTAAACGGTAGTCAGCATGAAATATTATACCAGTTATATTTACGGAAAGTATTAAAAAATAGAAGATGGATACGTCTTTCCACCTTTTTCGGGTAATATATGCCCCGGCTATAGCAAAAGGAACTGCAAGGGCAAAAGAGATGATAACAAATATCGGTTTTTTAATATTGACTGTATCGCAAACCGCCCAAATATAAAAACCGTCCCAAAAAGCAATTAATTTCAATGAAATAAGTTTAATAAGAATAGAAGGTTGTTCTTTTATTTTTTTCAAAGACATTCTTAAGAATATATCGTCAGATTCTTTTTCGTCCCTGCCTATCTCAGGTGTTGAGAAAAGAAGGTCTTCGGATTCAAGGTATGAATTCTCTCCGCTGTTCTCGAATTGTTTTTTGAAAGTAACGCGGCGCGGCATAGCCCATTGTGGCCTGGAAGCTCCGCGGCTGGAAGGATCATTTGAAAGCCATAATGTTAATCCGACTGTAGTTGTCAAAGGGACAAATTTTTTATATATTTGATAATTTCGCCAGGTCCAGGGGAGTATTACTATTAATGATGTGGTTACTAAAACCGTTCCAAAGATAATTGATTTTTTGAAATCCTTTATCATCACTATTTTCCAGATAAAAACAAAAATGAACATAAAAGGGAAAATAGGCCGCGTAAGAAGAGATAAAGCCAGAAAGATCCCGGCTAAAAAAGCGTTCCTTAAATCAGGTTTTTCGCTTTCTTTTACCATAAAATAAGTAAATATTAAAGTTATAAAAGTCAGTAAAGATTCAGAAAATATCTGGCTGGTGAATATTATCAAAGGAGGGTCAATGGCAGATAATACAGCGGCGATCATTGCTGTTTTATTGTCAAAAATTTCAATGGTTATTAAATAAACAAAAATTGGTATCAAAGCGTCAACGATTGATTGAAAAAATCTTGCTATGGAATAACTGTGCCCGAATATTTTATAGATTATTGCCAGAAAGAAAGGATAAGCGGGCGTTTTTCTGCTTGTAGGTATATTATTGGGGGGTAGTGTAAAACCGTGTCCATTCGCAATATTAAGGGCCACCTTATCAAAATATTTACCGTCGCTGGTTGGAGGAGTATCGGGGTCAGCAAGAAAGAAATTATAGGTTAATCTTAATGCAAGAGAAAATAAAAAAATTAAAATTAAAAATTTATTTTTATTATCCATATTGATTTTTATTGTTTTAAATATTCTATGGCTAATTTAGCGCATTTTACACCCTGCAGGCAGGCCGCGTTGATAGGCCTTTTAGGATAGCAATTGATCATACCGCCAACAAAAAAACCGCTGATCGGGGTAGTGCATTCCGGAATAAATTTGAGCAAACCTTTATTGTAAATAAGCCCCGCGGAATCAGTTTTTAATACTTTCACCCATTTTATGTCATTTTGATCAAATCCGGTAAATAATTTTTTCAAATCTGTTATATAAAGTTCGATCAGGTTTTTTTCTTCCATCGCCCATAAGGATGAATCATCATCAACATAATTTGCCAGATAAATAATATGTTCCTTATACATGGAAAGATCCTGGAAATTAGTGTGTTCGATTACGGCTTTAAAACTTATTTCTTTGTTCATAATATTTATCCAGTAAAAATCAGTAAGTTTTTTATTTAACCCCATAAGCACACAAATGTTTTTCTGATATTTAAGATTGGACAGTTTTAATTTGTAATCAGAGGGGAAATCAACTATTTTAGAAAGGGCAGCGGGGGGGATTGAGCTTATTACCGCGTTTGATGTAATAACCTGCTGGCTGGTTTTAATATTGAATGATCCGCCGGTTTGTTTTTCAATTTTCTCTATGGGGGAATTAAGAAATATTTTACCGTTTTTTGATATTATATAGTCCGCTAAACAGTCTATCATGACTTTGAAACTTCCGTCTACGTATCCTAACATTTCTCCTTTTGACGAACGGGCAGACCGCATTTTTATTCTGCCCAGAAGCCACGCGGCCGATGTTTTTTCAGCATTTTTGCCGAATTTTGATTGGAGCATCGGTTCAAAGAAAACTTTATATACATTTTCGCCGGTATGTTTTATGATCCATTCTTTTGCCGTTATCTCATCATAGCTGGCAATATCTTTTATCAAAAGCGTTATAGCCAGCAATTTAGCAAGCCGGACGCGTTCAAGAATGGAAAGCCTGTTGAATTTTAAAAGATCAAAGGCATTTGTTAATTTGTAAAATTTGTCTAAAAAATGGAAGGCTGTAAGGGTTGGATAAAATTTTATTTTAAAACCTAATTCCTTTGATAAATTGAAAAGGTAATAATTATCCACAAAAACATGATGATAATAACCTTCGATATAATAATCCCTTATCTTGATGGGCATAATCGCGCCCCCGAGGAAGCCTTCTTTTTCGATTACCGCGACCTTTAACCCGGCTTTAGATGCCTCATAACCGGCAGTAAGCCCCGCTATGCCTCCGCCGATCACAGCTATATCAAAATTTTCTTTCATTTTAATTCCTTTTTTAGCTTTAAAAGATAATTTATACTTTTTATCTGTTTAAAAGGATTTAAATAATGGCCTTTACGATATCTCCATTTTAACGGGAGTTCCTCCGTTCTTAAACCTTCTTTTTTCGCGCGAAGAAGTAATTCCGTATCCCAGGTCCATCCTCTCTGAAAAGTCGGGTCATACCCCATTTTAGTTACCAAATCCAATAATACATCTTTTTTAAATATTTTTAAACCGCATTGATGGTCAAGTATATCAGAGGAAAAATAGATTTTTACAAAGAAGTTATAAATTTTGCTGTAAAAAAGACGCAATATTTTCCTTTTAACATCCGCGCCTTTAACATATCTGCTGCCGATCGCGATATCTGTCCCGTTTTTTATTTTATCGATAAACGCAGGGATTATGTTGATATCGGCAGACAGGTCAGCGTCTGTAAAAAACACGATATTTCCTTTTGCTTCTTTAAATGACCGCGCCAGATTTTCTCTTTTGGACGGCCCGGTATTATATCTGATATATTTTATTCTTTTATCACTGATACTTTTATCAATTATAATTTTGGCGCTATTATCCGTTGACGCGTCGTCTATAACAAACACCTCAAAGGTATAACCTGATTTATTTAAAAATGGAACAATTGTATCAAGGCATTTTCCGATTATTTTTTCTTCATTATAACAAGGGATGAAACAGGAAATTTCAGATGTATTTTCCGCCAAAATAAGCTCCTAAGGCTCTGTATTACAGAGCCTATAGTTTTACCAGCCAATAAAACAGTTCCGGGTAAAATTTTAAATTGAATAATATATTTGTGGTTAAGAAACACTCATGCGTGCAGAAACATTGTGATTTTTTTATATATTCTCTTATTTCATCCGCTTTGGGAGAAAACCATATTTTATTAAAATCATATCCGTTTTCCCTGAGATTTCCGAACTTTTTGTCCAAAAGTTCACATGGATATACATCGCCGTTCTCAAAAATAACACCGTTCAATAATCCCGCGTAACACGGACAAAAACTTCTTTTTTCTCTGACCACCCGGGCCGTCAGGTTCCGCCGGACCAGATTTTTCGCGCTGTTGAACCTGGAGAGTATCAGGCGATTCCGGAAATCCTTAAAACTGCCTGTCTTAACTTCTTTTTCCAATATTTTATTCAGATCTTCATAATATTTAATATCAACATTTTTACACTCAGGATCTCTTGGTTTGCCGCGGACCAGAAATGGCGCCCATGATTCTATTCCGAGATCCCTGGTCACAAAATCATATATTTCCGGCAGCCTGTGCTGGTTCATTGTGGAAATAGTAGTGATGACGCCGATGTTTAATTTATTATTTGTATTTCTTAATTCTTTCAACCGCCGGATGTTTTCGACAGCTTTTTCGAACAGGCCGTCCATTCCTCTTATTTCGTCATGATCCTTTCCTAATGAATCCAGAGAGAAATTTATGTTTAAAGCAGCCTCAGGGCAATTTTTCAGGATGTTTTTCGCGTTTTTGATAATACTGTCCCCGAGAAAACCGTTTGTGGGCATGGCAATGATCCGGGCGTCATTATTATGATAAAAGATCTTAGCTATTTCGCCGATATCGTCTCTTAAAAAAGGCTCCCCGCCGGTTAAAAGTAAAAAAGACAGTTTATTCATTGTTTTAGATATCTTTTCTATCTCCTCAAGGCTCAAGTCAGGCGCGGTGAATTGTCTTTTCCAGTAAAAGCAATGATGGCATTTCGCTATGCATCTTGAAGTAATAAAAAAGATGAGATAGTTCGGGCCGTCAGCCCTTTTATCAAATATTCGTCTTATCAATCTTAGTTTATTCATATAAATCTTTTCGCGAAGACAGCAATTTTTTTAAGTTCATCAAGTGAATGGATTTTTTTTACCATATTATACAATACCGATGGTTTAAAGTAAAAATTAATATATGCCTGTTTTATTAATTTAGATACCTGGGCGTTGTTCATGGGATAAGGCTGATAAAAATCATTATAATAATTCCACTTGCTGATATCTTTATTTATCTTTCCCATTTTCGAGAGATCTTCAAACATTTTTGTTCCGGGGGCAAGAAGGCATCTTATAAAAGAAGCGTAATCAAGTTTTAACTGCCGGGCGTATTGGATCGTCTGGCGGCCTTCTTCATATGATTCATTTAATATTCCGAACATAAATCTTCCATAGGTTTCAATGCCGGAATTTTTGATCCGCGCTATCTGGTCTTCAATAAGCGAAAGTGATATGTGGTTTCCGCGGATATAATCCCGGTTTTTCTGAACGCCGGATTCAATGGCGCAATGTATGCGAAAGCAGCCGGCGGACCTCATTAGCGCCAGTAATTCGTCATCTAATTGGAAATTTGTAAGATATATGCTCCACTTAAAAGAAATTTTTTGTTTTATGATCTCATTGCATAATTTAACCGCTTCATTACGGTTAGTTTCAAAAATAGAACTGTCATCATAAAAATTTATAGTTTTAATATTATATTTATTTATATTGTTTTGTATTTCATTAATGATTTCCGGGGCGTTTCTTATTTGTAAATTAGCCGTGCTTTTTCCAACGTTGCAAAAAGCGCAATGCCGGCCGCATCCTATGGTAGTGAACATATGGATAAAAGGCAGTTGGCAAAAAAGGCCGAT
Source organism: bacterium (assembly GCA_028719205.1). GTDB lineage: Bacteria > JACRDZ01 > JAQUKH01 > JAQUKH01 > JAQUKH01 > JAQUKH01. Next base: position 35,115 of record JAQUKH010000023.1, read on the forward strand.
ATTCGGGATATATCTATTGACCGGTCCGTCAAGGAGCTCATAATCAGGTTCGAAATATCGCGGTATTTTTTTAGGATCAGCATAATAAATTTTTTCTATTTTCTCTCCGTTTTCCAGTTTTTTTACGATCTCTATCATTGTTTGTTCGCCCTGTCCAATAACAATAGAGGCCGTTTCAGGAATATCTTCAAGGGATTTTCCTTTGGCATAATTAACATGGTGCCCGCCAAGAATGATTTTTACATCGGGAAGAGCTTCTTTAACCGCTTTACAAAGTTTACGGGTTTCGTTCCATAAACAGCTTATAGTGCTTATCCCGACCACATCAGGGTTTGTTTTAATTATAATTTTTAATATTTCATCCTGGCCATTAAAATAACCGTCAATAACATTAACAAAATGCCCCTGTGCTTTTAAAGCCGAACCGATGCAAAGTATCCCGGTTGGAGGCAATATACCCAATGATGTAACATCTGAGTCAGCGTTTTTTGCCCGGGATGAGTTATTTCCTTTAAGTATTGAATAATTCCAGGGTGGGATAAGTAATACTATTTTCATTTGTTACCCAGATGGTTAAAATGCAGGAATATTCCGTTAATAACAGCCAAACCGAAGATAAAATTATTCAAGATGACCAATGGTACGCTTTTTAAAGCGAAAAAAACACCTTCTGATACGGCTAAATAATATAAAAATTGTGATTGGGATGCTAAAAACGATGCTGTCCCGATTAAATTCAGGATCAGGAAAAAGGTATTTTTTGTATAAAAAAATAAAATAATAAATAATACAGATAAGTAAAGCGAAGGGATACTGATAATAAAATTCGTGTTGCTGTTTGGATGTTGTTTTTTGTTAATGATATTAAACCATTTGTAATCAAAAAACGCTTTTATATAATCAGAACCTTTATTGAAGTCGTTTGCAATAAGTTTCAGGAGATCATATTTCTTGTTATGGGTTACTTCCAAATTCGGGTCAAAATTTATTTTAAATCCCATTTTTTTCAGTTTTTTCCCAAAGATGATATCTTCAACACGGGGTTTGGTTATATTTTTGTCAAACCCCCCGCTTTGTTCAAAAACATCTTTTTTTATCGCGGAAATAGAGGTATGTAAACAAGATACATCACTGGATAATTTCAGAAAACTATACCGGATGAATAAATTTTTGAATTTACTCATTAAATCGTTATTAGGGCATTCTTTTGTATATAATCCGATCAGGCAATCAATATCCGGCGAGGTAAAAATATCAGCTATATAAGACAGCGTGTTTGATTTTATCAATACATCGGAATCAATAAAAAGAAAGATTTCCCCTGACGCTAAAGATGCCCCTGTATTTCGGGCGCTGGAGGGGCCTTGGTTATAATCAAGTTTAACGAGGCGGTAATCAAATTTTTTAACTATTTTTGAAATATCTTCTTTTGAAGCGTCATCAACGACTATGACTTCATAATTTTTGTAATCTGAATTGTTAATACTTAAAAGTGTTTTCCCGAGTTCTTTCGGTTGGCCGTAAGCGGGTATGATTATTGATATTTTGGGGTACGCAGGATTAGTATGCATTTTGGTGTTCTTCTCATTTTTATTATATATTATATAAGATATTATACTAATAATATACCTATTTGTTCCATAATACCTTCTTAAAGAAAATATATTTTATGGTATAATTTAAATATATACAAAAACAAAAGAATAATAAAAATGATTTCCATAATTATACCTGTTTATAATAGCGCAAGCACGCTGGAAGATTGTTTGGATCATATATTCAAACAGGAATATATCGACTATGAGGTCATTGTTGTCGATGACGGTTCCACTGACCGTTCAGCAGGGATAGCCTCTGAATTTAAACTTAAACTTATACCGATGTGCCGCAATAAAGGAGCGGGCGCGGCCAGAAATCGCGGCGCGAGAGAAGCAAAAGGTGATATTTTATGTTTCACGGATTCTGATTGTATAGTACCCCCGGATTGGCTTTTAAAGATAGCCGGGCAGTTTGATGATAAAAATACAGGTGCCGTAGGAGGAGGATACGCGTTTTCGGCCGGGAACAGCGTGCTGGAAATATTTGCTCATCTTGAACTGGTTTATAGAAGAAGCGGATTCCCGAAATTTGTTTCTGCCGCGGTATCTAATAATCTGGCCTGCCGTAAGGAAATATTCGAAAAACTGGGAGGGTTTCCTGAATATTTCACGGGGGCGGGCATGGAGGAAATTGTTTTTACCTTCGCGTTAAGCCGAAAGTATAAATTGATATGGGATAGTTCTAACGGTGTCGGGCATTATTTTTGTGATAAAATAAAAAATTATTTAAAACAGCAATATATCTTCGCGTACAGGGCAGCGTTAGTAACAGTTTTTATTCCCGCTATATCTTCTGTGGAAATATTCCGGCATAAAAATAATATTTTACAGCCGCTTAGTTTCTATCTAAGTCATTTTTTCCTTTTGCTCTCTGTTTTTTCCATAAAATACGGAATACTGTTTATTTTGTTTTTATTTTTAATGTTTCTGTCTAATTTAAACTTTCTGTTGTTTATCCGTAAAAAAATATCTTTGTTCTCTTTTTGGAAAGTATTGGTATATATATATATAAGAAATTTCGCCTGGAGCGCGGGTTTTATTACGGGAATCGCGGCAGGGATTTTGCGCAGGAAAAGAGATCTTTCCCGTATATGGCTGGAGACTTATAAATGAAAATATTATTGTTAGTTGCTCCTTATAATCCATGTGAGTATTATCCCGGGCATCAGGCCAAACCCTCAAGGCTCGCGCTTAACAAAAACCTGGGATTTATTCCGGGAGCTACAACGCCGCTTGGCCCGTTATATGTTGCCGCTGTGTTGAAAAAAGCCGGGTACGAGGTAAAATTCATGGATGGGATCTTCCATAGCTGGGAGGAAGAAGAAAAAATCATAAGAGATGAACTTCCGTCGGTAATAGGGATATCTGTTACGGCCTTTGGATTTGAACGGACAAAACGGCTGACCGCGATCATAAAAAAGATCAGCCCTGAAATATTTACGGTTATCGGAGGGCCGTATCCTGATGCAGTACAGGAAAAATGCCTGGAAGATGATCCCAATCTGGATGTTGTCTCTATTGGCGATGGTGAATATACCATGCGTGATCTATGTTACGCTTTAGAAAACAAAAAGGACCTGTCAGGAGTAAAAGGTATAGCCTTTCGGAACGGAGCCGGCAGGATCATAAAAAATCCAAGCCGTCCTTTTATCGAAAATTTAGATGAGTTGCCTTTTCCGGCGAGAGAATTAGTGGACGTAAAAAAATATTCTCCCGCAATCGGACATTATAAAAAACTACCGAACGCGACTATTATTGGTTCGCGGGGATGCAAAGGCCAGTGTATTTTCTGCCACACCAAAATATTTCCGGATCTTTATACGCGTTTCAGAAAACCTGAATTTGTGGTTGAAGAAATGGAAAAACTGGTTAAAGACCACGGGATAAAGGATTTCCTGTTCTGGGACAATAATCTTACGGAAGACAAAGAAAGGATTATTATCCTTTGTGAGGAGATAATAAAGAGAAAATTGAATATAATCTGGTCAGGAGGCACGCGCGCTGATACGATTGACGAAGAAATTATTACTGTAATGAAACGGTCCGGATGCTGGAAGCTACTGGTAGGCGTGGAATCGGGATCGCAAAAGAGCCTGGACATTTTAAATAAAGGTGAGACCGTGGAGCAGGTTGAAAAAGCCATAGGCTGGATAAAAAAAGCCGGTATTTCCGTATTTGCCACGTTTATATTCGGTATTCCGGGAGAAACCTATCAGGATGCCTTAAAAACAATAGCTTTTGCTAAAAAGCTCGATCCGGATGTCGCGAAATTTTTCACTTTATCCTGTAATCCGGGAAGCATTATAAGCAAAAAAGTACATGAATATGGAAATATGCCGCTTGATTCGCACGCGCAGTCTTTTCACGCGGCCGGTTTTGTACCTTATACTATGACACACGCCGAGCTTGAAGAGGTATTCAACCGCGCCTATAAGGAATTTTATATAAGGTCTTCATATATTTTGAAAAGAGCATTAAAAATTCGCAGTATCGAAGATATAAAACAGAATATCCGTGGTTTTTTCGCCTTTAAGCAGGAAAATTATTAATATTATTAAGGGAAAATTATGAAGGTAGTTTTTGTTTACATGGGAACTATAAATCTGGGGATTGAATCTCTCGCCGGTATGCTTGAGGCTCACGGGCATAAAACCGATCTGATATATGACCCCGCTTTATTTGATGACAAAAGATATATATATTCTCCACGCTTAGCCAGGTTATTCAATCAGGAAAAAATAATAATAGAAAAGATCCTTGAGAGCCGGCCGGATCTGATAGCTTTCTCGGTTCTTACTTATAATTATCAGTGGGCTTCACGTATGGCTCAGGGCCTAAAGAAAAAATTACCGCAAGTTCCTATAGTATTTGGCGGGCATCATCCTACACTTTTACCCGAAAGAGTTATAAAGGATGATTTTGTTGATTTTTTAGTTGTTGGAGAGGGTGAATACGCATTATTGGATCTGGCAAATGCCTTGGAAAAGGGGGGTGATTGCCATAATATAGAAAATGTATGGAGCAAGAAAGACGGGAAGATAATATCGAATCCCGTCAGGAAGTTAATTGAAGACCTGGATGTTATTCCTTTGCCTGATAAAGAGTTATTTCAAAAATATATTCCCTCGCAGGATGAATATATTATTATTTCCGGAAGGGGATGTCCTTTCAGATGCACTTTTTGCTGTAATCCCGTCTGGCATAAAATTTATGAGGGTAAAGGCCGGTTTGTAAGAAAACGAAGTGTTGCGAATGTAATTGAAGAATTAAAAGTTAATAAGAAGAAATATGGTTTTAAAACAATTTATTTTGCCGATGAAGCTTTTACCTGGAACAGTGAATGGATCAGGCAATTCGCGGAATCTTACGGGAAACAAATTCAAGTTCCGTTTAAATGTGTCTGCCATCCCTTGCAGCTTGATGAAGAGATTGTCGGTTTATTAAAAAAGGCCGGTTGTTACGCGGTTGAGATAGGAATTCAGACGATTGATGAAGAACTGAAAAGATCTTTATTGCGAAGAACTGAAAGTAACACGGAGGTAAAAGAGGCAATAGAAAGATGTCATAAATACGGGCTGACAATAATCGCAGACCATATATTCGGGCTCCCGGGGGATAAGGAGGAATTTCTGGAAAAAGCGGCGTGTTTTTATTCTCAGGTCCGGCCTCATAGAATAACCGATTATACGCTTTCCTATTCCCCTGAAACCGCATTGCTTGAAACTGCCTGTAAAATGGGAATAGTTGACGCTGAACAATTGGAATGCATTGAAAGCGGGCGTGATAATTCCTATATCCACGGCGGATCAACTAAGGATAAGCATCAAAAAAGAATAGCGGAAAATTTTATAGTTTTTTTTAAGTTAATACCTTTTATACCGGATAAACTTGTTATTTTAATAATAAAGAAAAAAACTTACCGTTATTTCCACCTTTTCCCAAAACCGTTTTTAGCCATTTTGGACCTTTTGACAGTAATTTTTATATCCCACGAATATAGGGCTTTAAATTATCTTAAGTATTATTACCGTGAACTAAAGAAATATTTCAAATTAAAATTTCGTTTTAAACGGGGATCAAATGTACAAAAATCAAAGCTTAAGCCTGGTCATGCCGGCGTATAATGAAAAAGAGGCTGTTGCGGAGGTTATTTCAGGTTATAAAAAACTTGGTATAATCGATGAGATTATTGTTGTTGATAATAATTCAACCGATGGGACAGGAGAAAAGGCTTTAAACTTGGGGGTAAGGGTAGTAAAAGAACCAAAACAGGGTTACGGTTACGCCTGTATCCGCGGTTTAAAAGAGGCAACCGGAGATCTGGTAATTATAATTGAATGCGACGGAACTTTCAGGCCGGAAGATGTTGATAAACTTTTAAAATATATTGAAGGTTATGATATGGTTATCGGGAGCAGGGTGCACAATGATTTAAATCACGCTAACGCCAATATGGATCGGGTGATCCGGTGGGGAAATTTTGTTCTGGCAAAGGTTATGGAGGTATTTTACGCGGGCGATTATAAATTAAATGATGTCGGCTGCACCTTTCGCGTTATCAAAAAGGCCTCATTAGAACGGTTTGTTGATAAATTAAGGATAGGGGGCGAGGATTTTACCCCGGAGTTAACCTTTGAAGCTTTAAAGGCAAATGCCGCGATAATTCAGATCCCGATAAGTTATCAGCCAAGGATAGGGGAAAGCAAACTTTCTCCTGACAGGCTGCATTCTATCAGGATAGGATTAAAACATTTTTTCCACATAATTTCCAGAAGATTTTGAGATTATTATGGAAGCTAAGCATTCAAATAAAATATTTTTAAGCCTTATATTTGCCAGTTTAGTAATGGTCGTTGGCCTTTTTTTCTACAACGCGTTACATGACCCTGCCAATGAGCCTGTAATTCCGAATATTGATGTTCCAGCGGTAAAAGCAAAGATAAAAGACGCCGGTTTGGTTCCTGTTGAGGCTAAATATTATAAGGAATTAAAATAGATGGCAAAACCCAAAATAATCCAATGTTTGCTTTGTCCTAAAGAGTGTAAGCTTTATGATGGGCAAAGAGGTGATTGCAGGGTGCGCATACATCTGGACGGAAAGCTGCAGACCCTCGTATATGGCCGTCCATGCGCTGTCCATATTGATCCGGTTGAGAAAAAACCGGTTTATCATCTGTTGCCTGGAAGCCAGGCATTTTCCATTGCTACGGCCGGATGTAATTTGCATTGCAAGTTTTGCCAGAATTGGGAAATCTCGCAAAAGAACCCGGAGGAAACCGTTAATTATTTTATGCCCCCTAAAGATGTTGTTAACAATGCGTTGACAAGCGGTTCAAAGTCAATTGCCTATACCTATTCAGACCCGAATATTTATTATGAATATGTTTTGGATACGGCAAAACTGGCAAAAAAGGCAGGATTGAAAAATATAGTTATTTCAGCGGGATATATTAATCCTGAGCCGCTAAAAGAACTTTCAGAATTTCTTGATGTTTATAAGGTTGACCTAAAGGCCTTTAATAATAAGTTTTATCAGGAAATATGTTCCGCCACGCTGCAGCCGGTCCTTGAAACTTTGAAAAATTTAAAAAAATTGGAGGTATGGACCGAGATCGTTAATTTGATTATCCCTACCTTAAATGATGATTTTACTGAAATACGGAAGATGTGCAAATGGATAAAAAGCGAATTGGGAAATGATGTTCCGATCCATTTCTTACAATTTTACCCTCAGTATAAATTAAATAATCTTCCGCCTACACCGCTTGAAACTTTAACTGGGGCCAGAAAAATTGCCATAGAAGAAGGATTGAATTATGTTTATTTGGGAAACATCCCGCAGGGTGAGGGTAATAATACCTATTGCCCAAACTGCAAAAATCTTTTGATCGAGCGGATAGGATATTTTGTGAAGGAAATGAGGATCAATAACGGGTTATGTAATTTTTGCAAATTTAAAATTGCCGGAATCTGGGGGTAAAATGACGCGTAAAGAATTTCTTAAAAGATCGGTTTTATTTATTACAGGATTATTTTTTATCGGAAAAACAAAATTATTTGTCAAAATTTTAGGTTCATCAAAAAAGGATTTAAAAGAAGCAAGATTTTATAAAATATTATAATGGCAGGGGGGGTCCCGCCTGCGGCAGGCAGGTAAACCCGCCCTTTAATATTGCGGCGCTACTTTTCTCTTTTTTTCTTCGTCCAGCTTATTATATTCAGTTTTTTCCTGGTTGATCAGCCGTTCCAGTTCTTTAATACGTTCAAGTTTTTGCTTTCTTTTATCATCCGTATCTTCCTCTTTTTCTGAAAAGATGGATTCATTTATGCTGTTAATTGAGTTCGAGGCTTCTTTTTTAACTGTTTCATCAAAATCATATTTCATTACATACATCAGATAGGGAATGATTTTCTTGTCTTTTGTTGTTCCCAGAACACGTATTACTTCTTTTCTTACCATTGGAGAAGAATCTATTTTAGAAGCGTCAATAAGAGGATTTATGATCTTCTGGCCGCCAATAGCCTCCAATGCCTTCACAGCCTGAAACCTTATTTCAGGTTTTATGCTGGATTTTAATATAGAGATCGCGATATCTAAACCGCGGTTATCGGTAAGCTTACCTAAGGCTTCAGCCGCGCAAACTCTTATCAAAGGGGCTTCATCTTCCAGTAAAGGTATAAGATACTCTAATGATTGTCTTTCTTTTAAGTTCCCTAACGCGGAAATTACCTCGCATTTTATTCCTAAATCGTCTGATTTTATAAGCCGGATCAACGGATTTACCGCCCGCCTGTCCTGAGATACGCCCAATTTTTTTATGATCTGCTTTTTTTCGAGTTTATCTTTAGTGTTCAATCGTTCAATTAAATTACTGATCTCATCTTGGGTTTCGGTATTGTATAGAGAACTATTTTCAGCGAAGGAGAAAAATGGAACTATAAAGATAAAATTTATTAAAACCAGCAGTAATAATTTTAGTCTTATAATTTTCATAATTTCCCTGCCTATATTTAATTTTTGGAAGGAGGAAAATCTATTATTAAGGAAAGCGCGACTACAATATAGCCTATAATGATTGAAAAAGGGGAAAGATAAGATGCCCAGTTATCCCCGCCTTTATTAGTCAATGTCAAAAGGAGGTATCCGATAATGGCAATGAATATGCCGGCAACAAACATAGTAACGTTTCCTTTGTAATTTTTAGATGTATCATTTGTTATTTTTTTATCTGTATTTTCTTTTGCCATAATAACCCCGTGTTTTTAATGGATAAGGATACATTTTTTTATCGAATTTGTCAAGTTTTTCTTTTAAACTTTTTTGCGGCCGGGAAAAGAATATTATTCAAAATAAGGCGGTATCCCGGCGAATTTTTATGCAGATCAAGATTTGTCGGCGGGTCGCCTACTTTATGGCTGTAATCTTCAGGATCATGCCCGCCATAAAAAGTGACGCTCCCGTCCCTGTAATTTGTATGAATATATTTTGCGCGGTTTCCGCTTACCACGCGGCCCATGATGATCGCGGAGTCTTTTATTACAGCCATGTTAAATGAGGTTGTTTGTCCGAAAAAACCCTTGATCTTGGTGGTATGGTTTTGCGTGAGCATTGAGGGGACAGGATCGAATTTGGCTGAAAATTCAAAAAGTGTAAAATCTTCAAGCCCGGAATTCTCGGGTATCTCATAATTACTTACATCAATATTGGAAAATTCATAGATCATCGGATTAGTATCTATTTTAAAATTTGTAAAGAAAAAAGTCTGGCTAAAATCAAGTTTTTCCTGCGCGTTAGGGTCGACCGGAGTGCCGTCTATTTCCGGCGGCACAATGTCTATTCCCGTCGCGGCTAAACTGATATCAATACTGTCGCACGCGGCGCACATAGCGAAAAGAAATCCGCCTTGCGCGACATAGGCCCTGATCGCCCGGGCTACGGCATTTTTATGCTCCGGGACTGTGGAAAAACCGGCTTCTTTCGCGGCCGCGGTATAATTAAAAACCTGTTGTTTATACCACGGTGCGTTACAAAAAGAGGAATAAAATTTTCCGTATTGTCCGGTAAAATCTTCATGATGAAGATGCAGCCAGTCGTATTTGATTAATTTCCCGGACAGTACATCTTTGTCCCAAACTTTATCATAAGGGATCTGGGCATAGGTTAAAGCTAATGTAACCGCGTCGTCCCATGGCAATTTTTCCGGCGGGGTATAGACCGCGATC
>JAQUKH010000024.1 GCA_028719205.1 bacterium
TGAACTGATTGAATTAAGCCTTCTGCTTCCGGGGGTAAAGAATTATAACGTGGCTGTCAGGGAGTGGAATGACGAAGTTGTTTTCCTTCACCAGATCGTGCCGGGCGGAGCGGATAAAAGTTATGGGATACATGTAGCTCAGATCGCGGGGCTTCCGAAGGAAGTTTTGAAACGCGCCAAGGAGATCTTATTTGAACTGGAAAAAAATAATATAAATGAGAGCGCGAAGATCTCAACGGAAAATAAGAATATTTCTAAAGAGCAGATGGACCTTTTCCTGAACATGGCGGATATAAATAATCCGATGATAGAAAAGATAAAGAATTTAGACATCAAGAACCTGACCCCGTTGGATGCGCTTAATTTTTTAAGTTTACTGCAGGATGACCTGAAAGATAAGCAGTAGATATGTTTATCTGAAATGGTAACCAAGCCCTGCTGCGTATGATAATGCCCCCACATTCACGCTTTGAGAAAGGACCGTTGAAGTTACAACGCTTTTTTCAACTGTGCCGAAAACCACAAAAGAAGTATTGCCTAAAGGGATCTGGATGTCCGCTCCAAAATATGGGCCGAATCTGGTCTGGCTGGCGGATCTTTTACCGGATGAAGACGCTGTTGAAACCGAGTTATAAGATACAGGTGCGATCGTTCCTCCAAGCCTGAAACCTAATAACGGGCCTGATTTGTTTGAACTTAAAGGTATTTGATATTGGGTAAAAATAGAAAAATTGCTGATATTCCATTCATTGGATGTTGTCCCTGAAGAATCTGAAACATATTTTGTAATACTATAACCGCTGAGAGCTAATCCGTACCCAAAACCATATCCCGCGCCAATATTCCAATAAATATAAGGCGCGTTTGTGTTTTCACCGTCAGGCGCGATCAGGCTATTAATACCTGAATTAGAAGGTAATACAATTTTTCCATATCCAATTCCAAATATACTTTCAGCATAAATGTTGACTTTAAAGAACAAAAAGACTAAAACAGCAAAACAAAATAAATATTTTTTCATAATTAAAAATATTACACAGGGCTCTAATAGTTAGGCCTGAAATGGCTGCCCGTGCTCGATATATCTACGACTTTTTTAGCTATTACAAATTTCAGGTTTTTTGCTATATCATTCGCTGTTATTATACCAACGATCTTATTGTTTTCTGTCAGGACCAGCCTTCTTATTTTTTTAGCCGCCAGGATATTACTCGCATCCAGAATATCAGTCTCAGAATCAACAGTTATAAGCGGGGCATTCATAATATCTTTAATAGTTACCCTGTCGGCGTTTAAACGTTTTGCTACTACTTTTCTCAAAATGTCTCTTTCTGTCACCATGCCGGTAACTTTGCCTTTTTCCTCAACCAGGACCGAGCCTATTACTTTTTGATCCATAATACCGGCCGCATCAGCAATAACTGTATTCGAAGGGAGTTTTGTAACATCTTTCATTATTTCTTTAACTTTCATTTTAGTTCCTCCTTAATTTGATTATATAATTAAATTATTCGATGTCAATGAAAATAATTTTTTGAATGTTGGAATTTTCGGATTCGGGTTATAATATGGCAAATATATTAACAGGGGATAAAATGTTTCTTGAGAAAATAGTCGTTGGGCAATTAGAGGCAAATTGTTATATTTTTGGTGACGATAAGACCAGAGAGGTTGTTGTTATCGATCCGGGCGGGAACGCTGTAGAAATAATTGAAGTGATCAAAACCAACAAATTAAGGGTTTTGGCGATCATTAATACTCATGGGCATATTGACCATACCTTCGACAATAAGGCGCTGAAGGAATATTCAAAATGCCCTCTTTTAATACACGAAGATGACCGCGAAATGCTAACCTCAAGTTTCCAAAATCTATCTGATTTTTTAGGATATGAGATCAGCGTGATCCCGCCGGATAGATTGTTAAAGGATAATGAAATAATCAAGGTTGGTTCTTTTGAATTAAAAGTAATCCATACCCCCGGACACACACCGGGATGTATTTCATTAGAATGTGTGGGAAAAGAGATAATTTTCACGGGAGATACGCTTTTCGCCGGAGGTATAGGCAGGACAGACCTGCCTGGCGGGTCGGGAGAAAAAATAATATCCTCTATAAACAAAAGGCTGCTTATTTATTCCGATAATACAATTATCTATCCAGGACACGGCCCGTCATCAACCATCGGAAAAGAGAAAAAATATAATCCGTTCCTGAAATAATTCAGTAATAAGAATAGGATTATTTCTGGTTTTTTAGAATATCCCTTATTTCTTTTAATAATAACTCTTCATTTGTCGGCTGAGGCGGTGCCGCGGGGGCTTGCGCCTGTTTTCTTTTCATGCCGGATATAATTCTGACCATCATAAAAATAGCGAACGCGACGATAATAAAATCAATAACGGTATTGATAAATACACCGTATCTCAACGCTACCGCGGGTTTTGTTTCTTCGGCTTTTTTAAGCGTTACCATAAGATTGCTGAAATCCACGCCTCCCATGGCAAGGCCGATAGGCGGCATAATTACATCCGTGACCAAAGAAGAAATGATCTTACCAAAGGCACCGCCGATGATTATACCTACCGCCATGTCAAGTACGTTACCACGCATAGCAAAATCTTTAAAATCCTTTAGCATTGGCATATAATTCCCCCATATGTTTATTAAACAAAAACAATTAATTAAAAAGAAAGCATTAACGCTGTTGCTGTCAGAACATCGGTTTTACTTTTTCCAGTGACCGGCAGATTAGCAAATTTGTAACTTACGCCTGTGTTTAATGAAAGGTTTTCTTTTAATTTCGCTGAAATAGAAAGTTCCCCGTTTGAGCGCCAGTTTTCGCTGTCAGAAAAATCATATAAATAGTCAGCGGAGGTATTAAGCAAAGTCATTTCTGTGAAATTGTGAAGGTATCCGAGAAAATAACGGCCCGAAGTAAAATCTTTACTCTCAACATCAATTCTTTTTTCTGATTTAAAATCAATACCCAATTCAGTTTTAAGTTCGTCTTTACTTGTCTTTATTAAACTATATCCGAGGCCTCCCTGGGCGTTATAACGATAATTGAAACCGGCATATTTATCAGATTCGGTTCCCAATATATCATATAGATATAATTTACCTGAAATGGAGAATTCTTCTTTTATTTTAACTAACCAGTTATTTGCTGTTTCCTCCCCGGATGTTTTAGCGTTAAAATAACCTGTATTTAAAATAAATTTAAATTTGGGATTTTCTTTTATAGTTTCGGTTTTTAATCCGAGGCTTTGAGTTCTTGTATTCCCGCTTGTCGTTAAAAGAGAAAACTCCATGTTGTTTTTCCAGGCGGTATCCGCTGCCGACAAGTCAGCGCATACAAAAAATAACAGCGTGACTAAGGAAAATAACAGGATAAAATAATATTTCATACATCCTCCTTTTCTAAGTTTATAGATTGATTATACCAATTAATGATTATTTATAAAATACTTATTTCTACTTTTTATTGATTTTTACCCTGTCGGCCTTTTGAAATATAAAGAATTAAAACCTGTATTTTATTATGTTTATTTTTGTTATAATATATTCAATATGAATAACGAAAAAATTATAATTAAAGGCGCGAAAGAACATAACCTGAAAAATATTGACCTTGAAATCCCGAGGAATAAGTTTACAGTTTTCACTGGGCTTAGCGGCTCGGGTAAATCTTCGCTCGCGTTCGATACGATTTACGCGGAAGGAAGAAGACGCTATATCGAATCACTTTCAGCTTACGCGCGCCAATTCCTGGGGCAGATCGAAAAGCCTGATGTTGAATATATCGAGGGGCTTTCTCCCGCTATTGCCATCGAACAGAAAACGATCAGTAAGAATCCGCGCTCCACGGTCGGGACCATAACCGAGATTTATGATTATTTCCGCCTGTTATACAGCCGTATAGGCGTGCCCTACTGCTATAAATGCGGAAAGAAGATTGAGAGGCAGACCGCGCAGGAGATCGTGGATCAGATATTATTATTAAAAGAAAAAACAAAGGTTGAAATCATGGCGCCTTTGATCAGGGGGCAAAAGGGCGAATATCAGAAATTATTCAAACAGCTTGAGAAAGACGGATTTATCAGGGTGCGTGTAGACGGGAATGTCTTTGAAGTAAATGAAGAGATCAAGATGGATAAGAATAAAAAACATCATATTGAGGCTGTGGTTGACAGGCTGGTGATCTCTTCAGGCATACAAAAAAGATTAACGGATTCAGTTGAGACCGCGTTGAAAATGGGGCAGGGCCTGGTGCTGGTTTCTTATAACGGAAAAAATGAGATCTTCAGCGAGACTTATTCCTGCAGTAAATGCGGCATAAACCTGGTTGAAATGTCCCCGAGGATGTTCTCCTTCAACAGCCCGTTTGGGGCATGTCCCGAGTGCTCGGGACTCGGCACAAAAATGGAATTAGACCCTGACCTGGTTGTTCCGGATAAGAGTAAATCTATTTTCGCGGGCTGTATAGAACCCTGGTCGAGCGAATCATCCTATTATTACAGCCAGATAATGGAAAATCTCAGCCGTCATTTTAATTTTAAACTGAACACGCCATGGAAGGACCTGGACCCTAAGATCAGGCATATGATCCTGTACGGGAGCGGCGATGAAATAATAAGTTTTGAATATCACGGGAGTTCCGGTTCCCGAAATTATAAAAGCAGTTTTGAGGGGGTTATAAAAAATCTGGAAAGAAGGTTCAAGGAGACTAAATCCGATTACATCCGTGACTGGATAGGTGAATATATGGCGAGCCGCAATTGCCCGGCATGCAAAGGTAACCGTTTGAAACCGGAGGTCTTGGCAATAAAGATCGAGGATAGGAATATCATTGAATTATGCTCTTATTCCATAAAAGAGTTAATAAAGTTCTTTAATGGTTTATCTTTATCCGAAAAGGACCGGTTTATCGGTCAGAGGATATTGAAGGAGATAAAGGCAAGACTCGCGTTTTTATCAAATGTCGGCCTTGATTATTTAACGCTTAACAGGAACGCCGGAACGCTTTCAGGGGGAGAGGCCCAGAGAATCCGTCTTGCTACACAGATCGGCTCGGGGCTTGTTGGTGTGCTTTATGTCCTGGATGAACCGAGCATAGGTCTTCACGCGAGGGACAATGACAGGCTGATCGAATCACTGATAAAATTAAGGGACATGGGAAATACGCTTATCGTCGTGGAACATGATGAGAAGACTATCAGGACGGCGGATTTTATTGTTGACCTGGGGCCGGGCGCGGGCGTTAACGGCGGAGAGGTGATAGTTGCCGGGACAATAAAGGATATTATTGCCTGTGGTAAATCCCTGACCGGCCAGTATTTAAGAAAAGAAAAAGAAATTGAAATTCCCTCTATGCGCAGAAAAGCGAAAGGGAAATTTTTAAAATTCCACGATGTGCGGCATAATAATTTGAAAAATATTGATGTTGAAATTCCGCTGGGTTTATTTGTTTGTGTTACCGGAGTCTCCGGCTCGGGAAAAAGCAGTCTGGTAGAAGAGACAATTTATCCAGCCCTGACTTCTCACTTTTTTCATTCCGGTAAGTTCAGCGGTGTTAAATCCATTCATGGCCTGGAAAACATTGATAAGGTAATTGATATCGACCAGTCGCCGATAGGAAGAACGCCGCGCTCAAATCCCGCGACATACACGGGATTGTTCGCGCCCGTCAGGGAAATATTCGCGCTTTTACCGGATTCAAAGGTGCGCGGTTATAAAGCAGGAAGGTTCAGCTTTAACGTTAAGGGCGGCCGTTGTGAAGCGTGCGAGGGTGACGGTATAATCCGCATAGGGATGTATTTTCTTCCTGATGTTTATGTGCCCTGCGAGGTATGCCAGGGAAAACGGTATAACCGGGAAACACTGGAAATAAGGTACAAAGGCAAAAATATCTATGAGATCCTTGAAATGAGCGTTGATGAAGCCCTCCCGTTTTTTAAAAATATTCCCGCGGTAAACAGGATCTTGCAGACCATTTATGATGTCGGCCTTGGATATATTAAACTGGGACAGCCCGCTACCACACTTTCCGGCGGCGAGGCGCAGAGAATAAAATTATCAAGCGAGCTTTCCAAAAGGGCGACAGGTAAAACGCTTTACCTTCTGGATGAGCCTACCACAGGGCTTCACTTTGATGATGTTAAGAAACTGCTTGAAGTTTTAAACCGGCTTGTGGATTCTGGAAATACGGTTTTACTGATAGAACATAACCTTGATGTTATTAAAACCGCGGATCATATTATTGATCTCGGCCCCGAGGGCGGCGATGAAGGCGGCTATATTGTCGCGGAAGGCACGCCTGAGGAAATCATAAAAATAAGAAATTCTTATACGGGCCGTTCCTTGAAGGAAATTTTGTAGTATGTTAAGATCAGTAAATTGATAAAAGTAATATTTTATGCTGCCATTTACGTTTTTATAAGAGAGATATAAATGCGAAAAAAATTTACTTCAGTAATGTTAGTTTTATTTCTAACTCCTGTTTATACAGTAATATTTATTTCTTCTTTATCAAGCCAAAATACTCCAGATGAATATAAAAAAGGCGAATTGATCGTAAAATTCAAGCCAGAAACAGATAATTCGGTGGTACAAAAATCTTTATATCGTAACGCTATGAGTGTCAAAAAATCTTTTAATAATATTCCGGTGAAAATTGTGAAAATAGAATCCGGATTGACTGTAGAAAAGGCAATCAAAAACCTTGAAAATGATCCGAATGTGGAATACGCGGAACCTAATTTTATTTTGCACGGTTCAACTGTCGTGCCGAACGATCAGCAATTTGGTAAATTATGGGGATTAAATAATACAGGGCAAAATGAGGGAATAGCAGACGCGGATATTGATGCCCCTGAAGCCTGGGATATAACTACAGGCAGCGGCAATGCCGTAGTCGCGGTGATTGACAGCGGTATAGACTATACACATGAGGACCTTAAGAAAAATGTTTGGGCCAACCCGGGAGAAATTGCGGATAACGGTATTGATGATGATGGAAACGGCGTAATAGATGATGTCCATGGTTATAACGCGGCAAGAAATAACGGTGATCCGATGGATGATGCTGAACATGGTTCTCATGTTTCCGGTACTATAGGTTCATCGGGAAATAACGGAATAGGAATTTCAGGGATTAACTGGAAAGTGAAAATCATGGCTTTAAAATTTTTAGAACCTGTTGCAAATGGAAGCACAGAAGGGTTAACGAGCCATGCGATAGAATGCATAGATTATGTGTTAGATATGAAAAAAAGAGGTATTAATGTCAGGGTTATAAATAACAGCTGGGGGAATGACAGCTATTCATTTTCACTTTATGATGCTATCTCAGCCCTGAAAGATGAAGGTATCTTATTTGTCGCGTCAGCGGGGAATGACAATGTTGATGTTTCTTCTGACCCTCGTTATCCCGCGAGTTATAATCTGCAAAATATAATTTCAGTGGCTGCCACGGATAACAAAGATCAATTGGCGCATTTCTCGAATTATGGATCAGTGGATGTGGATTTGGGAGCACCCGGAGTTGGTATTTTAAGCACTGTACCGGATGACAAATATGCTATATGGGACGGAACATCCATGGCGGCGCCTCATGTTTCAGGAGTTGCCGCTTTGTTGTGGGACTTCAGGCCGGAGTTAAGTTATAACGCGATCAAAAGAATTCTATTAACAAGCGGAGATCCTGTTCCCGGTTTAAATGGGAAAACGGTAACCGGAAAAAGACTGAACGCGTATAATGCTTTGAGATCTCCTGTGCCTCCGACTGAGCCGCCGGTAGTAAGTATTGGGGATACGCAATATATACAAAATAAAGACATGCCCATATTTTTTGATGGCTCTTCTTCATATGATCCTGACGGAGACATAGTTTCATATGCATGGGATTTCGGGGATAGTACTAATATCACAGGGAGTGAATCTCAAATATCGCATGTTTACAATTTACCAGGGGAATTTAAGGGAAGTTTGACTGTTATGGATGATGAGAACGCTGTTTCGAAGGTTGAATTTAATGTTAAGATCATTGATCATAAACTTGAACCTGCTTACGGATATAATAATACAACCACTATGCTGACTGTTACTTCGACAGGCAATGATTTTGATGTCTCCTCTCAAATAAACATTAAAGCCTACAATTCCGGTATTATAGGAAGTATCAATACAACGGGTACTGGCCGTAGAATTTGGGTATCGGGAAACTACGTGTATGTTGCTCATTTTGACTTAGGATTACAAATTATAGATATAAGTGATCCGGTAAATCCGGTTTTAAAGGGAAGCTTTGGCTCATCGGGTTTAACGGTTAGAGGGGTTTATGTTTCAGGGAATTATGCGTATCTGGCTTGTTACGATGATGGATTTAAAATAGTGGATATAAGCGATCCAGCCAGCCCCGTTGAGGTGGGTAGTTTAAATCTTCTTAATATCAATGAAGAAGTTTTTGTGTCGGGTAACTACGCATATGTAGGGTATTTGTGTGGAGTAAAAGTGATAGATATAAGCAATCCTTATTTACCAGCCATAACAGGAAGTATTGATCTCCCCGGTTACGATGTCTGTGGGATATATGTATCCGGAAATTATGCGTATGCGGCAGTTAATACTTTATCGGCGGGGAGACTTGATATAATAGACATAAGTAATCCGGTAAACCCTGTTCTTACAGGAACTGTCGGGGTAGGCTCAGGAACCAGTGGAAGCAGTATTTGGAGCGCCGCTCCAAAGGGAGTTTATATATCCGGCGCTTATGCATATTTAGTGCATTCGATGGGATTGCAGATAATCGATGTAATTGATCCCGGAAATCCCGCTATAACAGGGGGGATAAACACACCTGGTTCGGCTGAGGACGTGTATGTATCCGGTATTTACGCATACATTGCAAATTCTACCGATGGATTACAAATAGTAGACATAAGCAACCCGGTAATGCCGGCTATAAAAGAAAGCGTTGATTTGCCCGGCTATACTAACGGAGTTTATATTTCAGGCAATTATGTCTATGTAAGTAAAGGCTATCCCGGCGGATTACAGGTAATTAATAAAGCGAGCATAAATTCTTCATCTGAGCCGACAATATTTGTAAATAACAACACCTTAACAAAAATTGTCCCGGCAGGTTTGACTGCGGATAAATACGATATTAAAATTAATGATTATACTTCAGGAAAGTTGTTATTTGCTGCCGGATTTACAGCTTTAAATCCTGGAGACACACCTCCTGCTCCGCCCGTTATAATATCTTTAGATCCAAATTATGATTCAGGGAAAGCTCCTTTTAATGTGAATTTTAAGGCAAATGCTTATGACCCTGATGGAACTATAATAAAATGCGAATGGGATTTTGACGGGAATGGTACTTATGATTTGGTTTCTTTATCCAATACCGTTTCTAATACTTATACAAAAGCCGGAACTTTTAACGCGAGGGTCAGGGTTACGGATAATGACAGTGTCTCAATTACATCGTATGCAAGAATTTCCTGTATCCTTAATAAACCTCCTTCAGTATTTTTAACCTCAAACACGGTTTTTGGTGAATTGCCGCTGGCGGTAGATTTTAAAGCTAACGCTTATGACCCTGATGGGACAATAGTAAAATACGAGTGGGATCTTGATGGAAATGGAATTTATGATTCAACTACTGTTACTAACGTCGTAAGCCATAGTTATAATGGCCCTGCTAAATATAATCCTAAAGTAAGAGTGACCGACAATGATGGTGCTGTTACTGTAGCTTCGGCAGTTGTGAAATTTAAAACTAATATCAAAGGGAATATTGATTGTATTTCTCCCGGTTCGGAAAACAGAGTTGATGGATATGATTTGTACTTATTGAAGAGGGCGTTTGGGTCTAAAACAGGCGATCCCGATTGGAAAGCGGCAGCGGATATAAATGATGATGCAATAGTTAATGGTGAGGACCTTATTTTGTTAGCGGCTGATTTCGGCAGGTAAGGAGACCGGATAATGAAAAAAATTAGAAAATTTTTACTGGGAATATTATTTGCGGCTAATTTATTTATCCCCCATGGCTGCAGCTGCGCCGGTAAGGGAAATGATACTACCGGTTCCAATCCTGTAGTACCAGCTATTTCTTTCAGGGCCTCAGGGGCACCTGCCAATAACTCAGTTTATATTGAGGCTATCTCATCCAATGCCGATGAAATAACTTTAGGCGTGAAAGTAAAAGGCGGGACTGATGTTTATGGAACGTCTTTGGAAATAGTATATGACCAAGACAAATTGTTTTATGATACCTATTCGGCGGAAGGGAATTATCTTGGAGTTAGCCCGGGAGATTGTTATGCTAAATTATATCAAAAACAGGGAGTATTGCTTGTCGGAATTTTTAAAACAGGAAATGTCCCGGGCACTGATGGTGATGGTTTATTGCTAACTCTTAATTTTAAGGCATTAAAAGCACAAGTCAACACCCCGATAGAGTTTAATACGTTACATTGTGTCCTAAAATCTTCTAATAAAAATAATGACAATATCTCCGGAACGAATTGGCTTGGCGGAAGTTTAAGTTATGAGTAGCCTGCCGTAAATTTTGGAAAAATTAAAGAAATCTATCCAATCGAACGAAAAATTATGATATCATTATCAAATATTAATTTTATTATTTTACAGGAGGTATTATGCTCAAAAAGCTTTTTATAACTGTTTTAATTTTAAATTCAATCGCCTGTTTTGTTTCAGCCAGGGATAGGAACGCAAAGGAGGATGTAAATTTAATGGCGAATAATTTTGATTATGATACGAAAAAATTTGTTTTAGATAATGGGATGACCGTGATACTGAGGAATGTGCCTACAATAGACGCGGTGGCGATGCAGGTGTGGGTAAAGGCAGGAAGTATCGATGAGGGTAAATATGTCGGGTCGGGGATATCTCATTTTGTGGAACATATGATCTTTAAAGGGACGGAAAAAAGAAAAGAAGGACAGATGTCGAGGGAGATAAAAAAGGCCGGCGGGGACCTTAACGGATATACGGCTGATGACCGGGTGGTTTATCTTTTAACGGTCAGTAAAGATTATTTTGACACGGGCCTCGATGTTTTATCCGACGCGGTGATGAATTCCCTTTTTGATTCAACGGAATTAGAAAAGGAAAGGAACGTGATCCTGAAAGAAATAAATATGAATCTGGATAATCCTGACCGCGCGTCCAATCGTTTATTCTGGGAATCGCTTTATACAAAACATCCTTACAGGTATCCGGGGATAGGGTATAAAGACCTTTTTATGAGTTTAACAAGAGATGACGTTTATGGTTATTACAAGAAAACTCATATACCTAATAATATGATCTTTATAGCTTGCGGTAATTTTGAGATACCGGGGGCTTTGGAAAAGATCAAAAACGCTTTTAAAGATTTTAAGGGGCAGTTGAAAGCGCCTTCAATGATAGAAACTGAACCGAAACAAATAAGCAAGCGTTTAGTGTCAAAGGAAACAGATGTGCAGGTCGCGAGGTTGAATTTGGGCTTTCACACGGTTGACCTTTTTAATGATGATATGTATCCGCTGGATGTTCTTTCAATAATTCTGGGAGAGGGTGAGGCGTCAAGATTAGTTAAAAAAATAAAAAATGATATGGGCCTTGCCTATTCGATCCATTCATGGTCCTATACGCCGCAATATCCCGGAGTTTTCGGGGTAAGCGCAACAATGGATGATAAAAATACCGGGAAGATCCAGAATGAAATTTGGTCCATAATCGAGGAATTAAAGAAAAAAGAAGTCTCTGACGCCGAGCTTGATATGGCAAAACAAAAAGTGGCAAGTTCTCATATATTTTCCAAACAGACAATAGAAGGCATGGCAGGTCAGTTGGCTATGGATGAGATGACCACCGGTAATATGAATTTTGACGAGGTTTATATTAAAAGGGTAAAAAATGTTACCAAAAAAGATATACAAAGGGTCGCGCAGAAATATTTTAACGATGAAAATTTAACAGTCGCGATATTGGGCCCGGTAAAAAAAGTAGGATCTGAAGATAAAGAGATAAAGGAAACAGCTTTTATTTCGGAAGCGCAAAAGGTCAGTTTGCCTAATAAATCGACTTTAATAGTTAAAGAAGACAGGCGCCTCCCTATTGTTTCGGTCAGAGTTACCTTCCTGGGCGGTTTGCGGTTCGAGAATGAGTTTAATAACGGCATAACTAATTTTATGAAGGAAGTCCTTTTGAAAGGGACAAAAAAATTAACCGCTGATGAGATCAGCCTGAAGATCGAAGGTAAAGGGGGCAGGATAAGCGCTTTCAGCGGGAGAAATTCTTTTGGTCTGTCGGTGGATGTTTTAAAAGAAAATCTTGACGAGGCATTGGAAATTATTGATCAGGTATTAACTTCATCTGTTTTTCCTGAAAAAGATATTGAAAAGGCGAGGGAGAAGATCCTGTCGGATATAGCGAATGAACAGGATGATGTTTTCAGGACAGCCTCAAATCTTTTTATGTCCACTCTTTTTGAAAGGCATCCGTATCGCCTGCGTCCCATAGGATCGGCTGAGTCTATAAAGAAGATCACAGTTGATGATATCAAAAAATATTATTATGATTACTGCCGCCCTAACAATATGGTTATATCCGTATACGGGGATGTAAACACGAATGAGGTTAAGGAAAAAGTAAATAAAAGATTTGCTGATTTTAAAGCGAAGGATCTGCCTGATGTCCGGGTGCCCGATGAGTTAGAGCCTCTTAATTCGAGAAAAGCTGAAAAATTTATCAATAAAACCCAGTCGGTGGCTATTATCGGTTTTTTAGCCCCTGACCTGAAAAGCCCTGATTATTTCCCGTTGGAGGTTTTAACATCTGTCTTAAACGGTCTTGGTTCTCGGATGTTTGAAAGCCTGCGCGGAGAAAAGGCGCTGGCATATTATGTCGGCAGTTTTTATGTGCCGGGATTAGAAACGGGGGCGTATTTATTTTATATCGGTACGATCCAGTCAAAAAGGGAAGAGGCTGTTCTGGGGATATTGGACCAGATTAAAAAATTGCAGGAAGAAGATATTACAGATGAAGAACTTCAGACGGCGAAACAAAATCTTATAGGGCAAAAAGCCATAACGCTTGAAACTATAGGTTCACAGGGTTTCTCTTCGGGGATAAATGAATTGTACGGCCTGGGATATAATTGGGATGATAAATATAAAGACCAAATTAATAAAGTGACCGTGGAAAATGTTAAGAGCGTCGCGAAAAGATATTTCAATCTTAATGCTTATACCATTGCGGTTGTTGAGCCGGAAGCAAAGAAATAAAAAAAGAGTATCCTTTTTTATGGAAAAAAATAGGATACTCTTTTAAAAATTAATTTACTGCTTCTTTTAATCCTTTGCCTGCTTTGAAAGAAGGGACTTTTCTTGCCGCTATTTTAATACTTGCTCCGGTTTGCGGATTGCGACCTGTTCTTGCTGCTCTTTTGCGAACGTTAAAAGAACCAAACCCTACTAATTGTACGCTTTCACCTTTAGATAATGCCTTTGTAATAGTTGCGATCACTGCCTCAACTGCCGCGACAGAATCTTTTTTGCTAAGCCCTACGCTGTCAGAAAGTTTGTTAACGATATCAGCCTTTGTCATCTTTGTTTTCACCCCCTTTCTGAAAAAAATAAAATAAGGTGCGTAATGATTGATAAAACCTAAAAAATTTTAGCATATTATAAAGAAGTGTCAAGTAAAAAAAATATTAAATTATTAATAAAAACATACCGGGTATATATTTATTTGACAGAAAAATGAAAGAGGATTATAATTATTATCTAATTTGCTGTTATTTATTCAAATAAAAAAAGGTGAAATTATGCGTAGTGATGTAATGAAAAAAGGTATCGACAGGTCGCCGCACCGTTCGCTTTTTAAGGCGATGGGATATTTGGATTCTGAAATTAAGGGGCCTTTGATCGCTGTGGCGAATTCGGCTAATGAGATCATTCCCGGGCATATCCATCTTCGCCAGATTGCTGACGCGGTTAAAGCAGGGATAAGAATGGCGGGCGGGACACCGGTTGAGTTTGGAGTGATCGGCGTGTGTGACGGAATAACAATGAATCACGCGGGAATGAAATATTCTCTGCCGAGCCGGGAAATTATCGCTGATTCAATAGAGATAATGTGTTCAGCGCATCCTTTTGACGGGCTGGTTCTCGTCGGGAACTGCGATAAAATTATTCCCGGCATGCTTATGGCGGCGGGAAGACTGAATATTCCCGCGATCTATATAAGCGGCGGGCCGATGCTTGCGGGAAATTATAAAGGGAAATCTCTGGACCTGATCAGTACCTTCGAGGCCGCGGGAAAAGTCAGGTTAGGTAATATGTCTGAAAAAGAATTGCTCGCCTGGGAGGATGTCGCGTGCCCCGGGCCGGGTTCATGCGCTGGGCTTTTTACAGCCAATTCGATGAACTGTTTGAGCGAGGCTTTAGGAATGGCGCTGCCCGGGAATGGAACGATTCCTGCGGTTGACAGCCGCCGCGTAAGACTGGCAAAACAGGCAGGAATGAAAATATTGGAATTGATAAAGAAAAATATTACACCTCGTAAGGTCATGACTGAAAAGGCGTTCAGGAACGCGATGGTCGTGGACATGGCATTCGGCGGGTCGAGTAACACTACATTACATTTGCCGGCGATCGCCAAAGAGGTTGGTGTTGATTTGTCATTAAAAGAGTTTAACATAATCAGCGGAAAAACTCCGCACCTTTGCAGTATGTCGCCGGGTGGGAAATATCATCTCGAGGATCTGGACAGGGCAGGCGGGATTTCCGCTTTGATGAAAGAATTAACAAGAAAAAAACTACTTAACACGGAAGAAATTACAGTAAGCGGTGCTAAATTAAAAGAGAATATAAAGGACGCGGAGGTTATTGACAGCGAGGTAATAAGGCCGCTGAAAAATCCGTATCATAAGACGGGAGGCCTCGCGGTGCTTTTCGGGAATATAGCTCCTGAAGGGTCAGTCGTAAAAGAAGCGGCTGTTGCTCCGGCAATGCTTAAGTTCACCGGGCGCGCGCGGGTTTTTGAATCAGAGGAGTCTGCCGTAAAAACAATTTTTGAAAAGAAAATAAAACCGGGTGATTGTGTAATTATACGGAATGAAGGGCCAAAAGGCGGGCCGGGTATGCGTGAAATGCTCACACCGACCTCCGCGGTAATGGGGATGGGGCTGGGCGAAAGTGTAGCGCTTTTGACCGACGGCCGTTTTTCCGGCGGGACAAGGGGCGCGTGCATCGGGCATATTTCACCCGAGGCGGCGGCAGGCGGGCCGCTTTCTATTGTTAAAGAAGGAGATATAATCGAAATTGATATTCCCGCGAGAAAATTAAATGTCCGCTTGTCGAACGCGGAGATCGAAAACAGGCTGAAAAATATCAAACCGATAAAATATTTAGAAACAAGAAGTTATTTAAGCCGTTATAGAAGAATGGTTACTTCAGGAAGTAATGGAGCGGTTCTGAAATAAAGGAAGCTAAAATGTTCAAAAATAGAAATTCATTTTTGTCAGGGATATTTTTTTTGATGATCATGTTTTTAAACAGCTGTAACTTTATTGATAAAAGTTCAGACCCTGTGTTTCCAACTTCAAATAATCCTCCTTCAGTGAGTTTGGCGGCAAATATAGCAACAGGGAATACGCCTCTGTTGGTAAATTTTGCAGCTACTGTTACAGTTAACAATGGAAGCATAATAAAATATGAATGGGATTTTGATAATAATGGAGTTTATGATAGCACTACAACCAGTAATTTAATAAGTTATGCTTATGATACTGCCGGAATATATACTTCCAAAGTTAGAGTAACGGATAATACTGGAACAACAGCTGAAGTTACTGCACAATTTACAGTTGGATATTCCCTTTCGGTAAGTTTGGCGGCAAATCCTGCATTAGGGGTAGCGCCACTAACGGTAAATTTTACAGCTAATTCTACATATGGCGGAGAAAGCGCGGTAAAATATGAATGGGATTTTGATAATAATGGAGTTTATGATACTACTACAACCGGTAAATCTGTAAGTCATATATATAGTATTGTTGGAATATATACTTCCAAAGTTAGAGTAACGGATAATGTTGGAGTGACAGCAGAATCTACTGTACAGGTTACGGTTACAACTCCGGTTAATCAAATCAGTACAATTTCTTTTACTCCATCAGGTATACCTTCAGATAACACGGTATATTTGGAACAAGTTGCGATAAATAATGATGAAATAACATTAGCTGTCAGGGTTAAAGGCGGAACAAATGTATATGGGGCAGCAATGGAGATAACATATGATAGCAGTAAAATAAACTATATATCTATAAGCCAAGGAAATTATTTAGGTGCGAAAGCAGATACCGCTTTTTATGCTTCGCTCATTAATGGGCAGAAAGGAATATTGCTGATTGGGATTGATAAAAAAGGAAATGTTCCGGGAACAAATGGGGACGGAACGTTAGTTACTATTGTTTTCAGGGCGGTAGCAACGCAGACTAATACAGCTATAGGATTTAATATCCAACATAGCGTTTTGAAATCACCAAACGCAGGTAATGCAAATATTCCCGGTACATTATGGATCGGCGGGAGTTTGAGTTATAACTAAAAATACATGGAATTTTGAAAAATAGTTACAAAGGGAGACTAAAATGCGCCATACAATTTCGTTATTAGTCAGGAATAAACCGGGTGTTTTATCCCATATAGCCGGGCTTTTCAGCGCGAGGGGGTATAATATAGATAGTTTAACAGTCGGTGAGACCGATGACAACACGGTATCACGTATGACGATCGTTACTATAGGCGACGACAGGATCGTTGAGCAGGTGAGTAAACAGCTTAACAAATTAATTGATGTAATTAAGGTGGTTGATCTGACCGATCAGCCTTTTGTTGACAGGGAGCTTGTTTTAATAAAGGTACAGGCAGAGGGTGAAAAAAGATCGCAGATAATCGAGATAACGGATATATTTCGCGCGAAGATAGTTGATGTGAGCCCGAAAACAATTACGGTTGAAATTACCGGTGATGATTCGAAGATACAGGCGATCATTGAGCTTCTTAGCCCTTTCGGGATAAAAGAGATCGCGCGCACAGGAAAAGTGGCGATTGCGAGAGGCAGGGAAGCAGGGAAGAACAAGGGAGGCGCAACATGTTAATGTCAGGTTCAGAAATTTTATTAGACGCATTGGAAAAAGAAGGTGTGGAAGTTATGTTTGGATTTCCTGGAGGGGCTATCTTGCCCGTCTATGACGCTATTTATGATTCCAAGATCCGGCACATCCTGGTTCGTC
Source organism: bacterium (assembly GCA_028719205.1). Taxonomy (GTDB): domain Bacteria; phylum JACRDZ01; class JAQUKH01; order JAQUKH01; family JAQUKH01; genus JAQUKH01. Next base: position 17,324 of record JAQUKH010000024.1, read on the forward strand.
ATGAACAGGGTGCGGCGCACGCGGCTGACGGGTATGCCCGTTCAACCGGCAAGGTTGGAGTATGTATTGCCACCTCAGGCCCGGGTGCCACAAATCTGGTTACAGGCATCGCGACCGCTTATATGGATTCGATCCCTATGGTGGCAATCACAGGACAGGTGGGTACCGATCTTTTAGGAAATGACAGCTTTCAGGAAGCGGATATTTTCGGGATCACAATTCCTATTACTAAATATAATTATTTGGTGAAAAAAGTTGAAGACCTGCCGGGAATTATAAAAGAGGCGTTTTATATCGCACGGACCGGACGCCCGGGGCCGGTTCTCATAGATATTCCAAAAAATGTCCAGGTGGCGAAGATTGAATATGACGGATATCCGAAAGAAATAAGTATTTCAAGTTATAATCCGACCATTAAAGGTAATCCGCGGCAGATTAAATTGGCGGCTGAGGCGATAAGCAAAGCGGAAAGGCCTGTGATCTACGCTGGCGGTGGAGTGATAATATCCGGCGCTGCTGATGAATTGAAACAGTTTGCTGAAAAAATAGAGGCTCCTGTTACCATGACACTTATGGGATTAGGCGGTTTTCCTGGGACACACATCCTTTCCATGGGAATGCTTGGAATGCATGGAACACACGCGGCAAACCACGCGGTTACGGAAAGCGACCTGTTGATCGCGATCGGCGCGAGATTTGACGACAGAGTAACCGGAAAATTATCGGCGTTCGCGCCTAACGCGAAGGTTATCCATATAGATATTGATCCGGCGGAAATAGGTAAACGAAAAAAGGCTGATATTCCGATCGTTGGTGATATTAAACAGGTTCTCCAGTCTTTGATAAAAGAGATAAAAACAAAGAGCCATTCCGACTGGGCAAAACGGATAGAAAACTGGAAAGCAAAGCACCCGTTAACTTATAAGAATGAAAAGGGTAAACTTAAGCCGCAGTTCGTTATTGAAAAAATTTATGAAGTAACAAAAGGCGACGCGATCATTACAACAGAAGTCGGACAGAATCAGATGTGGGCCGCCCAATATTATAAATTTGATAAACCGCGGAAATTTTTGACTTCAGGCGGTTTGGGAACAATGGGGTATGGTTTCCCGGCGGCTATCGGCGCTCAGGCGGCTAATCCGGGGAAAGTTGTTTTTGATATCGCGGGGGACGGAAGTATTCAGATGAACATTCAGGAACTTGGGACCGCGGTTTGTTCAAAACTGCCGGTGAAGATCGCGATATTAAATAATTTTAACTTAGGTATGGTCCGCCAATGGCAGGAATTATTTTTTAATAAGCGTTATTCAAATACCTGTCTCTCGGGGAATCCTGATTTTGTCGCTCTCGCGAAGGCTTACGGGGCACACGGGATCCTGGTGAAAAAACAGGAAGAGGTTATTCCCGCGATAAAAGAAGCGATGAAGATTAATGACAGGCCGACAATAATCGATTTTCGAGTTGAACCGGAAGAAAATGTTTTCCCGATGGTTCCGGCGGGCGCGGCAATAACAGATATGATACAATTAGCATAAATAAATATATTTATTAAACAAAATCTAAGGAGAAAAGAAATGAAAGTTTATTACGAAAAAGACGCTGATCTGAAAATTCTTAAAGGTAAAAAAATAGCGGTGGTCGGTTACGGCGCCCAGGGGCACGCGCATGCCCAGAATTTAAAAGACAGCGGGCTTGATGTAGTTGTAGGTTTGCGCCCGACAAGCGAAAAAGCGAAACAGGCAAAGGCGGACGGCCTTACTGTCCTGCCGGTTGCTGACGCTGTAAAATCCGCTGATATTGTAATGATACTGATCCCGGATGAGATACAGGGTGATGTTTATAAAGAATCAATTAAGCCCAATTTGAAAAAGAACGCGACTTTGGCATTTGCCCATGGTTTTAATATTCATTTCGGTCAGATCGTGCCGCCGGCTGATACAGATGTAATCATGATAGCTCCGAAGGGGCCCGGGAAACTTGTTAGAAGCGTTTATCTGGAAGGAAAGGGAGTGCCATGCCTTATAGCCATTCATCAGGATGCTTCAGGCAAGGCAAAAAATATAGCGCTTGCTTATGCCAGAGGTATCGGCGGTACAAGGGCGGGTGTTATTGAAACCAATTTCAGGGAAGAAACAGAAACCGATCTTTTTGGCGAGCAAAGTGTCCTGTGCGGCGGGGTAAGTTCATTGATCATGGCAGGCTTTGAAACACTTGTGGAAGCCGGATACGCGCCGGAAATGGCGTATTTTGAATGCCTTCATGAGGTTAAATTAATTACTGATCTTATTAATGACGGGGGGATTTCGTATATGAGAGACGCGATCAGCAACACCGCGAAGTACGGCGATATTACACGCGGGCCGAGAATTGTTACGGCTGAGACTAAAAAAGAGATGAAAAAGATCCTGACTGAGATCCAGAGTGGACAGTTTGCCAGAGAATGGATGCTTGAAAATAAAGTTAATCGCCCGGTGTTTAACGCGCTTTTGAAAAAGGACAAAGAACATCAGATCGAAAAAGTCGGCGATGAACTTCGTAAGATGATGGTTTGGAAGAAGAAGTAATGGTTGCTAAGGAAGGAATTCAAATAGCCTTTTATTTTATATTTGGCGCGATTGCCGCGTTTTATATTGGATTAGGGGCATTAGGTTTTATTTTTATTCTTTTAGCTTGTTTCATTTTGTTTTTTTTCAGGAATCCTGACAGGGTTCAGCCAAAGGGCGAAAATTTGATCTTGTCGCCGGCTGATGGTAAAATAATTGAAATACAGAAAATAAAAGAGGAAAAATATTTAAAGGCGGATTCGATCAAAGTCAGTATTTTCCTTTCTATTTTTAATGTTCATATTAACCGTTCGCCGATAAGCGGAAAGATCAAATATTTTGAGTATCAAAAGGGCAAGTTCCTGGTTGCGAGCCACAAAGAGGCAACTGATAAAAATGAAAAAAATATCATCGGGATCAAAGGTAAAAAATTCGATCTCTTAGTTTATCAGATTACAGGATTAATTGCCCGGCGAGTCGTATTTTGGCTGAACTTAGAAGAAGATGTATCAGCGGGACAACGGATCGGTTTGATGAAGTTTGGTTCACGGATGGATGTTTTTTGTCCGATAAATACGGAATTAAAGATCAAGATCGGAGATAAAGTGCGGGCGGGTGAAACAGTGCTGGGAGAGGTGAAATAAGGAGGCGAAAAATGGAAAAGAAAAATACAAGAAGCAAAGGAATTTATATTATCCCGAATATGCTTACATTGGGGAATTTATTTTGCGGATTTCTGTCAATAATAAGTTCTCTTGACGGCAAGTTTGAAATGGCGGCATATTATATTATACTCGCGGCGTTTTTTGACGGTATGGACGGCCGGGTCGCGCGTATGACAAATTCACACAGCAAATTTGGCGTTGAATTTGATTCTTTAGCGGATCTTGCTTCTTTTGGCATGGCGCCGGCTCTGTTAATTTATTTATTCGCCCTGAGGGCTTATGGAAAGCTGGGTTGGATGGTTGCGTTCCTTTTTGTGGCAGGCGGCGCGCTCAGGCTCGCGAGATTCAACGTTCTGGTGGATAAAGCGGAGAAAAATTTTTTCACAGGGCTTCCGATCCCTTCCGCGGCGACAGTTGTTATTTCTTATATTCTGATCGCTATCCATTACAACTGGACTGATAATTGGCCCGGATATAAAATTATTTTGCCAATAATGATGATCCTGATATCTTTTCTAATGGTCAGTAATCTGAGATATTTTGGTTTTAAGGAATTGGACCTGAAAAAGAAAAAGCCGTTTAATTTACTCGTTATCGCGATAATAGGAATTTATATTATTGTTTTAAATCCTCAAATGCTTTTATTTATATTATCTTTATTGTATCTGATTTCAGGCATATTATCTCCTTTGCTTTTCCCTTTAACCGGGAAAGAAAAAGTATTAAAAGAATCAGCTGAACAAAAAAATGTAATAAAAGCGGTGAAATAACTTAAAAATTCCCTCCAACAAATAGAAGATTAAACATAAGTATGAAAGGTATATCATGGGAAAAAATATAATAATATTTGATACTACACTGCGTGACGGAGAGCAATCTCCGGGAATAAGTTTGAATATTCAGGATAAATTGGAAATTGCGATGCAATTGGCCCGCTTAGGCGTTGATGTAATAGAGGCCGGTTTCCCAATAACATCGGAAGGCGATTTCAAGGCGGTAAAAACTATTGCTGAAGAAGTAGAAGGCCCGGTTATCTGCGGGCTTTCGCGCGCGGTCAGAAAAGATATAGAGCGGGCCGGGGATGCGCTTAGGAATTGTAAAAAACCCAGGATCCATACATTTATTAACAGCTCGGATGTGCAGATCAAACATCAGCTGAAAAAGACGCGTAAGGAAGTTTTACAGATGACGGAAGAGGCGGTAAAACTGGCTAAAAGTATTTGTAACGATATTGAATTTTCCGCGATGGACGCCACCCGGGCGGATATTAATTTCATATATGAACTTGTAGGTGTGGCTATTGAGAACGGGGCAACAACTATAAATATTCCTGATACTGTCGGGTATTCAATGCCATGGGAGTTTGGAGAATTTATAGCCTCAATAATAAAAAATGTCAAAAGAAGCCGCGAAGTGGTTTGGAGTGTTCATTGCCATAATGATCTGGGCCTTTCCGTGGCAAATTCAATTTGTGCCGTAAAAAATGGCGTGACCCAGGTAGAATGTACTATTAACGGTATCGGCGAGAGGGCCGGAAATGCCGCGATGGAAGAACTTGTTATGATAATGGATACCCGTAAGGATATTTTAAACGTGTCAACAAAAATAAAAACCGCTGAAATAATGAAAACCAGCCAGTTGATCAGCCGTTTAACCGGGTATCAGGTCCAGCCTAATAAGGCGATCGTAGGGATGAACGCGTTCGCGCATACGTCGGGTATCCATCAGGATGGTGTGCTCAAAGAACGAACCACTTTTGAGATAATGAACCCTCAGAAAATAGGATTAAAAGAAAGCAAGCTGATCCTTGGAAAAACGTCAGGCCGCCACGCGTTCAGCAAACATCTTGGGGAGCTTGGATATTTTCTTAATGAGGAAAGCCTGGAAAGAGCGTTCGTAAGGTTCAAAGATCTTGCGGATAAAAAAGTTGAGATCACTGAAAATGACCTGGAGGCGATCGCTCAGGATGAAAAAAGGATCTCACAAAAAGAAACTTTCGTGTTTGAATCTATTGAAACCTCAAGCGGCACAGGGAAAATTCCGCAGGCTTCGATCAAATTAAAGAAAGATGATAAAATTATTTCGGCTAAGGCTGATGGAGACGGACAGGTTGATGCTGTTTGCAACGCGATAAGCCGCGCGACTGGAATTAAAACGAAACTTCTGGTTTATAATGTAAGTTCAATTACTTCAGGTTTGGATTCGCAGGGTGAGGTTACTATTCATCTTGAGATCGGCGGGAAAAGAATAATCGGGCGCGGGGTAAGCACGGATATTATCGAGGCAAGCGCGAAGGCATATTTGAACGCGATAAACAAATCTATACAACTCAAGGAGAAATAAAAAAAGCACTTTATGTAATAGGAGGGCAAACGTTTTCTACATAAAGTGCTTTTCCATTTAATTGATCGGCAGATATAAAAAAATACTTTAGATAAATTATCTGAGGGGAGGATTATATGGAAGATAAAAAAGAAATGGAAAACAGAAGAAAGATCAGAATAGACCGGAGAAAAATTAAAGAAGAATTATTTCATAGAATTTGGGACAGAAGGGTTAAAGACTGGGATAGAAGAGCTTCGAATGAAGACACGGAAGAGAAAAAACTAAAATAAAATTATAAAAATCGGGGTGAATTTATGACAATTACTGAAAAAATACTGGCAAAGCATTGCGGGAAAAAGGAAGTTGTTCCGGGCGAATTGATACTTGCTAAAGTAGATCTGGCTTTGAGCAACGATGTTACGGCACCTCTGGCAATAAATGAATTTAAAAAGTCAGGGACAAAAAAAGTGTTTGACCGTAATAAAGTGGTTTTGGTACCGGATCATTTTACTCCAAACAAGGATATAGCGTCCGCCGAACAATGTAAGGTTATGAGATGTTTTGCCAGAGAGCAGAAAATAACGAACTTTTATGAAGTCGGCAGGATGGGAGTTGAACACGCGCTTTTGCCGGAACAGGGTTTGGTAAAACCGGGTATGGTAATTATCGGCGCTGATTCGCATACCTGTACTTACGGCGCGCTTGGCGCGTTCGCGACAGGTGTCGGGAGCACGGATATAGCCGCGGCAATGGTTACAGGAAAAGCATGGTTTAAGGTTCCCGCTACAATGAAGTTCATTTATCACGGAAAGATGCCTAAATGGATCGGCGGCAAGGATTTGATCCTGCATACTATCGGGGATATCGGAGTGGATGGCGCGCTTTATAATTCGATGGAGTTTACCGGGAACGCGATCGACAATTTATCCGTGGAAGGCCGTTTGACCATGGCGAATATGGCGATCGAGGCCGGCGGTAAAAATGGGATCTTTCACGTTGATAAAAAGACGATTGAATATCTAAAGGATAAGACTAAAGATAAATATACTATATTCGAAAGTGATAATGACGCGAAATATATCAGCGTGCATGAATATGATGTAAGCAAGCTTAAACCAAAGGTGGCGGCGCCTCATCTGCCGAGCAATGTAAAATCTGCTGTCGAATATAAGAATGTGATGATCGATCAGGTTATAATTGGTTCGTGCACAAACGGGCGGATATCGGACCTTCGGGTGGCGGCAGCAATTTTAAAAAATAAAAAGGTTCATCCTTATGTCAGGCTGATTGTTATTCCTGCTACTCAAAAGATCTATCAGCAGGCTATGAAAGAAGGTTTGCTTGATATTTTTATTAATGCGAACGCGGCGGTATCAACACCGACCTGCGGCCCTTGTTTAGGCGGACATATGGGGATCCTGGGCGAAGGAGAACGTGCTTTGGCGACAACCAACAGGAATTTTGTAGGCCGTATGGGACATCCAAAGAGCGAGGTATATTTGTCAGGCCCTGCCGTGGCTGCCGCAAGCGCGATAAAAGGAAAAATAACCAGTCCGGAGGAGATATAAATGAAAATACAGGGTAAAGTATGGAAATTCAAAGATGATGTAAACACGGATGAAATAATTCCGGCAAGGAGACTGAACACCTCAGATCCTAAAGAATTGGTCAAATATTTTATGGAGGATATTGACACTGATTTTATTAATAAAATGAAACCCGGAGATATTATTGTCGCGGGTAAGAATTTTGGATGCGGTTCCTCACGGGAGCACGCGCCTATAGCTGTTAAATATTCGGGAATATCCGCAGTAATAGCGGGTTCTTTCGCGAGAATATTTTATCGTAACGCGATAAATATAGGCCTGCCTATTCTTGAATCTCCTGACGCGGCAGCGGAAATTAAAGAAGGGGATAAGATCGAAATTGATTTTGATCAAGGCCAAATAAAAAATTTAACTACGAATAAAATTTATGAAACCGCGCCATTCCCGCCATTTATGCAGGAACTGATCTCAGCGGGCGGGTTGATGTCCTGGATTAAAAAATAAATATTTATAGGGAACAAAATTGAAAGATAATGACAAACGCATAGGCTTTACTACCTCCATTCCAGTAGAGGTAATTTTTGCCGCAGGGTTTATTCCGCTTGATCTTAATAATATTTTTATCAATCATCTTCAAAAAGAAAAACTTGTTGAATTCGCTGAAGAAGCGGGTTTTCCACGCAATACCTGCAGCTGGATCAAAGGAATTTATTCCACAGCGTTAAAACTTAAAATGAAAAGGGTTATCGGGGTCACGCAGGGTGATTGCAGTAATACTCACGCCCTGATGGAGACATGGCAATTGAGGGGGATCGAGGTAATCCCTTTTTCCTATCCATATGGCCGCGATGAAAAACAGTTAAAGTATGAGATATCAAAATTAATTGAATATTTTGGTACAACCTGGGCTGAGGTAAAAAAGGTCAAACAGAGATTAGACAAAATAAGAAGCTTGTTAATCAGGCTGGATGAACTAACATGGAAAGAAGGCAGGATTAGCGGGTTTATCAACCATTTGTATCTTGTGGCAAGCAGTGATTTTAACGGGAGTTTTGAACAGTTTGAAGAGAAATTAACGCGGTTTCTGGATATTGCTAAAAAATCACCAAAAATAAACGCGGGAATGTCCCTGCCAAGGATTGCCTATATTGGCGTTCCGCCCATTTTCTCCGATTTTTATCTTTTCCTTGAAGGATTGGGAGTCCATGTTGTTTATAATGAGATCCAGCGCCAGTTTAGCATGCCATACCTGAAGCAGGATATCACGGAACAATACAGTTCTTTTTCCTATCCTTATGGAGCTTTTTTCCGGCTCAAAGATATTAAAAAAGAGCTTAAAAGGCGAAAAATTGACGGCGTTATCCACTATACCCAGAGTTTTTGCTTCCGCCAGATCGAGGATCTGATATTCAGGCATGAGATCGATATGCCTTTTTTAAGTATAGAAGGGGACAGGCCGGGAAATCTTGACGCCAGGACGAAGTTGAGAATTGAGAGTTTTGTGGAGATGCTTTATGAAAGAAAACAAAAAAGAAGTTAATCCGCGGATACAGATTCAGTAATGTTGTTTTGATAAACTCTTTCAATAAACTTTTTTTCTATAAAATAAAAAAATAAAAATATCAGGGTTTGATTTAATAAAGCCGCTATTAAGCCATGTTTGGATCCGTACCACACCGCGATTGCGTACGCCTGAATTTGTCCGATCCCGTACATCGGATTGTTAAAATATTTATATGGTCCGGTTTCAACGAAATCAGTGATCTTTTTTCCTAGGAACATGTCTTTCCAGTAATAAATATCTATTGATACTACCTTCGCTGCCCATATTTTTATAATAAAACCAAATATAAATAGAATTGCCAATATTACAAGTAAAAGTTCTTTATGAAAAAAATTTAATAAATTTCCTGAGGTTGTCGAGGCTATATATCCGATACTTAGCGCGTTATGGAAAAATATGAAACCCAGTGTTGCTTCGTAAGCCAAATATCCTTCATGTTCATCGCCCCACTTTTTAATAAACCAATGACGAAAACCGTTTTCTTTAAGAACAAGTGTTATAAAACCTATATAAAATACTTCAACCAGAATAAAATAGAAAATAGCCAGTTTATAATTGTGAGGCTGATAATTGACTATATATATGGAAAAAGTTAGAGAAGAGAGTATTGCGATCGTCCTGGGTATAGTCGCGTGTTTTACGACGTAACCTGATATCGAAAGCAGGAGTGTGATAAAAAGGTGAAATTTCTTAAGAAAATTAGTAATTATATTTTTATATGGCATTTTGCTTATTTTAAACATATGCTTATTATATCCTAAAATCTTAAATTTCAAAAATTAATTAATAAACATTTCAGCCCTACGTACTAAAAATAATATCTTATGCCTAGTCCTGCATCCAGTTCAAAGTCTGAATTTGGCACCAAGTCAAGTAAAGGAACAATCTCAGCAAAAATATCAAAAGGAGCGGTTGGAAAAAGATAAGTTATCCCTAAAGGGATACGAATTCCGACTTTTGTGTCATTATTGTTATTATTGCTGGTGTTGATAAATTTAAATCTTGTACCAATGCCATAATAGAGAATAATATTCCTTTCATTTGTATTTAACACACTAAAGTCGTGCATAAGATAATCAAAATGGAGATCTATGTCGCTATGAGTTCCTGTCGACCAGGCAATAGCTCCATCAATTGCCGTCCTTGGCCCTGTCCAAAATTTACCGCTAACTCCTGTCGGCTCACCTATAATAATTCCTAAACCAAACTTTTTATTCTGCGATCCGGCGTTTTGTGCTGATGCGGTGCCGCAAAGTAAAATTGCAACAAATGTAGCCGCGATAAGTATTTTTGAATAATTTAATTTCATGGAAAGCTCCTTTCTGATTTTTTATTAATTATCGCCAAAAAATGGTTTAGTTTCGGGTTCTTCCAAATATAAAAGTCAGAACCGATAAAACTAGGAATATAAAGAACAGGATCTTAGCAATTTCAATGGCTGAACCCGCAATGCTGGTAAATCCCAACAACGCTGCTATAATCGCGATAATGAAAAATACTGCCGCCCAATGCAACATGATAAAACCTCCTTCCTTTTAAATGCCAGATAGATCATTTCGAACAATTTCCGGCCACCGGTACTATCATGTTAAAATATAAGTCAATTGTACCTGGGTATAATACCTGTTTATCCCCTTCAAGGATAACAATGAGTAATCCGTCTTAGTCGCCCACCTGCCGGATACGCAGGGACCGTTTAACTCATAAGCAAAAAAAGTTGATCAGATCGGATTACAAAACTGTCGACAAGAAGCCAGTTAGCTTTTTAATTGGGTCAGTCGGTCCGGCATTTTGCAAGGCACGCGAAAATCAGCGCTAGTATAACGGAAAGAATTGACACTAATATCGATGCGGCGGCAGGTGGCATCTGCGCGGTAAGGTACTGGTATATTCCCAGCAGAAAAAATCCCGACGCGGCAAGAACCAGCAGGGCGGAAATTACTATAAATGCCAGTGCCCAAATCAGGTTCATTATCTTTTTCTTTATTATTTTTTCTTCCATTTCAATAAAACGCAGAAATGGTTCAGCAAGATTAATCAGCATCGTTAGTATTTTCATTTTTTGCCTTCCTGGTACAAACTTTGGCGATCGCGTAACCAACGCCGAATGCTATCATAATACTTATGAACGGGTGTTCCTCAACTTGAGTTGTAACCTCCCTGACGACTTTTTTCCCGCGTGCCTTTGATGCGTAAAACTTATCCATAAGATCCGCCCATATTTGATGGCTTTTCTCAATAACTTGATCTTTTTCGTCAGATACTTTTGCTCCGGCATAATTTTTTATGCCGCTAAAGAGTTTTGTAATATCTGTGCGCAGATTCGCGATCTCGGACCTTAGCTCGTCGAGTTCTTTATCATGTGTTTTTTCAATCATATTATTTCCTCCTTATAATTATTTAACTATTATAATAAAAAAAAATGATTAGAATGTAAATTGGCTGAATCCGCTTTATATTGACAAATTGGAACTTTTAACCCAGGATTTTTATATTTTATTGCATATAGGGTAAATCGTAGCATTGCTTTTAAAAATTATTATTATGATCTTATTGTCGGATTTAAAACCTATGATATAGATCAATGCTGAAATAACCGGAGGATGAAATACTGTTGCTATGCCTGTAACCCAATCCAAAAAGAATAGACAAATTTTCTTTTAGTTTCTGTATTTCGAAGATCGGGCCTAAACGGTAAGCTGAATAATCACTATTGCCTTCTCCAATGCCTTCCATTCCGATAAAATATTTATTGGTAATTTTATTTGATGGTACTAAATATTTAAGTTTACCTCTTCCCCAGAGAGAATGGCCTATTGTGTTGTAATCTCCTAAAAGGTTTATAATAAGCCTTTCTGACAGGTCTCTGGTATAGTCGGTTTCAAGTATTAGTCCTGTTTTTGGCCCTCGTGTTGAATTACTTTTATCATCAGGGTGGAAGGAAGTATTTCTTTTAACAATTCCTCCTATTACTGTTAAATATGCGCTGCGATAAAGGCGTGTTTCCCCAATAAACAGTTTTAGTTCAGGTACTTTGGCCTTAATAATCTCTGTGCCTGATTCATATTCATAATTTAAATAATCCGCGATGATTTTTGCCGTTAACACCCGTTGATCGTCAATTTTATGGTCAAGGCCGACCCCTAAATATTCGAATCCCTGATTCTTTGTGTCGGTATACCAGCCTGAATATATATCTACTCCGGTGATGATTTTTTTACTGCCGGCGTTAACAGGTGAAATAAAAAATACGGACAAATAAACTAAACAAATAAAAAAAGAATAGAAATATTTTATTTTCATATTTTAATCCCTTATTCTGTTTGCCATGCTTAATTTTAGGAATTTAGCCTGTGCAGGGGCTGCCACAAGCATTAGAAACCTTATGATCTTATCCTTATCTGATTCGCTGATATTTTTGAATTCAATTCCGTTCATATATTTGTTCATATTTTTTGATATCTTAAACAGGCTGGACATTTTTATTTCTCCCAAAGTATTTATGTAAATTCCATCCGGAAGAAAAATTTTGAGTTTCAAGACCCGGCCTGCCGGCATTGGATCATCTGTAGTTAAAGAAAGGCCATAGGGTGAAATATTTCTCGCGAAACCCGAGTTTTCTTTTTTTATTTCACTTAAGCCAACATTTTCATATTGTACATTTATGTCAAATTTACCATCGAAGCGGTATAATTTCCTGAAATCTTTCTTACTCAAAGCGGATAAAGCCATTGGTACCGTTAAGATAGTGTAAAATATAGCCCAGAATATACTTGCAAGATATGCCCAAAATTGTATCCCGCCCAAATGGAAAATATCAATAACGCCCTTAATAATAGCAATACAGCTAAGCATAGATATAGACAGCTGGAGGCTTACTTCGTTCAGATTATTTTCCATTCTGCTCTGTTTGGGAGTAACTATATATTTTTCTTTTCCAAATATCCCTCTTATCACAGCCTTCATTTGGTTGACAAGTTTAATTATATTATATTGTTCCACTAATATTATTCCTCTAAAGCCGCCCATTGTAAGGCTCATGCCATAAACACTTACAAAAAAATATGGGACAAAGAAATTTAGAAAAGTTGAAGGGTCGGAGTGTATTGGTATAAATCCGGTATTTAATATTATAATGGGTACCAATAAATAAATTAATTTCTGGAATCCGCCAAAATAAGTATACATAGAGGCAAAGTAACACAACCTTTGCGGTATTGATAATCCTTTTGTTGTCAGAGGATTATTTATCTTCCATACCTGCATCGCGCCTGCTCCCCAGCGGAATCTCTGGATGGCAAATCCGCCTAAAGTTGATGGGGCAATACCCCTGGCCATAGTCTTATTATAATATACAGAATGCCAGCCTTTCGCGTGTAATCTAAGGGCGGTATGGATATCTTCTGTTATTGTTTCTTCAGCAAAACCTCCGATCTCATCTATGGCCTTTCTTCTTATCATAGTTGTACTGCCGCAATAAAATGCCGCGTTCCAGTAATCTTTCCCCGGCTGTATCACAGAATAAAACAGTTCTTGTTCATGCCATGAATAGCCTTTGCTCCAATTGGTCGTGTGTTGGAAGGAATCTAGGTTGTAAAAATCCTGGGGCATTTGTACCAGAGCGACTTTTTCATCGATAAAAAAGCCTATTGTTTCATTAATCAGGGTAGGCAAAGGTATATGATCGGCATCAAGGGTTAATAAAAATTCACCATTTATATGTTTTAAAGCGCTATTTAGATTTCCCGCCTTAGCGTTTTTTCTTTCAGTTCGTGACATATACACACAATTTAATTTTTCAGCTAAAACTTTTATCTCAGGCCTCCGGCCGTCGTCAAGAACATAGGTCGTGTGAGGATATTTCAGGTCCATGCATCCCAGCAACGTCATTCTTAAAAGATGCTCGGGTTCGTCGTATGTAGGCACAAGTATATCCACGGTTTTGTTTTGCAGCGGTGGAAGAGATTTCCTTTTGGTGGGATTCCATACCATAAAAAAGAAAAGGGTTGTTTCAATAAAACCATGTAACTCGGCAATTAATAGAAGAAGTGAAAACCACAGGGCATTAGGATTTAAAGTAAAACGAAATCTCCAGATAAGATACCTTACACTGAAAATAACCGACAAGATCATTATCAGCCATCGCCAATATTTTTTATAGTCCTCCATCTTTAAGGATTCCTTAATAAACAAATAAATTTTTACTGTTTTATTTTATTAATCTTTTACGTAATCCCGCGAAACCGAATAATCCTGAAGCTAAACTGACGAGTAACATAATTGTGCCTGGTTCGGGAGTTTGAACTGTTGATATTCTCCCTTGCAAATGTCCCCAATCAGAATAATCAGGGCCTGCTGAAGAAACCCCGAAATAAAGGTAATCGTTATAATTAAGAAAAATATTGGTTAGATTATAATTAACAACATCTCCCGGATTCAGGTAACTTGAGAATAATAAAGTGTCATTTTTTTTAATATAGCTTTGAATATAACCGCTATCAGGATACAGATTATCTATCTTTAACCAGAAAGAACCCGTTAAATTATATAAATTATTATAAGGCGATAAAAAGGCAAGGTTTACGTCTTCTGTACCATATTCAGTTCCACATTGCGGCATTGAGGACGGATGCATATATATCCATGGTTGATTAACTTTCACGATCATAGGATTCTCAAATGGCTGTTCCGGAGTTAAAAAAGTATGGTTCGCATCAGGTTTTTTAGCTATAGACCTATATGTGTTTGTTTCAGGACTATAACCATAAGCATACAATCCATTTTCACCCTGGTAATTGGGGAACTGAGACCAAAGATCAATAGTGAGAGCTCCTGCGCTTTGCCCACCTGCTAAAATAAAAATTGTACTTAAAAAAAATAATAATTTTTTCATTTAATTGTCCCATCCTTTCAATTACATTAATTATGATTCCACGATTTACTAAAAAATTCAAATTTCATATATAATATTATCAAAAAATGGCTAAAATATAAATTGGCTGATTCCGTTTTCTATTGACTTTTTACCACATTTTCCCTGACGAATTCAAAAAAGAGTTGACTATTTATGAAAAATGACTATAATTTCTGTGGTTTAATAACTAAGACCTAAAAGGAGACCACATGGCTATAAAAATCGCGATTAACGGGTTCGGAAGGATCGGCAGGAATTTCATGAGGATAGCCTCAGATCAAAAAAATTTTGAAATTGTGGCGATAAATGATCTGACGGATGCCTCGGTTTTGGCTCATCTCTTAAAATATGATTCAGTTCACAGGATTTTTAACAAGGATGTAAAAGCTCAGGATAATAACATCATTGTTGACGGCCGTAAAATTAAAGTGATTTCTGAGAAAGATATTAATAAACTGCCATGGAAAGACCTTGGCGCGGATATAGTTATTGAGTCCACAGGCCTTTTTACGGAAAAAGAAAAAGCGCAGGTTCATTTAACGAACGGCGCGAAAAAGGTAATTATAAGCGCTCCCGCGAAAAATCCGGATATAACAATTGTTTTAGGTGTAAATGAAAAGACCTATGACAAGTCTAAACATCATATTATTTCAAACGCCTCATGCACCACAAATTGTTTAGCGCCTATCGCTAAAATAATTGATGAGAATTATAAGATCAAGCACGGGTTCATGCTTACTACCCACTCGTATACTAATGACCAGAGAATTTTGGATCTGCCGCACAAGGACCTTCGCAGGGCGAGAGCCGCGGCGGTTTCAATGATACCTACTACAACAGGCGCGGCAACCGCGACCGCTTTAGTTCTTCCGCAATTAAAAGGGAAGCTTGATGGTTTGTCGGTAAGAGTTCCCACACCAAATGTTTCAATGGTGGATTTTGTGACTGAAGTGGAAAAAACTACCACGAAAGAAGAAGTTAACGCGGCATTAAAGAAAGCTACTCAAAATGAATTAAAAGGAATTCTTGATTTTTGCGAACTGCCTTTGGTTTCTATAGACTTTTTGGATAATCCGCATTCATCGATAGTGGACGCCTTGTCAACAATGGTAATTGATAAAACTATGATAAAGGTGATCTCCTGGTATGACAACGAATGGGGATATTCCAGCAGGCTGGTAGATTTAGTTAATTATGTTAATAAACAGGGGTTGTAATGAATAAATTATCAGTAAGAGACCTGGATGTAAAAGGTAAAAGGATCCTTATCAGGACCGATTTCAATGTGCCGCTTGATAAGAAGGGCGAAATCATTGATATTATCAGGATAACAAGTTCCATTCCTACAATAAAAAATGTTATTGACCGCGGCGGCCGGGCCATTTTGATCTCTCATCTGGGAAGGGCGAAGGGTGAGGTTATTGAAGGCCTTAGAATGAATAAGGTCGCGGAAAAACTGGAAGTGGCGTTAGGCAAAAAAATAAAAAAATTGAATGACTGCATAGGGACTTCTGTTGAAATGTCAGTAGCGGGGATGAAAGACGGTGATGTAATTCTTCTGGAAAATGTAAGGTTTTATAATGAGGAAGAGGATAATGACCCTGAATTCGCACAGAAATTAGCAAAACTCTGTGATTATTACGTAAATGACGCTTTCAGTGTTTCTCATCGGGCACACGCGTCGGTTGTCGGCGTGACTAAATTTGTTTCAAAGGCAGCAGCCGGTTTGTTAATGGAAAAGGAAATAAAATATCTGGGACAGGCAGTCCAAAATCCAAAAAGGCCGTTTTTGGTTATTCTTGGCGGAAGCAAAGTTTCAGATAAAATAGAAATATTTAAACATCTTTTACATAAAGTCGACACGTTTTTGATCGGCGGAGGGATGGCCTACACATTTTTAAAATCTCAGGGGATATTAACCGGAGATTCTTTGGTAGAGAAAGACAAACTGGATGTCGCTAATGAGATCCTGGAAAATGTAAAAAAGAATCATAGCAAAATAATTTTGCCTGTAGACCATATTATTGCTGATGAATTTTCAAAGACAGCTAACAGCAGGGTCCAGGATGAAAAATCAATACCTGATGGCTGGCGGGGTATGGATATCGGGCCTAAAACAATTGAGCTTTTTAAAAAAGAAATTGAAAAAGCAAATACGATCCTTTGGAACGGGCCTGTCGGGGTTTACGAATTACCCCAGTTTAAAAATGGAACGATCGCGCTCGCGAAACTTTTGGCTGAATCAAAAGCGACAACGATCATAGGAGGCGGGGATTCAGCGGCGGCGATACATGACAGTAATGTAGAAGATAAAATTACCCATATTTCCACAGGCGGCGGCGCGTCATTAGAATTTCTTGAAGGAAAATCGCTTCCGGGAATAGAAGCACTCAGCGATATTGAAGGAAGAAAAATATTTATTGCCGGGAATTGGAAAATGAATACACTGCAGAAAGACGCGAGAATACTTATAAACGGCATCAAGGAAAAGACAGATGGATTTAAAAATATTGATATAGCATTTATCCCGCCCTATACTCATCTTTTTTTAATGCAGGATATACTTAAGGATTCAAATATCAAATTTGGGGCTCAAAATATGTATTTTGAAGAAAAGGGAGCATATACCGGAGAAATATCGCCGTTGATGCTTAAGGATTTAGGCTGTACTTATGTTATAATAGGCCACTCGGAAAGACGGAAATATTTTAATGAGAACGATGAGCTTTTAAATAAAAAAATAAAATCCGCTTTGAAACACGGGTTATTTCCGATTTATTGTGTTGGAGAGACTCAGGAAGAAAGGGATAAAAATTTACATCAGAAGGTAGTAGAAAAACAATTAATTAATGGTTTAACCGGAATAACCAGTGATGAAATTAAGAAAATAACAATTGCTTATGAGCCGGTATGGGCGATCGGTACCGGTAAAAACGCGACACCTGAGCAAGCGGAAGAAATGCATAAATTTATCAGGAACCGGATTTCAGTGATCTATGATGAGGAAATTTCTTCTAATGTCCGTATCCAATACGGGGGAAGTGTAACTTCTGAAAATGTGGCGGATATTCTTAAACAGGAAAACATTGATGGCGCGCTGGTTGGAGGCGCGAGCCTAAAAATTGATACTTTTTCGGATCTGTTAAAAATTGCAAATAATTTGTAAAGGAGGAGTTTAGTGCATACATTAATTCTTATAATTCATGTTTTAGTTTGTTTAGCATTGGTGCTTATTGTTTTGCTTCAGCAGGGCAAAGGCACTGATATTGGTTCTGTTTTCGGAGGCGGCGGACAAAATCCATTATTGGGCAGCCGCGGAGCAGCGAGTTTGATCGGAAAGGTAACAGTAGGTTGCGCGGCGGTTTTTATGTGTACCTCTCTTTATCTTTCAACAATGGGCCGCCGGGCTGCTGTCGGAACAAGTAATTCCTTGTTAGAAAAAGCCGCGCAGGAAGAAGCAGCCAGAATGCATGCCGGCCACGCTCAGCAGGAGTTAAATAGTAATGTTTTACCTGCTTTGCCGGGATCAGTTACTCCATTAAATTCAAGCAACAAATAGTATGAAGAATAAAATAAAATATTTTTCAGCTTTTTTAGCGGTACTGCTTTTATTTTCATGCGCCAGAAAAGAAAACAAAGTAAAAGCCGGGCCTGATAGCCGGTTTGGCGGTAAAATAGTTATAAGTTCAGTAAGCGATCCCAAATCGTTCAATCCGATCATGGCAAAAGAAACGTCAACAACACACGCGATCGGATGGTGTTTTGAAGGGCTTACTGAAACGGATGGGGTAACCACTGAGGTAAAACCGTGCCTGGCTGAAAGCTGGCAGATCTCGCCTGATGGTTTAGAATGGATTTTTAAACTTCGCAAAGATGTAAAATGGTTTGACGGAAAACAATTTACCGCTGATGATGTAATTTTTACATTTGATAAATTAATTTATAATGATGATATTCCTTCCTCAAGCCGTGATATTTTTACGATTGACGGCAAAGAAATAAAAACCGTAAAGATCGATGATTTTACAATAAAATTCATTTTATCAAAACCCTTCGCGCCTTTCCTGCGACAGCTTAACCAGGAAATATTGCCTAAACACATCCTGGAAAAATCAGTACAGGAAAAAAAGTTCACTTCGACATGGGGTGTAAACTCGAATCCATTGGAGATCATAGGAACAGGCCCGTTTTATCTTAAAGAATATGTTCCAAGCCAGAAACTGATCTTAGAAAAAAATCCGTATTACTGGAGGAAAGATAAGGATGGAAAACAATTACCTTATCTGGATCAGCTGGTGATTCTTATCGTGCCGGATCAGGACGCGGACCTTTTAAAATTCCAGTCAGGTGAAATAGATATTTTATCACCACGCGGACAGGATTTCTCCTTGCTTAAATCGAAAGAAAAAGAAGAAGATTTTACGCTCTATAACTGCGGGCCTACATTTGGAACCAATTTCCTTGTATTCAATCAAAATCCGGCCGCGGTTAAACACCCGAAGATCGATTGGTTTACAAATGTTGATTTCCGCCGGGCCGCAGCGTATCTGATCGATAAAAATTCAATAATAAATAATGTTATGTCGGGGCTGGCATTTCCGCAGAATTCAGCAATGGAAAAGGCCGCTGTATTTTTCTATAATGATAATGTGAAAAAATATGATTATAATATTCCTAAAGCTAAAGGGATCTTATCGGCCTCGGGTTTTACAGATAAAAATAAAGATGGATTTTTAGAGGATAAAAACGGGAATACTGTAGAGTTTACGATACTTACAAACAGTGAGAATAAGGAACGCGAACAGATGGGAAATATTATAGCTGATGACCTGCGGAAGGCAGGTATTAAAGTGAATTTTGCTCCGGTTCAGTTTAATACTTTAGTCAGTAAACTTGATAATCCTCCGTTTGACTGGGATGCGATCCTTATCGGCCTGACAGGCGGAGTCGAACCTCATAGCGGAATGAATGTCTGGATGTCTTCTGGACAATTGCACATGTGGTATCCAAGGCAAAAGAAGCCGGCTACAACATGGGAAAAAGAAATAGATGACCTGTTTACCCGCGGGGCAAGCGAGTTAAATGAAGAAAAACGCAGGCAGATCTATTTTCGCTGGCAGGAGATCGCTGCCGAACAGCTTCCTTTTATCTACACGGTTAATCCCGCCGCTATTTACGCAGTCAGAAACAAATTCGGTAACCTTCACCCCACCGCCTTTGGAGGCGTAACCCATAATATCTGGGAATTTTACCTGAATAAATAATAAAATATTTTCCTCATCGTATCAAAATTCTATTCAAAATTATCATACCTAAAATATTCGTTTACGGTCAAAAAAATTTGGTATATAGAATAATCACGGTTAAATATAAATTTAATATAAAAATTGTAAAATCAATTTAATGCCGGAGGTGTGTGAAATATTATGAAAATTAAATATGTTCTATTTTTATTTTTGATTTTATCAGTAAAAACTGTTTTTACTGCAGCTCCTGTAATTGAGTCAATATCGCCTGTTTCAGGTTACAACGATGAATTTACAAACATAACTATCAACGGCCAGAATTTTGATTCAGCCTGCAGGGTATCTATAAGTTCCGGAAGTTTTTATTTAAAAGGGACATATAATACCCCGGGACGCGCGTATGGCGTATATGTAAATGGGAATTATGCTTATGTTGCGTATGAAACCTCCGGTTTAGAAATAATTGATATCAGTAATCCGGCAAGTCCGAGTTTAACAGGGACATATAATACGCCGGGAAGAGCTTTAGGAGTATATGTAAATGGGAATTACGCCTATGTTGCGGATGATACTACCGGTTTACAGATAATCGATATAAGTGATCCGGCAAACCCGATTTTAAAAGGGACATATAATACGCCGGGAAATGCTATAGGCGTATATGTAAATGGGAATTATGCTTATGTAGCGGATTTAGGTTCCGGTTTGCAAATAATCGATATAAGTGATCCGGCTAGTCCAACCTTAAAGGGAACTTATGATACGCCAGGAAATGCTATAGGAGTATATGTAAATAATATAAATGCAGATACTACTTACGCGTATGTGGCAGATGATGATTCCGGTTTGAAAATAATTGATGTGAGTGATCCGGCAAACCCGATTTTAAAAGGGACATATAATACTCCTGGATATGCAGAAGGAGTATATATAAATGGGAATTATGCATATGTAGCGGATTTTGGCTCCGGTTTAGAAATAATCGATATAAGTAATCCGGCAAGCCCGATTTTAAAGGGGACATATAATACGCCTGGAAATGCTATAGGAGTACATGTAAATGGAAATTATGCATATGTAGCGGATTTTAGTTCCGGTTTACAAATAATAGATATAAGTGATCCGGCAAACCCGATTTTAAAAGGGACATATAATACGCCTGGATATTCTGTAGGAGTATATGTAAATGGGGATTATGCATATGTAGCAGATTTAGATTCCGGTTTACAAATAATCAATATAGGTAATTTATCAAGTTCGAGTTTAAAAGGGACATATAATACACCGGGATACGCGGAGGGAGTGTATGTAAATGGGGATTATGCGTATGTAGCGGATTTTGGTTCCGGTTTACAAATAATAGATATAAGTGATCCGGCAAACCCGATTTTAAAAGGGACATATAATACGCCTGGATACGCGGAAGGAGTGTATGTAAATGGGGATTATGCGTATGTAGCGGATTATGGTTCCGGTTTACAAATAATAGATATAAGTGATCCGGCAAATCCGATTTTAAAAGGGACATATAATACACCGGGATATGCGTATGGGGTATATATAAAGGGGAATTATGCATATATTGCGGATGGTATTTCCGGTTTACAGATAATAGATATAAGTGATCCGGCAAACCCGATTTTAAAAGGGACATATAATACACCTGGAAATGCTATAGGAGTATATACGGATGGTGATTATGCATATGTAGCGGATTTTGATTTCGGTTTACAAATAATAGACGTAAGCAATCCGGCAGGCCCGATTTTAAAAGGAACATATAATACACCGGGGAATGTGTATGCGGTATATATAAAGGGAAATTATGCGTATGCTGCGGATGATACTGCCGGTTTACAAATAATCGATATAAGTGATCCGGCAAACCCGAGTTTAAAGGGGACATATGATACGCCGGGAAATGCTTCGGGAGTGGATATAAGCGGGAATTATGTATATGTAGCGGATTTTAGTTCCGGTTTACAAATAATTGATATAAGCAATCCGGAAAATCCAAGTTTAAAAGGAAGCATCGATACTATGGGATATTCTATGAAAGTATATGTAAATGGGAATTATGTATATATAGCGGATTTTGATTCCGGTTTACAAATAATCCAAAAAATAAGCGCAGGGAGTGAATGTGGAAATATTATATATAATGATTCAACTTCGATGACCGCGGATGTTTTAACGCGATTATGCCCGGGTAAATATAACATAACAGTGACAAACACAAATGGAGAACAAGGGATTTTATATAATTGTTTTGATGTGTTGCAGGGAATAACAGTAAATAACGCGCCAATATTTGATCCGACAGGAAACAAGATAGTAAATGAGTATGAAACACTAAGCTTTACAATAACAGGTTCTGATCCGGACGCAGATATTGTATTTTATGAGGAATCAAATTTACCGGATGGAGCAAATTTTAATACAAATACTAAAAAATTTACATGGAAACCGAATTATTTACAACAAGGCCTATATTATGTGAATTTCGGTATTTATGACGGTGAATTGGCCGGATATGAGACAATAAGTATAACAGTTAACAATATAGATATTCCGCCAACAGTAACGTTAATTGCCGCTGAAACAACTGGAGTCGCTCCGCTGACAGTGAACTTTACGGCAAACGCGCATGATCCGAATGGAACAATAATAAATTATGAGTGGGATCTGGACGGGAATGGGAGTTATGAAACAAGCACAACAGGAAATACACATTCATATACATATAGTACAACTGGAACATATAACGCGAAAGTGAGGGTAACCGATAATGATAGCGCAGCAGCTATAGATACTGAAACAATAACAGTAAATAATCCGCCTAATCAGCTTCCAACGGTAACCCTGATAGCTGATAAAACAACGGGAGTAATCCCGCTGACAGTGAACTTTACGGCAAACGCGCATGATCCGAATGGAACAATAATAAATTATGAGTGGGATCTGGACGGGAACGGGAGTTATGAAACAAGCACAACAGGAAATACACATTCATATAAATATAGTACAACTGGAACATATAACGCGAAAGTGAGGGTAACCGATAATGATAGCGCAGCAGCGATAGATACTGAAACAATAACAGTAAATAATCCGCCTAATCAGCTTCCAACAGTAACACTGATAGCAGGTAAAACAACAGGAGTAAGTCCGCTGACAGTGGACTTTACGGCAGATACGTTTGATCCAGACGCAACAATAATAAATTACGAGTGGGATCTGGACGGGAATGGGAGTTATGAAACAAGCACAATAGAAAACACATATTCATATACATATAATATTGCAGGAACTTACAATACAAAAGTAAGGGTAACAGACAATGACAAGGTAACAGCAATAGATACTAAAACAATAACAGTGTCGCGACCGAAGAATAATTTGCCATTAGGTAATATTGACATAAGTTCCCCCGGTTCATCCGACCGTGTTGACGGGCATGATCTATATGTATTAGGCAAGGCATTCGGGGCTCAGCCCGGGTATTCCAACTGGAATATTTTAGCTGATCTTGATGAGAATAATATCATTGACGGGAATGACCTTATAATATTCGCAGGGAATTTCGGGAAAAAGAATTAAATAAATATTACAATAAAATTGCGAAATTTGGTAAAATAAACCAAATTATGTTTGCATATATCCGCCGTAGAATTATCCATATGATCCCTTTGCTTATCGGGATCACTTTTTTTTCCTTTCTTATCATCCAGATGGCCCCCGGTGATTTTTTTGACCAGCTTAAATTAAATCCCCAAATATCAAGAGTTACACTGGAAAAAATGCGGCAGGAATTTGGACTGGATAAGCCATGGGTTGTTCAGTATTTTCATTGGTTAAAAAATATTTTAAAATTGGATTTTGGGTATTCATTTACCTATCATGTTCCTGTATTTGACCTGGTTAAGGAACGGGCGTGGAACACATTTGTTTTAGCCTTTTTAAGCATGATCTTTATATGGCTTTTAGCTATTCCAATGGGGGTAGTTTCAGCGGTAAAAAAAAATACTATATCGGACAAACTTCTTTCTATACTTGCTTTTTTAGGAATGTCCATACCAAGTTTTTTTCTTGCTTTTATTTTTATATTTATCGCGGCTAAAACAGGCTGGCTGCCTATTGGAGGGGTAGTTAGCCTTGATCATGATAATTTGAGCGTTTTTGGCAAAACAATTGATTATCTGAGACATATCATTATTCCCATTAGCGTTTTGGTTGTTGGAGGATTGGCGGGCCTGATGCGTTTGATGAGGGCGAATATGCTTGAGGTTTTAAGAAGTCAATACATTACCACTGCTCGCGCAAAAGGGCTTCCTGAATATCTTGTGGTCTACAAACACGCGTTGAGAAATGCCATTAATCCTCTGGTTACAATTTTTGGCTATGAAATTTCGGGATTGTTAAGCGGCGCGGCATTAATAGAAACTGTTACCTCCTGGCCGGGATTAGGCCGTTTGATGCTTGACGCGGTGTTCAGTCAGGATCTATATCTTGTTATGGGAAGCCTTGTTATGAGTGCAGTCCTTTTATTAATTGGAAATTTAATTGCTGATATTTTGCTTTTAATTGTTGACCCGAGGATAAGGCAGTAAAAAAGTCACAAGTATTTAAGGTCACAAGTCACAAGTTAGGAAGAAATGCTTAAAAAATTGTTTAAAAAACATAAATTGGCGGCTTTTGGCGCGGTAATTCTATTTATTCTTTATTTTTGCGCTATATTCGCGGATTTTATTTCGCCTTACAGGTACGATGTGCAGAACCGTGATAAAAATTATCATCCGCCGACAGGAATCCATTTTTTTGACAGCGAAATGAAATTTTATATCAGTCCTTTTATTTATGGAACAGCGGGGGAGATGAATACTGAGACATATCAAAAAAAATATGTAATTAATTATCAGGAAAAATATTTTATAAAATTATTTGTAAAAGGGGATGAACATTTAATTTTTGGGATTTTTAAGACAAATATTCATTTATTCGGCGTTGATGAACCCGGCAGGATATTTATTTTTGGCAGTGATTATCTTGGCAGGGATATCTTTACAAGGATTTTATATGGAAGCAGGATATCTCTTTCAATAGGGCTGATAGGTGTTTTTATATCCTTTTTTATCGGAATGATAGTAGGGGGTATTTCGGGATATTTTGGAGGATGGATTGATAATATTATAATGCGTTTTTGTGAAATAATAATGTCCTTCCCGCATTTTTATCTCCTTCTGGCATTGAGGGCCACCTTCCCGCCGAATTTAAACTCAGTTATAATTTACATTTTAATTATAATGGCTATGAGCTTTATTGAATGGGCCGGAATGGCACGAGTTGTAAGAGGGATGGTTCTTTCTTTACGGGAAGAAGAATATGTTTTAGGCGCGAGAGCTATCGGGGCAAGTCCGTGGAGAATTATATACCGCCATATTTTGCCAAATACAATGTCTTACGCGATTATATCCGCGACATTGAGCATACCGGGGTATATACTCGGAGAATCCGCTCTCAGCCTTCTATCCCTGGGGATTATGGAGCCTCAGGCAAGCTGGGGTAATATGCTTTCTGTCGCTAAAAGTGTTAATGTCCTGACTAATTTCCCATGGGTTCTTACGCCCGGGATTTTTATTTTTGCCGCGATTATGGCATTTAATTTTTTAGGCGACGGATTGCGGGATATTTTCGATCCAAAGCAATAACTCAGGGGATAAAGGCTTTGTTCAGGATTTAGGTTCATGTATTTCATGCCTTGGGAAACGCCTTCGATCAATTGCTTTCCTGCGAGCCATATTCAATTCGTTTTCGTTAGATAATTTGAAACTGTATTTTACTTCCAACTCAAACCATTTTGTTAAATGATTAATTGCTCTTTGATGTATGATGAAAATCCATTGCTTGCTTTTAGAAAGTTTTTCACCGATACTGGAAAAACTTAAACCATCATTATAATGAAGCACAATTACAGTTTTTTCATCTTTGTCCAGCCGCTCAATCAGCATTTTTAGAATTTCTGCCTCTTGTTTTTCAGAGATCAGATCCAGCGGCATTTTTGCTTTATCATCAGCGATTATCTCATCAATGTTCATCGAGGCATCGCGTGAACTGTCAATCTTATTATCCAGTGAAATACATTCTGATAATTCTTTAGTGGCCATATGTCCCCTGCGTTCGGGGTCACGTGAGCGAAAATCTCTCCAGAGGTATTGTTCCGCCAATTTAATCGTCCACATAAGAAATATTTTATCCACATTGCCTTTATCAGGTACTTTTACCGGATCAAATCTGGTCATAGCCTGCCAGGCTCCCGTAAGCAGTATTTGCCTGATATCCTGTTTGTCCATTCCGGGAGAAAAATAATGAGATGCTATTTTGACCAGTATAGGTTCAATTTCTTTCAGGACTGTTTCAATAGCTTTTCTGTTGCCTTGATTTGCCTGGAGGTATAATTCTTTCATGGTTTAAAATATATCCTTTTAGTTATTATCGGCTGAATATTGTAAAAACTTTTTATATATTTAAAATATTTATAATAATATTTATATCGTTTTTTGTAATATTTGAGGTTAGGGAAATTCTTAACCTGCTTTGACCATTTGGAACAGTGGGCGGCCTGATCCCGGGAATGAATATATTTTTTTCAA
>JAQUKH010000025.1 GCA_028719205.1 bacterium
TGGAATTGATATCAAAAATAGCGATGGAAAAAGGATTAAAATTTGCAATACGCGAGGGAGGCCGGACGATCGGTGCCGGAGTTATTGCGGAAATTTTGGAGTAAAATATGGCTGAAAAAATAAGAATAAAATTAAAAGCGTTTGATCACCGTTTACTGGATCAGTCAGTAAAGGAAATAGTGAAAACGGTTAAAAAAACTGGTGCCAGGATTTCCGGGCCAGTGCCTATGCCGACAGAAATTAACCGTTGGACTGTTTTGCGTTCGCCTCATGTTGATAAGAAAAGCAGAGAACAATTTGAGATGAGAACGCATAAACGAGTGGTTGATATACTTGATCCGAATCCGCAAACAGTAGATGCTTTGATGAAGCTGGATTTAGCAACTGGTGTGGATGTTGAGATCAAGTCGTAAATTTAATTTTTAAATATGATTAATGTTAGAAAACAATTATTTAAATTGGAGTGACAAACAATGTCTTTAGGTCTATTAGGTAAAAAATTGGGTATGACCCAAATTTTTGATAAAGATGGGAAAATAACCGGAGTAACTGTAATTGAGGCTGGTCCCTGTTATGTAGTTAAAAATATAACAGACGAAAAAGACGGGTATAGGGCTGTTCAAGTTGGATATAAACCTGTAAAAGAATCTAAATTGGATAAACCACAGCTCGGGCATTTAAAAAAGAGTGGAGTTCAACCGTTGAAACATTTACATGAATTTATTGTGAACAAGGGTGAAACAGCGGAAGTTGGAAGCCAACTGAAGATTGATAATTTGTTCAAAAGCGGTGACTTTGTTGATATTGTAGGAAAATCACGAGGTAAGGGTTTTGCGGGTGTTGTTAAGAAGTATCATTTTAAAGGTGGTAAGGAAAGCCGAGGTTCTAATTTCCATAGAGCTCCCGGATCGATAGGTGCGAATACTTTCCCAGGAAGAGTATGGAAAGGGAAAAAATTACCCGGTCATATGGGAGATGCTAAAATTACAACGATCGGGCTTTATATTGTTCAAGTGGATTTGGAAAATAATTTTATAATGGTAAAAGGATCAGTCGCGGGTGCTCCGGGCGGGTTAGTTATAATCCAAAAAAGCAAAAGAGATAAAAAGGTCAAACTGACACAAAAAAATATAGAAGATAAAAAAGGTAAAAAACCAACTGTTAAGAAATAAATTTAACTAAATATATCGAGGCATTATTTATGGAAAAAATTAGCATTTTAAATCAAAGCGGTAAGCAGGTCGGTGAGTTAAAACTGAATAAAGATATTTTCTCCGGTCCTGTTAATAAAACAGTTCTTGCTGACTCAGTTAAGGCATATCTTAATAATCAGCGGCATGGAACGTCTGATACTAAAGTTCGCAGTGAAGTGCGTGGTGGTGGGCGTAAGCCTTGGAAGCAAAAAGGAACCGGAAGCGCGAGGGTTGGGAGTATCCGGTCACCGCTTTGGCGTGGTGGAGCAATAATATTCGGGCCGCATCCGCGATCCTTAAGTTATCAGCTCCCAAAGAAGGTTAAAAAAATAGCTATAAAATCGGCCTTGACAGACAAGTTAATTAGTGGTAAAATTAAAGTTTTAGATGATATTGTATTTGAACAGCCAAAAACAAAATCAGGTTTAGGATTATTAAAAGCCTTAAATGTATCCGGTAAAATATTATTGATCTTAGCTGATAAGACTGAAAATGTTGTAAAATCTATGCAAAATATCAGCGGGGTTAACATAATTTATACGAATTCTATTTCGGTTTATTCTTTAGTGAATTGTGATGAGATTGTTACAACTGCAAAAGCATTGAAAAATATAGAGGAGCTTCTAGGATGAAATATATTCCGCAATCAATAATTGTAAGGCCGGTTATTACTGAAAGAGCTACAGAAATGCGGGATAAGAACAATAAGTATTTGTTTGAGATATCAACTCAAGCTAATAAACAGGAAGTAAAGGCTGCAATTGAGGAACTCTTTAAAGTTAAAGTTGAAAGCGTTAATATCCTGAACGTTTTGGGAAAATTCCGCAGGATTCGCGGAAAGCTTGGTAAAAAATCGGATTGGAAAAAAGCGTTTGTTACCTTAAAAGAGGGAAATAAAATAGATATAGCTGGAGCATAAATATGGGAATAATTCAATATAAACCAACTTCACCTGCAAGAAGGGCCATGAGTGTGCAGGATTTTTCAGAGCTTACTAAAAAGCGTCCGGAAAAATCATTAACTACTTCCAGTAGAAGAATTAACGGGCGTAATAATCAAGGCAGGATAACTATTCGTTATCGCGGCGGCGCGCACAAAAAATTGTATCGCGTTATGGATTTCAAAAGGGATAAATATAATATTCCGGCCTGCGTAACTGCTATAGAGTATGATCCTAACAGGACAAGCTGGATCGCGCTTTTGAATTATCGTGATGGAGAAAAAAGGTATATTGTAGCTCCGAATGGGCTTAAGGTTGGGGATAATGTTGTATCAGGAAAAGGCTCAGAAGTAAAACTCGGGAATTATTTACCTTTGAGAGAGATACCCTTGGGGACTGATATACACAATTTAGAAATAAAAATAGGTAAAGGCGGGCAGCTTGGCCGCAGCGCCGGTTGCGCAATAAATTTAATGGCTAAAGAAGGCGATTACGCGCAAGTTAAAATGCCGTCAGGTGAGATTCGATTTATTCATCTTGATTGTTGCGCGGCAATAGGCCAGGTTAGCAATACGGACCATATGAATGTATCTATTGGTAAAGCGGGCAGATCCCGTTGGCTTGGAAAACGGCCTCATGTCCGTGGTGTAGCAATGAACCCGATTGATCATCCATTAGGTGGAGGAGAGGGAAAAACATCGGGCGGAAGGCATCCATGTTCCCCATGGGGCCAGCTTGCTAAAGGATATAAAACCAGAAGAAATAAAAGAACAACAAATATGATTATTAGAAGAAAAAGCAAAAAGGAGAGGGGCTAAATGTCGCGCTCTATAAAAAAAGGTCCATTTGTGGATCCAAATGTATTAGCAAAGATAGAAAAAATGAATAAATCCGGTAAAAAAGAGGTAGTTAAGACTTGGTCTCGCTCTACTACTATTATACCGGAATTAGTTGGATTTACTTTTGCTGTCCATAATGGTAAAAAATTTATTCCGGTTTATTTGACAGAAAATATGGTGGGACATAAGCTTGGGGAGTTTTCCCCTACCAGGACGTTCAAGGCGCATGGTTCCGCTCATGTAGATAAAGCCACTGCATTAAAATAATAATAATGTAGGGGCGGGCAATTCATGATTGCACCTACAATTAAAATTCAGGAGAAATAATGGCAGAGATTGCTATAGCTAAAGTAAAGAACATTAGGGCGATTCCTTATAAGGCCAGACAAGTAGTTGATCTGGTTAGAGGGAAAAACATAGATGAGGCTATTAACACTGTAAGTTTTATGCCGCATGCTGCAGCCCGGATTGTAAAGAAATTATTAAAGTCCGCGTTGGCTAATGCAGGCCAGCGTAAAGGAATTAATAAAGAAAATTTGTTTATAGAAAAAATATTTGTAGATGGTGGCCCGACGCTCAAAAGAGTCAGACCTGCCTCAATGGGCAGATCTATGACTGTGTTAAAGAGGATGTCACATATTACAGTTGTTTTGGGCGAAAAAGAAAAGAAGCAAAATAGGAGGAAACGTGGGGCAGAAGACACATCCAATAGGGTTTAGGTTAGGGTTCATAAAGGATTGGGATTCCCGTTGGTTCGCTAAGAAAGGGTATGCTGATTTATTGCATGAAGATATTAAGATCCGGGGTGCCATAAAGAAAAGGTTATATCATGCAGGAATTCCTAAAGTAAGGATCGAACGGGCATCAAAAAAAGTGAAGGTAGATATTTTTGCGGCAAGGCCCGGAATTGTAATTGGAAAACAAGGTTCAGAGGTTGAAAAGCTGAAAAAAGATTTACAGCAATTAACAGGTAAGCAGGTTACTATAAATATTCAGGAAGTTAAAGATGTTAATCAGAATGCCCAGTTGATAGCGGAAAATATTGCTTCGCAAATTGAAAAAAGAATAAGTTACCGCAGGGCGATGAAAAAGTCGGTAGATTTGGTTTTGAAATCGGGTGCGTTAGGGGTTAAGATCATGTGCGGCGGAAGATTAAACGGCGCAGAAATTGCCAGAAATGAGTGGTATTTGCGCGGTAGAGTGCCGCTTCATACTTTACGTGCGGATATTGATTATGGACTCGCAGAATCACATACTACGTATGGGCTTATTGGAATAAAAGTCTGGGTTTTTAAGGGCGAAATTTTAGATACCAAAAATATTAATTTATAATAAGTATAGGAGAGAGATACAATGTTAATGCCTTCAAGGGTTAAATATAGGAAAAGGCAAAAAGGAAGGTTAACCGGCAAGGCGACAAGCGGAGCTGAGGTTAATTTTGGCGAATATGGGCTTAAGTCAATGGAGCCGTATTTGCTTACCGATAGGCAGATTGAAGCTTCCCGTATAGCAATTACACACTTTATTAAACGAGGCGGCAGGGTTTGGATCAGGATTTTTCCGGATAAGCCAATTACAAAAAAACCGGCTGAAACAAGAATGGGTAAGGGTAAAGGAATGGTAGAATACTGGGTTGCGGTAATAAAACCCGGTAGAATTTTGTTTGAATTGGGAGGAGTGACTGAAGATATCGCCAAACAGGCCTTAAGACGCGCGGCTTTTAAATTACCGTTTAAAACCAAGTTCGTTTCGAGGGATAAATTTTAAAAATTATAAGGAGTTATAATTGAAACCCGTTGATTTTAGAAATATGACAAAAGAAGAATTAGATAGTAAATTGAAAGAGGAAAGACAGGCTCTTTTTAATTTAAAATTTCAAGCTACTATCGGGCAAGTGGAAAATCGGCTGAAGTTAAGAACAGTTCGTCGTGATATAGCTCGTATGTTGACAATTATGAGAGAAAAAGAGATAAAGGAGAGTAAGCATGCCTCTAGGTAAAAGGAAGGAATTTGTTGGTCTGGTTAAGAGTGACCGGATGGAGAAGACAGTTGTTGTTCGATGTACGAGGAGATGCAGCGACCGGGTTTACGGAAAAGTTTTAAATAAGTATTCTAATTTTATGGCTGAAAATCCTGATAATAAGGCTAAGATCGGGGATAAGGTAAGAATTATTGAAACCAGGCCATTAAGCAGAAATAAACGGTGGTTTGTTGTTGAAATTTTAGAAAAGAAACTGGCAACAGGAGACAGTAAATGATCCAACCTAGAGCAATGTTAACTGTAGCGGATAATTCCGGCGCAAAAATAATTCAATGTATAAAAGTTCTGGGCGGCACCAGAAAACGGTATGCATATATCGGGGATATTATTGTGGCAGCGGTAAAAGAGGCTATACCGGGCGGAACAGTGAAAAAAAGTGAAGTTGTTAAAGCTGTAATTGTCAGAACGGCCGGCATATCTGCCAGGAAAGACGGTTCTTTTATTCGTTTTGACAATAATGCCGCGGTAATTATTAATGATCAGCTTGAACCCAGGGGAACAAGAATTTTTGGCCCTGTAGCCAGAGAGTTAAGAGACAAACAATTTATGAAAATTATTTCTTTGGCGCCAGAGGTGCTGTAAGGAGAAAGATGGCAATGGGTATTAGAAAAAATGATAATGTGGAAGTAATTTCAGGAAAAGAAAAAGGCAGAAGAGGAAGGGTGCTGAAAGTATTGCCTAAAACACAGCGGGTAATGGTTGAAAATGTGAATTTGGCAAAAAAACATACGCGTCCTACTCAAGAAAATCCTCAGGGAGGAATAGTAAAAAAAGAACTTACATTAGATGCGTCTAATGTGATGTTAGTATGCAATAAATGTGATGAGCCGAAGCGGATAGCGCATAAAGTGATCAGTGCAGGCAATAAGGTTCGTGTGTGCAGGGAATGCGGAGAAATGTTTGAAACAAAATAAATTTAAGGGAAAATATGGCAAGATTAAAAGAAAAATATAAAAAAGAAATATCGTTAGCAATGAAGGATAAGTTCAAGTATAAAAATATAATGCAAATTCCAAAGCTGGAAAAAATTGTTATTAATATGGGGCTTAGTGAAGCGCTTCAGAATCCGAAGGTAATGGATGTCGCGGTTCAGGAGTTGACATTAATAAGCGGCCAGAAACCTTCAATCAGAAGGGCTCGAAAATCAATATCTAATTTTAAATTGCGTGCAGGTGTTCCCATAGGGTGCATGGTTACTTTGCGTGGAGACAGAATGTATGAATTTTTTGATAGATTTGTAAATGTTGTTCTTCCAAGGGTCAGGGATTTTCGAGGCGTTAATGGTAAAAAATCTTTTGATGGAAAAGGGAATTATAGTATTGGAATGAAAGAACAGATAATTTTTCCTGAAATTGAATATGATAAAGTAGATAAAATCAGGGGAATGGACATTACTTTTGTGACAAATGCAGATTCAGATGATGAGGCTATGGCGTTGCTTAGAATGTTAGGAATGCCATTTAAGGATTAATGGAAGGAAAAGAATATGGCAAAAACATCAGTAGTTGAAAGATCAAAAAGAGTACCAAAACATAAGATACATAAACACAACAGATGCCGAATTTGCGGACGCCCGCGTGGATATTTGAGAAAGTTTGATATGTGCCGAATTTGTTTTCGAAAGTTGGCGCTTTGCGGTCAGGTTCCAGGGGTTACAAAGGCGAGTTGGTAATGAAGATTAGGAGGAATAAATAATGCCGATAACGGATCCAATTGGTGATATGTTAACATGTATACGAAATGCAAGTAAGGTTCATAAGGTAAAAGTGGATGTTGCTTCATCTCGCGTAAAAGAACAGATTGCCAAGGTTTTAAAAGAAGAAAGATATATCAAAAATTTCGAGAAAGTCAAAGAAGGTCCTGGGTCTGTTTTAAGAATCACTTTGCTGTATACTCATGATAAGCAGGGAATTATTAGTGGAATTAGAAGATTAAGTTCCCCGGGTTTAAGAGTATATTGTAACAAAACAAGTTTATCCAAAGGGTTTAAGGGACTGGGAATGACTATTATTTCAACCTCAAAGGGAATTATGAGTGACAAAATGGCGAGAAGAGAAAATGTCGGGGGAGAGGCCATTTGTTATGTTTGGTAAAGGAGCGAAAATACGATGTCAAGAATAGGTAAAACACCGATAGCAATTAGTTCTGAAGTTAAAGTGCAATTAGAAAATAATATTTTAACTGTTCAGGGCCCAAAGGGAAAATTATCTCAAGAACTATCAAAAGGGATAAATTTTAAGTTGGAAGATAAAAAAATAGTTTTGACAAGAGATAATGATGATAAAACGGGAAGATCCCTTCATGGTTTAATGAGGAGTTTAATTGCTAACATGGTAAAAGGTGTGACAGAGGGTTACAAGAAGGAATTAGATATTATAGGTGTTGGTTTCAGGGCTCAGGTAAAGGATAAAAAATTAATAATGCAATTGGGATTTAGTCATCCTATTGAATATCCGGCGCCGAATGGAATAAATTTATCCGTAGATGAAAAAGGCACCAGGATCACAGTTTCAGGCTTTGATAAGCAATTAGTAGGTGAAACTGCTGCAGTAGTAAGAAGATTTAAAGAGCCTGAACCTTATAAAGGCAAAGGTATAAGATATGTTAATGAGTATGTACGTAAGAAAGCGGGTAAAGCGGCGGCTGGAGCGGGCGCGGCGAAGTAAGAAAAAATAAATCAAATTTTGAAAAAATTAAATTAAGGTAATAAAAAATGAGTAACATAAAAAAAATTACACCAAGAGAAGCAAGTCATAAAAAGATTAGGCAAAAAATAAAGGGAAATGAAGGACGTCCCCGATTAAATGTATTTCGTTCCACAAAACATATTTATGCCCAGATCATTAATGATGAAACCGGGAAAACTTTAGTTACTGTTTCTTCATTATCCCCCAAATTAAAGGATAAGATAAAAACTGGCGGGGATATTCAAGCCGCTAAAGTGGTTGGCGAAGAAATAGCGGGTTGTGCGTTGGAAATGGGTATAAAAAAGGTAGTTTTTGATAGGGGCGGTTATGTATTTCATGGCAGGGTAAAGGCTTTAGCAGAATCTGCTAGAGGTAAAGGATTGGATTTTTAATAAAAATCTATAAAGGGGTAGAAATTGGATAAAGCACAAGATGTTCAATTGATAGAGAGAATAGTTAGAATTACTCGTACTGCCAAAGTTGTTAAAGGTGGAAGAAGGTTTGGTTTTAGCGCGTTAGTAGTTGTTGGTAATGGTTATGGCAAGATCGGCAAAGGATTAGGTAAGGCGAATGAGGTACCGGATGCTATTAGAAAAGCATTAGAGCAGGCAAAGAGAAATATGATCGATATCCCTATTAAAGGGGCGACTATTCCATTCCGTATGGATGGATTAGCTCTTGCTACTAAAGTTATATTAAGGCCGGCTGCGCCAGGAACCGGAGTTATCGCGGGCGGTGCTGTACGGGCTGTTCTTGAGGGATTGGGAGTACAGGATATTTTAACAAAGGTTATTGGCTCCAGTAATGCCCTTAATATCGTTGACGCTACTTTTAATGCCTTAGAAACTATTAAAAATTTAGAAGAGATTGCAAAAGTTCGCAAGAACTCAATTGAGGATGTAAAATAAAATGGCTAAACAAATAAAATTAACTTTAATAAAAAGTATTATTGGCACAACCCCTAAACAAAGAAAGATCGTTCAATCGCTCGGTTTAAGGAATATGCATCAGGAAGTAGTTCATCAAGATTCATTAATAATACGCGGTATGGTTAATAAAATACCCCATATGTTAAAGGTTTTGGAAATATAAGGAGCAATATAGTGAAACTGGAAGAATTAGGCAAGTGGGGGAGTCCACGAAAAAAAAGAAAATTACTTGGAAGAGGTCCCGGTTCCGGTCATGGGAAAACATCATGCAAAGGGCATAAGGGGCAGAAAGCGCGTTCGGGTGGAAGTATTTGTCCTGGTTTTGAAGGTGGGCAGATGCCGTTGGTACGAAGGCTTCCCAAACGCGGTTTTACGAGTTTAGATAAAAAAGAGTATGTTGTTATAAACTTGAAAGATTTAAATAAATTTGAAAAAGGGACAAAGATAACACCTGAATTGCTGATGGAAAAAGGTTTCTATAAAAAAAATGATTCTAAAATAAAAATTTTGGGCATGGGAGAGTTGAAAAATCCATTGGATTTAAAAGCTCACAGTTTCAGCAAAGATGCGCAAGAAAAAATAAAAAGTGCCGGCGGTACTTTTGAGATAATTAAATAATATGCTAAAAGGTTTCCAGAATGTATTACAACTTGAAGATTTAAAAAAGAGAATCGGTTTTACGATTCTCTTATTGGCTGTTTACAGGCTAGGATCCCATATCCCTACTCCGGGGATTGATGGGCAGGCTTTAAGCGCTTTTTTTAAACAATCCAGTAAAGGATCGCTTTTAGGTATGTTTGATCTTTTTGCCGGA
The DNA here is from genome assembly GCA_028719205.1 of bacterium. Classification (GTDB taxonomy): domain Bacteria; phylum JACRDZ01; class JAQUKH01; order JAQUKH01; family JAQUKH01; genus JAQUKH01. The sequence goes on from JAQUKH010000025.1 coordinate 9,444, forward strand.
GGCGGGTTAAAGCGGGCTACGATTTTTGCTTTGGGAGTAATGCCGTATATTAACGCGTCGATCATTACGGAGCTTCTCTCAACCGTAATTCCTCATTTGGAAAGCTTAAAAAAAGAAGGGGAAGAGGGACGAAAAAAAATCATTCAATATGTGAGATATTTTACAATTGTACTGGCAATGGTTCAGTCTTTTGGTATAAGTTTCTGGCTGGAATCTTTAAAAAGCGAAGCAGGGATGGTTGTTACTAACCCTGGTTTAGGGTTTAAAATTTTAACGATAATAACCTTATCTTCCGGTACTGCCTTTATAATGTGGCTGGGTGAACAAATTACTGAGCGCGGTATAGGAAACGGGATTTCTCTGATTATTTTTATAGGTATTATTTCAGAAATGCCGGGTGCGTTAATAAAGAGTGTTCAGTTAATAAAAGGCGGACAGATAAACATTATAATTGCTTTAGTGATACTTGTGTTAATGGTTCTTGTTATTGGGGCAGTTGTTGTTCTTGAGAGCGCTCATCGGAAGGTTCCGATTCAATACGCAAAAAGAATAGTTGGAAGAAAAGTTTACGGTGGTCAGTCAACACATCTTCCTTTGAGGGTTGATCAGTCAGGTGTTATTGCTGTTATTTTCGCGTCTTCTGTGATTATTTTCCCTGCAACTATTGCGGAATTTACGCATATCGGAATTTTAGTGAAAATAGCAGGGTGGATAAATTATGGAACTTTTTTGCATACATTATTATTTGTTGGTTTGATCATTTTCTTTTGTTATTTTTATACGGCAGTTACGTTTAATCCAAGTGATATCGCGGAAAACATAAAAAAATCCGGCGGATATATTCCGGGGATACGCCCCGGTAAACCTACGGCTGAATACATTGATTTTATTTTGACGCGTATTACATTAGCTGGCGCTTGCGGAGTTGCGGCTTTAGCCGTATTACCAAGTTTTCTAACACAAGGGCTGAATGTGCCTTTTTATTTTGGCGGTACTACAATTTTAATTGTTGTGGGAGTTGCATTAGATTTGATGCGTCAAATTGAATCTCATCTTTTAATGCGTAATTATGATGGATTCATGAAAAAGGGAAAGCTAAAGGCAAGAGGTAACTGATATTAAGTAATATTTACTGTTTAAGTGAAGGGAGAGGTTTTGCAGGTTATTATGCTTGGAGCCCCAGGTGTTGGTAAAGGAACACAGGCCAGTCTTTTGGCACAGGGACAAGGAGTACCTCATATTTCAGCAGGTGATATTCTTCGTCAGGAAATGAAGTCTGAGACTAACTTAGGGCGTGAGGCTAAAAGTTTTGTTAATCAGGGGAAATTAGTGCCTGATGAGCTTATAATTAATATTATAAAGAATACGATAAATGGTAGAAATTATCAAAAAGGCTTTATCCTTGATGGTTTTCCACGAACAATCGTTCAGGCGAAAGCGCTGGATAGCCTTTTACAGGAATTAGGCAAAAAGATAGATGTTGCGATCAATATTAATGTTTCAAATGATGAAATTGTTAAGAGGCTTTCGGGAAGAAGAGTTTGTGAAAATTGTAAGGAAAATTTTCACATAGAGTTTAAAGCGCCAAGAGTAATGAATAAATGTGATCGTTGCGGTGGAAGGCTTGTTATCCGTGATGACGATAAACCGGAGACAATAAAGAATAGATTAGAAGTGTATAAAAATATGACTGAGCCCTTAATTGATTATTATGAAAAAAAAGGGCTTTTGGAAAATGTATCCGGTAATAAAAGTATATTAGAGATTAAGCGGGATATTGAAGAGGTTATAAGAAAAAAAGGACAATAATGATTCCACTTAAAACTGTGGAAGAGATAAAACATATTCGTGAAAGTGGATTAATAGTTGCGGGTGTGCTGGATAAATTGAGTAAGGCTATTGAGCCTGGGATAAAGACGATAGATCTGGACAGAATAGCGAGTGATTTTATACATTCTAAAAAAGCTGAGTCAGCGTTTTTAGGTTTTAAGGGTTTTCCGAAAAGTATATGTGTATCCATTAATAACGAAGTTATTCACGGTATACCGAATAGCCGTATGGTAGAAGCAGGGGATATTGTAAGTTTGGATGTTGGGGTGTTTAAAGACGGATATTATGCTGACGCGGCGGTAACTGTAGCATTTGGAGAAATTAAAGCTGACGCGGAAAGGCTTGTAAATACAACGAGAGAGGCTCTTGCAAAAGGTATTGAAAAGTCGGTTACGGGTAACAGGCTGGGGGATATTTCCTGGGCGGTTCAGTATTACACTGAAAAATCCGGTTTTTCAATAGTAAGGCAGTTTGTCGGCCATGGGATCGGTAGACAGCTTCATGAAGAACCTCAAATACCTAATTTTGGGAGCCCGGGACAAGGCCCTAAATTGAAAGAGGGAATGGTATTGGCTATAGAGCCAATGGTAAATTTTGGCGGGTATGAGGTAGAGATTTGTAATGATGGATGGACTGCTGTTACTAAAGACAGAAGTTTATCGGCTCATTTTGAACATACTGTGGCGATTACAAATAACGGGCCTGTGATTATGACAAGCCTTGAATAGCAGGTAGTTAAAGGAGAAAATGGCTAAAGAAAAAGCTGTTGAAGTTGAAGGTAAAGTATTAGATGCCTTGCCTAATGCTATGTTCCGTGTCGAGCTGAAGAATGGGCATAAAATGTTAGCTCATATTTCAGGAAAAATGAAAATGCATTTTATCCGAATTCTTCCCGGAGATAAGGTGTTGGTTGAATTGTCACCTTATGATTTAAGCAGAGGAAGAATTACATATAGATATAAATAGGAAATAACCATGAAAGTAAGATCATCAGTAAAACCGATTTGTGAGAAGTGTAAGATAATCAGAAGAAAACGTGTAGTTAGGGTTATTTGTAAAAATCCTAAACACAAACAGAGACAGAAATAGACGTGTAGTGCATTAAAGCATTGCGCAAAGAAAGGAGACTGTGGAATATGGCGAGAGTCGCGGGAATAGATATACCACGTGATAAAAGAGTAGAAATAGCTTTGACTTATATATATGGCGTTGGAAGAAATACAGCTAAAGATGTTTTACAAAAAGCTAAGGTTAATCCTGACACACGGGTGAAAAATTTAACAGAACTAGAGGCAGCCAAAATTAATGAAATAATTTCAAGAGAATATAAAGTTGAGGGTGAAATCAGGACTGCCGTTGCTATGAATATTAAGAGATTGATGGATATTGGTTCTTATCGGGGGATCAGACATAGAAAAGGATTACCCTTACGCGGTCAGCGGACACGTACAAACGCGAGAACAAGAAAAGGCCCTAGAAGAACAATGGGGATAAAGAAAGGTAAAATTGAAAAATGAGTACTAAAAAAGAAAAAAAAGATATCAGAAACGGAATAGCTCATATTCATTCAACATTCAATAATACTATAGTAACTATTACTGATTTACAGGGGAACGTAATTTGCTGGTCGAGTGCCGGGATTACAGGTTTCAGTGGTTCGAGAAAAAGTACCCCTTTCGCTGCTCAGAAGGCTGCGGAAAACTGCGCGCAAAAGGCCGCAGGGCATGGGATGAAAAAGATCGATGTTTTCGTAAAAGGCCCCGGTGCGGGAAGGGAATCTGCTATACGCGCCCTTCAAACAGCAGGGATAGAGATAAGTTTAATAAAAGATGTAACACCAATTCCTCATAATGGATGTCGTCCACCGAAGAGAAGAAGGGTGTAATAGGAGATTTAATGGCAAGATATATAGCTTCGGATTGTAAATTATGTAGAAAAACAGATTATAAATTGTTTTTAAAAGGCAGCAGATGTTATTCGGATAAGTGCGCTTTGGAAAAACGAAAGACTATTCCCGGACAACATGGCGCGAGTAAGGGTAAGAAAAAAACATCTGAATATGGTTTACGGCTTAAGGAAAAACAGCGTTTAAGATTTACTTACGGGCTTTTAGAAAAACAATTCAGTAATTATTTTGATAAAGCTGCTAAAGCAAAAGGGGTTAAAGGTGAGAATCTTTTGTTACTGTTAGAAAGACGCCTGGACAATATAGTTTTTAAATTAGGATTTGCTGTTTCCAGAATAGAGGCGAGACAATTAGTCACACACGGTCATTTTTTAGTTAATAAAAAGAAAGTAAGTTTCCCTTCATATTCAATGAAAGTGGGAGATGTTGTTGAAGTAAAAGAGAAGTCAAAAGAAAATATCAGAATTAAAGATGGTTTGGAGTTGTTGGGAAAACGCGGGGAAGCTCCGTGGCTGGAATTGAATAAGGAACAGTTAAGCGGGATTGTAAAATATTTCCCTGCAAGAGATGAGATGGGTATTCAGATACAAGAGAAATTGGTTGTAGAATTTTATTCGCGTTAATTGTTTTCCAAAAAAGGAGATAATATAAATGGAAAAAACACTTTGGAAAGGCATGGAGCGGCCAAGGAAGGTAGTAGTTGATCAGGAAACCTTGACTCCAACCTATGGAAAGTTTATTGCAGAACCTTTCGAAAGAGGTTACGGACTTACAATTGGGAATTCACTTCGCAGGGTATTAATATCGTCTCTTCCGGGAGCAGCGGTGGTTTCTGTCAAATTTGATGGAGTCACACATGAATTTACCACAATTCCTGAAGTTAAAGAGGATGTTACTGATATAATTTTAAATCTTAAAGAATTGATCCTTTGTTTGGATGGAACGGGCCCTGTGAATATTAGTTTAAATGCCCATGGGGAAGGAGAAGTTAAAGCCAAGGATATAAAAATACCTTCTTCTGTAGTGATAATTAACCCTGAATTGCATATTGCCACGCTGGGTAAAAAAGGAAAGCTGAATTTAGAAATGACGGTGGATGTCGGCCGTGGTTATATTCCCGCGGAACTTAATAAAAAAGAAGGCCAGGCTCTTGGGGTTATTCCCATAGATTCTCTTTTTTCACCTGTTAAGAAGGTAACTTTTGAAGTACAGAAGACCAGGATCGGTCAGATGACAGATTATGACCGTGTAGTTTTAGAAATATGGACAAACGGCAGTATTAAACCGGAAGATGCGTTAGGATACGCTGCCAAGATAGTAAAAGACCACATGTCTGTTTTTATTAATTTTGAAGAAAAAGAAGAAGTGATATCCAATGAAAAAGATGAGGATAAGAAGCTTAACGAAATGCTGGATCAGAGCGTGGAAGAGTTAGAGCTTTCCGTGCGTGCGGCAAATTGCTTAAGAAATTCAGAAATTAAAACCATCAGGGATCTGGTCGGCAGAACAGAAATGGATATGCTGAGATTCAGAAATTTTGGAAGAAAATCCTTAAACGAAATAAAAGAACTTTTGATTGCTATGGGTCTTTCTTTTGGTATGAAAATAGATGAAAAAAATAAGAAAAAGAAAGAAAAAGTAAAAGAGGAGTAACTATGCGACATCGCAATAATAAACGAAGATTAGGAATTAAACCTGCGCATCGGACCGCAATGCTTAGAAATATGGTTACTTCATTTTTGGAACATGAAGAAATTGTTACTACTACAGCAAAGGCTAAGGAGCTTAGGCGAATAGCGGAAAAGATGATCACTTGGGGTAAAGCTAACAACTTAAGCGCCAAACGGGAAGTAATGCGTGTTGTCAGAAGCGAAGATGTTATGCGGAAGCTTTTTGAGACAATAGCACCGCGTTTCGCGACCCGTATGGGAGGTTATACGCGAATTATAAAAATTGGTGCCCGTTTGGGGGATGCCACTGAAATGGTTATGATTAAATTAGTGTAAAATAACAACCTTTTCTTATAATTAATTTTAAGGGCCTGTAATTTAAAAAGTTACAGGCTTTTTATTTTGGTGTATAATCTATGTGCATGATTACTCCAAACTGGTTCAATTATTTTTTATCTTACTATTTTGAAACCCGTTTTTTGAGCCGCAAAAAACCGGTTTTAGCGGGATTTAAACTTACGCATAAATGTAACCTGGCATGCCGTCACTGTCCTTTCTGGAGGCGGCAGTATAACGAGATGCTGAAATTTGATCAGGTTGTTGATATACTGCATAAACTTTATCAGACAGGTGTCCGTATTGTGATTTTTGAGGGAGGAGAACCCTTTTTGTGGGAAGATGGAAAATATAACCTCAACGACGTGATCGCAGAGGCGAAAAAAATATTTTTTAGTGCAGGCGTTACTACAAATGGAACATTTCCTATAGAGATCCCTTTGGCAAACACAGTTTGGGTTAGTTTTGACGGTTTAAAAGAGACGCATAATTATATCCGGGGAAAACAAATATTTGATGATGTAATAAAAAATATAAAATTGTCACCTCATCCGAATATTTACGCGAGTGTTACTATTAACAGTATAAATGTGAAGGAGATACCGGAGCTTGTAAAGTATTTGAGTAAACTAGTAAAAGGAATAACGATTCAATTCCATTATCCTTATGATGAAGTGGATGATCTGATGGTGGTAAGGGATGACCGGCATTGGGTTTTGGATGAATTGATAAAACTTAAAAAAGCAGGGTTTCGCGTAGCTGATTCATATAGCGCTTTAGAGGCATTGAAAGAAAATAAATGGAAGTGCCATGACTGGATGCTTGCGGATGTTGATCCGGATGGGAAAATAAATCTGGGATGTTATGTCAAAAACCGTGGCAAGGTCAGCTGCCGGGATTGCGGTTTCGCCGCGCACACTGAAATTTCTCTCGCGTATGATCTAAATATTGAGGCTATTAAGGTTGGATGGAAGATATTTAAATATCAGTAAAAGTGGACTCTATAATTTCTATGGAATATAATCCTGATATATCTTACAGAAAATCAAATAGATTAAGAGAATATAACTATTCCCAAAATGGAGCGTATTTTATAAGCATGTGCGTCAAAGATAGAAACAAGAACCGAATATATTAACCGAAAATGAATAATGATAAATTTGACAAAATAGCACGATATATTTCTTTTGAAAGATTTGAGGATATATGCAGTAAAGGACTTTTTCTTGCAAATGTCACTTTGTTTGATGATGAGCAAGAAGGATATATAGCAGTAAAGAGCATGTTCCCCAACATTGATAATAGAAGCTTAAAAAACATAGAAATAATGAAAAGTTATTTCTATGTAAACTCTTGGTACACAGGAGAAGAAGATTCTAAAGCAATGAGGAGTCGATATGGAGAAATTTGCATTGAAACATCTTCGGAACAACTTAAAAACATCTGCAGGAGGTATGGGGAAAATAACCCAACTCATAATATTATTATTGCTAAGATACAATATGTAAATCCGTCTGATAATAAAATTGGCAATAAAAATCCAAATTGGGAGTGGGATTATTGGTGTGAGAAGAAAAATAATCCACAGTGTGGATATAATTTTTGCAGTATAAAAACACTTCAGGGCTTATTTTTTAAATATGATATCTTTTCTTATGAGAAAGAAATTAGATTGATATGTGATTCATTTATGGGGAACAATCAAGGTGTTGCTTTTAAGAATGCTAAAAATGGGGTGCGAATACCCTTTAATAGCAATTTTTTATCTAGAATCGTTTTATCTGCCGATAAGTTTACACTTATGAAAGATCGTGTGGAGGAAGTATTAAAAAAATACGGGTACGAATCCGAGATCGTATGTTCGAATCTGTAAAAATGGGGATATATGAGAAGGAAAAACAGTTTTTAAAAAAAAGCAGACGTCAATTAATCTAGGATTTTGGCTAACACTGGACTCGGGCCACTTGCCTTCCTTCTCGGTTAGCTCAAACGTTGTGTGGAGAAAGGACAAACGTGGCATATTGCACTTATTGTGGCAAACCTGAACCGAATACAGTAGATCACATTCCGCCGATATGTCTTTTTCCCTTACCGCGGCCTTCGAATCTTGTAACCGTGCCATGTTGTCTCGACTGCAACAAAGACACATCCAAAGATGATGAATACTTTCGGATGATGCTGGTAATGCGGCGTGATGTAAAGCATCCAGCCGTACCGAAACTTTTGGATACAGTTCATCGAGGACTTGGCAAACCTCGGAAGCGAGGCATGCTTTATGGGTTGCTTCGAAGTATGCGGTCAGTGTCCGTAAAAACGCATGCTGGTCTCTACATCGGTCGTGCTATGGCATATGATGTAGATTTGGAACGTCTAGGCCGAGTTGCCGACCGCATTGATAATATAAAGGCCCCCTTATAAAACAGGCTTGATACGGGAAATATTTACCCGTATCATCCTAATTAGTGGATCCTGTGCATGGAGCACGGATAATAAAAAAGGGGGCTTTTATGAACTTTTATAACGCTCAAAAATCATTTTACTGCGGAATTGACCTGCATTCAAGAAATATTTATATCTGCCTAATGGATAAAGACCGGAAAATATTAGTCCACAGACAGCTTAAAAGCAGAGCTACTGATATTCTCATTAAAATATTTGAACCATATAAGCATGATCTGGTTGTTGCCGCTGAATCTACTTTCGCCTGGTATTGGCTTGCGGACTTCTGCGCGGAAAATAATATCGAATTTATTTTAGGCCATGCTTTATATATGAAAGCCATTCATGGAGCTAAAGCAAAAAATGATCGAATAGATTCTGAGAAAATAGCTCTGCTGGCGCAAGGTGGTATGTTTCCTTTATCATATGTCTATCCAAAAGAGAAAAGAGCTTTACGAGATCTATTAAGAAGAAGGCTTCATTTTGTTAATATCAGAGCCAAATTATTCGCTCATGTTCAGATCGTCAATTACCAGAACAATAATGAATCCTTAAAAAAACTCAGCAATAATAAATCTATCCGCCCGGATATTCCTTCTTTCTTTTTCGATGAAGATATTAAAAAATCCATAGAAGCCGATCTGGAAACAATTGCTTATTTTGATAACATCATCCCTAAATTAGAGTGGCATATTCTATCTAAAGTTAAACAACAATATCAAAAAGAACTTTCTATTCTTTCTTCCGCCAGAGGTATGGGAGACATCATTGCATTAACCATTCTTTTTGAAATTGACACTATAAACAGGTTCGAATCCGTTCAGGATTTCGCTTCTTATTCCAGAGTAGTTAAATGTCAGCATAGCTCTGCGGGTAAAATATGCGGCTCAGGCGGATCCAAAATAGGCAATCCTTATCTTAAAAGGGTATTCTCTGAAGCCGCCTGCCTTATGGCAACCTATAATCCCTCAATTAAAAAGTATCTCGATAAATTAAAACGCAAACACCATAATAGAAAGGCTTTAATAATTTTAGCTCACAAAATAGCTAAAGCTGTTTACTATATGCTGAAAAGGGAGACTGTATTTGATATAAATAAATTTTTAGAAAATAATAATTAATATTGGATCCTGACGGTGATTTCCGGCTTCTAACTGGAGCAAAAATACAGCAGCTTACATTAAGTCCGTAATAAATAATTAAAATTCATGAAACTTATAAGCGCTTTGGGCAGCTCTTTCGCATTGATTGAAACACCGTCAGCGTCCATATATTTTACATGAAGCAATATATGATTCTATTACGTTGTTCTGCGCCTTCCCCGAGCCCGATTGATACTGGCCGGCATATTTTACGCCGAGCTCCTTTTTTGAATGGGACGGTATGAGGCCGTATGATATTATTCTCTGGGCCGCACGGATACAGGCTGTTATGCCTCTGTGCTGTCGTTATAAGTTTAAATTATTAATTTATGCTTATAGCTATTGAGCCCCTATAGGTGTTTAGAGCAGACACGTAAAGTGTTTTAGCCTCACTTGAGAATAAGTTGGAAATTAACGTGATAGATGATTATTGTGCTTGTGATCTTTCTACTTATGATCACTTTACCAAAAAGATTTTCCTTAATCTATTTTTGGTTAGGAGCTATTTTTTTGCTTGACACCGGGGGCCTTATAGGTGTTAAAGGACTGTTCTTTAAAGAATTTGGTACACGCTTGCCGGATACCCACGGAGTTCGATCATTTGCAGAGTCCGGTCTCACAGAGGTTGATTCAAATTTGCGATTGACCATCGGGCAAACTGTAGCAACGCTTGTGTCAAAGTTGCCGAGGGTTATTGTGGATGGAGTGTTTGAATATTGGGTTCAGGCTACAGCAGAGGATCCGGCAACAACCGTTTGGTTGATGCGCTTTTATGCCGTAGAGTCATTTCTTTGTATCACTGCGCCTAATGTGAAGCCGGCTGGTGATTGTAGCGTTAAATATGGATAGTTTGAAAACTTGAGATACAAATTTCCCCCTCATTTAAATTCTAATATTAAGCGGAGTTTAGAAGGTAAATTCTGCAAATACTGAAGGAATTTTCTTATATTATTCAATATAAGAAACTTATTAAGCAAAAAAAGTGAGTTTTATAGTATAATATTTGGGTAAATAATGTTGTTTTTCAATTTTTAAGGCAGGAAAAATTATGTTAACGACAGATACTATTCAAAATAAATTAAAAGAGCATAAAAAATATATTAACGAAAATTATCATATAACAAATATTGGTATTTTTGGGTCATATGTTAAAAATATGCAAGAAGAAAAAAGTGATATTGATATTTTGGTGCAATTTAAAAAAGGGCATAAAGGCTTTTTTAATTATGTGAGGTTAAAACATTATCTTGAAAATATTTTCGGGAAAGAAGTAGATCTGGTTATGAAAGATGCTGTTAAATCGGGATTGAAAAAGAGGATATTTAAAGAGGTGAAGTATGTCTAAAGATGATAGGGAGTATACTTTATTTATTAGGGATATAATAACGGCTATTAGGAAAATAGAGAAATATACCAATAAATTAACTTATAAGCAATTTAGCAAAAATGAAATGGTAGTTGATGCGGTTGTGCGGAACTTTGAAATAATTGGAGAATCTATAAGTAATATTCCTCTGGATATTCAAAAAAAATATCCGGATGTAGAGTGGAAAGAAGCTAAAGAATTCCGAAATGTCTTAATTCATAATTATTTTGGTATTAATCTGGAATCTGTTTGGGATACAATTGAAAAAGATATTCCTGCCTTAAAGAAACACATCAAGAAATTATCTAAAGAAATAGATTTAGTAGAAAAGTAGGTATATTTAGGGAGTCGTAATCCAAAATTATTGGATACGAACGCCAAATTGATTAGGTGTTAATAAATTATTTGGATTTGCAAACAGTAAAAATAGAGGGTAAATAATGATCTTAGAAAAGCTTGGGAAAATTGAAGAAAATTACAAGGATATTAATGCGAGGATTTCGGATCCGGCGACGATCTCGAACAGGGCGGAGTTCCAGCGGCTCGCAAAAATGCAAAAAGACCTGGAACCTTTAGTGTTGAGTATTCAGGCATTGAAAAAAATTGAAAATGATATAAAGGAGACAAGAGAAATAATTGAGGATAAAACCTCTGATAAAGAAATGGTTTTAATGGCGGAGGCGGAGCTTTTAGACCTGGAGGGAAAAAAAGCGGAACTGAGTAAAGAGGTTAAAATAATGCTTTTGCCGAAAGACGCTAACGACGAGAAAAACGTTATTGTTGAAATGCGCGCGGGGGCGGGGGGGGATGAATCGGCGCTTTTCGTGAGCGAACTTTTCAGGATGTATTCCCATTATGCCGAACGGCAGCGCTGGAAAATTGAGATCTTAAGCAGCAGCCCTATCGGGATTGGCGGATTAAAAGATATTGTTTTTAATATTATAGGAAAAGGTGTTTACAGTAAATTAAAATATGAAAGCGGGACACACCGTGTCCAGCGCGTTCCGGTTACAGAGGGAAGCGGGCGGATACATACTTCCACGGCAACAGTGGCTATTCTTCCCGAGGTTGAAGAAGTGGAGCTGGAAATCAAGCCTGAAGAATTGAAGATCGATATATGCCGCGCGGGCGGGGCAGGCGGCCAGCATGTAAATACCACGGATTCCGCGGTCAGGATCACGCATCTGCCTTCCGGACTAGTTGTTTCGTGCCAGGATGAGCGGTCCCAGCATAAAAATAAAGCTAAGGGGATGAAGATATTACGCGCGAGGCTTATGGAGCAAATGATCGAAAAGAAAGAAAATGAAAGGGCCTCAGAGAGAAGGACTCAGATAGGAACTGGAGACAGGAGCGAGAAAATAAGAACTTATAATTTTCCTCAAAACAGGCTTACGGACCATCGTATAAAAGTTACACTTTATAAATTACAGGCGATCATGGAAGGCGATCTGGATGAGTTAATAGCTTCTCTGACCGCTTATGACCATGATGAACAAATGAAGAAAATGGGAGAGGATGTAAAATAAATTGAAGATAATATTGGAAGAAGAATTAAAAAAAGGGTCAGAATATTTATTACGGGCCGGCATTAAACAGTACCGGCTGGAAGCGGAAATCCTTTTGAGCCACATTCTCAAGATCTCGAGGCAAAAGCTTTACATCCAGAATGAAATGGAGATAATGGATAGGGATTATGCCGGTTGGATGTCACTTCTGGCTGAAAGAAAAACACTGAAACCTATCGCGTATATCTTAGGCCGGAAGGAATTTATGTCGATGGATTTTTTAGTGGATGAAAATGTTTTGATTCCGAGGCCTGAGACTGAATTTATTATAGAAAAGATATTGGAAATAATAAAGGATAAAAAAATATTTCCTTGGTGGATCGTTGACCTTGGGACAGGCAGCGGCAATATCACAGTAAGCTTGTTGAATTCTTTGACTGAAAGTTTAGTCTTTGCTATAGATATATCGGATAATGCCTTAACGGTCGCGAAAAAAAATGCCGAAAAGTATAAAGTCGAAAACAGGGCGGTATTTTTCCAGGGAGATTGGTTTGCGCCTCTTGAGGAAAAACACCTGGAAGAGAAAATGGATTTTATTGTTTCTAATCCTCCTTATTTAACGAAAGGTGAGATGAATTCCCTGCCGCCTGATGTGGAGTATGAACCTAAGATCGCGCTGGATGGGGGCGATGAAGGGATGAATTTTTATGAAGGGATCATTAATAACAGCCTTCGGTTTTTAAAAAAAGGAGGGTATCTTTTTTTAGAGATCGGTATCAGGCAAAAAAAGAATATTATTGATATAATAAAAAGATCCGAGGGATATTCTGATGTTGAAGTAATAAAAGATTACGCGGGTTACGATCGTATTATTTTCACAAAGAAAAGGATTTAAATGGATAAAATTGTTATTAACGGCGGGAAAAAATTAGAGGGTGAAGTTTCTATAAGCGGGTCGAAAAACGCGGCCTTGCCCATTATTGTCGGGGTGCTGTTATCAAGCGGAAAAACCCGTTTGGAAAATATTCCGCATTTAAAAGATATTGATACCATTCTTGAGGTTATTCGTTACCTTGGCGCGAAAGCGGATTTTATTGATAGGCATACCCTTGAAATTGACGGTAAAAATCTGGATAAAGAAATTGCCCCGTATAATTTAGTTAAAACAATGCGCGCGTCATTTTTGGTTATTGCGCCGCTTTTGGCGAGGCTTGGCAAAGCTAAGGTATCATTACCCGGCGGATGCGCGATAGGCGCAAGGCCTGTTAATTTTCATATAAAAGGATTAAAGCAGTTAGGGGTCGATATCGAAGTAGAGGAAGGTTATGTCATTGCGAAAACTAAGGGTTTGCGGGGCGCGAAGATCTATCTTGATTTCCCGAGTGTAGGCGCGACTGAAAATCTGATAATAGCGGCTTGTTTAGCTAAAGGTGAGACTATAATTGAAAATGCCGCGTGTGAGCCGGAAATCGAAGATCTGATTAATTTTCTTTCTCTCATGGGCGCGAAAATTGAAGGCGTGGGGAAAAATGTGATACATATACAAGGTGTCAATAAATTAAATCCGGTCAATTACAAAATAATACCCGATAGGATCGAAACCGGAACATTTATGATCGCCGCTGGAATAACTAAAGGCCGGATCAAAATAAATAACGCGGTTCCAGGGCATAATGAGGCGCTGGAGAAAAAGCTTTTGGAAGTAGGAATGGATATCTCAAAAGGTAAAGACTATTTTCTTGTTAAGGGAGATGGAATATTAAAGGCAGTAGATATTAAAACAATGCCTTATCCGGGTTTCCCGACAGATATACAGGCGCAGATGATGGCGTTAATGACTGTCACGCCCGGAAAAAGCGTGGTAAATGAAACGGTTTTTGAAAATCGTTTTATGCATGTTTCAGAACTTAACCGGATGGGGGCTAAGATAGAGGTTAACGGGCATCAGGCGATCGTTGAGGGTGTTCCCTATTTAAGCGGTGCGCCTGTTCTGGCGTCGGATCTTCGGGCCAGCGGAGCGCTTATTCTGGCGGGCCTTGTCGCGAAAGGGCGTACCGAGATAAAACGTGTTTATCATCTTGACAGGGGATATGAAAATATAGAAAAAAAATTTTCTTTGTTAGGCGCGGAAATCCGGCGGGAAAAAGATATAGATCTATTTTAAGGGGTATTAATGGAACTTATTAAAATCAAAACAATAAATGATTGGAAGAATGTTTGCGGTACGTTCCGGCAAAAAAACAAAGATACAAAAAAAGAAGAATCAATAGTCCGGAAAATATTAAATGATGTCCAGGATCAAGGAGATAAAGCATTAGTTTTATATTCGCGAAAATTTGATCATCCGAAATTCAGTGTCCGGTCAATTAAGCTCGGCCATAAAGAAATATCTCAGGCTAAAAAGAATGTCCCGCAGGATTTTATTAAAACCCTGGAAAATGCCGTCAAAAATATAACGGAATTTCATCGTGAAGAAAAGAGAAGGATCCTTTCATGGGAAAAGAAAAAAAAGGATAGTTTTGTCGGACAAAGAGTTATTCCTATCGAGAAAATCGGTGTTTATGTGCCGGGCGGCAGGGCGCCTCTTTGTTCCACAGTTTTAATGAATGTTATCCCCGCGAAAATAGCAGGTGCCGATAAAATAATTTTATGTACCCCATTTGGGAAAGACGGGAAGATAAATCCTTATATTTTACTGGCGGCTGATCTTTTAGGGATAAAAGATGTATATTGCCTGGGAGGGGCACAAGCGATAGGCGCGATGGCTTATGGTACAGAAACTGTACCGAAGGTTGATAAGATCGTAGGGCCCGGAAATATATATGTGGCGCTGGCGAAAAAAATGGTTTTTGGAAATGTCGGAATTGATTCCTTTGCCGGCCCAAGCGAGGTTCTAATTATTGCTGATGATTCGGCTGATCCTAGATTTGTGGCGGCGGATCTTTTATCCCAGGCGGAACATGACCCGGATGCCCAGTCAGTTTTAATAACAAATTCTTTACTATTAGCTAAATCCGTTAAGAAGGAAATAAATATTCAAAAAGAGTTTTTGTCCAGAAAGAGTATCATAGACGTTTCTCTTAAAAAGAATGGGATGGTGATTGTTGTTGAAGATCTGGACCAGGCGATTGAATTATCCAACCTCAAAGCGCCGGAACATTTAGAGCTGATGGTTAAAAATCCATCGGATTTATTAAAAAAGGTAAAAAATGCGGGAGCGGTTTTCCTTGGGGCGTATACACCGGAATCTGTGGGTGACTACTGGGCGGGCCCTAATCATGTCCTTCCAACCGGCGGTACGGCACGTTTTTCTTCAAGTTTAAGCGTTTATGATTTTATCAAACGGACAAATTATATGTCATATTCCAAAAAAGCATTGGATAAAATTAATATAGAAGTTTCAAAAATCGCGGAAGTCGAAGGCCTTACTGCCCATGCAAATTCAGTGAAGATAAGATAAAAAATAATAAAAGAAAATACAACAATGAGCAAAATAGCCCTATTCACGGATGTAAGTATAGATCCAAAATCAAAGATAGGGTTTGGCGCTTATTTAGTTATTCCGGAATCGGATTTAAGTGAGAATTCATTTGATACGATCAAAGATGAAGTGAAAGTCCGGAAATTTGAATCGACTTCATCAACTAAGTTAGAGATCGAAACTGTTTTGTGGGCATTGGAGGAATTAGAAAAAAGTTATAAGATAAAAGATATAGAATGTAATTTATTGATATATACGGATTCTCAATGTATTGACGGTTTGTTAAACCGGAGGAACAGGTTAGAATATTTTGGGTTTAAAAGTTCAAGAACGAAAAATGAATTACACCATGCTATTCTTTATCGAAAGTTCTACGATCTTAGTGATCGGATAAAATTTGAAATCGTAAAATTAAAAGGCCATTCAAAAGTAGTTTCAAAAGATTTATTACATAAAATATTCTCAAATGTGGACAAGGGAGCCAGAAAGGCTTTAAGGGAATATCTGGAAAACACAATTAAATAATAATTTAAATAAAAAAAGGGCAGACACAGGGGTCTGCCCCTACAAAAATAAATAAATTACTGAATTATACCGCTATTACTTCTTTTACTGACGGTACTTCCTTTTTTAATATTTTTTCTACCCCGTTCTTTAAAGTCATCTGGCTCATGGGGCAGCATCCGCAGGCGCCGGTTAATTTTACCTTTACTTTACCGTCGGAGGTTACTTCAACCAATTCTATATCTCCGCCGTCAGCTTTAAGCATGGGCCTTATTTTATTCAAAGCAGCTTCAACTTTTTCTTTCATTTTGTCCTCCAATGTTTAGACCTTTATATTATAGTTAGCGGTATTTGTCAAGTATTTTTTTCTTGACAAGAATATTACTAAGAGTATAATAATCCCAAGTTAATAAGGCTTTTTGGGGTGTGAGATCTTTAATAAAGATTTGGTTAATAAGTTAAAAAAAGATTATCTTTTGCAAAAAAATAAGATAACGGCAAGAATAAGAGATTTCGATTCAATAGGCAAGAATGGAAATAATAAGGGTATTTTTGTTGAGCTCGTTTTTTGTATATTAACACCTCAGTCTAAGGCGAAGTCCTGCTGGGCAGCAGTAGAACGTCTTTTAAAAAATGAACTGCTGTGGAAAGGAACACAAGTTCAAATCGTTAATGAATTAAGTGGAGTAAGATTTAAGTACAAAAAGGCCGAGTATATTATTGAGGCAAGAAATAATTTTTTCAACCGCATACCTCTTAAGTCCACACTTGATGACTTTCCTGATAATATTGAAACTAGAGATTATATAGTAAATAATATAAAAGGTATTGGTTATAAAGAGGCAAGCCATTTTTTACGAAATATTGGAAAAGGGCAAGACCTTGCAATACTTGACAGGCATATACTAAAAAATCTTGTTATTTATAATGTGATAAATGAGGTTCCTGGTTCTATAACAAAAAATAAATATTTTGAAATAGAAAATAAAATGATAAAGTTTTCTAAAAAGGTTGGAATACCGGTTATGCATTTAGATCTTTTGTTTTGGTCTAAGGAAACAGGTGAAATATTTAAATAAGGAGGTGGGAGAAAAGTTAGTTGTTTTTTGCAATGAGTTTTATTAAATTTCTCTTGTGTTTAAAAGAGAGCAATGAGAAAAAGGAGATTTGGAATGGCAAGTACTAGACTTTATGTAGGAAATTTGAAGTATTCTACAACAAATGAACAGTTACAAGAAATATTTTCTGTCTATGGTGAAGTAAAACAAGTCAATATAATTGAAGGCAAAGGTTTTGGTTTTGTTGAAATGTCAAATGAAGAAGAAGCTGAAAAAGCAAAAACTGCATTGAATGGAACTGATTTTTTAGGCAGGACACTAAAGATCGATGAAGCTCATCCACCGAAAGAAAGACAACCAAGAAGGGATTTCAGAAGCTAATATCTGAAATTCTTATTTGAATAAATGATAGTTTGATGTAAATAAAGGGGAAATCTTTAATTAGATTTCTCCTTTTTTTATTTCTTATAACATTTTTATCTTGACAAATAGGTTTTTGTTTATTATAATATCACTAAAACGATAGGAGTAGTAGTGTTATGAGGCTTTCAACAAAAGGACAATATGGTACCAGGGCGATGCTTGAATTGGCTCTTTATAAAGAGGGCCCATTATTGCTGAGAACTATTGCAAAAAATCAGGATTTATCTGAAAGATATCTTGAGAGGATAATGACTGACTTAATTTCAGCGGGTCTTGTAAGAAGTTTAAGAGGGAAATGCGGAGGTTTTATTTTGGCAAAACCCCTGGATGAAATTAAGTTAAGCCACATTATTCAGGCAACAGAGGGATCAATCAGCCCGGTTGATTGTTTGGATGATCCTAAATCATGTAAGCGTGTTAAATATTGTGTGACTTATGATATCTGGGGAAGATTGAAAGATGAAATGCAAAAGGTGCTTGATTCAATAACCTTGGCTGATATGGTCCAAATGCAAAAGAAAAAAACTAAAGAATTAGAAAAAGAAATGTATTACATCTAATAAGGAGAAAAAATGACGGAAGATTTAGAGCAAAAAACACCGCAGGAAATAATCAAGTGGGCGCTTGAAAAATATCAAAACAAGGTTGCCCTGGCTTCAAGTTTTGGGGCAGAGGATGTAGTTTTGATAGATATGCTGGTAAAAGTTGCAAAAGAGAATGATCTGGGGGATGTGGAAATTTTTACGTTGGATACCGGCAGGCTGCCTGAAGAGACATATAAATTGATGGATAAAATAAGAGAAAAATATGGTGTAAATCTGGAAGTTTATTTTCCTGATACAAAAGCTGTGGAGGATATGGTCTATGAGCATGGATTTAATTTGTTTTACAAGAGTATTGATTTAAGAAAATTATGCTGCAAAGTCAGAAAAGTTGATCCTTTAAACCGCGCGTTGAAAGGTTTAGACGCATGGATTTGTGGGTTAAGAAAAGAACAGTCTGTGACAAGGTCTGAAGTTAAAAAAGTTGAATTTCCTAAAGACGGTAAAGGGATAGTTAAAATAAATCCACTAACTGATTGGACGGAAAAAGATGTATGGAATTACATAAAAAGGAATGACGTGCCATATAATGAACTTCATGATAAGAATTATCCAAGTTTAGGTTGTGGGCCTTGTACCAGGTCTATTAAACCGGGCGAGGATGTAAGAGCTGGCAGGTGGTGGTGGGAAAGCCCGAACAAGAAGGAATGTGGATTACATAGTAAGTAAGCAAAGACAAGTCACAAGTTTCAAGTCACAAAGTCACAAGAAAAAAAAGTATGTTACTGGTGACGTGGGGACTTGTGCACTGGAGGCTTTTTATAAAAGGAGCTAAAATGATTCTACCTCATGGTGGTAAGTTAACAAATTGTGTCAAAATTGGAGATGAAAAAGAAAAGCTTATAAAAAAATCGAAACATTTAAAAAAAATTCACCTCACTCCAAGGGAAATATCTGATCTGGAGATGATTGCTATTGGTGGATTTAGTCCGTTAGATGGATTTATGAGAAAAAAGGACTATCACAATGTAATAGAGTATAACCGGTTGGTTACGGGGTTGCCTTGGACTATTCCTATTACTCTAGCGGTTAATAAAGAAGAAGCAGATACTCTTAAAGAAGGCGAAGATGCCGCGCTAGTTGATGCTTCCGGAAAAGTGCTTGCTATTCTTCATTTGGATGAAAAATATGAATATGACAAAAAAAAAGAGGCCAGATTGGTCTATGGTACAGAGGAAGCAGTCCATCCGGGCGTAAAAATAGTTTATGAGCAGGGAGAAGTTCTTTTAGCCGGTAAAGTCAGTGTTATAGAATGCCCTAAACATAATGATTTTATAAACTATAGATTAAATCCTGCTGATACACGGAGGATCTTTAAAGAACGCGGATGGAAAAGGGTTGTCGGCTTTCAGACAAGAAATCCTGTTCATCGGGCGCATGAATATATTTTAAAGTGCGCGCTGGAGGTGGTTGACGGGTTACTGCTTCATCCTATTGTCGGAGAAACCAAGAGCGATGATATTCCGGCGGATACACGGATGAAATGTTATGAGGTTTTATTGGAAAAATATTACCCGAAAGAAAGAGTTCTTTTAGCGGTGAATCCGGCGGCAATGAGATACGCGGGCCCGAAAGAAGCGATTTTCCATGCCATTGTCCGGAAAAATTACGGCTGTACGCATTTTATAGTCGGCAGAGATCATGCCGGTGTTGGAAATTATTATTCTCCTTTCGCGGCTCAGGATATCTTTGATGAGTTCTCGCATGATGAGATCGGTATAATCCCGCTTCGGTTCGGGAACAGTTTTTATTGTAAAAAATGTGAAGGAATAGTTTCTGAAAAGACTTGTCCTCATCCAAAAGAAGAACACTTTTCTCTTAGCGGGACAAAAGTAAGGGATCTATTGAGAAACGGCGAGATGCCGCCGGTTGAATTTACGAGGCCGGAAATCGCGAAAATTTTGATCGGATGGGCGAAAAATCTGGCATAGGGCAAAGAGCATGGAGCATAGAGGGAAAAATGATGGAGATTAAGAAAGAATTTATAGCCCAAATTATGGAACAGGCAAAAAAGGGGCGTCCCAAAGAGGTTTGCGGAATTATCGCGGGTAAAGAAGGTACGGTAAAAAAAATATATGAAATGGCAAATGTTTCAGAGACTCCGGAAACATTTTATTTTATGGATTCACAGGAGCAGTTTAAGGTATTAAAGGATATGCGAAATTCAGGGATAGAGATGCTGGGGATCTATCATTCTCATCCGGCATCCAGGGCTTATCCTTCAGAAGAAGATTGCAGGATGTGCTTTTATCCTGATGCGTTTTACATGATAATTTCGCTTAAGAATTTTGACAGGCCGGAAATTGGCGCGTTTAAAGTAAATGGGAACAAAATTACTGAAGAAAGATTGGAGATCGTATGAGCGATAAAATAAATGTTGAAGAATTAAAAAGAGGCGGAGTTGTAAAGTTAAAAGAAAAAGGGTTATTTTCTGTCTGGGTTAAAACTTATTGCGCTAATCTTAATTCAAAGCAATTAAAAAAAGTTGCGGAATTGAGCGAAAAATACGGGCGCGGCATTATCCTGTTTTCTACACGGCAGATTCCGATCATTCCTTTTGTAAAGCTTGAGGATATTGATGCCATAAAAAGAGAGCTGAAAAAAGTTGAGGTAGGCCTTGACAGGTGCGGGCCGAGGATCCGGAACATAAATGTCTGCTATGAAGATAGTATCTGCAAAGACGCTATAAGTAATTCTTTGCTTTTAGGTGAAAAGCTGGAAAAATATTTTGATGACCCGATACTTCATAAAACAAAAATTGGTATTTCCGGATGTTCCAGAGACTGTATTGCCGCAAGGGTTTTAAATGATCTATGTTTTATCAGCGTGGGGAAGAACGGCCTTTATGACGCGTATCTGGGCGGCAAGCTTGGATTAAAACCATTTATCGGTTTAAAAATGGCCGGGCCGATTTCGGAGGATAATTGTATTAAATTTGTTGATAATTATTTTAATTTAATGAAGAGAGAAGGGAAAGACAAGGAACGCTCAGCGGATATAATAAACAGGCTTGGCAAAGAGGCAGTTCAAAAAGACGTTTTAAAGGACCTTGATAAAATTGATATTTCAAAAATAAAATGTTCAACGCATGTTGAGGATAAACAATTTGATAAAGTAATTCTGAAAATTAAGGCAACCTGCGGTGAGCTTACAGCAAAACAGGTTAAAAATATATCAGATGTGGCAGAAAAATACGGAAATGGATTTATACATTTTACGATCTATGGTTCGCCGGAAGTACCGGGTATAGACAAAAACAATATTGAAAAGATAAGGCTGGAACTTTTAAAGGAAAATGTGGAGATACTTGATAAGGGTATTGATAATATACAGACATGTTTTGGGGGGTATTGTGTTAAAGGAGTATTTGATACTCAGTCTTTGTTAAAAAAAGTAGATAGATCAATTGGAGAATCCGGTTTAAAAAATCAGGATATAAAAATATCCGCGTCCGGCTGCCCCAGTTCCTGCGGGATTTCATACCTTTCCGATATCGGATTTTTAGGGGTAGTTGAACCTGTGATAGATGAGGGTAAATGCAGCGGATGTGGTATTTGCGAAAAAAACTGCAAGGTTAAGGCAATAAAGATCATTAATAAAATAGCCTTTGTTGATAAAACAAAATGCAGTTATTGCGGAGAATGTATCAAAAGCTGCCCTGTTGATGCTGTCCAGGCAAAAAGAGCGGGAATAAAAATGCTGGCTGGCGGGGCTTACGGCAAAGAAACAGCATTAGCGGAGCCTATCGCTGAGTTTTTATCCGAAGAGAAGGCATTAAACATTACAAAAAATTGTTTACAAATAATAAAAGAAAGAAATATCAAATTAAGAACAATAATTAACGAAGTAGGGCTCGATAAGTTTAAAAAAATGGTTTTAAAATAGGAGAATTTTATGGCTGTAAAATTGATAGTCAGCGGAAAACCGGAAGACTTTGAAAGTGAATTGACCATATTGGAATTTTTAAATAAAAAAAATATTTGGGTTGATATGGTTACTGTTGAGGTTAATGATAAGATCATTCCGAAGCAGGATTATCAAAAGGTGTCCTTAAAGGAAAACGACAGGGTAGAAACAGTGTTTTATATGGGCGGCGGCATGGTTGATATTAAAATTAATGAAAAACTTGATATCCGCGGGGTGCTTTGTCCCATGAATTTTGTTAAGACGGTTTTAAAGCTGGAACAAATGCAGGATGAAGAAATATTAGAGGTTTTACTCGATGACGGTGATCCGATCGCGAATGTACCGCGGAGTGTGAAGGAAGAAGGTCATGAGATCGTGGCAGTTGATAAAATGGAGAATGGATTCAGGCTATTAATTAGAAAGAAACTCCCCCTTGATCCCCCTCTTTAATTAAAGAGGGGGGTGGGGGAGTTAAAGGAGTTTAATATGTCTTTTGTAAAAGGATTGAAATGCAGAGAATGCGGAAGGTTGTTTCCGAAAGAGCCGCTTTATGTTTGCGAGTATTGTTTCGGGCCGTTGGAATTGGATTATGATTATCCGCTGATAAAGAAAAAACTTAATAAAGAAGTAATCGAGTCGCGCGCGAAAAATCTTTGGAGATATAAAGAATTACTGCCTGTTGACGGAAACCCGATAGTCGGGCTTGATTCAGGTTTTACGCCTCTGGTAAAGGCTCATAATCTTGCAAAAAGATTAGGAGTGAAGGAATTATATATTAAAGATGATTCGGTATGCCATCCAACATTATCTTTTAAAGACAGAGTAGTATCGGTCGCGATCACAAAGGCTAAGGAATTTGGTTTTGATACTGTCGCATGCGCTTCCACGGGTAATCTGGCGAATTCGGTTTCGGCGCAGGCCGCGAAAGCGGGAATGAAATGTTTTGTTTTTATCCCGTCTGACCTTGAGGCCGGAAAAGTGATAGCCTCGCTTATTTACGCGCCTAAGGTCATATCGGTAGAAGGCAATTATGATGAGGTCAACCGCCTTTGCACGGAAATAGCGGCTAAATATAAATGGGCGTTTGTTAATATTAATATAAGGCCGTATTACGCGGAAGGGTCGAAAACATTCGCGTACGAAATTGCGGAACAGCTGGGTTGGAAAGCTCCTAAGCATATTATTTCGCCCGCGGCAGGAGGTTCGTTAATAACGAAAATTTATAAGGGCCTGCATGAATTAAAAAAACTGGATTTAATTAATGATGTTCCTACAAAAATTTACGCTGCCCAGGCAAAAGGCTGCGCGCCGATCGTAAACGCGATAAAAGAAGGAAGTGAAATTATAAAGCCGGTAAAGCCGGATACGATAGCCAAATCACTGGCGATCGGTAATCCAGCGGACGGTTATTACGCGTATAAAACAGTTATTGAAAGCGGCGGTTTCGCGGATGACGCGACGGATGAAGAAATAGTTGAGGGAATAAAATTACTTGCTTCGACGGAAGGGATATTCACGGAGACCGCGGGCGGAGTTACAGTCGCTGTAACTAAAAAATTAATTGAATCAGGCAGGATCCCGAAGGATGAGTCAATTGTAATTTCGATCACAGGGAACGGATTAAAAACACAGGAGGCGGTTTTAGGCAAAGCGGGGAATGTTTTCAGGATAAAACCGGATATTGATTCTTTTGAAAAAACGTTATATTAAGGAGATATGATGAGTATAAAAATAAGAGTTCCAACCCCATTGCAGGTTTTAACTAAAAATCAGTCAGAAATAGAAAGTGCCGGAGAAGATATTAAAGGCCTGATCGATAATCTTGAAACGCAATATCCGGGTATTAAGCAGAGATTATGTGATGAAAGCGGTAAAATTAGAAGGTTTATAAACTTTTTTGTGAATGAGCAGGATATCAGATTTTTGCAGGGCGACAGGACAAAATTAAATGACGGTGATATAGTCTCTATCATTCCGGCGATCGCAGGCGGCGAACATCAAAACAAAAGAGTAAAAGAATTAACAGATTCACAGATCGAAAGATACAGCAGACAGATAATTTTACCCGAGGTGGGCGGCGCCGGCCAATTGAAATTACTTTCCGCGAAGGTTTTAATAATCGGGTGTGGAGGATTAGGTTCTCCCTGCGCATATTATCTGGCAAGCGCGGGTATCGGGAAAATTGGCCTTGTTGACGGCGATAAGGTTGAATTAAATAATCTTCAGCGCCAGATCATTCATTTTACAAAAGATGTGGGAAAGCTAAAGGTAGAGTCCGCTAAAGAAAAATTAAAGGCAATTAATCCGGACATTGATGTGGTTACCTATCCTTTGAGGGTCAATTCACAAAACATTCTGGATATAATAAAAGATTATGATATCGTTGTTGATGGAAGCGATAATTTCCCGACACGATATTTAGTTAACGATGCCTGTATAATGGCTAAAAAACCGTTTTCACACGCCGGAATTTTAAGGTTTGAAGGACAGGCTATCACGATAATCCCTAATGAAGGGCCTTGCTACCGCTGTCTTTTTCCGGATCCTCCTCCTCCGGGTATGGTGCCTTCCTGTTCACAGGCAGGAATTTTGGGCGGGGTCGCCGGTATTTTAGGAGAGATCCAGGCTACAGAGGTTTTAAAATTCATTTTAGGGAAAGGTGAATTATTGCTCGGCAAACTTCTTGTATTCAATGCCCTGAAGATGGATTTCAGAAAACTGAATATTCAAAGAAATCCCGGTTGTCCGATTTGCGGAAATAAACCTACCATAACTGAGTTGATAGATTATGAATTATTCTGCAGCGCGAGAAAAGAGTAAAAACGTTAATATATATGTTTAAAATAGGGAGGAAGTTATGTCTGAGAAAAAAATGTCGAAGAAAATAGTCAAATTAGTGTTTCCTCAGAAATTAATTAAAGAGCCTGTTACATACCTGATGGCAATAAAATATGGTATTATTCCCAATATACGCAGGGCAAAGGTTACAGAGACCGTCGGAGAACTGATTCTTGAGTTGGAAGGAGAAGCAAAGAATATAGAAAAAGGGGTAAAATATCTGCTTGAGTCAGGTGTGGATGTTGAACCTATTGAGGGAGATATTGTAGATTAAAAAAAGATATTTACATTGATCCGCGGTTTTATTATAATGAACATCTATTATGAGAAATAAAACTGTAAATCTTTTTTTAATATTTTTGCTGGTTTTTACCTTTAAGTTGTTCGCGGAGGAAAAAGAAAATAAGTTACTGGAGGTAATTTCTCCTCCGCCCGCGCGTTCGGCGATGATATTAATCCCCGCGGGTGAATTTGTAATGGGATATGATAGCGGGAATTCAGATGAAAATCCGGTACATAAAGTCAATTTAAGCGCGTATTATATAGATAAATATGAGGTTAACAACAGGGAATATCAGAAATTTGTAAGAGAAACTGATTATCCTCCTCCTGAGATCTGGAACAGTAAAGAATATAAAATTTTTAGTAAGCCGGATAAACCTGTAGTAGGTGTTAGCTGGGAAGACGCGTATAATTACGCTTCATGGGCGGGGAAAAGGCTTCCTACGGAAGCTGAGTGGGAAAAGGCGTGCAGAGGAGACAGCAGTTTATTGTATCCGTGGGGAGATAAAAAACCCGACAAGAGTTTAGGCAATTTCTGCAGTGACAAAACGGAAGACGTGAAATCTTTTCCTGAAGGTGTAAGCCCTTACGGCGTTTACAATATGCTTGGGAATGTATGGGAATGGTGTAATGACTGGTATGATGAAAATTATTACAAAGACTCTGTTTATCAAAATCCATCCGGCCCCAAAATTACCGGCCGCCGCGTTTTGCGCGGAGGTTCCTTCTTATGTTCATTGGACATTTTACGCGCGACACTTCGAGGATATGCCGATCCAAAAGATAAAACCATTTATTGCGGTTTTCGCTGCGCGAAAGATGTAAAATAAAAAATTGGTTTCCTGATCCTAAAATGGTTTTATATGTCTGACGTGTTTAAGGATTTTCTTGATAAGCTGAGTTTGCTTCAAAATGTTTCTGAGAGGAAAGAATTAAATATCAGCGGGTTTTACGGAAGTTCGCCTGCTTACTTTTTTTCTCTTATGGGGCGGAGCCTGCCCTCCGGTTTTAAAAAACCTGTCGTTTTTATTTTTTCCCAGCCGGAAGAAGCTGAAAATTTTTATCTGGATCTTCTTACTTTTTATGAAAAGGATAAAATATTATTTTTCCCCGATTGGGAAATCCTGCCTTTTGAGGATTTGCCTGTGCATCCGGATATTATCAGCGACCGTGTTTCCGCTCTTTCAAAAATTTTGGACAATAAAACCTATTTTTTAGTTACAAGCGTACCGGCGATTTTTTCCAAAACACTTTCTTTTGACGGCCTGGTCAGCAAAATTAAACATATCAAAGAAAAATCCCAATTAAATTTTGATCAGTTCCTTGCCTTTTTAACTGCAGCGGGTTATGAAAGAGAAAATCTGGTTGAAAAAAGAGGTCAGTGGAGTGTTCGTGGAGGAATAGTGGATTTTTTCCCGCCGGGAAAAGACTCCCCTGTCCGTATTGAATTTCTGGGAGATCTTATAGAAAGCATAAGGGAATTTGATTCAGATACGCAAAAAACAGCAAAGAGGATCCTGGATATCACTGTTTTACCCGTTAATGAGCTTATGGAAGATGGGGAGGCTTCTGACTTGTTTTCTTATTTATCAGGGGAAACCATTTTTTATTTTGCTGATAATAGAAAGATCAAAGAGAAGCTTTTGGAATTTGAAGAGTTGATCAGAGAAGGCGAAAAAAATGCCGCGAATTCAGAAAGGAAGAATTATCTATCACTGAATGAATTAGAAAATAAACTGGAAAATTTTTCCAAAATAATATTCCAGCCTCTGGCGGAAAAAAATAATGATATTTTTTGTTTTGATTTTATGCCGTTAGAGCCGTTTTTAGGTAAGGTGGATGATCTTGAAAACAAGCTGCAAAGGTGGCATAGAAATCAATATAAAGTGGATATATTTTGTGATAATGAAGGCCAGAAAGAAAGATTAAGGGAACTATTAAGCAGTGACCTTTCGGGTTCGGGTTTTATAAATATCAAGATCGGGAGAATAGCCCGCGGATTTAAGTCGGATTTTTTGCGGCAGGTAGTTTTTAGCGAGGATGAGATCTTTGGCAGGTATCGCCGGAGGGCAAGATATTCAGAAAAAAAATCCATGCCTTTTTCTACCGACCTTTCTGATTTGAAAATAAGCGATTATGTTGTTCATAATAACCATGGTATTGGGATTTATGAAGGATTAAATCGTTTAACAATTGACGGCCGTGAGTCAGATTATGTGACTATTACCTACGAAGGGAATGATAAGCTTTACCTGCCGGTTGATCAGATCGGGCTTGTAAAAAAATATATAGGTTCGGAGGGAAGCATCCCTGACTTATCAAAATTGGGCGGGCAGAATTGGGAAAAGACAAAAAAGAAAGTAAAAGAAAAAATAGCCACGCTGGCAATTGAACTTTTGGAGATCTATACCCTCAGGCAGAACATGGAAGGTTTTGCCTTTGCGGGTGATTCAGAATGGCAGAGGGAATTTGAGGCGTCGTTTATTTATGAAGAGACAAAAGATCAGTTAACGGCGATCGAGGACATCAAACGCGATATGGAAGATAAAAAGCCTATGGACCGTCTTCTATGCGGAGATGTGGGTTATGGTAAAACAGAAGTGGCGATGCGGGCGGCATTTAAGGCTGTAATGGATAATAAACAGGTTGCGGTCTTAGTTCCGACTACGCTTCTCGCGGAACAGCATTTTAATACTTTCAGGGAGCGAATGGCGGATTATCCCGTGAAAATTGAAATGTTAAGCAGGTTTCGTTCAGCTTCGGAACAGAAACTTATAATAGAAATGCTGAAAAAGGGAGAAGTAAACATCATTATAGGTACTCATCGCCTGATCCAGAAAGACATTGAGTTTAAAGACCTGGGCCTCGTTATTATTGATGAAGAACACCGCTTCGGAGTGAAACATAAAGAGCAGCTTAAAAAATTAAGAAAAAATGTGGATATTCTGGCTATGACCGCGACACCGATTCCCAGGACCCTGCATCTTTCCCTGTCATCAACGAGGGATATAAGTTTGATAAATACTCCTCCTGAAGGCAGGTTCCCGGTAAAAACTTTTGTTGAGCCGTATAACGTGAAAATTATATCCATGGCCATAAGAAGGGAGTTAAACCGGCAGGGACAGATATTTTTTGTTCATAACTGTATTGAAGACCTGGAAGGAATTTCAGAAAAAATAAAGGAATTATGCCCTGCAATTAAAATAGGGACAGCGCATGGCCAGATGAATGAAAATGAATTGGAAAAGGTAATGGTCAAATATTTAAACCATGAATGTGACCTCTTGCTTTCCACAACCATCATTGAATCAGGGCTTGATATCTCAAACGCGAATACAATTATTATAGACCACGCTGAAGATTTTGGCCTCGCGCAGCTTTATCAGTTAAGGGGGCGTGTCGGAAGATCTCATCATCAGGCGTATTGCTATCTTTTTTTTGACGCGGATAAAAAGATCTCCGAAGAGGCGGAGAAAAGGCTGCAGGCCATTTTTGATTTTACCGAGTTAGGGTCGGGTTTTAAGATCGCGATGAAGGATCTTGAGATACGTGGCGCGGGTAATCTTCTTGGTTCGCAGCAGCATGGCCATATTTCAGAGATAGGTTTTGAATTGTATTGCGAACTCTTAAAAGAGAGCGTTGAGGAACTGAAAGGGAATAAGATCGAAGAGGCGGAAATTACAGAAGTAAATCTGAAAATTCCCGCGTATTTTTCAGAAAATTACATTCCTGATGAGCATCAGAAGCTGATCTTATATCAGAGATTAGCGTTATGCGGCAGTGAAGAAGAATGGAGATCGATAAAAAATGAGCTGGAAGACCGTTTTGGAACGATTCCAAAGGAGGGTGAAAATCTTCTTTCAATAATCCGGATAAAAATACTAATGCGGGAGGCCGGAATAATTTATACAGGAGAAAAACCGAAGGGATTGATCCTTAGATTCAGTTCAAAGTTTAAATTTTTATTGAAAGAAGTTTCTGATATTTTCGCGAACTCAATATGGAAAAAAAATATTGAGGTCTTATCTTCTGAACCGATCGTTTTAGAACTGAAAACAGATATCCCTAATGGGAAAGAAAGACTTGATATCCTGGAGAAAATTCTGATATTTTTGATGAAAAAATTGTGATACAATATTAAATTATTATGAATCAGGAAGAAAAAAAGAAAAACAGAAAATTATTTATACTTTGGCTGATCTTATTTTTAATTGTATTTCTGGCGTTTAAATTTCATATAGATAAAAAAATAACGGCTTCCATGGTTATTCTATACGGGTTGATTACGCCTGTGTTTTATGGTATTATTTCAGTGCTTGGTGTGTGGTTAGCCGCGGTGCCATGGATAGGGCCTATTATAATTAAAATAATAAGTATTCCTGTTTTTTGGATTTTACATGGTGCCGCGTATTTGGGTTCTCTGATTTTTGTGGCAAAGGGGGAATCTAAAAAGGCTATTGATGCCAGAGTAATTACTTTAGTTTTTCTTAGCGGGTTTCTTTTGGGATATATTATCAGTAAAATATTCTGATTAATAAAAATGGAGGAAAAATGAAGAGATTTTATATTCTGATTGCTGTCAGTTTTTTTGTTATTGCGGCTGTAAATAAAATCTGTTTATCAGAAGATAAAAAAGGCAATATTTCTAATAGTACGCAGATAGTTATTGAACATGACACTGCTGTTAATGAGGAAAATATGACACAGGCGGAATGGGAAGAAAGGGAGCGAAATCTCGCGGATAAGGCTCTATTTGAAAAGAAATGCGGAAAATGTCATTCTATAGATCGGCCGCTTTCTTATAAAAAGACACTTAAAGAATGGAATGCGACAGTTGACAAAATGCAAAAAAAGGATCTTACGTGGATTTTGCCCGCGGAAGCCGTAACTATTGCTGATTATTTATTTAAAATAAATGGAATAAAAGAAAAGGAAGAGGGAATAAAACCGGATACAACTTTTCAACTGAAAAAGATAAAATAAGTTTAGGTGCTTTATTGTGTCACAGTTCCTTAAGGCAAATTGGATTTAATTATGAGGAAAAACCTGAAAACTCAGGAAGGTTATTTTTGTCTGATGTTACACGCCCATTTGCCTTTTGTGCGTCATCCGGAGGAAGAACATTTCCTGGAAGAAAATTGGCTTTATGAGGCAATAACAGAAACATATATCCCGTTAATAATTGCCTTTGATAAACTGGTAGAAGAAGGCGTTGATTTCCGGATAACAATGTCTCTGACCCCGCCGCTTGTTTCAATGCTTACGGACCCGCTTTTACAGAATCGCTATATTCGTCACCTGAAAAAATTGATCGAACTGTCGCATAAAGAAATAAGCCGTACAGAATATGACCCTAAATTTCATAAACTCGCGCTTATGTATAACGGGCGTTTCAATGAAACAATGGATGTGTTTGTTAATAAGTATAACAAGGATATTGTTTCCGCGTTCAGGAAATTTCAGGATCTGGGAGTGCTTGAAATTGTGGCTTCATGCGCGACCCATGGTTTTTTGCCAAATCTTAATATTAATATTTCGGATGTTAAAGCGCAGATACTTGTCGGTGTTGAAAATTACATAAAAACATTTAAAAAAAAGCCAAAAGGTTTCTGGCTGCCGGAATGCGGATATTACGCGGGTGTGGATGAAGTTCTTAAAGAGGCCGGGATAAAATATTTTTTTCTTGATTCACACGGTATAATGAACGCGGACCCCAGGCCGCGATATGGTGTTTACGCGCCGCTTTTTTGTCCTTCAGGCGTCGCGTGTTTCGGCCGCGATTTCGAGTCGTCGAAACAGGTATGGAGTTCAAAGGAAGGCTATCCCGGGGATCCGGATTATCGCGAATATTACAGGGATATCGGCCATGAACTGGATTATGATTATATAAAACCATATATTCATAATTTAGGTTTCAGGATCAATACAGGCATGAAATATTGGCGGATAACAGGTCCAACAGAACTTAAAGAGGTTTATCTGCCTGACGCGGCACGGGAAAAAGCCGCTGTGCATGCCGGTAATTTTATGTTTAACAGAGAGAGACAGATAGAACATCTTTCAGCTCATATGGACAGGAAACCTATTATTATTGCTCCTTATGATGCCGAACTTTTCGGGCATTGGTGGTTTGAAGGCCCGATTTTTATAGAATATCTGATAAGAAAAATCGTTTTTGACCAGAAAACAGTTGGTTTAATTACACCTTCGGAATATATAGAAGAGTATCCGGTCAATCAGATGTCTCTTCCTTCAGCTTCAAGCTGGGGATATAAGGGTTATGGTGAGGTATGGCTTGATGCTTCAAATGACTGGTTATATCCGCATCTTCATGAAGCGGGCCGAAGGATGGCGGAGCTTAGTAAAAAATTTTCTTCACATTTAAATAAAAATAATTTAATAAAACGGGCATTGAATCAGGCAGGAAGAGAATTATTATTAGCCCAGTCAAGCGATTGGCCATTCATAATGAAAACCGGAACGATGGTACCTTACGCGGAAAAAAGATTTAAACAGCATATCAGCCGGTTTAATAAGATCTATAATGATCTGCTGAATAAAAATATTGATAAAAACTGGCTGGAAGAAGTTGAATCCAGGGATAATATATTCGGCAATATTGATTGCGCGAAATATTATTCAAATAAAATAAAAAAGGAGGTATTATGCAGGACATAATCGACGGCCTTCCGAATATAACAGGAATTGATATAAGAAAATGTTTGCCTTCCCGTGAACCTGTTTTTGCGCCAATTTCAAATATAAAGTTTAAAAATATTCAATCGGGTTTTGGTGTAGCGCTCCATATGCATCAGCCTACAATACCCGCGTCTGCGGATGACCTGAAGAACGCGGAATTAATTTCTAACCTGAAATATATGATGGACCATCAAAACATAGGCGATAATCATAACGCGCCGGTTTTTTTAGATTGCTATTCAAGAATGTCTGATATTATCAGGGAGTTCGTGGGGCAGGGTCATAATCCCCGTATTATGCTTGATTATTCAGGGAACCTTTTATGGGGAATCCCCCAGATGGGCGAAGGCAGGGTTATAGATAATCTAAAACTTGTTACAACTGATAAAAAATATCACCGGTATGTGGAATGGTTAGGGACTACATGGTCTCATGCGGTTGTCAGTTCCACGCCTGTGCCTGATATTGAACTTCATATAATGGCATGGAGGTCCCATTTCGCGTCAATATTCGGTATGGAAGCGATAAAAAGGGTAAAGGGTT
>JAQUKH010000026.1 GCA_028719205.1 bacterium
CAGGGTTTTAAGTTATTTAAGAGGCGCGACATTGCTTGAGGTTGAGCCAAAGACAGGCCGGACCAACCAGATAAGGGTCCACCTGGCGTTTATCGGCCACCCGCTTGTCGGAGAACGCAAATACGCGATTGCTAAAGATTTCTCCGTGAAATTCAGAAGGACCGCGCTTCACGCCGAAACAATATCCTTCCGCCACCCCGTAACTAACAAAATGTTATTCTTCAAAACCCCATTGCCGGAAGACATGAAAAACTTTATTCAAATTCGCCAAATTTCCGGCACTAATGAACATGTTAAAGACACTAAAGGGCCCGATAAATCCTAAAGCAGTCAAATTCCAATTTATTATAAAAATTTAAAGCCGCATTTTTTTATGCGGTTTTTTTATGTGAAAATATCGATGTAGTATAAACAAACAAACACTTGACAGATAATACTACATTTGTTATAATATGAACAAAATAAGGGGGAATCTGTGGATAATTTTAATAAAAAATTAGGTATAAAAATTAAGAAACTTCGTGAGGGGGAAAAACTATCTCAGGAAAAATTGGCAGGCCTGCTAAAAATAAACAGGATATCTCTTTCTCAGATAGAAACCGGTGAGCGGAAAATAAGCGCCGAAGAAATAACAAAGCTTTCCAGAATTTTCAATGTTGCGACGGATATCCTTCTTGATCTTGAAAAGGATGCTAAAGTGACGCTTGAAAAAAGGAAAGAAAAAAACGAGAAACCGAAACAGGAAATGAGAATAAGTGTTCCGCAGAAAAATCTTACAAAGTTTAAGGAGGTTTTGCTTTATATCCTTAATAAAGTAGGCTCAAAACCGAATATCGGCGAAACGGTTATTTATAAGCTTCTTTATTTTGTGGATTTTAATTTTTATGAAAAATATGAAGACCAGTTGATAGGTGCAACCTATATTAAAAATCATTTTGGGCCGACTCCGAAAGAGTTTAATGAAATTATAAAAGATATGGAGGGAAAAGACCTCTCAAAGGTTGAAGATAAGTATTTCCAGTATCCTCGAAGAAAATACCTTCCGCTTCGAAGACCGGATATGACAAAGTTAAAAGGCCATGAAATTGAAATGATAAATGAGGTGCTTGATAGATTGTCCGACATGAACGCATCAGAGATAAGTGAATATTCTCATAAAGACGTTCCCTGGCTGACCGCCGAGGATGGGCAGGTAATAGATTATGAGGCCGTTTTTTATCGTACGCCGGATTATTCAGTAAGGAGTAACAGTGGGAAAGATATTCAATGAAATAAAAAAACTTACTGAATTCGAGAATGATTTTAAAAAGCTTTCAAAAAGATTTAGGACACTGGATGAAGATTTGGAAGTGTTTATTGATAAACAATTAAAGCTTTACCATAAATTAGGCATTGATAACAATGGAATATTCCATATATCTAATATGGACATAAATGCTCCCAAAATATACAAAGCCAAAAAATTTGCCTGTAAATCATTAAAAGGAAAAGGTGCCGCAAGCGGGATAAGAATTATTTATGGGCATTATGAAAAGGAAGATATTATAGAGCTTGTTGAGATTTATTTTAAGGGCGATAAGGAAAATGAGGATAGGGAGAGGGTTTTGAAATATTATAAGAAAGTATCATGAAATTTAACCCCGATATTCATCGTAGGCGTTCTATTAGGTTAAAAAATTATGATTATTCACAGGGTGGGGCGTATTTTGTAACAATTTGTACTAACGGTAAAGAATGTTTTTTTGGTAATATTATTGAAAACAAATTGGTATTAAATGAAGCCGGTGAAATGGTAAATGAATGGTTTATCAAAATACAACAAAAATTTTTAAATGTAAAAATTGATGAATTTATAATTATGCCCAATCATTTTCATTGTATTATTTGTATTGTAGGGGCAGACCCATGTGTCTGCCCTAATGATACGGGTGAAAATATAAAGGGCGAACACATGGGTTCGCCCCTACCTCGGATCATCCAATGGTTTAAAACAATGACAACA
This sequence comes from bacterium, assembly GCA_028719205.1. Taxonomy (GTDB): domain Bacteria; phylum JACRDZ01; class JAQUKH01; order JAQUKH01; family JAQUKH01; genus JAQUKH01. The sequence goes on from JAQUKH010000026.1 coordinate 2,003, forward strand.
AATTCATATTTAAAAAATATTGAATTAAATAAATGGCAACCGTTTGACCGCAAATTATGGCAGCGCAATTATTATGAACATATTATTAGAAACGAAAAAGAGTTAAATCGGGTCAGAGAATATATAATTAATAACCCCGTTGAGTGGAATTATGATGAAGAAAATCCGGCTAATTTTATTCCAACCCAAGCGGCGCCCACATCGTAAGAGTCAAAGTTCCTTCGCCTTTTTTGTCTAATCCTCTCGCAACTCCGATATTTATTGTTAAAGGGCTAACAAATCCGAAGGTTAGATCAAACCGGAGTTCCGCGCCGATACTGCTGTTGAGATCTTTTATCCTGAAAGTGTTGTCCCACGCGTTTCCGGTTTCCGTAAAAACCGCGCCATGAAGTTTTCTCAGGTAGAATGGTTTTGTATCAAAACCCTTGTCGTAATATTTTATAGGGAACCTGTATTCAAGGCTTGCGAGAGAAACTTTTTGTCCCCTAAAGCTATTTTGCGGATATCCTCTCAGATATACCGACTCATTATCAGCGGAGATATTTATATTACCCGGAAAATCTCCTCCAAGCTGAAACGCGCGCTGGGGAATTATTTCTCCCTCCGAGCTGCCAAAAAAGGATCTTACCTGTAGAATATGATGTTTCCACGGCATATTAATGTATTCATGCCAGTCGGCGGTATATTTATTAAAATTAAAGTCACTCCCTATTTTTTTATCATTCCGTTCAAATCCGAAATCCAAACTCCGTCCGTGTTCAGGGCTTATGGAAAGGGTGTAAGTTTTCGAATTGTTAAAAGCATAGTTTACCCTGCCTGACGCGAGATTCCCTTCCGCGGGGAAGGTTCCTGAAGACCCTGTCAAACTTGCAATATCTGAAAGATGAGAAAACTCCTTCCACCTGTAACCCAATGTCAGTTTCTGTTGTGAGTTTACTTTAGTGAACGGGACAATTGCCGAAAGAGTGAATATTTTTTCTTTTTCAGTATAATCTCTGGTTTCAGTTGAGTCTGTAAAAAAGGCGCCGTAGGTGACATCATTATCAGATGCCTGCAAGCGGATCGTGGGATATAAGCCGTCATAAAAATAATCAAGGTCATACCATAACCGTCCTTTTTTGGGGCCATAAGAGGCTATTATCGAATACTTATGTATATCAATAACGTCGCGCCCGGTTGTCATTGCCCCGAAGAATGTACCGCTTTCTTTATTGTATCCAAACCATGGAAGCCAGAACCGCGGCAGGATCGTACCTGCCGAACTGTATTTTTTTGTTTTAATTTCTACAGGCGTGTCTTTGCTTTCTCTTTTTGGATATGGATCATTGTATGGTTCTGCCGGCTTCCAGGAAGCAGGATCCAGAGGCATTAAATGGATATCAAAGCCTTTCGAACTGTAGGATGAAAACGCGATTGTCTTACCGTCAGGCGAAACGGAGGGGCAAAAGGCCCCGCCCAAAACATTGGTTATCTGAAAGAGTTTTCCTGTTCCGGTTTCGTATGAATATAGGTTATTTATCCCTGTGCGGTCGGATGCGAATATGATATATTTCCCATCAGGGCTCCATGAAGGAGAACTGTCAACCGCCCTGTCGTTTGAGATCTCTGAAAGCTTTTTGCCCTGAGCATCAAGTATCCATATATCAATATATCCCCCGGAACGGCGGATGCTTACAGCGATCTTACTTCCGTCCGGGCTCCAGCGCGGAAGATTATATAAGACGTCACCGGGTTCGGTTAAATAAGTAATTTTATCTTCGGGAATGAGATTTTCCACGCTGATATCAGCTACTGCGAGCCTTGTTCTCTCCGCTTTATACACGGAAAAAATAAGTTTTTTGCCATCAGGAGACGGAGCCGGGTCATAGGCGTTGAGCAGGCGGGTTAATCTTATTTCTTTTTTTTCTTTCAGGCTGAAAAAATATAAGTCATAATACGCGGTATTGTTCCTGTGAAGGTCATTCTTTGTGTAATAAAAACCCTTTCCGTCAGGAGCCCATGCGGCATAGGCTGAAGCTCCCGGCAGGTTATTATCGATGACCTTGGTATCTTTTTTATTTTCCAGGTCAAAGATATAAATACCCGGGGATTCGTCAGCGTTAGATGAGAGATAAAGAATAGTTCTACCGTCAGGTGAGAATAAAGGGTATTGATTAATATAACCTCTTTGCGTGACAGCTTGTGAACCTGTTATTCCTTTAACTGAAATTTCTTCTTTTTGTTTTTGATATTTTACCTTCAGTTCTTCTGTCCAGCCGTTCCATAGGTCCTTGTAGCTTTTACCTAAAACCTGTTTTCCGGTTGATTCCACAAGGAAAGGGAAACTTCTTCCGCTGTAAGCGATACTGATGTCCGCGATCTTTTCCCTGCCGTATTTTTCCTCCAGAAATTTTAAAAATGCCGAACCAAAATAATATGGGACAATACTTCCGGGCCATGAATCAACGGTATATACCGATAATTGTCCCAGCGTCGGGAAATTATTTTCTAAAGCCGCGGTCCTTACGATCATCTCTCTTTGCGGTAAGCTGAATTTACCTCCGGTAGAAAACTCTGAATCTTCGTAGCTAGCGAGCCCTTCGATCATCCAGACAGGCTGGATCTGGTTTGGAAAATAAAACCTTCCAAAAATATTTTGAATGGTTTTAGGTAAACTGTAAACCATGTCAAGCTGGAGCACATGCGTGTATTCGTGCGTTATAACCACCTTCAGCCAGTCTTCATAAGATTCATTGATTATTTTTTCGGCGTATGGATTTGAAAAATACAAATTTATCCAGCTGTAATACATCGGGGAAGTTACGCCGTACGAGCTCAAAGCGTTATCAACTGATATTACCATGTTGGTTTTTTCTTTAGGAACCCATTTTATTTTGTTTATCAGGTTGTTATGGACTGTCTCCGCGATATTGGCAATTTTCTTCGCGATCTCTTCCCCGCCGTTATGGTAATGGATCAGAAAATGTTCGGTTTCGATAGTATTCCATTCATATGAAGGGTCATATTTAGCGAAAACTGTTCCGGTATAAATCAAAAATATGATCATTAAAACGGCTTTTGTTTTTTGCATATGCATTTTATTATATCAGAAAAATCTTGACAATAATCGTTATTTCCATAATATATTATGATCTGGAAAAACATAGTTTATGGAAGGAGCCTCGATCAATGGAGAATGGCAAACGCCCTAAAGTGGTCATTGTGGGAGCCGGTCTTGGAGGCATATGGGCGGCAAAGGTTTTAGCTAACGCGCAGGTGGATGTACTGCTGATTGACCGCAATAATTATCATACTTTTCTTGCCCTGCTTTATCAAGTCGCGGCGGCGGAACTTCAACCTGAAAATATAATATATCCGATCAGAAAGATCATCAGGGAATTGCCGAATGTGTCTTTTTTAATGGCTGAGGTCGAGAACATCGATTGTGAAAAAAAACTCGTAAAAACCAGCCGTGAAGAAATTGCTTATGATTATTTGATCTTAGCGGCAGGGAGCGATACTAATTATTTTAATATTCCCGGTGTGGAAGAATTTTCATTTCCTTTAAAAACGATAGATGAAAGTATTTTTTTAAGGAATCATATAATAAGTATTTTTGAAAGAGCGGTAGAAGAACATGATGAAATAAAACGGAAAAAAATGCTGAGTTTTGTCATTGTCGGAGGCGGTGCTACCGGGGTGGAATTCAGCGGTGCTTTAAGTGAATTAGTTCACAGGTTATTGTTGAAAGATTATCCGATGCTTGATATGTCTTTAGTGAAAGTATATCTTCTGGAAGCTTCTGACAGATTATTATCCGCAATGCCTGAAAATTGCCGCGATTACACAGCAAAACATTTAAAAATGATGGGCGTAAATGTCTATTTTAACGCTTTTGTGCAGAGAATCACGAAGGACGAGGTTTATCTGAGGGATGGCGGATTAATACAAACAGAAACAGTAGTTTGGGCGGCAGGTGTCTGTGGCGTTTCTTTCGCGAAAAAATTGGAATTAAAAAAGACTCCTGATAATAGAATAAATGTGCTTCCCACGCTTCAGACGGTTCATTATGAAAATATTTATACGGCTGGTGACCTGGCATATCTTATTGATGAGGAGGTCGGAAGGCCATTCCCAATGGTCGCGCAGGTAGCCTTACAGCAGGGGGCACTCGCGGCAAAAAATATTATGCGTCATTTAAACGGAGAGCCTTTAGAATCCTTTAAATATAATGACCTCGGGTCAATGGCAACTATCGGCCGTCATCTGGCGGTGGCAAAAATAGGCAAAAAGACATATACAGGTTTATTCGCGTGGCTGTTATGGCTGGTTGTGCATCTTATCAGGCTGGTCGGATACCGTAACAGGGTAATTGTATTTATTAACTGGATGTGGAATTATTTTATTTATGAACGCGCGATCCCGCTGATCTATCCATCTAAAACTGCGCCAAATTCAAAAAAAAATATCTAACTTAATTTACGGTGATTTCCAAATTCCGGAAGGTAAACTGTGCTATTATATTTAAAAGGCTGCCTCAGGATATTTTATTTAGGAGATAAAATGAAAAAATATTTATTATTTACTTTTTTGGTTTTGGCTTTAACATCAAATTCTTTCGCGGAGGAAACTCTTTTGATTTTTGCCGGCGCGGCGAGTAAACCTGTCCTCGAGGAAATTAACAAAAATTTTGAAAAAGAAAATAATATTAAGATAGAAACAAGTTTTGGCGGGTCGGGGGGTATTCTTTCCCAGATGAAACTGGCGAAAAAAGGCGATCTTTATATTCCAGGGTCATCGGATTTTATGGAAAAAGCAAAAAAAGGCAACCAGGTTTTACCGGAGACAGAAGAGATAATCGCGTATTTAATTCCGTCTATTTGTGTCCAGGCCGGAAATCCGTTGAAAATAACAGGTGTTGATTCTCTGGTTGGAAAGGATATTAAGCTTGGAATTGGTGTCCCCGGGACCGTGTGCGTCGGGTTATATGCCGTTGAGATAATTGAGGGAAGCGGTTTAAAAGAAAAAATAAAACCTGAGATTGTTACTAACGCGGAAAGCTGTGAAAAAACCGCTTCGCTTGTCGCGATGAAAAATGTTGACGCGGTTTTCGGATGGAGTGTTTTTGAAAACTGGATTCCGGATAAAATAAAATCCATACCGATCGAACCGAAATATTTTAAACGGATTGGATATATCCCCGCGGCGGTTTCAGTATATTGCAAAAATAAGGAATTAGCTGTAAAATATATCAAATATTTAAAAGCTTCGCGGTCACAGGAAATTTTCAGGGAAAGCGGGTATATAACAGCTCCGGAAGAACTTAATAAGAATTATCCCGGTGTTAAAATCGGCGGTAGTTACTTATTGCCGGATGGATGGTAAGACATGAAAAGAAGAGACACTAATGAATAAATTTAAAGAAAAGGCCTTTGATATCTTTGTTTTAAGTATTCTAGGCCTTTTGGTTTTATTTTTTTTATGCCTGTTTTTTTCACAAAGCGCGTTTTTCTCTTTTTCCGCTTTTTTTACGATCCTTTTTTCGAAGGAAATCTTATTTTCGCTGGGCCTTAGTTTTTTTACCGCGACAGCCGCGAGTATTGCCGCGAATTTTATAGCGGTCCCTTCGGCCTACGCGCTTTCCCGTTATAATTTTATGGGGAAGGATATTATTGACACGATTATCGATATCCCGATCCTTCTTTCCCCTGTTGCTTTGGGGACTTTGATATTAATGTTTTTCAGCACAAGAGCCGGAACATTTATCCAGAATAACTTCGTTGATTTTGTTTTCAGTGTGAAGGGAATAATCCTGGCGCAGTTCACCGTGACCGTCGCGCTGGCTGTAAAAATTTTGAAGTCTGTTTTTGACAGTATAAATCCGCGTTACGAATCAGTGGCGCGGAGCCTTGGAAGCAGCAGGACGGCGGCATTTTTCAAGGTGACCCTTCCTATCGCGAAAAACGGGATCATGACATCATTTATTCTCACATGGGCGAGGGCACTGGGAGAGTTCGGCGCGTCAGTAATGGTCGCGGGCGCGATGAAGGGGAAGACAGATACCCTGCCGGTAGGCATTTATTTGAGCCTGGCGTCTTTTGACCTTGAAAAGGCAGTGGTTCTCATTACAATCCTGATTTTTATCTCAGTTGTTATTCTCATGATCTTTAAGAAGATGGTTAAAAAAGAGGGTTGGCATATTTAAAATGTTAGAAATTAAAGATTTACAAATAAAAATAGACAATAAAATTTTATTTAATGTGAATTTAAACATAAATAAAGGTGAATATTTTGTTCTGCTTGGGCCCAGCGGAGTGGGAAAGACGCTTCTGATAGAGACCATTATTAATTTGCGTAAGCCTTACAAAGGGTGTGTTTTATTAGACGGGAAGGACGTCACATCGTTATCGCCGGAAAACCGTCCGGTCAGTTATCTTCCCCAGGACTCTTTTCTTTTTCCTCATCTTGGAGTAAAAGATAATATTTATTTTGGCGCGAGAGAGCGAAAGATTCCCGTTGCTGAACAAAATAAACGATTCGATGATCTGGTCTCTGTTTTAAATATTAAAAATATAATAGGCCGTGATGATGTGCGGACTTTGAGTTTGGGTGAACAGCAGCGTGTCGCGCTGGCCCGCGCGCTTATGGTCAAGCCCGAAATACTTTTTCTGGATGAGCCGTTTGCCTCCGTTGATGAATATCAGAAAAGGATCCTGCAGTTGAAATTAAAAGAGATAAACAGGCTGTTTAAAATAACCATTTTCCATGTTACCCATGACCGTGAAGAGGCGTTCATGCTGGGAGACCGCCTGGCGATAATGATCGATGGAAAAATAAGGCAGATCGGCGCTCGTGATGATATCTATTACCATCCCACCTGTATTGAGGTTGCCAGGTTTATGTTGAATCAGAATATTTTTTCAGGGAAGATTCTTGAAGTTACCGGCGAAGAAGCAAATATTGAGATCAAAAAAGGGCTTATTTTAAAGGCATTAAACAGGAGTAAAAAATTCAATGCCGGGGATCAGGTATATTGCGGTATCCGTCCGGAAGAAATTGCCGTTATCAGGCCGGATCGTCCGCTTAAACCTATGTTACAGGATAATCTTGTGAAAGGTGAAATATCGGAAATATTTGAAAAGGGCGGCAACCACATACTTATTTTGAAACTTTTAGATAAAGATCCGGATATTGAAGTTGTGATCCCTAATTGCGCTTACCGCGACATGGAAACAGCGGTCGGGAAAATAATAAGTGTTTGCCTGAAAAAAAACTCAATATGGATCCTGACGAAATAAAAAAACGGAAAGGCTAAAAAGGAACAATTAAAATGAAAAGAAAAAAGATTATATTATCGATAATATTTATTTTAATATTCGAACCTTTAGCCTTTATTTATGCTCAATCCAGGGTGACAGGTTCAGCAGAAGAAGCGTCAATCCGTGATGGAAGAAAACCGGTAAAGCTCTTAAAAATGTTTGGACAGGGCCAGTTTAATTCAATTAATAATATTTATGTTTCGCCTAAGGGCATAATTTATATTTCTGACGCAAGTGATTGTACCGTAAAGGCTTTTAATATGCGCAATGAATTTTTATTCAGTTTCGGACAGGTATCAGGATCTAAACTCCAAAGCATTATGGAACTCAGCTCGGATAATGACGGTAATGTTTATGTGGCGGATTATGATCAGGATCTTGTTAATGTTTATAATTCTAACGGGAAATATCTTTTTAATATTAAACCGGAAACTGAAATGCAGAAAAAACTTAAGGGCAGAGGAGTTTCCGGTATGGCGGTTAACAGCAGGAGAGATATTTATATTGCTGACAGCGCGAACGGGCGTATTGAGGTCCGGGATATTAATTTAAAGTACAAATATCAGATAGATATATTTAAAAATAAAGACGGAAAAAAGCTGGAGCTTATTTCACCGGCTCATCCAAGGATAAACAGCCATGATGAGCTTTATGTTATAGACCCATTGATCAGTAGTGTTCATTGTTTTGACGCGAGAGGCAATTATTTAAGCAGTTTCGGGACATATTTATCCGCGCCTTCAGGTTTGGCTATTGACAGGTATGACAGGGTATATGTTATAGATATGAGATTCTGTGCTGTGCTGATCTATGACAGGGAAGGAAAATTTTTATACGCGTTAAGCGATGAAAACGGGAAAGAAATTTATTTACCTTATCCGACCGGTTTGGCAGTAGATAATAATGGTTATATTTACGTAGGTTGTAATGACGGAGGCTGGGGTGTTAAGGTTTTTAAATATATACCGGCATGGGGGGAAGGGAAATGATATATAAAAAGAGAGGTATTTATCTTCCCGTTTTATTTTGTTTGATATTTTTATCAGGGATAAACAACGTTTACGCGGAAATAATTAACAGCCCGCATGACTTAATTGCATGGTTCAATTATTCTACCGTCAGTTCAGGGCAAACAGGGATATGCAGTTTTTGTCATTATCCGAGTGGAGGCGGCGCGCATTTTTTTGTTAATGGAAGAGGAAGTGATACAGCTAAAATATACGGAATAGTTGCTGAAATGTGCTGGAAATGCCATGGAAATAATCTATATCTGGGCAGGAATGAACCTGTGGTTTATAACGAAATTTTTAAAACTATGGACAAAGATCACGCGCCTTTGGATTCACATCCAGTCAGGGGGATAAGTTCCAAAAGTAAGCCTGAAGTATTAAAAAATACTTATATCCCGGCAAAGCTGGATTGGCCATGGACGGAAGGCTGGGACAGCGGAAGGGCGGATAGAGATATAGAATGTACTACCTGCCATAATGTTCACGAATGGAATTCAAAATGGGATACTCCTGACGGAAAGAGAAAATTTTTAAGGGCTCCGGTTTATTATGAATCAGCGGGTATCGGATATGATTTCTGTGTAAACTGCCACTTTAACAGGGAGAGTGACACAGCAAAAAACAATATAGGGCATCCTGTAGGACTGAACGCGAAATTTTCAAATTCCACAACCGGTATAATAATGAAAGATACTACGGGTATGATAAGGTTATACAAAGATGATGTAATCATCTGCCGGACATGTCATATAACTCATGGCGCGGGAAATAACAAAAATGCTGATTTATGTGATAGATGCCATATTAAAGAGTCTATCCGGGGAAAAGATATATTATTTACTAAACAATTAGCTCATTCGTCAGATTATAATTCAACATTAATTTTAAATGATAACGGGATACAAAAAGTCAAACCGTTGGAACTGAATTGGGAATTGCTGAACGCGTCCCGGGAAGGTAACATTGAAGCCGTAAAAACATTATTGGAGAAAGGTGCTGATGTAAACTCGAAAGATAAAGATGGAAATACTATTTTACATCGCGCGGTTTGGAGCGGCAACAGCGATATGGTAAAGGTCCTGCTGGACAAGGGCGCGGATATGAAGGCGCGGGACGAAGATGGAGAAACAGCATTATTGAACGCGGCCGGGATGGAGTTTAAAGCGGATATAGTGAAAATTTTGCTGGATAGGGGCGCTGATATTAATATAAAGAACAAATATGGCAGAAATGTTCTTATGTTCGTGGCAGGAAAAAATAATAATGATATATTAAAAACTTTACTGGCCAAAGGCGCGGATGTAAATGAGACAGATAGTAATGGAGCTACCGCTTTGTTTTACGCGGCTTCGAGCGGCAATGCTGATACTATAAAAATATTATTGGAAAAAGGCGCGGATATAAACGCGAAAGATAAAAACAAAGTTACAGCTTTAATGCTTGCGGCAAAAAGGAGTAATATTGATGTTGTAAAAGTTTTACTTGATAACGGCGCGGTTATGAACGCGAGAGATGATGATGGAGCTACAGCCATACTGTCCGCCGCTGATAATAGAGATCAAAAAGATAATAATATCCAGATCGTGAAAATGCTGCTGGAAAAAGGCGCGGATATAAACATAAAAAGTAATGATGGTAAAACTGTTCTTATGTGCGCGGTCCAAAGAGGGTATACTGACCTGGTTAAAGTTTTGCTTGAAAAAGGCGCGGATGTAAACGCGGAAGACAGTATTGGAGCTACTGTTTTATTCCATGCTGTTTGGAACGGGGGAATTGATATAGTCCGGATCTTAATAGAAAAAGGAGCGAATGTAAACGCGCAAAATAATAACGGAGTGACTGTTTTAATGCGCGCTATTGAATCGGGACATACCGATATAGCGAAAATATTACTGGCCAAAGGCGCGAGTGTGAATATAAAAGATAATAACGGAGCTACTGTTTTATTACACGCGTCCTGGAACGGTAATATTGATATGATAAAAATATTACTTGGTAAAGGCGTGGATGTAAATTTAAAAGATAAAAACGGGGTAACAGCTTTATTAAACGCGTCTTTTAAGGGTGAAACTGAGGTGGTTAAAATCTTATTGGATAATGGCGCGGATATAAAAGCTAAAGGTAAAGACGGATTCACGGCCCTGTTATACGCGACAAAAAGGGGTAATACCGATACTATGAAAGTTTTGCTCGCCAAGGGCGCGGATTTTAATATAGCTAACAGTGAAGGGAAAAATATTTTAATGTACGCGTCAGAAATGGGTTATACGGATATTGTAAAAACCTTATTGGAAAAAGGCGCTGATGTGAACGCGAAAGATAAATACGGCGTTACGGCTTTAATGCTTGCTTCAGAAAGCGGTTATAATGATATAGTGAAAATTTTACTGGAAAAAGGAGCGCAGGATAAGGCAAAAAATAAGAATGAAAATACAGCCTTGTTGAGCGCGGTTGAAACCGGCAATATCGATATTATGAAAGCCTTACTGGAGAAAAACGCTGATGTGAATATAAAAGATAAAAATGAAGTAACTATTTTAATGCGCGCGGTTGAAAGCGGCAATATAGATATTGTGAACTCTTTACTGGAAAAAGGCGCGGATATTAACGCTAAAGATAAAGACAGCGTTACGGCTTTGCTGCTCGCGGTTGAAAGGATCTATGATGATATTATGGAAGCTTTACTGAAAAAAGGCGCTGATGTAAACGCGAAAGATAAAGACGGAGTGACTGTTTTAATGCGCGCGGCTGACAGGGGAAAAATTAATACGGTTAGGTCCTTGCTTGAAAAAGGCGCGGATATGAAAGCAAAAGATAAAAACGGTTTAACGGCTTTTAATTACGCGGAAAACAGGCATGATAGCGATATTATGAAAATATTGAGATGAAATATGAGTCAAAATAAAAAAATCTGCAATCAATGCGGGAAATGCTGCGAAGGGGCATTTTTTCTTATTGATGATGCCTACACGGAAGGCGGATTAGACCATCTTGAATGGGCGCGGAACCACGGCCTGAAGACCGTCTTCAGGGAAAATTCCGAAGGGAAAAGGCTTTGGGGAATAGAACTGGATACGCCCTGTAAATATTTGCAAAAAAGCGCGGACGGGAAATCGTTTTGCGCGATCTATGAAAACCGCCCCAAAATGTGCAGGATCTACACCGGAGAAAAAGAATTTCCTGATTGCGGATATAAATGAGCTGCCTACCTGGCAAAAAAATCCATAGGATATAAAACATGAAATTTTCGAATAAAAACTTATTGCTTTTAAATGGTATAGTTTTATTGATTTTATGTTTACATTCGTATTCAACGGCTATAGAGTTTAACTCTGGTTTAATATCCGCGGCGGAAAAAGGTGATATTAATACAGTTAAGCAGTTGTTAGATCAAGGCGCGGATATAAACGTGAAAGACAGGAATGGTATTACCGCTTTGATAACAGCGGTATGGAATAGTTATACAGAGATAGTAAAGCTGCTGTTAGAAAAAGGCGCGGATGTGAACGCGAAAGATGATTATGGCCGGACTGTTCTGATGAAAGCGGTTGAGGATGGAAATATAGAGATAATAAAACTGTTAATGGATAAAGGCGCGGATATAAACAAAAAAGATATAGATGGAAATACTGCTTTGATATTAGCGGGAAGTTTTAATCGCCTGGAAGCAGTAACACTGCTGCTGGAAAAAAACGCTGATATTAATATTAAAAATGACGAAGGTTTCACAGCCTTTACATGGGCGTCTGAAGGAGGTTATATAGAAATAGTAAAGGAATTGCTGGAAAAAGGCGCGGATGTGAATGCGAAAACAAAGGATGGTTTTACTCCTCTTATGTTCGCGGCACGGGAGAGCCATATAGAGGTATTAAAGTTATTGCTGGATAAAAAAGCGGATGTGAACGTACAGGCAAAAAAAACCGGATTTACAGCGCTGATGTTAGCGGAAGAAAATGGTTTTAATGAGGGAGTAAAACTGCTGTTGGAAAAAAGCGCTAATGTAAATGCTAGAGATAATGCCGGTGTCACTGCCTTGATGAAAGCGGCAGAGAAAGGGAGTACAGAAATAGTAAAGTTACTGTTGGAAAAAGGCGCGGATGTAAACGCCAAAGATAATAGCAGTGTCACAGTTTTAATAAAAACGACAGAGAGCGGGAGTGCGGAAATAGTGAAATTACTGCTGGAAAAAGATGCGGATGTAAATGTAAAAACAAAAGATGGCGGTTTTACCGCTTTGATGGAAGCGGCAAAGAAAGGCCAAATAGATATAGTACAGCTTCTACTGGAAAAAGGCGCTCATGTAAACACAAAAGCAGATAATGGTCTTGCTACCGCTCTGATCTACGCGGAAAAAAATGGCAACAAAAAAATAGTAAAATTGCTTAAAGAAGCGGGAGCCGCGGAGGCTAGTGCCAATAACCCCCCTGATCTAATATCCGCGGCGGAAAAAAATGATATAAAAACAGTTAAGCAGTTGTTAGATAAAGGCGCGGATGTAAATGTGAAAGATAAATATGGTTTCAATGTTTTGATAAAAGAGGCGGGGAGCGGTCATACGGAAATCGTAAAATTATTATTGGAAAAAGGCGCGGTTGTAAACGCGAAAACAAAAGGCGGCTATACTGCCCTGATGGCGGCGGCAGAGCAGTATAATAATACTGAGATCTTAAAAATGCTGCTGGATAAAGGCGCTATTATAAACGCGAAAACGGATAAAGGCGATAACGCTTTAATATACGCGGCAAGAGAGGGGCACACGGAAATAGTAAAAATATTACTGGCCAAGGGAGCGGATCTACACGCGAAAGACAAATATGGCCGTACCGTTCTGATGGAAGTGACAGATAGGGGTTATAAAGATATATTAAGGTCATTGGAGAATAAAGGAACGGATATGACATCTGATATTACTGCTTTGGTGAACTCGGAATGGAATAACTACATGCAAATAGTAGAAATATTGTTGGATAAAGGCTTGGAGGTTAACGCGAAAACAAATTCCGGTTTTACCGCTCTGATGGGAGCGGCAAGGAATAGTAATAAGGAGATAGTAAAACTATTACTGCGTAAAGGAGCGGATGTAAACGCGAAAGATAAGGAAGGAAAAAATGTTTTGATGTCCGCGCTGGGCCGTGAGGGAAGCCGGACAGAAATAGTAAAATTATTACTGGATAAGGGTGCTGATGTGAATGATTTAAAGAAAGAAGATTTCACGGCCTTTATATGGGCGTCTGAAGAAGGTTATATGGAAATAGTAAAGAAAATGCTGGCAAAAGGCGTGGATGTGAATGTAAAAACAAATGACGGCTTCACTGCTTTGATGAAAGCGGCAGAGAAGGGGCGTACAGAAATAGTAAAACTGTTGTTGGAAAAAGGCGCGGATGTAAACACGAAAAAAGATGACGGCCTTACTACCGCTCTTATGTACGCAAAGGAGCATGGGCACGAAAATATAGTAAAAATGCTAAAAGACGCCGGAGCTGAAGAAACTATTGTTAATAGCGGCCCGGATTTAACATCCTTGAAGGAAAAAGGTGATATAAATAAAGAAGAACTGGTTCCGGCAAAAGCCGCGGTTATAAACGCGAAAGACACAGAGGACACTAACGCTCTGATAATTCCGAAAGTATTGGAGGAAGAAAATGTTGATATTAAGGTTCTGGCTGAAGGAAATAATACCTTTGCTGTTAATTTATATAACCGGCTCAAAATTCAGGATGGGAATTTATTTTATTCTCCTTATAGTATTTCAACCCTGCTTGCCATGGTTTATGCCGGCGCCCGCGGAAATACTGAGAAACAGATAGCTGAAACTTTATCCTTTCCATTTAACCGTGAACAATTTCATCCGGTTTTTGCGGGCATCATGAAGGAGTTGGGCGCGGCGCGAGGAGATAACAAAATGGAACTAAGGATGTCCAATGGCCTCTGGGTACAGAAGGATCATGTTTTTCTTAAAGAATATCTCGATTTAAATAAAATGTATTATGATGCTGAACCGTACAATGTGGATTTCAGGAATAATGGCGAAATAGCCCGCCTGAAGATCAATAAGTGGGTGGAAGATGGAACGAAAAATAAAATTAAGCATTTAGTCCCGCCTGGAATGATCAATTCTAATACAAAATTTATTTTAACCAACGCTGTTTATTTTAAAGCCGGATGGCTGCGCAGGTTTGGGAAAAATATTACAAAGGATGCACCCTTCAAACTTCCTTCAGGAAAAAATATAAATGTGAAAATGATGTCCGGGTACGGAGAATATGAATATGGAGAAAATAATAATTTACAAATTTTAGAAATGCCTTATAAAGACAGTGATATATCAATGATCGTATTACTGCCAAAAAAATATGATGGTTTAATGGAGACAGAAAAAATAATAAATGATGCAAATATTAAAGAATGGATAAGTTCTCTGGAAAAGAAAGACGTGAATGTTTTATTACCGAAATTTAAAATAACTTCCAGCTTTAACCTTTCACAGTTTCTTATTTTAATGGGAATGAGTGACGCGTTCAATTTATATAAAGCTGATTTTTCAGGGATAGCGGATTTTTCTAAAATGGATAGTACAAATAACTTATTTATATCAGAAGTAATTCACAAAGCCTTTATAGATGTAAATGAAGAAGGTGCTGTTGCCGGAGCCGCGACTTACGCGGATATGACGGAAGGAGGTATATCCAAAGATGCACCGGTTTTCAGAGCGGACCGTCCGTTTATATTCCTGATACGCGATAATTGGTCGGGAAACATTTTATTTTTAGGCAGAGTAACTGACCCAAATGTTTTTTTAGAAGAGTAAGCATGAGCACTGAGAGAAAAAGAATTTCCAGATTGCGGATATAAATGATAAAATACAGCTATGTTATCCCAGCTTAAAATACAAAATTTCGGATTGATAGATTCGCTTGCGATAGATTTCTCGGATAAATTAAATATATTTACGGGAGAGACCGGCGCGGGGAAATCTATTCTTATTGACGCGCTGCGTTTTTCACTGGGGGAACGTTTAGACAGTTCCCAGGTTCGTGACGCGGATAAGCCCTGTGCCGTTGAATCCGTTTTTGAACTTACGGATAAATTTCTTAAAGAGACACCTGCTTTTTCTGAATATATTTCCGATGAGGACCCGCTTCTTATTATAAACCGCACGTATCTTCCTGACGGCCGCAACAGGATCAAAATAAACGGATTTAACATAACGGTTTCGCAGTTAAAAGAGATCGGCAATCATCTTGTTGATTTTCACGGGGCGAACGACCACCAGATGATCCTGGCGGAGGAATCGCACATAAAGATCATCGACAGGCTTTCTGACCTTGCAGCGGAAAAAGATGAATATGCCAAAAAATATGCCGGATATTTAAATCTGCAAAAAGAACTGGATGAATTGCGGGCTTCTTCAAAGAACCGTGAGCAGGACGAACAGCTTCTAAAACATCAGATAACGGAACTGGAACAGGTTACGCTTGATGAAGCTAACTACAGGAATATTCTGGAAGAACGCGCCCGCATGAATAATTCCGAAAAATTATACGAACACGCCGGTGAACTGGTTAAGATCTTTGAAGATGAAGAAACCGGCCTGGATAAACTGATCACGCAGGCGTTCGGCCCGATGAAGGCATTGAATAATCTGGATAAGGGAACAATTAATTTTATGGAAGTACTTAAAAATATGCAGGAAGAGGCACAAGGATTATCGCACGATCTTTCCAATTACCTTGACAGTCTTTCCTTTAACCCTGATAAAACAAAAAATATAAATTCGCAGTATGATTCCTATTATGAAATATTAAGAAAATACGGCCCGGCATTGGAGGACGCGGAAAAAATATACGAGTCGGCGAAGAAAAAATATGAATTGTTAGTAAATCTGGAATATAACGATTCAAAATTAAAAGAAGAAATACAGGCACTTCGGAACGAACTGAAAAAGATCGCGGATAAAATAACAGCGAAACGCAATAAAACATCAAAATTTTTAAAAGAAACAATTGAAAAAGAATTAAAAGAACTGGGCATTAAAAATATCCAATTTGAAGCAAGGATCGATAAGATTGATTTTACCGATAAAGGGCAGGACAGGGTTGTTTTTTACATGAGCCCGAATATCGGCGAGGAATTAAAACCTCTGGCGCAGATAGTCTCGGGCGGAGAGTCGGCAAGAGTGATGCTCGCTATAAAAAAAGCGTTGACCAAAGTAGACCCGATCCCGGTTCTCGTTTTTGACGAGATAGACGCGCAGATCGGAGGCCGGCTTGGGGACATCACAGGCAAAAAACTCAAAGAGCTTTCGGACAACCGACAGGTAATACTTATTACGCACCTTCCACAGATCGCCGCGTTTTCCGACCATCATTTCAAAGTCACAAAAAAAGTTAAAGACAACCGCACGATAATAAACGTGGACCTCCTTGATAAAACCGCTCGCGTGGAGGAATTGGCGAAAATGATGAGCGGGGAGAAAGAATCTCCGATCGCGTTGAAGCACGCGAGAGAGATGCTTGGGAGAGTGGAAAATGGATAAAATTTTTTTTAAGAATAATTATGTAATATTGAAAATAATTTTTTTAATATTGACATTCCAGTCAGCTATTTATTCAAATCCTCTTGAAAATTGGCAATGGAGAAAACCTGCGCCAACCGGAGCAGATTTAAAAGAAATCGTATTCGGGAAGGATATTTTTGTGGCTATTGGAGAAGGAGGAACAATAATTACCTCTTCGAATGGTGTAAACTGGGTAGTTAGAAAATCCGGAACCTTTGAGGATCTTAATAAAATAATATATGAAAATAATATTTTTATAATTGCCGGCAATAAAGGTGTATTGCTCAAATCGTTTGATGGAATTAATTGGGAAAAAAAGGAAATAAATATAAATGAAAATTTAGAGGGAATTGCCTGCGGAAAAGATAAATTTGTTGTGCTGGGCCGGGAAGGGACTATTCTTGAATCTTCTGACGCAATCAATTGGAAAATCAAAAAAATAGAGATAAATAAGATAAAAGACTATGAGGATGAAAATATATATTATAAAGATATTGTTTTTTTGAAAGACAAATTTATAGTAATAGGCGATATTGGCATTTCATCAGGTATTGTTCTTTACTCAAACAATGCAGAAGAATGGACTATTAATAAGGATTTAAGTTTAAAAGATCTTATATATAAAATAGTATATATTAATGATAAATTCGTAGCATATGGCGGTTACCGGAGTTATATTTCAACATATTATTCAGACGACTTTATGAAATGGAATAGCGGGGATTCGGAGTTTGGTTATTTTGGTTCAATCATTAGAGTTAATGATTCTTTTTATGGGGTTGCAAGCACTGAAATAACAATTTCAAATGACTGCATTAATTGGAGCGCGATATATAAATGTAAATGGGACAATGAAAGATTGGAGTCAATTGCATATGGCAATAATACTTTTGTTACTGTTGGTGAGAACGGATTAGTAATAATATCGAAAGATGGTAAGGCCTGGGAGAAAATATCGTCTGACCGTGAATCAATTATTAATAGGATTATATATAACAATAATTTATTTGTTACAGTCGGTTTTTCAGGATCTATCCTTACCTCGACAGACGCGAAGGAATGGATCACAAGAACATCCGGTTTAAAAGAAGCTTTAAGGGATGTTATTTATGCGAACGGTAAATTTATTGCGGTAGGTGATTCCGGTACGGTTATATCATCATCAGATGGCGTGAATTGGATGAAAATAGAATCAGGGACGGCTGCTAATTTATATAAAATAATTTTTAACGATGATAAATTTATAATAATAGGCGGAAATATGTTTGAATTTAAACGTAATAGCGTATGTTTAACTTCAAATGACGGGCTTAAATGGGATTTACTCTGGCCAAATATTCAATATACATCTGTCTCCTTTATTAATAAGATCTTTATTGAAATAATTAATCATACGTTATATAAATCATCTGACGCGATAAATTGGGTGCCGTTCTCAATCATAGATAAAGGAAAAATTCCATCAATTGCAAGTATAATTCATGCTAAAGATAAATTTATTGGAATGGGTAGTGATGGAAAACTGTTTTTTTCATCGGATGGAAGTTCGTGGAAATATGGACAGAATGAAATAGCGCAGGGTGTAAAGGATTTTTCTGCATTGATATTTCAAAATGAAAAATATTACGCATTCACAAAATATGGCCAAATATACAGTTCGGAAGATGGATCTAATTGGTCCGGTATTACATATTTACATTTTAATATTCGCGATATCATATATGCTCAAAAAACATTTATACTTGTCGGTGACAAAGGAATTATACAATCAGATATTGTTGAATAAAGCTTGAGAAAACAAAGGAACAGGAAAAATCAAATGACGGAAAAAAAATTACCCTTTAATAAAAAACAACTTAAAAAGATCATTGAGAAATATTCAACGCCTTTCCATATATATGATGAAAAAGCGATCAGAGAGAACGCCAAAAAACTGGCCAGAGCTTTTTCATGGGCTGACAATTTTAAAGAATATTATGCCGTAAAAGCCTGCCCTAATCCATATATCCTCAAGCTTTTGAAAGAGGAAGGTTTTGGCGCGGACTGCAGTTCCTTTCCGGAGCTTCTGCTTGCTGAGAAAGCGGGGATCAAAGGCGAAAATATCATGTTCACGTCTAATGATACCCCGGCTGAAGAATATAAAAAAGCCGTGGAACTGGGAGCGATAATTAATCTCGATGATATAACTCATATTGAATATCTTGAGAAAACAGCAGGAATTCCTGATCTCTTATGCTTTAGATATAATCCGGGCCCGTTAAGAAGGGGAAACGCGATAATCGGTCAGCCGGAAGAAGCTAAATACGGATTAACAAAAGAACAGCTTTTCGAAGCGTATAAATTATCCAGGAACAAGGGCGTAAAAAGATTCGGATTACATACCATGATCGCGTCAAATGAACTTAATCCGGATTATTTTGTGGAAACGGCAAAAATGCTGTTTGACCTGGTAATTGAGATCCGTAATAAACTTGATATCAGGATAGAATTCGTTAATTTAGGCGGAGGGTTCGGCATACCCTATAAACCGGAGCAGGAGCCTCTGGATATGAAACATATCGCGGATGAAATGAAAAATGTTTACGAGAAAATGATCAAGGCTAACGGCCTTCATCCGCTAAAAATATTCATGGAAAGCGGAAGGATGATAACCGGCCCATACGGCTATCTGGTAGCAAAAGTCATACACCTTAAAGATACTTATAAAAAATATGCCGGGCTTGATGCCTGCATGGCGAACCTTATGCGTCCCGCTTTATACGGCGCTTATCACCATATAACAGTTCTTGGAAAAGAGAATCAGGCTTTAGACCATACTTATGATGTAACCGGTTCTTTATGCGAGAATAATGATAAATTCGCGATAAACCGCAGCCTGCCAAAGATTGATATCGGGGATACAGTGGTAATACATGACACTGGCGCGCACGGTTACGCGATGGGATTTAATTATAACGGAAAGCTCAGGTCCAAGGAACTTCTATTGAAACCTGACGGCAAAATAGAATTGATCAGGCGCGCGGAAACCGTGGACGATTATTTCGCGACCCTGGATTTTTCGAAAATATAATCTTGATAATATAAAATGAACATATCAAGAAAAATAAAAATATTAATGAGTTTAATGATAAAATATTATTCAGGCTGTTTATAACAACCCTAAAAGAGAGAAAACCGACTGGCAGTCACCTTTTGTAAAAGATGGTGAAGTAAATGTTGACGCGTATATCGATTTCGTTCAGGATTCATAAACTACGCGCCGCGGCCATTCAGAAAAATTATTGATAAAGACATGAAATTGTAAAAAAATGGAGGTTAAAATGAAAATAAAAAATGGCGGATTAATTTGTATCCTGTTTTTTGCGATATTATCAGCAGGATTTTCTAATGTTTTCGCTGAAAACACTTTAAGGAAAATTGTTGTGTTTAAAAAAGGTTTTTCAGACACTTTAAAACAAACGAAACTTGTTGAAGGTTTAAAAGGGATCAAAATAAAAAACCTGAAACTGATCAACGCGATGGCGGTGGAATTATCATCAAGCGCGGAAAAAGAGGTCTTAAAGAGGCCTGAAGTTGAAAGAATTGATGAAGACATA
This sequence comes from bacterium, assembly GCA_028719205.1. GTDB lineage: Bacteria > JACRDZ01 > JAQUKH01 > JAQUKH01 > JAQUKH01 > JAQUKH01. The sequence goes on from JAQUKH010000026.1 coordinate 22,464, forward strand.
ATTATTTACACTAGCGGGAAACCTTCTAAACCGCCTAGTCCACAGCCGGCGGAAGTTTTGCCATGGGGTGTCGACAGGATAAATGCTGAAATGACCTGGAGTATAACAACCGGTTCAGGTATTAAAGTTGCGATCGTGGATACTGGTATTTTTTTAAATCACCCTGACCTTGTTAATAATATAAAAGGAAATGTTAATACGATTAATCCGGCAAAAGGTGGTAATGATGATAACGGTCACGGAACACACGTCGCAGGTATAGTTGCCGCAATGGACAATAGCTTTGGTGTAATTGGTGTCGGGCCGAATATCAGCCTTTACGCGGTAAAGGTTTTGGGCAAGAACGGTACAGGCTGGCTTTCTGATATCATTGAAGGCCTTGACTGGTGCATCAATAACGGGATCAATGTTGTAAATATGAGCCTCGGTTCATCCGGTGGGAACCAGTCATATCATGACGCGATAATAAGGGCTTATCAGGCGAGGATTGTTCTGGTTGCCGCGAGCGGTAATGAAGGCGGCCCGGTAAGTTATCCTGCCGTGTATCCCGAAGTTATCGCGGTTGCCGCGACGGATGGATCGGACAATATTGCGAGCTGGTCAAATAGAGGGCCGGAAGTGGACCTGGCCGCGCCCGGAGTAAATATTTACTCAACATATAAGGACGGTTTTTATAAAACTTTAAGCGGAACAAGCATGGCTTCCCCTCATGTCGCGGGGGCCGCGGCTCTTGTTTTAACCAGTCCTGTTGGCGCGTACGACGCTAATTTAAACGGAAAATGGGATCCGCTTGAAGTCATGAATAAACTAAAAGACAACGCCGAGAATCTCGGTTTTTCAACGGACCTGCAGGGTGCAGGATTAGTCAGGCCTGATCTGGCGATAGAATAAGGTGAAATATGAATAATGACGGCATGATACGTAAAGAAGTAGGGCATTATAAAAAAGTATCCCCACTGAAAAAGGCCTTTGAATTAAATAAAATGCTGGAAGAACTTCGCGGTAAAAGGGTTGATACAAAAAATGAAAACATTCGAAAAGTTGTTGGAAAAGTTAAGTGAAAATAAAATAAATATTGGTTATTATTTAACGAAAATGTAGGGGCGATTCGAGAATCGCCCTTTTTTATTTGCATTTATTTGTAGGGGTTTGATTTATCAAACCCTATTAAAATAATAAGTCACACAAAAGCCCCCCATTTTTATAGTAATAAGAATAATTACAAATTATTATAATATTAATATATTAAAATAATAATATATGTTAAATAGTATAATAATAATTACATAATTACCTATATAATAAAGTTATTTATATAATAATAAATGTTAATAAAATAGTTAATTTACATAGTAACAAATAGTATATTATTAAATATTATTATTTAATAAATCGTAACAACCTATAAATAAAAGATATTTATAAAATAATGCTTGCTAAATATAAAATATGTATTATATTATTACAATCATTAAATAATAGTATTAATTAAATATAAAAATATAATTTATGTAACTGCTTGTATAATATATCTATTTATATATTAAATAATTTAATGATAGTAAAGGGTTTAATCATTAGAAAATAGTATTATATTAATTATTCTTATTAAGTAAATGTAACAGTTTATAGATAAAAGATATTTACGAAAAAAAGATTGACAAATATATTTTAAATGCTATAATTCTTATGTCATATGAAAAAATATTTATTAAAATATGGAGGTAAAATATGAAAAAAAATGTTCAAAAGATTGTAGAACAAATTAAAGAGCTTTTAGATCAATTAGCTACAATAGCTGGGGGGCAACATGTTGATAAAAAACTTTTAGTAAAATCTGGTTCAGCTACTTCAAAAGGTGCTTCTGGTGCACTTTTATTACTTATAAATGAGGGTTTTTTTGATTCACCAAAAGATTTTAGTTCAATAATGGAAAAATTGAAAGAGATTGGACGCTATTATCCCAAACCTACTGTTTCAATGAATTTATTAAATCTTACTAAAAGACGAACATTTAGTCGTCTTAAGAATAATGACGTAGCAGGTTGGCAATATACATTAAGAAAATAATTTATGGAGGTATTATATGAAAGAACACGAAATAATGGAAATTCTAAAACGCATTGATAGACTTGAAAAAGCTATATTTAGTAGTGAGAAGAAAAAAACAACAGTAAAGGAAAAAAGAGTTTTAGGTAGTGATATTAATTTTTCGCTTAATGAGAGAACATTTGTCAAAAGATATGCTTGCGATAAAAGTGGCCCCAAAAAACTTACTTTATTGCTTGCCTATTTTACAAAAGGTGCACTTGATAAAAGTATAGAACTTGCTGACATAAAAAAACTTTGGAATAAAATGAAAACAAAAACTTTGCTAGGTACATTTAATATGTTTTATACAAGTGAAGCAAAAACAAAAGGATGGATTGATTCAAAAAAATATGGTTATTATAATTTAACAAATGAATGGAAGAATGTTTTATGAATACTGAGAAAAAAGTAAAAGATTTATTAGCTAATAAATTTGGAATTAGGAAAATTGATTCATTTGTTAATTATTTATTGTCTTGTGTGCAAAAGTATGAAGAAGGCGATTGGGAAAATTCTTTAATCAATGCAGGTAAATTCGTTGAAGTAATAATTAAATTAATATGGATTTATTGTGGTAAATCATTACCCACTAGAGCGAAAGATTTCAAAGCAAGTGTATATGCAGATAAAATAACAAGAGAAGTTCCAGCCGCAAATGTTCCTGAGGATGCAATACGTATTCAAATACCTCGTGCATGTATTTTTATCTATGATATAACTTCAAATCGTGGGGCTCGGCATGATTCAGATGAAGTGAATCCTAATGAAATGGATGCTACTGTAGTAGTTTCTATGTGCTCATGGGTAGTTGCTGAACTCATTCGTTTTTCAGCAAAGCAATTAATTAATATTAATGAAGCAAAAAAAATAGTCGATTCACTAATGGAACGCAAATATCCATTTTTTGAAGAAATTGATGAGAGAGTATATGTTGATAAAGGAAAATTTAAAAGTGCACCTGAATGTGCTATTTTAATTTTATATAAATTATATCCACGTAGAATTAACAAAGAAACATTAATAGGCTTTGTAAAACTTCATAATTTTAGACCTACAGCAATTAAATTCGAACGTTTGAATTCTTATATCGATATTGATAAAAAAGGTGAAATATTATTGCGTGCAACTGGAAGGAAAAAGGCGGAACATATTTTGAAACGGGACTCAGGGGGGTAATAGTCCACTTAGAAAAGATTCTTTAACAAAACGAAATTAATTTTCATTGATGAAACTAAGGAAGTTGATGGGTTGTTGTTTGAAAAGTTTAATGTGTTTTGGAAAATATTGTTATCAAAATTTCAGAATTATTAAAATTTTATAACAATTACGTAATATTGAATATCAATTGTTACAAATTAAAAGAGGGAATTAATAAATGTTTGATGTATTTACAGAAGAAATTGAAGTTACCATAAAAGACGGAATGGCAAATTTATATTGGTACAAAGGTGATTTGCATAAATCTTGGCTTAGGTCTGGTGTTGATATTGCTCTATGTAATCAAATAAAAAATACGAAAAATGCTGAAGCAAATAATCTAACAAAACGTCAACAAATGGACTTGTTGTATCAAACACTGAGAGACAATGATTATAATAGACGATTAGAAATTTCTAGGAATTTTGTCAGAATACTTATTGAACAAAAAACATTTTCTCCACAAGACCCAAAACACCGAATAGAAATAGCAGAAAAAGCAGCTCTTAAGCTTAAAGATATAATACGAGAACAAGAAAAAGATTTGGAATACCAGGAATCTATAAAAAGAAAAGCTCATAAATCAAAAGAGAAAGACTATTATACTCAGCTTCTTGAAATTAGAGATGACTTTGTTTCTGCTCAAGAACTGGAACCGCAGCAAAAAGGATATGCACTTGAAAAATTATTTGTAAAACTTATGCAAGCAAGCCAAGTCTTGGTTGAAGAGCCTTTTTGTATAAAGGGTGAGCAGCTTGATGGTGCCATAAAGCATGATGGACATTATTATTTAATTGAACTTAAATGGACACAATCCAAAGTAGAACCTAAAGATATTGGAAGTTTTTTTTATAAGGTAGAAGGAAAGTTAGATTCTCGTGGTCTAATTATATCAATGAATGGGTATACAGATGGCGTCATTGATTCTCTCCCTAGAGGGAAAGAACTAAAAATTCTTTTGATGGATGGTATTCACTTAGCAAATGTTATATATGGGATGTATACATTCCGTGAGCTTTTGGAACATGCAATTAGTCAAGCATCTTTAAAAGCTAATTTATATTGCAATCATAACTTAAAGGCATGAGTAAAAGATGCGAACGTTGTTTTTGTGGGAACATTGCATCCTACATATACTAACCATTTGTAAAACAATATGAAAAAAATCAACAATCGTCAAAACAAATTAATTCAAATAAACCCGGTAAAGTATTTCAACAAAGAAAATTTAAAGCTGGCGCAAAAAATTGGGAGAAGGGCTGATTCAAAACTTGACCGGAGAGGGGTGAAATAATATGGAATGCCGGATAAATCAAAATACACAAAATTGTAATTGCACATACGAACCCTGCAGCCGCAAAGGTAAATGCTGCGAATGCCTGGTTTATCACAAAAGGAGTGATGAACTTCCCGCGTGTTTTTTCTCTGCCGATATCGAAAAAACTTATGACCGTTCAATTGAAAGATTTTTAAAAATAAAGAAATAAAAAAGCGGACATTTTTATCTTGACATATACGCATAGAAGGCGTATATCGTAGTATAAAATGAGAAAAGAAAAATTAAATTTTAAATACATAAGAGAAAATAATCCAACCGAAATAATTAACAGTGATCTGGTATTTAAGGAAAGCCTGTTGAACATTATTTCCAGAATTCAGTCTGGAAAAATGAAATGGCATAAAATGTCTGCTGTAAAAGAGGCAATGATAAAATAGTCCATTTTGCTAATTGCGACAGATTTTCTTTAATAATCCCCCAAATGAAATCCAAATACAACCCCGATGTACATCACAGGAAATCATCGATGGATTTCAAATAATGCCGAACCATATTCATGGGATTATTATGATTAATGTAGGGGCGCAATTCATTGCGCCCTGCCAATCGGTAATTAAACAACAGGGCGGTAAAAATCAGGGCGTGATGAATCACGCCCCTACAATTGGGGAAATTGTACGTTCGTTTAAGGCACGATGTACCCGTGCGATTAACAAAATTCATAATAATATAGATATACCTGTTTGGCAGCGAAATTATTACGAACACATAATCCGCAATGAAATTGAATTAAATTCCATCCGGGAATATATTGTAAATAATCCATTGAAATGGCCGGATGATGAAAATAATCCGGATAACATTATGAAATATTATCCGGTTTTAGTGGTAAAATATATAAAAATATTTAATATCACCTGCAGAAAAAATAACAGAAATTAATCATATGCCTTTTTCATTTTTTGAAATTGAAGAGAATAAAAAACGAAAAATATTTTTTCTGTTTATTTTCTTGATTTGTTTTTATTTTATCGGGGCATGGTTATTGAGTGTTGTAATATTCGCGCCCAGGATACTGTTTTATTCATTCAGGATCTCCTTCTTTTCTGCAAATTATCTTCTTTCTATTTTTTCCGCCGCCTTTATAGCCGCGGTTCTTCACTGGAATATTTCCAAAACATACGGCACTAAAAACATAATAAGCATTTTACGCGCGAATCCCCCGGATAAGGAGGATATGTACCACCGGGTGTTCATGAACGTCGTAGAAGAGGTTGGTATTGCCGCTGGCGGGAGAAAAATAGGCTGCGTAGTGCTTCCGATAATGGGAATGAACGCGTTTTCCGTGGATGATTTTAATAACCACGCGGTAATCGGCGTGACGGAAGGGCTTCTTTCGAAACTCAGCAGGGCTGAATTAGAGGCGGTTGTCGGCCATGAGGCTGCCCATATTGTTTCTCGGGATACGCTTTTAAAAACTATTGCGGTATCTCTTTTTTCTGTTTTTGGCGCAGTTTTTGAAAGGATGCGGAAAGCGATAATAATCGGGGTTAATCCGGAAGCAAGGAAAAAAGAAATTAATCCCCTCGTTCTGCTCATTTATTTAGTTTCAGGTTTCCTTTATTTAATGGGGAAATTTATAAGCATTTTTATTTCGCGGGAATGTGAATACCGCGCGGACGCGGTCGCGGTAAGGCTGGTAAGAGATCCGTTGAGTTTAGCCAGGGCGCTTTACCGGATAAATAAAGGATGGCGGGGAGGAGGTATAGGTTATGACGCCCTGGAATGCCTTTTTATTACAAACCCGAATTACAGCCGGCTGGATGAAAGCGAAGGATTTTTTGCTGATCTGTTTTCAACTCATCCTCCCATAAGAAAGCGCCTGGATGTTTTATTGAATATGGCGCACAGCGATTTAAACAATATGGAAAAAGATATACAGGCCGCCTGTTCCGGGATCGTAAAACCGGATGAATTGAAAATTATACCTTTGAAGGAACAAAAATGGTATATTGCGTTAAATGAATGGCAGGGCCCGTTTTCAACAATAGAACTTTTATCTTCGGGATTATTGAAAATTGACAGTTTTGTAAAAAAAGAAGGGAATGAAAAGATCTTAATTGCCGGCAGTGAACCGGAGATTGCGGAAGCCGTCCGGCAACTTAATAAAGGATCCGGCGGATATATCTGTCCGCGCTGTTTTCAGGGCCTCGGAAAGTATTTATATGAAGGGGCGCCTATACATGTATGCGGTTCATGCAAGGGAGAATTGCTTGAAGAAGATAAGGTAACGCGTATTTTGGTAAGGGAGAGGCAGGGTTTTTCTGATGAAATCAAAAGAAACGCGAAAATAATAGAGGAATCGGCGAAAAAAATATTTATCGATAAAAAGGTAAAAATGAAAAATGAATATGCGTGCCCTGGATGTAAAAAGGCCATGTCCCGGATTTTTTACAGCCTTGTTTATCCTATCGAAATAGACAGGTGCTTCGAATGTAATTTAATATGGTTTGATAAAAATGAATTGGAAATGCTGCAGTATTTAACAGAAAAATATAGTTCTTCAATTTCACCGCTCGATTGAAAGATTTTTAAAAATAAAAAAATAAGAAATATAAAAATTTTCTATCCTGATATATAATAATTATTATTCACAAAAATGAAACAATTATACCCGGAGTATATGAAAAAAACATTTAAAAAGCTCATAATTTTTATTTTAATAGTTGCCGTAATATTACTGGTTGAATATTTATACTTCGGGAATTATTTTACGTTAGAAAGCCTGAAAAATGACAAAGATTTCCTGCAAAATTATGTAAGCCAAAATTATTTATCATCCGTTTTTATTTACATAGCAATATACATTCTTTCAATATCATTTTTTGTCCCGGATACAGCTGTTCTTGTGCTGGCGGGAGGGTATCTGTTCGGTGTAATACCCTGCGCGATCTATGTGAATATTGCCGTGACGATCGGTTCGGGGATTGCGTTCCTTATTTGCCGGTATCTTTTCGGGGAATGGTGGCAGAAAATATATAAAGACAAACTGGTTGAATTTAATTATGAAGTGAACAAAAATGGATATTTGTATTTATTGACAATGAGATTAATGCCTGTTTTCCCTTATTTTCTTGTCAATATCCTGGCCGCGTTGACTACAATTCCGTTTATAACTTTTATCTGGACAACATCCGTCGGTATTTTACCTGGCACATTAATATACGCGTTTGCCGGCAGTCAGTTAAATACTATTTCATCATTAAAAGATATTTTTTCGTTAAAGATCATATTTGCTTTTTCAATGTTAGCATTCCTCCCTTTTTTCTGCGCGGAAATAAAAAACCGGATGCATAAAAAAATATAGAGATATCACGGCGGGCATTCCGCGCAAATCGAACGGAAAAGGCTGGTGGAAAGGTATCGGTCGCCTCGGTCAGGGAGCAAAACTACCACTGTGTCTGACGGGGAAAGATCAGAAGCTGCGTGTAACGCGGCGCACAACGCGGCGCCGCTGCTCATGCCGGAAAAAAGGCCTTCTTCCAGGGCCAGCCTGTTTGCCATCGCGTATGCCGGGCGGTCCTCAACTGTTATTACCCTGTCCAGCCTGGCTCTTTCATATATTTTTGGAACGATGGATTCGGTCATATTTTTTAAACCCTGGATAGCGTGCCCTTTAATAGGTTCCGCGCCGATGATCTGGATCCTGGAATTAAATTCTTTCAACCTTCTGCCGACGCCCATTAGGGTCCCGGTAGTTCCCATTCCCGCTACAAACGCCGTTATTTCACCCTTGGTCTGTTTTAAGATTTCCGCGCCGGTCGATTCATAGTGGCTTAACCAGTTATCCGGATTTTCAAACTGGTTGGGCATAAAATATTTATCAGGATCTTCATTCATGATCCTATGTGCCTCTCTTATCGCGCCGTCCGTACCTTCTTTCGCGGGTGTAAGGACAAGTTCCGCCCCGTAAGCCAGCAGTATCTGCCTGCGTTCCATGCTTACGCATTCCGGCAGTGTTAATTTAGTTCTGTATCCTTTGCAGGCACAGATCATCGCTAAACCAATACCTGTATTGCCGGATGTCGGTTCTAAAATAACCTTTCCCTGTTTCAGAAGCCCTTTTTTTTCCGCGCCGTTGATCATCCATAAAGCCGGGCGGTCTTTAACCGAACCGCCGGGATTACTTCCTTCCAGTTTGGCCAGGATCCTCGCGCCTTTTTCAGGTTTGATCCGTTTAAGTTCAACGAGCGGTGTGTTGCCGATAGATTCAAGCAAATGAGGAATTTTCATATTTATCCTTTGATATTTTTCAGGGAATAGTATACACCAGCTTGCCGGTATTTTTCCAGTTAAATGAGCAAATTTATTCTCCCCTTGACAACTCCTTATTATCACCCATATAATAATTTATAAATTAAAACTGGAATTATTCAAATGGACCAGGAAAACAATAAAATAAATAAAACTTTAAAATTTTCATTTTTTGACGGGATATTCGCGAGCCTGATGACCGGTTTTACCAACGATTATTTTGTGCCTTTTCTGCTTGTGATAGGAGGAACAGCGAGATCGATAGGTATTCTCAGCGCGCTGCCGAATTTATTCGGCGCCCTGGCGCAGGCTAAAACCCCGGATATAGTTGAAAAGGTAAGATCCAGAAAAAAAATAATAATTGGATTTGTTTTACTTCAGGCCTTAATGCTGCTTCCGGTCATATTTCTTGATCTCTTCGGAAAACTTAATCAGACATTATTTATTGCCTGTGTGATTTTATTCACTTCTTTTAACGCGATCGCCTCTCCGGCCTGGGGCAGTTTAATGTCGGATCTGGTCCATGGGGATAAAAGAGGGTCGTATTTCGGATGGAGAAATAAAACGCTTGGTTTTATAACCGTTATCGCGAGTTTTGCCGCGGGGTACATTTTATATGTAATGAAAAATATTAATATCTTTGCCGGGTTTATTATTATTTTCAGCGCGGCATTTATATTCAGGATGATCTCATGTTATTTTTTAACAAGAATGCATGAACCGCATTGCGAATATAAGGAAAAGGATTATTTTACCGTATTTGATTTCCTGGCGCGGGCCAGAGAAAGTAATTTCGCGAAATTTGTATTTTTTATTTCACTTATGAGTTTTTCAGTAAATCTATGTTCGCCTTTTTTTGCCGTGTTAATGTTAGAGGACCTGCATTTCAGTTATCTGATCTATATAATAGTTGTAAGTATGGCGAACCTTACGATCCATTTTATGACCGACCGCTGGGGCAGGCTGGCGGACAGGACCGGGAACCTCAGGATCCTTAAGTTCGTAACTCCTTTGATCGCGTTAGTGCCTCTATTATGGCTCATTAACCGCAGCCCTTTGTTTTTGATGGGAGCACAGATCTTCAGCGGGTTCGCGTGGGCGGGTTTTAATCTATGCGCCACTAATTTTATTTATGACGCGGTCAGCCCCGGAAAAAGGACCAGATGTATAGCGTATTTTAATATGTTTAACGGATTAGCTGTTTGCCTGGGCGCCCTGTTAGGCGGGTTTCTGATCCAGAAACTGCCTCCGCTTTTGGGATATAAAATTTTAACTATTGTATTGATATCATCTGTTTTAAGGCTTATAGTCGGTATCTTTATGCCGATGATGTTAAAAGAAGTAAAACCTGTTGATGAAGTCAGCAATACCGACTTATTTTTCAGTGTAATCGGTATTAAAGCTGTTTTCAGGATAGGGGAGGATTAGATTTATGAGAACTTTTAAATTAATATTTTCGCATATCTTAATTTTTTTACTGCTCTCAAACTTCAGCCTTTCCGCGCAGGAAAACCTGATAAATGAAAAGGTTTTTTCTGAAATTCAGCTGGCACAGCTCCGGTTTCAGCAGGAGTTATCTTTAATACAGGACAAATTACGTGAAGACAACGAACCCTTTTTGCTGATTCACGAGAAAAAAACGAAGGTTTCTTTTTTATTGATACATGGTTTTACCGCGAGCCCGTGGGAAATGAGGGATCTGGGGCAGTATTTGCATGGCAAAGGATTCAACGTTTATGGAATGCTTCTTGATGGGCACGGGACAAAAGAAGAAGATTTATTAAATACAAAATGGGAAGACTGGTCTCAATCGGTTGAGGACGCGTATGAACTTACAAAACTTATCGGGGATGAGGTAATTGTTGTAGGTTTGTCAACAGGCGGTGACCTTGCCCTGCATTTGGCGGCCGGTAAACCTGAAGTATCCGGTGTGGTTTCACTCGCGAGCGCTATATTTTTCCAGGATTGGAAGATAAATTTCAGCGGGATAGGAAAATATTTTATGAAATATAATTTCAGGCCGCTGCCTCCGGTATTAAAACACTATTATTATGAGAACAGGGCGGTATCAGCGATATATGAAGTGTATAAATTAAGCGGTGTTGTAAAAAAAGAACTGAAAAATATCTCGCAGCCGGTTTTGATCATCCAATCTAAGAATGATGGAACGATCAAACCGGAAAGTTCAGAATATATTTATAAAAATGTAACTTCAAAAAATAAAAAATTGATCTTTTTAGAGAATAGCCCCCACGTCCTTACCACGATTGAAAATCCTAAGCAAAATGAGGTGTTTGAGACTATTAATTACTGGGTGGAAAACCTTAAATTTTAATCAAAATTCACCTTTCAGAAAATATCCCAAATTGCCGATAATACTGAATAATTAGCTATTGTATTTTAAAAGGAAGAGTGGTATAATCTCTTACTTAAATCAGGTACATATCGAACTCCTAAACTTTTAAACATGGGGGAAATTATGAGTGAGATCATCGATGTAAAGGCTCGTGAGATTTTGGATTCCCGCGGGAATCCTACAGTTGAATGTGGAATAACGCTTTTGACCGGTGTTAAGGGTTGGGCTGCTGTTCCATCAGGCGCGTCGACGGGCGAACATGAGGCAATTGAATTGCGGGATGATGATAAGAAAAGATACGTGGGAAAAGGCGTTTTAAAGGCAGTTGAGAATGTTAATGAAGTTATCGCGCCGAAGTTGATAGGAATGAGTTCCTTAAACCAGAAAAGCATTGATGAGATGATGATCGGGTTGGATGGAACAGAAAATAAAGGATCCCTTGGCGCGAACGCGATTTTGGCGGTATCTCTTGCCTGCGCGAGGGCGGGCGCGAATTTTTTAAAAATTCCGCTTTACCGTTATATCGGCGGGGCCAACGCGTCGGTTTTGCCTATTCCTATGATGAATATCCTAAACGGTGGGCGTCACGCGGACAACAATCTTGATATCCAGGAATTTATGATCATGCCGGTGGGCGCGTCGGATTTTTCAACCTGCCTTCGTATGGGTACGGAGATTTTCCATAAACTTAAAGAAGTTCTTAAGAAAAAAGGATTGAAAACCTCAGTCGGGGATGAGGGCGGATTCGCGCCGGACCTGGGTTCCAATGAAGAGGCGATCAAGCTTATCATTGACGCTATAGAAGCGGCAGGATATAAAGCGGGAAAAGATGTTTTTATCGCCCTGGATGCCGCCGCGTCTGAATTTTATAAAGACGGAAAATATGTTCTTAAAACGGAAAAGAACGCGTTGGACAGCAAAGGCCTGGTGGATTATTACGAAAAATTAGCGGGGAAATATCCTATAAAGTCCATTGAAGACGGATTGGCTGAGGATGACTGGAAAGGCTGGAAATTGTTAACTGAACGGTTAGGCAAAAAGGTTCAGATCGTCGGTGACGATCTATTTGTTACCAATATTTCACGTCTCTCACGCGGAATAAAAGAAGGAGTCGGAAATTCAATTTTGATCAAACTGAACCAGATAGGGACCCTTACTGAAACTCTTGAGGCGATAGAAATGGCCAAACAGGCGTCATACACAACAGTTATCTCGCACCGTTCAGGAGAAACAGAAGATCCTTTTATTGCCGATCTTGCTGTCGCGGTGAATGCCGGCCAGATAAAGACCGGGTCGCTTTGCCGTACTGACCGGGTCTGTAAATATAACCAATTACTGCGTATCGAATCTGAATTAAAAGGAAGCGGAGTTTTTCCCGGTGAAAAAGTATTTTACAATTTGAAATAAATGAGACCACAACTTAGCAGGCTAAGTTGTCTGGTCGAATTTATCCCGATGTAACATCGGGATAATGTTCTCTTTGAAGGAGATTAAATGACTGATAAGAATAAATATGACGCTAGTAATATTCAGATACTGGAAGGATTAGACGCGGTTCGCAAGCGCCCTGCAATGTATATCGGGGATACGGCGGCTACAGGGCTTCATCACCTGGTTTATGAAGTAGTTGATAACAGCATCGATGAGGTTTTATCCGGATATTGCAATGATATCGAGGTTGTTATTCATCATGATAACAGCGTTACGGTAACAGATAACGGCCGTGGAATTCCAGTTGATGTCCATAAGATCTATAAAAAATCGGCACTGGAGATCGTTATGACGGTGCTTCATGCCGGGGGCAAATTTGATTCTGATACCTATAAAGTCGCGGGCGGTTTGCACGGGGTTGGAGTTTCTGTAGTAAACGCCCTTTCCGAATGGCTGGAAGTTGAGGTTATGCGTGACGGAAAGGTATTTTTTCAGGAATACAAAAAAGGAAAACCGGTTGCGCTTGTCGGGGAGATCGGTAAAACCAAGAAGCAGGGGACAAAAATTACTTTTAAACCGGACGGGGATGTATTTGAAACACTGGTTTATAATTTTGATACATTAGCTAACAGGTTGAGGGAACTCGCGTTCCTTAATAAAGGTATTACTATCACGCTTAAAGATGAACGGGAAAGCCCTGAGCCTAAGGTAAGTGTGTTTTGCTACAAGGGCGGTATTGTGGAATTTGTTGAACATCTTAACCGCAATAAAAACCCGATGCACAAAAAAGTTATTTGTTTCGAGCGTGAAAAAGAGGTAGAAAAAGAGATCCTGGCTATCGGGGTGGGAGAAAAAGAATCTGGAACTAAAAAAATTGTTAAGGAGAGCGTGACGGTTGAGATCGCCATGCAGTATAACGACGGTTACGCGGAAAATATATTTTCTTTCGCGAATAATATCAATACGCGCGAAGGCGGGACGCATCTTGTAGGATTTAAATCAGCCCTGACCCGGGCTATTAACGGTTACGCGAAAAAAAATGATCTATTAAAAAAACTGGAGGAAAACCTTTCCGGTGAAGATGTAAGGGAAGGATTGACCGCGGTTGTGAGTGTTAAAGTTTCAAATCCGCAATTTGAGGGACAGACGAAGGGAAAGTTGGGGAATAGCGAAGTTAAAGGTATCGTGGAGTCTATTGTTAATGACGGACTGGACGAATTTTTTGAGGAGAATCCGCCTGTCGCACGCGCGGTAATAGAAAAGTGCGAACTGGCCGCTAAAGCAAGAGAAGCGGCGCGAAAGGCCCGGGATCTTACCCGCAGAAAAGGCGCTCTGGATTCAGGCAGTTTACCGGGTAAACTCGCAGATTGTTCTGAGAGAAATCCGGAGTTATGCGAAATTTATCTTGTTGAGGGAGATTCAGCCGGCGGTTCGGCTAAACAGGGCCGGGACCGGCGTTTTCAGGCGATATTGCCTTTGAGAGGCAAGATCCTTAATGTTGAAAAGGCCCGATTAGATAAGGTGTTAAGCAGTGAAGAGATAAGGGTAATGATCGCGGCTATCGGGGCGGGTGTCGGCAGTGAGGATTTTGATATAAAAAAAGCCCGCTATGGGAAGATAATTATTATGACTGATGCTGATGTCGACGGCGCGCATATCCGGACGCTTCTTTTAACTTTTTTTTACCGCCAGATGCCTCAGTTGGTCGAACAAGGCCATATTTATATTGCCCAGCCGCCGCTTTATAAACTTAAACGCGGGAAAAACGAGCAGTATATTGAAAAAGAAGAAGAGATGGAGGATTTTTTAATTAAGCACGGGACTGAAGATGTGGTGTTTAAAGAATATAAAGGGAAAAAAGTTAAAGAAGAATATACCGGTAAGAAACTTCAGGATATTTTAGACCTTTTGATCTTATGGAAAAGGCTGCAGAGGGTAATTTTCAGGAAGGGAAATACTATTGAGGAATATATAGCTTTGTTTCCGTTTGAGGAAGAACTGAAGAAACATAAACCCAATGGAGAGAACGGAAAGACTGATTCAGAAGAAGCTCGTCAGATCAGAAGGGCAGAGGTGGTTTTTTCCTCGGAGTATAAAGAAGTGAAGGACCTGCATAAAAAGCTTTCAAATTTAGGTCTGGTGTTTGAAGATGATTCGGCCGTGTTCCAATTGGAAAGAGAAGAAGAAATTATACCTGTCAAATCGGTAGATGACATTATCGACAGGATAAAAATATGGGGCAAAAAAGGTTTGACTATCCAGAGATATAAAGGGTTAGGGGAAATGAATCCGGAACAGCTCTGGTCGACAACGATGGATCCGGAAAGAAGGACGATCTTACAGGTTAAACTTGAGGATGTTGTTCTTACGGATGAGATCTTTACTATCCTTATGGGTGACCAGGTTGAACCCAGAAGAGAATTTATACTGAAACATGCGGCGCATGTCAGGAATTTAGATATTTAAATTGAGGAGAATCATGTATTCCAAAGGCGAAAGAGTAGTTCCGATAAATATTGAAGATGAAATGCGTAGTTCGTATATTGATTACGCTATGAGCGTTATTATAGGAAGAGCGTTGCCGGATGTCCGTGACGGGCTGACACCGGTGCATCGCAGGATCCTGCATTCAATGAATGAGGCGGGGATCGTTCATAGTAAACCGTACAAAAAAAGCGCGAGGGTCGTTGGAGATGTTTTAGGTAAATACCATCCGCATGGAGATATGGC